>NZ_JBEZWO010000006.1:281453-590734 GCF_040637515.1 Streptomyces sp. NPDC029041 | reverse complement strand
GTTGATAGGCCGGATATGGAAGCACGGTAACGTGTGGAGTTGACCGGTACTAATAGGCCGAGGGCTTGTCCTCAGTTGCTCGCGTCCACTGTGTTGGTTCTGAAACCACGAACAGCCCCACGCCGCCACGCGTGGTGCGGCTGACAGTTTCATAGTGTTTCGGTGGTTATAGCGTAGGGGAAACGCCCGGTTACATTCCGAACCCGGAAGCTAAGCCTTACAGCGCCGATGGTACTGCAGGGGGGACCCTGTGGGAGAGTAGGACGCCGCCGAACAATTATTGAAAGGGTTGGACCCGGAACTTCGGTTTCGGGTCCAACCCTTTTTTGTTGCGCGTCACTTGAAGTTCACGTTGTGCGACCAGCATCCACAGCATGGGTACTGCTGCAATGCTCAGGGCCGCCGGTGTCGGACTCGGTGACGAGGTCGTGGTGCCGGCCTTCGGGAACGTCGAGGTCGCCGAGGCCGTGGCCAAGGCCGGGGCTCTTCCGGTGTTCGCCGACATAGACCCCTCCACCTACTGCCTCGACCCCGCTGCTGTGGAAGCGGCGGTGACTCCGCGGACCGCGGCCGTGGTCGCCGTACACCGCTTCGGCCGGCTCGCCGACATCCCGCGCCTGCACGCGCTCGGACAGCGGCACGGGCTGCTCGTTCTGGAACAGGGGGAATCCGAGGCGCCGTACGACGAGATAGCCCAGCGCAGGGAGCGCGCGGCTTATCTCCACGCCAAGTTGAGGGGCGTCCGGGTACCGGAGGACGGTGACGGGCACACCTATCAGCAGTACGTCGTGCGGGTCCCCGGCAATGGGCGACCCGATCGGGATGCCTTCGCGCGAACCTTGCGGACCAAGGGAGTTGAGTGCCGGGTGCCGGTGAAGACGCCCGTACACCGGCTGCCTGAATTCCGGCGGTGTGTTTCACTTCCGGAGACCGAACGGGCCTCCGACGAGACGCTGGCGCTGCCGGTCGACGCGTCGCTGACCAAGCGCGACATGCAGCGCATCGTGTCCGCCTGCAATGCCCTCGGAGGGCTCTTGCAGCCCGCCTTCTGACGTGGTTGGGACCACGGCTCTGTTCGGGGTATGATCTATTCCGTTGCCGCGGGGGAGACCTCGCAAGCAACAGGCCCCTATAGCTCAGTCGGTAGAGCGTCTCCATGGTAAGGAGAAGGTCAGCGGTTCGATTCCGCTTGGGGGCTCCGGAAAAAGGCCCCACCCTCACGGGTGGGGCCTTTCGCGTTCTCCTAGTCCTTCTGAAGTCCGGGGACGCGCATGGCCAGGATCGCCATGTCGTCCGACGGGGCGTCCGACGCGAAGCGCTCCACAGCGCGCATGATGCGGGCCGCGACCGCGCCGGCCGTGAGGCCCGTGCAGGTCGTGAGGACGTCGGCGAGGCCGTCGTCGCCGAGCATCCGTGCGCCCTCCCGGCGTTCGGTGACGCCGTCCGTGACGCACAGGAGGACATCGCCCGGGTCGAGGGTGACGGTCTGCTCGTAGAGCTCCAGGTCCTCGATGACGCCGAGGAGCGGCTGAGGCTCCGCGGCCGGCTCGACCGAGCCGTCCTGGCGCAGGCGCAGCGGGAGCGGGTGTCCGGCGCAGACCACCTTCAACTCGGCGCTGCCGTCCTCCTGGGGGCGCATCTCGCCGTAGAGGAGGGTGAGGAAGCGGCTGCGGGCGCCCTCGTCGAGGATCGCGGAGTTGAGGCGCTCCAGGACCGTCGGGCCGCTGAGGCCCTCACGGGCCAGCAGACGCAGGGCGTGGCGGGCCAGGCCCGTGACCGCCGCGGCGTTCGGGCCCGTGCCGCACACGTCGCCGATGGCGAAGCCGTAGGCACCGTCGCGGATGGGGAAGACGTCGTAGAAGTCGCCGCCGACCTCGTTGCCCTCGCCGGCGGCGCGGTAGATGACCTCGACCTCGACGCCGTCGATCTCGGGGAGCTCCGGGGGGAGGAGGCTGCGCTGGAGGGACTGGCTGATCGCCGTGCGCTCCGAGTAGAGGCGGGCGTTGTCCAGTGCCAGGGCGGCCCGGCGGGAAAGGTCCTCGGCGAGTTCCAGGATCTCCTGGCGGAAGTGTTCGTCGGTCGGCTTGCCGAGGGTCAGCATGCCGATGACGCGGTTGCGGGCGACCAGCGGAAGGACGACGGTCTCGCCGCCGACGGCGGAGGCGGTCGCGAGGGTGGGGCCGATGCCGCGCGTGACCTGGCGGGTGGGGCTGCCGCTGAGGCCGAGGCTGCGCATGGAGGTGCGCAGGGCCGCCTGGTGGGCGACCTCGCCGGGGGCCGTCCAGACGCGGGCGCCCGGGGTGGGCACCGGGTCGGGCGGGGGGACCTTCGACAGCAGGGACTTGATGCCGTCGATGAGTTCCTCGTCCTCGTGCAGGACGTAGGAGAGGTACGGCTCGGAGGCCTGGTCGGCGATCGTGTAGACGGCGCACCAGGTGGCGAGGGTCGGGACCGTCATCTGGGCCATGAGGGCCAGGGTCTGGTCGCGGTCCAGGGTGCCGGCCAGCAGGTCGGACGCCTCGACGAGGAAGCTGAGGGAGCCGCGGCGCAGGCGTTCCAGTTCGCCCAGGCGGGCCGACTCGACGGCGAGGGCGATGCGGTCGGCGGCGAACTGGAGGCGCAGGGCCTCCTCGTTGGAGTATCTGGCCGGGGCTTCGGCGGCGACGCCGAGGGAGCCGGTCAGGCGGCCCTCGACCTTGAGCGGGACGGTGACCACCGAGCGCATGCCCGTGCCGTTCAGCAGCGGTACGGCGCCGGGGACCGCGGTCAGGTCGTCGTGGACGGCGGGCATGCGGGCCGAGCCGTAACGGCCGGGGCCGGCCTCGACGGGGACGCGGGCGAAGCGCTGACGGGCGGAGGGAAGGCCGGTGGAGGCGCGGACCTCCAGTTCCGTCTCGTCGTCGGTGGCCAGCAGGAGGAACGCCGAGTCGCCGTCGAGCATGTCGCGTGCGCGTTCGACCGTGCGCTGGAGGAGGCCGTCGAGGTCGTCCGGGGCGGGGGAACCGATGAAGACTTCGAAGGGGTCGGTGCTCTGGCCCTCGGCGCCGGACGAGCTGTCGGAGGCGGGGCCGCGCAGAGGCGTCTGCAGAACAGCCCGTTCGTGGTCGCGTACCAGGAGGCACACGGTTGACGGTTCGCCGCCGGTGTCGCGGACGCGCAGGTGGGAGGCGTAGACGGGGGTGACGCGGCCGGTGGCGGCGCGGATGCCGTAGCTGCCTTCCCAGCGAGAGAGACGGAGGGCTTCCGCGATGCCGGTGCTGGTTCCGGGGGTGTGGGGCCAGGCGGCGAGGTCGGTCAGGGGCTTGCCGGTGACCTGCTCGGCCGGGTAGCCGAAGAGTTCCTCGGCGTCCTCGTTCCAGGCGGTGATGTGGCCGGTGCGGTCGATCTGGATGACGGCGACGCGGACCCGGCCGTCGGCGAGGGGGAGCAGGTCCAAGGGGAGAGCGGGGCCGGCTGCGCGGGTGCCCACCGCGCGTGCGGGCAGGTCCAGTTGGAACCAGACGGTCTTGTGGGTGGGGATGTACTCGACGCCCCAGCGGCCGGCGAGGGCCGCGCACAGCTGGAGGCCGCGGCCGCCTTCGCGGTCCGGGCTGCCCATGTTGACGGCCGTGGCCTGGAGGGGGATCTCGCGTTCGGGGTACCGGTCGGCCACCTCGATGCGTACGCCGTCGTCGCTGCGCAGGCAGAGCACGTCGGCGGAGGTGCCGGCGTGGACCACGGCGTTGGTCACCAGTTCGCTGGTGAGAACGACGGCGTCGTCGACGATGTCGGCGAAGCCCCAGCCCTGGAGGGTGTCGCGGACGAAGGAGCGGGCGCTCGCGACCGATCGCCCGACGGGCTCGAAACTGGCGGCCGCGCGCGCGGTGATCACAGAACTCCTCGACCGGTTCTCGACGTGCTGGGCTGCGGGGCCGACCGGCTCGCGCCGCTGCTGCGGCAGGTTGCCCGTCGGCCGGGGGTCCGGGGGCTGTCCCCCGGGGATCAGTCCGGTGGTCATGTTGTGTGCGGCCGCCCCTCCGATGCCCGCTCGTCTTCGTGCCACCGCCCAGGCCGGACGGACCGGCGCGGCTGGACAGCCGGATGCAAGGTTACTTACCTTCGCGGTCCGTGCGGATGCCGGTCTGCAGTGTTTCCGTCCGGAGGGTGTGCGGACGATGTGCGAAGCTGCCGAACTGTTATGGCCTGGTTCGGCCAGGGTGAAACACTGGGCAAGCTTCGTGTGAAGGTCCGGGCAGGCTGTGTGCCCGAGGGTGACCGTGGGCAGCAGCCCCCGTGGAAACGGCCTGGTATGCGAGGCGAGAATACGCAGTAGTAACTGGTACGGCGAGCGTGGTACCCGAACACAGCAGTGACGGTCGATCCCTGCGGGAGGGACACAGTGGAGTCTGGCGCAGCGACGCGTGGCAGGAAGACGCGCGCGAAAGGCGGACAGTCCCCGGTCAACCAGGGCAAGGTGCGCAGCGGCACGACCGAGGTGGACACGGCCGCTCTGAACCGGCTGATGGCGGCCCTGGTGTCGATGCGGGACGGGAACTTCCGCAAGCGGCTCACGGTGTCGGGCGACGGCGTGATGGCCGAGATCGCGGCGGTCTTCAACGAGGTGGCCGACCGCAATCTGCATCTGACGGGCGAGCTGTCGCGGGTGCGGCGGATGGTGGGCCGCGAGGGCAAGCTCACCGAGCGGCTGGA
Organism: Streptomyces sp. NPDC029041; assembly: GCF_040637515.1. Taxonomy (NCBI): domain Bacteria; kingdom Bacillati; phylum Actinomycetota; class Actinomycetes; order Kitasatosporales; family Streptomycetaceae; genus Streptomyces; species Streptomyces sp. NPDC029041. Next base: position 586,045 of record NZ_JBEZWO010000006.1, on the reverse strand, counting down.
GACGGGTGCCTGCGAGGGCTCGTGGGCGACGGCGATCGACAACTCGAATGCCCTGGTCGACGACCTGGTGCGGCCGGTCTCCGAGGTCGGCCGGGTGCTGTCGGCGGTGGCGGAGGGTGATCTGTCGCCGCGCATGGAGCTGCGGACGCAGGTGCCGGACGGCAACAGTCAGCCTCTGCGGGGCGAGTTCCTGAAGGTCGGACGGACCGTCAACAATCTGGTCGACCAGCTGTCGACGTTCACCGACGAGGTCACGCGTGTGGCCAGTGAGGTGGGCACCGAGGGCAAGCTGGGCGGTCAGGCCCGGGTGCGGGGCATGTCGGGTTCCTGGCGGGATCTGACGGACTCCGTCAACACGATGGCGTACCGGCTGACGGCCCAGGTGAGGGACATCGCGCTGGTGACGACGGCGGTCGCCAAGGGTGATCTGTCCCGGAAGGTCACGGTCCAGGTCGCCGGCGAGATGCTGGAGCTGAAGAACACCGTCAACACGATGGTGGACCAGCTGTCGGCGTTCTCCTCCGAGGTGACCCGTGTGGCGCGTGAGGTGGGTACCGAGGGTGCGCTGGGCGGTCAGGCGCAGGTACCGGGCGTCGCCGGGGTGTGGAAGGAACTCACCGATTCGGTGAACACGATGGCCGGGAACCTGACGGCCCAGGTGCGGGGGATCGCGGAGGTGACGACCGCGGTCGCCAACGGTGATCTGTCGCGCAAGGTGACCGTGCCGGCGCGCGGTGAGGTCGCGCAGCTCGCCGACACGATCAACCAGATGACCGAGACGCTGCGGATCTTCGCCGACGAGGTCACGCGTGTGGCCAACGAGGTCGGGGCCGAGGGGCAGCTCGGCGGTCAGGCGAACGTGCCGGGTGCCGCGGGGACGTGGAAGGACCTCACCGATTCTGTGAACACGGTCTTCCGGAATCTGACCACCCAGGTGCGGGACATCGCCGCCGTGACGACGGCGGTGGCCAATGGTGACCTGTCGCAGAAGGTCACGGTGGACGTGGCCGGCGAGATGCTGGAGCTGAAGAACACCGTCAACACGATGGTCGACCAGCTGTCCGCCTTCGGTGCGGAAGTGACCCGTGTGGCGCGGGAGATCGGTGTCGAGGGTGAGCTCGGCGGTCAGGCGCAGGTGCCGGGCGCTGCGGGGACGTGGAAGGACCTGACGGACTCCGTCAACACGGCGTTCCGCAACCTCACCGGTCAGGTGAGGAACATCGCCCAGGTGACGACGGCGGTGGCCAACGGTGACCTGTCGCAGAAGGTCACGGTCGACGTCTCCGGCGAGATGCTCAAGCTGAAGAACACCGTGAACACGATGGTGGACCAGCTGTCGAGCTTCGCCGACCAGGTGACGCGGATGGCCCGGGACGTGGGCACGGAGGGCCGTCTGGGCGGTCAGGCCCGGGTCGACGGTGTGTCGGGCACGTGGAAGGAACTCACCGACTCCGTCAACTCGATGGCCGGCAACCTCACCTCACAGGTGCGCAACATCGCGCAGGTGACGACGGCCGTGGCCCGGGGCGACCTGTCGCAGAAGATCGACGTCGACGCGCGCGGGGAGATCCTGGAGCTGAAGAACACCATCAACACGATGGTGGACCAGCTCTCGGCCTTCGCCGACCAGGTGACCCGGGTCGCGCGCGAGGTGGGTACGGACGGCCGGCTGGGCGGTCAGGCGCAGGTGCCGGGCGTGGCCGGTGTGTGGCGTGACCTGACGGACTCCGTGAACGGCATGGCGTCCAACCTGACCGGCCAGGTGCGCAACATCGCCCAGGTGGCCACGGCGGTGGCCCGGGGCGACCTGTCGCAGAAGATCACCGTGGACGCGCGCGGGGAGATCCTGGAGCTCAAGAACACCCTGAACACGATGGTGGACCAGCTGTCGTCGTTCGCCGAAGAGGTCACCCGCGTGGCCCGAGAGGTGGGTACCGAGGGCATTCTGGGCGGCCAGGCCGAGGTGCAGGGTGTCTCCGGCACCTGGAAGGACCTCACCCAGTCGGTGAACGGCATGGCCAACAACCTGACCATCCAGGTGCGCAACATCGCCGAGGTCACGACAGCGGTGGCCCGCGGTGACCTGTCGAAGAAGATCACCGTCGACGCCAAGGGCGAGATCCTCGAGCTGGTCACGACCGTCAACACGATGGTGGACCAGCTGTCCTCCTTCGCCGAGCAGGTGACGCGGGTGGCCCGTGAGGTGGGCACCGAGGGCATCCTGGGCGGCCAGGCGCACGTGCCGGGTGTCACCGGCATCTGGAAGGACCTGAGCGACAACGTCAACCTGATGGCGAAGAACCTCACCACTCAGGTGCGGAACATCTCCCAGGTCTCGGCGGCGGTCGCCAACGGTGACCTGACGCGGCAGGTGACCATCGAGGCGCGCGGTGAGGTGGCGCAGCTCGCCGACACCATCAACACGATGGTGAAGACGCTGAGTTCGTTCGCCGAGCAGGTCACCAAGGTGGCCCGTGAGGTGGGCACGGACGGCATCCTCGGTGGTCAGGCGCACGTACCGGGTGTGGCCGGTACGTGGAAGGACCTCACCGAGTCCGTGAACCAGATGGCGTCCAATCTGACCGGTCAGGTGCGCAACATCGCGATGGTGACCACGGCCATCGCCAAGGGTGACCTGACGAAGAAGATCGACATCGACGCGCGCGGCGAGATCCTGGAGCTGAAGACGACCATCAACACGATGGTCGACCAGCTGTCGTCCTTCGCCGAGGAGGTCACCCGGGTCGCCCGTGAGGTGGGCACGGAGGGGCAGCTCGGCGGCCAGGCCCGGGTGCGGGACGTGGACGGCACCTGGCGGGACCTGACCGAGTCGGTGAACGAGATGGCCGGGAACCTGACCCGGCAGGTGCGCGCCATCGCGCGCGTGGCGACCGCGGTGACCCGCGGTGATCTGAACCTGAAGATCGACGTGGACGCGTCCGGGGAGATCCAGGAGCTCCAGGACTACATCAACAAGATGATCGCCAACCTGCGCGACACCACGATCGCCAACAAGGAGCAGGACTGGCTCAAGGGCAACCTGGCGCGGATCTCCGCGCTGATGCAGGGCCGCCGTGACCTGGAGGACGTGGCCTCGCTGATCATGAGCGAGCTGACCCCGGTCGTCTCCGCGCAGCACGGGGCGTTCTTCGTGGCGATGCCGCTCGTCGACGGCGAGGACATCAGCGCCACGGACGAGGACCAGTACGAGCTGCGCATGCTCGGCAGCTACGGCTACTCGATGGGCTCGATGCCGACGTCGTTCCAGCCCGGTGAGGCGCTGGTGGGGACGGCCGCCGAGGAGAAGCGCACGATCCTCGTCGAGAACGCGCCGAGCGGCTATCTGAAGATCTCCTCGGGGCTCGGCGAGGCGCCGCCCGCGCAGGTGATCGTGTTGCCGGTGCTGTTCGAGGGCAGCGTGCTCGGCGTCATCGAGCTGGCGTCCTTCACGCCGTTCACGCAGATCCAGAAGGACTTCCTGAACCAGATCGCCGAGATGATCGCGACCAGCGTCAACACCATCTCCGTCAACACCAAGACCGAGCTGCTGCTGGCGCAGTCGCAGGAGCTGACCGAGCAACTGCGCGAGCGCTCGGCCGAGTTGGAACAGCGGCAGAAGGCCCTCCAGGCGTCCAACGCCGAACTGGAGGAGAAGGCCGAGCTGCTGGCCCAGCAGAACCGCGACATCGAGGTGAAGAACACCGAGATCGAGGAGGCGCGGCAGGTCCTGGAGGAGCGCGCCGAGCAGCTCGCGGTGTCGATGCGCTACAAGAGCGAGTTCCTCGCGAACATGTCGCACGAGCTGCGTACGCCGCTGAACTCGCTGCTGATCCTGGCCAAGCTGCTCGCCGACAACGCCGAGGGGAACCTCTCCCCGAAGCAGGTCGAGTTCGCCGAGACCATCCACGGGGCCGGTTCGGACCTGCTCCAGCTCATCAACGACATCCTGGACCTGTCGAAGGTCGAGGCGGGCAAGATGGACGTCTCCCCGACGCGGATCGCGCTGGTGCAGCTCGTGGACTACGTGGAGGCCACCTTCCGTCCGCTGACCGCGGAGAAGGGCCTGGACCTGTCGGTGCGGGTCTCGCCGGAGCTGCCCGCGACGCTGCACACCGACGAGCAGCGGCTGCTGCAGGTGCTGCGCAACCTGCTGTCGAACGCGGTGAAGTTCACCGATTCCGGGTCGGTGGAGCTGGTCATCAGGCCGGCGCGGGACGACGTGCCGCAGCGGATCCGGGAGCAGCTGCTGGAGACCGGGTCGCTGACCGATCCGGAGGCCGAGCTGATCGCGTTCTCCGTGACCGACACGGGGATCGGCATCGCCTCCAGCAAGATGCGGGTGATCTTCGAGGCGTTCAAGCAGGCCGACGGCACGACCAGCCGGAAGTACGGCGGTACGGGCCTCGGGCTGTCCATCTCGCGGGAGATCGCGCAGCTGCTCGGCGGTGAGATTCACGCGCAGAGCGAGACGGGCCGCGGCTCGACGTTCACGCTGTACCTGCCGCTGCATCCCAGCGAACTGCCGCCCCAGGGCTACCAGCAGCAGCTGCCCGCCCTGGAGGCCGGTGACCTGGTGGCGTCGACCACCGACCTGTCCGAGCTGTCGGACGTGGAGGTGGAGACGCCGGCCGAGGTGAAGTCGTACCGCGAGACGCAGAACGGGCCCGCCGCCCTGTTCCGGCGGCGCCGCAGGATGCCCGAGCTGCCGCCGCGCCCCGCGCAACTGGAGCAGTGGGCCCCGGCCGAGCAGGAGCCGGCTCCGAAGCCGAGCCGCGGCATCCGGTTCGGCGGCCAGAAGGTCCTGATCGTCGACGACGACATCCGCAACGTCTTCGCCCTGACCAGTGTCCTGGAGCAGCATGGCCTGTCCGTGCTGTACGCCGAGAACGGCCGGGAGGGCATCGAGGTCCTGGAGCAGCACGACGACGTGGCGGTCGTGCTGATGGACATCATGATGCCCGAGATGGACGGGTACGCCACGACCAGTGCCATCCGCAGGATGCCGCAGTTCGCCGGTCTGCCGATCATCGCGCTGACCGCCAAGGCGATGAAGGGCGACCGGGAGAAGGCGATCGAGTCGGGCGCCTCCGACTACGTGACCAAGCCGGTCGACCCCGATCATCTGCTGGCGGTGATGGATCAGTGGATGCGAGGGGAATGAGGGGAACCTTGGGCAGTTGCGCGACCATGACGGGAAGGTTCGGTGTTCACGCGGAGTTGCCGACTCGGTGTGCGCATAGTCGTGTAGAAGTACGAGATCTGGGGAACCTTCTGGTCTCCTGCTGCGTTTCTGCTACGTGCACAGTGACATCACGGTGACAGGGTGTGGCGACGGGCGGGGTGCGGCTACGATGACCGGCACAAGGACGGGCGGCGCAAGGGAGTCGTCCCCTGGGGCGGCACCCACCGGTGCTGTCGCAGGTCCTGCGGACAGGGGAGGCCCCACGCCGGGGCGAGGAGGGCGGGCCATGGTGCAGAAGGCCAAGATCCTCCTGGTCGATGACCGGCCGGAGAATCTGCTGGCGCTGGAGGCGATCCTCTCTGCGCTCGATCAGACGCTGGTGCGGGCATCGTCCGGGGAGGAAGCGCTCAAAGCGCTGCTCACGGACGACTTCGCGGTCATCCTGCTGGATGTCCAGATGCCGGGTATGGACGGCTTCGAGACGGCGGCGCACATCAAGCGCCGTGAGCGGACCCGGGACATCCCGATCATTTTCCTCACGGCGATCAACCACGGCCCGCACCACACCTTCCGGGGCTACGCGGCGGGCGCGGTGGACTACATCTCCAAGCCGTTCGACCCGTGGGTGCTGCGTGCGAAGGTCTCCGTCTTCGTCGAGCTGTACATGAAGAACTGCCAGCTGCGGGAGCAGGCGTCCCTGCTGCGGCTGCAGTTGGAGGGCAACGGCAAGGACGCGGGCGGCGAGGCCAAGGAGCCGGCCGGGCTGCTGGCGGAGCTCTCGGCGCGGCTCGCAGCCGTCGAGGAGCAGGCCGAAGCGCTGACCAAGCAGCTCAACGACGAGTCGACGGACGCCGCCGCCGTGGCCACGGCGGCTCATCTGGAGCGCAAGCTCACGGGGTTGCGGCGGGCGCTGGACGCGCTGGAGCCGGGCACCGGGAGCACGTCCTCGGTGTCCTCGCAGAACTGACGCGCGTGCGGGCGGGGTTGCCCGCCATGACCGCGCGTCAGTTTCGCGCCTCTTCCGAAGCGACACGAACGGGTGAAGCCGTGGACGCGCGTGTCCCCTGCCGTCTCTCCCGGTAACCTCACACCCATGGCCTCACGTCCCTCCGCAGCCAGAAAGCCGCCTCCCGCGAAGAAGGCGGCCGCGAAGGCTCCGGCGAAGAAGGCCGCCGCCAAGAAGGCTCCCGCGAAAAGGGCGCCCGCCCGGAAGGCCGCGGCCAAGAAGGTCGCGCCCAGACCGGCCCCCAGTCCCACCGGTGGCGTCTACCGGCTCGTGCGCGCCGTCTGGCTCGGCGTGGCGCACGCCGTCGGCGCGGTGTTCCGGGGCATAGGGCAGGGCGCCAAGAACCTCGACCCGGCCCACCGCAAGGACGGTGTCGCCCTGCTGCTGCTCGGCATCGCGCTGATCGTCGCCGCGGGCACCTGGGCCGATCTCAAGGGTCCCGTGGGCGATCTGGTCGAGATCCTGGTGACCGGTGCCTTCGGCCGCCTCGACCTGCTCGTGCCGATACTGCTCGCTGTCGTCGCCGTGCGGTTCATCCGTCATCCGGAGAAGCCCGAGGCGAACGGACGGATCGTCATCGGCCTGTCCGCGCTCGTGATCGGCGTGCTCGGCCAGGTCCACGTCGCGTGCGGCTCACCCGCGCGCGGCGACGGGATGCAGGCCATAAGGGACGCCGGCGGCCTCATCGGCTGGGCCGTCGCCACTCCGCTGTCGTACGCCATGGGCGATGTGCTCGCCGTACCGCTGCTCGTGCTGCTGACGGTGTTCGGGCTGCTGGTCGTCACGGCCACCCCGGTCAACGCCATCCCGCAGCGGCTGCGGCTGCTCGGGGTGCGTCTCGGGATCGTCCGCGACCCGGCCGAGGACGAGTTCGTCTTCGCCGACGACGACGAGCGCTACGAGGAGCAGTGGCGCGAGGCGCTGCCGGCGCGCCCGCGCGGCAGGCGTACGCCGGCGCCCGAGGCGTACGACCCCGACAGCGCCGAGCAGGAGGCGCTCACGCGGCGCCGGGGCCGTCCGCGCCGCTCGGCGGTACCGCAGCCCGACATGGACCGCCCCAGGGACGCCGTGGACGTCGCCGCGGCGGCCGCCGCCGCCCTCGACGGAGCCGTGCTGCACGGCATGCCGCCCTCCCCGGTCGTCGCCGACCTCACCCAGGGCGTACGGGTGGGGGACCAGGAGGCGACCACACCGACGCCCGTCCCGGCCGCCCGGCCGCAGCAGGACAAGCTCAAGAAGGACAGCAAGCCCGAGCAGGACGAGCCCGAGCCGCAGAAGCCCAGGGCGGGCGTCCGCGACCTCACCAAGGCGCCGCCCGCCGAACCCCGCGACCTGCCCGCACGTGCGGAGCAGCTCCAGCTCTCCGGCGACATCACGTACTCGCTGCCGTCGCTGGACCTGCTGGAGCGGGGCGGCCCGGGCAAGGCGCGCAGCGCCGCCAACGACCGCATCGTCGAGTCGCTGACGACGGTCTTCACCGAGTTCAAGGTGGACGCCAGCGTCACCGGCTTCACCCGGGGGCCGACGGTCACGCGCTACGAGGTGGAGCTCGGCCCGGCCGTGAAGGTCGAGCGGATCACCGCGCTGACGAAGAACATCGCCTACGCCGTCGCCAGCCCGGACGTGCGGATCATCAGCCCCATCCCCGGCAAGTCCGCGGTCGGTATCGAGATCCCCAACACCGATCGCGAGATGGTCAATCTCGGCGACGTACTCCGTCTGGCGGAGTCGGCCGAGGACGACGACCCGATGCTGGTCGCCTTCGGCAAGGACGTCGAGGGCGGCTACGTCATGCACTCCCTGGCGAAGATGCCGCACATGCTGGTCGCCGGCGCCACCGGCTCCGGCAAGTCGTCCTGCATCAACTGCCTGATCACCTCGATCATGATGCGGGCGACCCCCGAGGACGTCCGGATGATCCTGGTCGACCCCAAGCGGGTCGAGCTGACCGCGTACGAGGGCATCCCGCACCTGATCACGCCGATCATCACCAACCCCAAGCGGGCCGCCGAGGCGCTCCAGTGGGTCGTGCGGGAGATGGACCTGCGCTACGACGACCTGGCGGCCTACGGCTACCGGCACATCGACGACTTCAACAAGGCCGTGTGCGAGGGCAAGGTCAAACCGCCCGAGGGCAGCGAGCGCGAGCTCCAGCCGTACCCGTATCTGCTGGTCATCGTCGACGAGCTCGCCGACCTGATGATGGTCGCGCCCCGGGACGTCGAGGACGCGATCGTGCGCATCACGCAGCTCGCGCGCGCCGCCGGCATCCACCTGGTGCTCGCCACGCAGCGACCGTCGGTCGACGTCGTCACCGGCCTCATCAAGGCGAACGTGCCGTCGCGACTGGCGTTCGCCACGTCGTCGCTGGCCGACTCGCGGGTCATCCTCGACCAGCCCGGCGCCGAGAAGCTCATCGGCAAGGGCGACGGGCTGTTCCTGCCCATGGGGGCCAACAAACCCACCCGTATGCAGGGCGCGTTCGTCACCGAGGAGGAGATCGCGGGCGTCGTCCGGCACTGCAAGGACCAGATGACGCCCGTCTTCCGGGACGACGTCGTCGTGGGCACCAAGCAGAAGAAGGAGATCGACGAGGACATCGGCGACGACCTCGACCTGCTGTGCCAGGCGGCCGAACTGGTCGTCTCCACGCAGTTCGGGTCGACGTCCATGCTCCAGCGCAAGCTGCGCGTCGGTTTCGCCAAGGCCGGCCGGCTGATGGATTTGATGGAGTCCCGGAACATCGTCGGACCGAGCGAGGGTTCGAAGGCTCGTGACGTTCTTGTGAAGCCTGACGAACTGGATGGCGTGCTCGCCCTGATCCGGGGGGAGTCTGAAGGTTAGGGAGGCGGGACACGGTGATCGCCGCACGGGGCGTTACGGCAAACGGGTCCGGATCGTGACTCATCCGTGAGGGATCATCGAGCAACCGTTTCCCTACGGTGTACGTCAAGTTGAGGGAAGCGACGAACAGCGACCTCACCATCGGAATGTCGGGCCATTCCGATGGCGTACAAAGTGACACCGCCCGGTTGCCCCACCCTTTTGGTACCCCCCTAGACTGAACTTCCAGCACAGGCGGCTACACGCTCGAAAGGCGCCCCCGTGTCCATCGGCAACTCCCCTGAAGACGAGCGTCCGTTCGAAAACGAGCACGTCGAATCAGACCGCGAGGAAGCCCGCCCCTCCATCGGCCATGCCCTGCGGCAGGCTCGCATCGCCGCCGGGCTGACCGTCGACGACGTCAGTAGCGCCACCCGGGTCCGCATGAACATCGTGCACGCGATCGAGGCGGACGACTTCTCCCCCTGTGGTGGGGACGTCTACGCCCGTGGGCACATCAGGACCCTGGCCAAGGCCGTCCACCTCGACCCCGAGCCGCTGCTCGCCCAGTACGGCGACGAGCACGGCGGGCGGCCGGCGCCCACCCCCGCAGCGCCCCTCTTCGAGGCGGAACGCATCCGTCCGGAGCGGCGGGGCCCCAACTGGACCGCCGCCATGGTCGCCGCGATCGTCGCAGTGATCGGCTTCGTCGGCTTCACGATGTTCCAGGGCGGCGACGACGGCTCCAGCGAGGCGAACGTGGCCGAGGGCTCCACGCCCAGCGACTCCGCCTCCCCGACCACCAAGACCAAGAAGCCCGCCGACCCCGAACCCGAGCCGTCGGACAGTGCCATCGCCGCCGCGCCGCAGGACAAGGTGACCGTCCGGGTGGCCGCAGCCGACGGCCGCAGCTGGATCGCCGCCAAGGACCACAACGGCCGGATGATCTTCGACGGCGTTCTCCAGCAGGGCGACACCAAGACCTTCCAGGACAGCTCCAAGGTCCACCTCGTCCTCGGGGACGCCGGCGCGATCGACCTCTTCGTCAACGGCAAGAAGATCGAGGAGGACTTCCAGCCGGGGTCCGTCGAACGCCTGACGTACACGAAGGGCGATCCCGAAGCCGGGTGATCGGACCGAAAGGTCCAGTTGACACGGGGTTGGCCGGGAAACGGCCAACCCCGTCGACATGGGGTGTCAGCGGAACGAAGTAGTCTTGAGCCCATGCCTGAACGCCGTACCGTCGCACTCGTCACCCTTGGCTGCGCCCGTAACGAGGTGGACTCGGAGGAGCTCGCAGGCCGTTTGGAGGCGGACGGCTGGCAGCTCGTGGAGGACGCCGAGGACGCGGACGTCGCCGTCGTGAACACCTGCGGCTTCGTCGAAGCCGCCAAGAAGGACTCCGTCGACGCCCTCCTCGAAGCCAACGACCTCAAGGGACACGGCAGAACCCAGGCCGTCGTGGCGGTGGGCTGCATGGCCGAGCGGTACGGCAAGGAGCTCGCCCAGGCCCTCCCCGAGGCCGACGGTGTGCTCGGCTTCGACGACTACTCGGACATCTCGGACCGTCTGCAGACCATCCTCAACGGCGGAATCCACGCCTCCCACACCCCGCGCGACCGGCGCAAGCTGCTGCCGATCAGCCCCGCCGAGCGCCAGGAGTCGGCCACCGCGGTCGCCCTGCCCGGCCACGGCCCGGCCGAGCCCGCCGTGGCGCCGACGGACCTTCCGGAGGGCCTCGCTCCGGCCTCCGGCCCGCGTGCCCCCCTGCGCCGCCGCCTGGACGGCTCGCCGGTCGCCTCCGTGAAGCTCGCCTCCGGCTGCGACCGCCGCTGCTCCTTCTGCGCCATCCCGTCCTTCCGCGGCTCCTTCATCTCCCGCCGCCCGAGCGACGTGCTGAACGAGACCCGGTGGCTGGCCGAGCAGGGCGTGAAGGAGGTCATGCTGGTCTCCGAGAACAACACCTCCTACGGCAAGGACCTCGGTGACATCCGCCTGCTGGAGTCGCTGCTTCCCGAGCTCGCCGAGGTCGACGGCATCGAGCGCGTCCGCGTCAGCTACCTCCAGCCCGCCGAGATGCGGCCCGGCCTCATCGACGTGCTCACCTCGACCCCGAAGGTCGCGCCCTACTTCGACCTGTCCTTCCAGCACTCCGCTCCCGGCGTGCTGCGCGCGATGCGCCGCTTCGGCGACACCGACCGCTTCCTGGAACTCCTCGACACCATCCGGAGCAAGGCGCCGGAGGCCGGCGTCCGCTCGAACTTCATCGTCGGCTTCCCCGGCGAGAGCGAGGCCGACCTCGCCGAGCTGGAGCGCTTCCTGAACGGCGCGCGGCTGGACGCCATCGGCGTCTTCGGCTACTCCGACGAGGAGGGCACCGAGGCCGCGACCTACGACACCAAGCTCGACGAGGACGTCGTCGCCGAGCGGCTGGCCCACATCTCGCGCCTGGCGGAGGAGCTCGTCTCGCAGCGTGCCGAGGACCGGGTCGGCCAGACCGTCACGGTCCTCGTCGAGTCCGTCGACGAGGACGGCGTGTACGGCCGTGCCGAACACCAGGCGCCCGAGACGGACGGCCAGGTGCTGCTCACGAGCGGCACGGGTCTGCGTATCGGCCGTATGGTCGAGGCGAAGGTGGTCGGTACGGAGGGTGTCGACCTGGTGGCCGAGCCGTTGCAGGGCTCGCTCACGTCGCCTGCGTGGAGTGAGGAGGCGGGCAGATGACCGGTGTCCCGGCATCCGCGGCGGGAGGCGCCTCCGGCGCGAGGAGGGCCGCGGCCGGTGCGGCCGCCGCGCCTCCGGCGGCCTCGGGCCAGGTGTCCGCGCGGTCGGCCGAGGGCTCGGCATCCGGTGCGGGGCGTGCTGCGACGGCCGACGCGGGGCACGGTGAGGCCGCCGGTTCAGGATCCGGTCCCGATGTGGGGCCCGCCGGGGCTGCCGCCGCGGGGCCCGGTGCCGGTGAGCCCGTCCTGGAGGAGACCCCCGGCGTCGGCGCCCAGGACGAGGGGAAGACCCCACGGGGCAAGAAGATCGCTGCCGCAGCCGTCAACGAGGCGAGCGTCTGGAACATCGCCAATCTCCTGACCATGCTGCGGCTGGTGCTCGTACCGGCCTTCGTCGCGCTGATGCTCGCCGACGGCGGCTACGACCCGGCGTGGCGGGCCTTCGCCTGGGCCGCCTTCGCGATCGCCATGATCACCGACCTCTTCGACGGGCATCTGGCGCGCACGTACAACCTGGTCACCGACTTCGGGAAGATCGCCGACCCCATCGCCGACAAGGCGATCATGGGTGCGGCGCTGATCTGTCTCTCCGCGCTCGGGGATCTGCCGTGGTGGGTGACCGGCGTCATCCTCGGCAGGGAACTCGGGATCACCCTGCTGCGTTTTCTGGTCATCCGGTACGGCGTCATTCCCGCCAGCCGCGGAGGCAAGCTGAAGACGCTCACCCAGGGCGTGGCCGTGGGCATGTACGTCCTGGCGCTGACGGGGTGGCTGGCGACCCTGCGGTGGTGGGTGATGGCCGCGGCGGTCGTGCTGACCGTGGTGACCGGACTCGACTATGTGAAACAGGCCATTGTCTTGCGCAGGCAGGGAATCGCCGAGCGCAAGGCCGCGTTGGAGGAGAAGGAAGCGTGAGTTCCACGGCCACCGACGTGGTGCGACTACTCACGGTGAAGGGCGAGACGCTCGCTGTCGCGGAGTCGCTGACCGGTGGCCTCGTTGCGGCGGAGATCACGTCCGTCCCTGGAGCGTCCAAGGTGTTCCGGGGCTCCGTGACCGCTTACGCCACCGAGCTGAAGCACGACCTGCTCGACGTGGACGCCGCCCTGCTGGCGACCCGGGGAGCGGTGGATCCGCAGGTCGCAGCACAGATGGCGGCCGGCGTGCGCAAGGCACTCGGCACCGACTGGGGCATCGCGACCACCGGTGTCGCCGGCCCCGAGCCGCAGGACGGGCAGCCCGTCGGCACGGTCTTCGTCGCCGTGGACGGCCCCTTCGCGGCGGATCCGGGTTCTGCCGGCGGCGGAAAAGTGGAGGCTCTGCGGTTGAACGGCGGCCGCGCGGAAATTCGTAGAGAGAGTGTACGGAGCGTACTCGCACTGCTCCTGAAGGGGCTTGCGGGCGAACAGACTGGGAATGAGCGGGCACAGGATACGGAACGGAACGGGGGGTTTTGATGTTTGCAGCCCTGAGTGAACACGACATCGCTCCCCGCACGGCCGCGGCGCAAGGCGGTACGGTGGGGCGTAATGGATGCGGCTACGCGGTCCGAGGAGGGAGCCACCGATGATTCTGCTCCGTCGCCTGCTGGGTGACGTGCTGCGTCGGCAGCGCCAGCGCCAGGGCCGTACTCTGCGCGAAGTCTCCTCGTCCGCCCGAGTCTCACTCGGCTATCTCTCCGAGGTGGAGCGGGGGCAGAAGGAGGCTTCCTCCGAGCTGCTCTCCGCGATCTGCGACGCGCTGGACGTACGGATGTCCGAGCTCATGCGGGAAGTGAGCGACGAGCTCGCCCTCGCCGAGCTGGCCCAGTCTGCAGCGGCCACCCCCAGCGAGCCTGTACCCACGCCGGTTCGCTCGATGCTGGGTTCCGTCTCGGTGACCGGCGTGCCACCGGAACGGGTGACCATCAAGGCACCGGCCGAAGCGGTGGACGTCGTCGCCGCGTGAGGTTGTCCGTCTGCGTGGCATGACAGGAACGGTGCCGATCAGGCGCTGAGAAGTGGTGAGGCCCCGGCCGGCCTCTCCGGGAGATCCGGAGGGGTGTCGCCCGGGGTTTTCGCTTGCGTGGCTCCGGTTCCCGCTGGTGTGGCCGGCTCCGGCTTTCGCTCGTCCGGGACCGGCTGTGCCGTCATTCGAGCGCCGTGTCTGGTCTGTGTGCGTTTGCCGGTGTGGCGTGCGGCGGTCATCGTTGAGGGGATGGCGGAGCAGTCCTCGGAGGTGCGGATGTACGTCGTGAAGAGCCCATTGACGGACGCGAACCTGAAGACCGTGTCCGAGGCGCTGCAGGGTGCCCTGGTCGACCTGGTGGATCTCGCCTTGGTGGCGAAGCAGATCCACTGGAACGTGGTGGGGCCGCGCTTCCGTTCCGTGCACCTCCAGCTCGACGAAGTCGTCGACACCGCGCGGAGGTACTCCGACACCGTGGCCGAACGGGCCGCGGCTCTCGGCATCTCTCCCGACGGGCGTGCCGCGACGGTGGCCGTCGGCAGCGGGATCGGCGTGACGCCTGAGGGCTGGGTCGACGACACGACCGCCGTGGGGACGCTGGTCGAGGCGCTGGGGGCGGTGATCGCGCGGATGCGGGAGCGGGTCGAGTCGACCGGCGAGCCGGATCCGGTGAGCCAGGACATCTTCATCGGGATCACGGCGGACCTGGAGAAGCACCACTGGATGTTCCAGGCCGAGAACGGGTGACGGCAGCGGGCGCGGGGACGGGCGACGGGACGGGCGGGCCGACTGGGTCAGGTGGGCTTCGTGCGCCTGGTGTATGTCATGGGTTTCATGGGGCCCGTATAGGGCGTGGGTCTCGTAGGACCTTGAGGGGTGGTGGCGCCGCTCGGCTCGGACGGCTGGGCGGCGCAGTCGGTCTGCGCGTGCGCGGGCTGAGAGAGGCGCGCGGCCCGACAGGTGTGCGCGGTGCGCCCGTGTGCCCGTGGTGCGCCCTGTCGGCGATTCCGGGCAGCGGCATAGCGTCGGGCCGGAGGTGGCCGCCGTGGCGGGGATAGCGGGCTGGGGGAGCCGGCACTGGGGAGTGCGGGGAGCGGCGCTCGGGCTGGGGGTGCTGTGGTGGTGGGCGGTGCTCCGACTGGTGGCTGTGCCGGATGCGGGGGTGCTGGAGGCGGCGGTCGCCGCCGGGGGGTGGGGCCTGAGCGTGCTGCCGGTGCACTGCGTGCCCAAGGAGCAGGCGCGAGGGGTTGTGGGGGCGGGGCGGCTGCGGAGGATCTGGGGAGCCGGGGGTGGTGCGGCCGGGGGCAAGTCGGGGGCGGTGTAGGGGGAGGGGCGGGGGCGATCCACTGCGGCATGGCCACGGCCTCGTCGGGGCGCCGGTGGTGGGGCTGAGGTCGGGTGTGGTGCAGGGGGATGGGCGGGGGAGTCCTACCACGGCATCGCCACGCCCCCGTTCGGGCGGAGGATCTGGCCTGTGGTGAAGGCCGAGGCGTCGGAGACCAGGTGGAGGATCGCATGGGCGATGTCCTCGGGCTCGCCCACACGGCCCAGGGGTGACAAGCGGGCCATGGCGGACTCCGTGCGCGCCCGGGACGCACTGTCGTGGCGATCGGTCATCGGCGTACGGATCCAGCCCGGAGCGACCGCGTTGACGCGGATGCCGTGCCGGCCCAGCTCCGTCGCGAGGGTCTTCGTCAGCTGGACCACCGCCGCCTTGGCCACGCCGTAGCAGAGCAGCCCGGGGCCGCCGGTGTCGACGGCGCCGGAGGCCATGGTGACGATGCTGCCCCGGGTGCCGTGGGAGATCATCAGGCGGGCCGCCTCCTGGCAGGCGTACAGCACTCCCTTGAAGTTCACGGCGAGCACGCGGTCGAGGTCCTCGTCCCGGGTCTCCAGCACCGGACTGCTGTGCATGATCCCGGCGACCGCGGCCAGCGCGTCCAGGCGCTCGCAGGAGGTGAGGGCCTGCTTCAGCCCGGGCCGGTCGGTCACGTCGAGAAGGTGGGTGCGGGCGGTGCCGCCGCTGTCCGCGATCAGGTGCGCCGTCTCGTGCAGGCCTCCGGCGTCACGGTCGGCGCAGTGCACCGTCGCCCCCGAATCGGCGAGCAGGAGGGCCGAGGCGCGGCCGATGCCGCTCGCCGCGCCGGTGACGAAGACGGTGCGGCCGGTGAGGTCGTACGCCGTGACGGGCATACAGGGACCGTACGAGCGTATCTGACGGATCGTCAATTGGTGCGGCGGCGCCGGGTGGTGGCCGGGGCGGGGCCCGGCTGGCAGGTGGGGCACCAGTAGGTGGGGCGTTCGCGGGAGCCGTCGCCCTGGTCCGCGACACGGACCGAGGTGCGGCACCGGAGGCAGGGGCGGGGGGCCCGGCCGTAGACGAAGAGGTCCTGGCCGCGGCGGCCCGTCGTGCTGCGGATCGGGCGGTCGCGGTTGGCCTCCAGCAGCCTCTTGGCGAGCGCGGGCAGCTTCTCGGCGCGGTCGGCGGGCAGGGCACCGGCCGGGAGCCAGGGGGTGACCCCCAGCAGGAAGCAGAGCTCGCTCTTGTACACATTGCCGATGCCCGCGAGGTTGCGCTGGTCGAGGAGGGCCTCGCCGAGTTCGCGGGCGGGGTCCTGGAGGATGTTGGCGAGGGCCTGGTCGGGGTCCCAGTCCGGGCCGAGGAGGTCGGGGCCGAGATGGCCGACCGCGCGATGCTCGTCTGCCGTGCGCAGGAGTTCCAGGACGGGCAGGCGGTAGCCGACGGCCGTGCGGTCGGTGTTGCCGAGGATCGCGCGGATCTGATGGCCGGGACCGCCGCTCCAGCGCTGGCCGTTCCCGTACACCTTCCACGAGCCGTCCATCCGCAGGTGGGAGTGGAGGGTCAGGCCGCCCTCGATGCGCGTGAGGAGGTGCTTGCCGCGGGCGATGACGTCAAGGACCGCGCGGCCCGTCAGATCGGCCGTGGCGAAGCGGGGCACCCTGAGGTCGCTTCGGGTCAGCACCCTGCCCGCGAGGGCCTCGTCCAACCGCCTCGCGGCCTGCCAGACCGTGTCACCTTCGGGCATGGGTCAAGGGTGGCACGAAGGCCGCGCCCTCGGCCGGAGTGGCTGTGGCCGGCTGTTCATGCACGCAGGCGCAGTCCTCGGGGGGTCGCGATGAAACCTGCGCCCTCCAGGAGGGTGCCGAGGGGGGAGGTGAGGGCCTGGGCGCCGTTGACGCGCTCCACCGTGACCGTGCCGAGCGAACCCGCGCGGGCTGCCTCGGCGAGGGCTTCGGCGGCGCTGTGCAGGCGGGGGTCGTCGGCGGGATCACCGTCCGGGTGGGCGGGCCAGGCCAGCAGGGTCTTACCGCCGCGCTCCATGTAGAGCGTCAGCTCACCGTCGACCAGGACCACGAGGGAGCCCGCTTTACGGCCCGGCTTGTGCCCGGCGCCGTCCGGGGGTTCGGGCCAGGGCAGGGCGGCGCCGTACGCGCTCGCCGGGTCGGCGGCGGCGAGAACGACGGCCCTGGAGGCGCCGCCGGGGCGGGTGCGGCGGCCCGCGAAGCCCGGGTCGTACCCGGCACGGCCGCCGTTCTGCCAGGACGGGGCGGCCTGCGGGGAGCGGTCGCGTGGCGAGACCCACTCGTCCGGGGACGGCTCTTGGGTGTCGTACGAGGGGGCCATCTGGGAGAAGCCGTCAGGACCGCGGTCGTCGGTGTGCCCGAAGGACGGGGCCGCGTCGTCCGGGGCGGCGAAGTCATGGGCGGAGAACGGGTCGGGTTCCGGGCCGGGAAGCGGGCCGGGCAGGTCCGCGCCTCGGTCGCGGGCGTTCGACACCGCGCGCAGGCGGTCCACCGCTCCGTCCATCGCGAACTGTGCGGCGCCGAGACCCTCCACCACATAGCCGCGGCGGGCCTGGCCGCTCTCCTCGAAGACGGACAGGACGCGGTACGTCGCCGAGAAGCCGCCCTCGACGCCCTCCGCCGAGACAGCGCCTCTGGTGACCACGCCGTGCCGGTCGAGGAGGGTGCGGGCGAGGGCGTGGGCCCGCACGGTGGGGTCGGGTTCGTGGGCCGGGAGCAGCGACCAGCGGCCGGCCACCGTCGGCGGGCCTGAGCGGGACGAGGTCCGGGCCGCGGCGGTCAGGGAGCCGTAGCGGCCGCGCGGGACGGCGCGCTTGGCGCGGTGGGCCGTCGACCCGGCGGTGCGGCCCGAGCCGAGCAGGGAGCGCATCGGGGCGAGGGTGTCGTTCGTCAGGCGGCCGGACCAGGCGAGGTCCCACAGGACATCGGCCAGCTGGGGATCGCCGGCCTCGGGATGGGTGGTGGCGCGGACCTGATCGGCGATCTGCCGGAAGAACAGGCCGTAGCCGCCGGACAGGGTGTCCAGGACGGACTGGTGCAGGGCGGTCAGCTCCAGGGGGTGCGGGGGCGGCAGGAGCAGGGGGGCCGCGTCCGCCAGATAGAGGGAGACCCAGCCGTCCTTGCCCGGGAGGGAGCCCGCCCCGGCCCAGACCACCTCTCCGGCCGCGGTCAGCTCGTCCAGCATCCCCGGGGTGTAGTTCACGACACGGGAGGGCAGCACCAGCTTCTCCAGGGCGGAGGCCGGCACGGACGCGCCCTGGAGCTGCTCGATGGCACGGACCAGTCCGTCGATGCCGCGCAGGGAGTGCCCCTTGCCGATGTGCTGCCACTGAGGGAGGAACTGGGCCAGTGCGGCCGGTGGCACCGGCTCCAGCTCGTGCCGCAGGGCTGCCAGGGAGCGGCGGCGCAGCCGGCGCAGCACCGCCGCGTCACACCACTCCTGGCCGATCCCGGCCGGGTGGAACTCGCCCTGGACGACCCGGCCCGCCGCGGCGAGCCGCTGGAGGGCGCCCTCGGTGACGGCGACGCCCAGTCCGAAGCGCGCGGCGGCCGTGGCCGAGGTGAACGGGCCGTGGGTACGGGCGTAGCGCGCGAGGAGATCGCCCAGCGGATCCTTCACGGGCTCCGTGAAGGCCTCCGGGACGCCGACCGGCAGGGCCGTGCCCAGCGCGTCGCGCAGGCGGCCCGCGTCCTCGATCGCCGCCCAGTGGTCCGCGCCGGCGATCCTGACCCGGATGGCGCGGCGGGCACC
Source organism: Streptomyces sp. NPDC029041 (assembly GCF_040637515.1). NCBI lineage: Bacteria > Bacillati > Actinomycetota > Actinomycetes > Kitasatosporales > Streptomycetaceae > Streptomyces > Streptomyces sp. NPDC029041. Next base: position 567,287 of record NZ_JBEZWO010000006.1, on the reverse strand, counting down.
GGCGAGCTCCTGCGCCCACTGCGGCTCGGCGCCCCGCTCGGAGAGCTCCGCGTCCGTGAGCGGGCCGAGCAGGCGCAGCAGGTCCGCGACGCCCTCGGCGTCCTTGACGCGGCGGTCCTCGGTCAGCCACTGCAGCTCCCGCTCCAGCTCGGTCAGCACCTCCGCGTCGAGCAGCTCGCGCAGTTCCGCCTGGCCCAGCAGCTCGGCCAGCAGCCGCGAGTCCAGCGACAGGGCGGCGGCGCGGCGCTCGGCCAGCGGGGAGTCACCCTCGTACAGGAACTGGGCGACGTAGCCGAAAAGGAGCGAGCGCGCGAAGGGGGACGGTTCGGCGGTGGTGACCTCGACCAGGCGCACCTTGCGGGACTCCAGGTCACCCATCAGCTCGACGAGGCCGGGCACGTCGAAGACGTCCTGGAGACACTCGCGGACGGCCTCCAGGACGATCGGGAACGAGCCGAACTCGCTCGCCACCTGCAGCAGCTGCGAGGCGCGCTGCCGCTGCTGCCACAGCGGCGTGCGCTTGCCCGGGTTGCGGCGCGGCAGCAGCAGCGCACGGGCGGCGCACTCGCGGAAGCGGGAGGCGAACAGGGCCGAACTGCCCACCTGGTCGGTGACGACCTGGTCGACCTCGCCCTTGTCGAAGACGACGTCCGCCGCGCCCACCGGGGCCTGCTCGGCGTCGTACTCGCGGCCCATCGTGACCGGCTCCTGGTCCAGCAGGTCCAGGCCCATGAGGTCGGCGTCCGGCAGGCGCAGCACGATGCCGTCGTCGGCGTGCATGACCTGCGCGTCCATGCCGTACCGCTCGGAGAGCTTGGCGCCGAGCGCGAGCGCCCAGGGGGCGTGCACCTGGGCCCCGAAGGGCGAGTGCACGACCACGCGCCAGTCGCCGAGCTCGTCGCGGAAGCGCTCCACGACGATCGTCCGGTCGTCCGGGACGTGACCGCAGGCCTCGCGCTGCTCGTTCAGGTACGACAGCACGTTGTCCGCCGCCCACGCGTCCAGCCCGGCGGCGAGGAGCCGGAGGCGGGCGTCGTCCTCGGGCAGGGATCCCACCTCGCGCAGGAACGCGCCCAGCGCGCGGCCCAGTTCCAGGGGGCGGCCCAGCTGGTCGCCCTTCCAGAAGGGCAGCCGGCCCGGCACGCCCGGGGCGGGGGAGACCAGGACACGGTCGCGGGTGATGTCCTCGATGCGCCAGGAACTGGTGCCGAGGGTGAAGACGTCGCCGACACGGGACTCGTAGACCATCTCCTCGTCGAGCTCGCCGACCCGGCCGCCGCCCTTCTTGGGGTCGGAGCCCGCGAGGAAGACGCCGAAGAGACCGCGGTCGGGGATCGTGCCCCCGGAGGTGACGGCGAGGCGCTGTGCGCCGGGGCGGCCGGTGATCTCGCCGGTGACCCGGTCCCACACCACGCGCGGGCGCAGCTCCGCGAACGCGTCGGACGGGTAGCGGCCCGCCAGCATGTCGAGGACCGCCGTGAAGGCCGACTCGGGAAGGGAGGCGAAGGGGGCGGCCCGGCGGACGGCGGCGAGGAGGTCGTCGAACTGCCAGGTGTCCAGGGCCGTCATGGCGACCACCTGCTGTGCCAGGACGTCCAGGGGGTTGGCCGGGACCTTGAGGGACTCGATGGAGCCGGTGCGCATCCGCTCGGTGACCACCGCCGCCTGCACCAGGTCGCCCCGGTACTTCGGGAAGACCACACCGGTGGAGACCGCGCCCACCTGGTGCCCCGCCCGGCCGACGCGCTGCAGGCCGGAGGCGACGGAGGGCGGCGATTCCACCTGCACCACGAGGTCCACCGCACCCATGTCGATGCCCAGTTCGAGGCTGGACGTCGCCACGACCGCGGGCAGGCGGCCCGCCTTGAGGTCCTCCTCGACCAGGGCGCGCTGCTCCTTGGACACCGAGCCGTGGTGGGCGCGGGCGATGACCTGGGGGGCACCCTGCGCCGCTCCCGAGCCGCCCATGAGTTCGGCCGGGGCGTGGTGCTCGTCGAGGGGCTCGCCGGTGGCCCGCTCGTACGCGATCTCGTTCAGCCGGTTGCAGAGGCGCTCCGCGAGGCGGCGGGAGTTGGCGAAGACGATCGTGGAGCGGTGGGACTGGACGAGGTCGGCGATCCGCTCCTCCACATGCGGCCAGATGGACGGGCGCTCGGCGCCTTCCTGGCCGTCCGCGACCGGGGAGCCGCCCAGCTCGCCCAGATCCTCCACCGGGACGACCACGGACAGGTCGAACTCCTTGCCGGACTCCGGCTGGACGATCTCCACCTTGCGGCGGGGCGAGAGGAAACGGGCCACCTCGTCCACCGGTCGGACCGTCGCGGAGAGGCCGATGCGGCGGGCGGGCTTCGGCAGCAGCTCGTCCAGCCGCTCCAGGGAGAGCGCGAGGTGGGCGCCGCGCTTGGTGCCGGCGACCGCGTGCACCTCGTCGAGGATCACCGTCTCCACGCCCGCCAGCGCGTCGCGTGTGGCCGACGTCAGCATCAGGAACAGCGATTCCGGGGTCGTGATCAGGATGTCCGGCGGGCGGGTCGACAGGGCGCGGCGCTCGGCGGCGGGGGTGTCGCCCGACCGGATGCCGACCTTGACCTCGGGTTCGGGCAGGCCGAGGCGCACCGACTCCTGCCGGATGCCCGTCAGCGGGCTGCGCAGGTTGCGCTCGACGTCCACCGCCAGGGCCTTCAGCGGGGAGACGTACAGGACACGGCAGCGCTTCTTGGGGTCGGCCGGGGGAGGCGCCGAGGCCAGCTGGTCGAGGGCCGCCAGGAATGCCGCCAGGGTCTTGCCGGAGCCGGTGGGGGCCACGACCAGCACGTCCGAGCCCTCGTGGATGGCCTGCCACGCGCCGGCCTGGGCCGAGGTGGGCGCGGAGAAGGCACCCGTGAACCAGGCTCGGGTCGCGGGGGAGAAGCCGTCCAGGGCTCGCTGCGCATTGCTGGGCATGCGTCCATCGTGCACCTCGGCACTGACAACGGGACCTCGACGCCTCGCGGCCTGCCGTTTCGCCGCGAGGGACCACCGCCGGGCCGAGGGGGGATACCGCCCGGCCGAGAGGGGCTACCGCCCGGCCGAGGGGGTGCGCCGGGCCGAGGGGGCGCCGGGCCGAGGGGGCGCGCCGGGCCGAGGGGGCGCCGGGCCGAGGGGGTGCGCCGGGCCGAGGGGGCGCCGGGGCGTCCGAGGCCGCGGACAATGGTCGTATGGACGAGCGCGCACGGCACTGGCAGTACGACGAGCTGCCCGGAGTCGATCTGCTGCGGGCCCGGTACGTGCACAAGACGTTCGTGCGGCACACGCACGAGAACTTCGTGATCGCCGCCATCGCCGACGGCGTGGAGGTGTTCCACCACGGCGGGGGCGACCAGTACGCGGGAGCCGGGGCTCTCGCACTGGTGAATCCCGATACGCCGCACACCGGACGGGCGGGGGTGCCCGAAGGCTGGCGGTACGGGGCGGTGTACCCGCCGCCCCACGTGGTCGCCGAGATCGCGGCCGAGACGACCGGACTGCGCGGGACACCGGGATTCGTCAGCCCGGTGGTGGACGACCCCTGTGCCGCGGGACTGGTGCACCAGGTGCTGCGGGCCGCCGACGAGGGCAACGCGCTGGCCGCGGACACGCTCCTGCGGGTCGCCGTGACCAGGCTGCTGCGGTTGAACGGCGGGCTCGTGCCGCGGCGGGAGGTGCGGACGGCGGGAGCCCGGATCGCGGCACGCGCGCGTGGCGTGCTGGAGGAGCGGATGGCACGTCCGCCGACCCTGGAGCGGCTGGCGGCCGACCTCGGGACCAGCCCGTTCGCCCTGCTGCGGGCCTTCCGGAACACCTACGGGATGCCACCGCACGCGTGGCTCACGGATGCGCGCGTACGGCGGGCGCGGCGGCTGCTGGACATGGGGACGACTCCGTCCGAGGCGGCCGTGGCCGTGGGGTTCACCGACCAACCGCATCTCAACCGGCACTTCAGCCGGATGGTCGGCGTGCCTCCCGGGGCCTACCAGCGGGAGCGCAAGAACGTACAAGACCTCAGGTAGCCGCCGCCCGTAGCGTGCGGGGCGTGGCAGATCGGACAGTTCTCGAAGACGCAGACATCGGTGGGAAGACGGATCGGGCGGTCGTGCGCGACGCCCTCGGCGTCGGGGTGGCCGTGGGGCTCTCCGGCTTCGCCTTCGGCGTGACATCGGCCGGCGGCGGACTCACGCCGCTGCAGACGTGCGCGCTCAGTCTTCTGGTGTTCACCGGGGCGTCCCAGTTCGCCCTCGTGGGGGCTCTCGCGGCCGGGGGCAGCCCCTTCACCGCGGCCGCCGGCGCCTTCTTCCTGGGGGTGCGGAACGCCTTCTACGGCCTGCGGCTGTCGCAGTTGCTGGCCCTCCCGCGCGCGGTACGGCCGTTCGCCGCCCAGTGGGTGATCGACGAGACGGCCGCCGTGGCGCTCGCCCAGCCCACCCGGCGTGCCGCGCGGCTCGGGTTCGTCGTGACCGGGCTGAGCCTGTACATCCTGTGGAACCTCACCACGCTGCTCGGGGCCCTGGGCGCCGAGGCGATCGGCGACACCGAGGCATGGGGCCTGGACGCCGCCGGGCCCGCGGTGTTCCTCGCACTGCTCGCGCCGATGCTCAAGACCGGCACCGAGCGTGCCGTCGCCGGGCTCGCCGTGCTGCTGGGGCTCGGACTGCTGCCCGTGCTGCCCGCCGGAGTGCCGGTGCTGCTGGCCGCGCTGGCGGCGCCGGTGGTGCTGTGGGCGGACGGTCGGCGCAAGGGACAGGGGGACGCGCGGTGAACGTCTGGATCGCGATCGGTGCGACCGCCCTCGGGTGCTACGCGGTCAAGCTGGTGGGCCTCCTCGTGCCCGCAGGGACCCTGGAGCGGCCCCTGGTCAAGCGTCTCGCCGCCCTGCTGCCCGTCGCGTTGCTGGCGGCCCTCACCGCCCAGCAGACCTTCGCCGACGGGCAGACGCTGGTGCTGGACGCCAGGGCCGCCGGGCTCGCCGCCGCGGCCGTGGCGCTGGTGCTGCGTGCCCCGTTCCTCCTCGTCGTCGCCGCGGCCGTGCTGGTGACCGCGGGGGTGCGGGCCATGGGGGCGGGATGATCAGTCGATGACGCGGCCGTACGCGCCGAGCACGCGCAGGGCCTCGATCGTCACGAGCGGGCGTGCCTCCAGGGCGGGGGCCGGGGCCCAGTGGCGCCACCGGACGGGCCAGCCGCCGTCCTCCTGCTGCTGCGCCGCGAGGTGGTCCAGGGACCGGGCCATCTCGTCGTCCGTGAACCACGCGCGCGCGAGTGAACGCGGTGTCCGCGCGTAGTCGTACGGGAAATGGTGCTCTCCCGGGGCGTAGCCGGGAGAGACCGGCCAGTCGTCCAGGTGCTCGGGGTCCAGGGCCGCGAGGCGCTGCTTGCGGACCAGACGGCCGAGACGGTCGGCGGCCGCCTGCGCGCGCGGACGGTCCGGGGCGGAGTCCAGGAAGACCACGGCCGCCTCGATCTCGTACGGGTGCGACGTCTCCAGGGACTCGACCGCCCGCCAGCAGAAGTCCGTGGCCCGGAAGAGCCAGGCGTGCCACACCTCGTTGCGGTGCAGCAGGCCCACCACCGGCCCGGTGGCCAGCAGGTCGCTGGGCGGATCGTCCACCACCGTCACGAAGGGGGCCGTGGGATAACCGCGCTGGCTGGGGTGGACCGCCGGGAGGGCGCCGTCCGCGGTCGAGACGGACGTCAGGTAGCGGCACATGCGTTCCACCCGCTGGCCGGCGCACCGTCCGACCGCGTCCAGCACCCGCAGCGCGTGCGCGGTGTGCAGCGGCTGGCTGACCGGGCCGCGCAGATCGGGCTCCAGCGCGTGGCCGTAGCCGCCGTCCTCGTTGCGGTAGGCGTCCAGGGCGGTCTCCACCGGATCCGCGGCGGCGCCCCGGAAGTGGTGGGCGAAGCGGCGCTGCTCGAGCACGCGCGCGGTGAGCCAGACGAAACGCTCCGCGCGCGTGACGGGGCTGTGCGGCGCGGGTGTCGGGGGAAGTTCGGTAGCTCCTGTTTCGGCCATGGGTCAGACCGTAGGGCGCGAAGTGGCGCCGGCAGGCGGTCCCGGCTCAGGCCCACCCCCAGGGGCGGGATACTGGAGTCATGCGGTTGACGGTCTTCTGGCAGCGAATGGCGGAGCACTTCGGTCCTGGCTACGCCGAAACGTTCGCGCGTGACCATGTGATGTCCGAGCTCGGCGGGCGCACGGTGCACGAGGCACTGGCGGCCGGCTGGGACGCCAAAGAGGTCTGGCAGGTGGTCTGCTCGGTGATGGACGTACCCCGGGAGAGGCGCTGACCGTTGCCGGTGAGCGCCGGTGAGCGCCGGTGAGCGCCGGTGAGCGCCGGTGAGCGCCGGTGAGCGCCGGTGAGCCCCGGAGAGCGTCGGCCGAGGAGGCAGGCCGGCCTCGGGAACCACCGGCCGGGCCGGGCGTCCGGCCCAGGGGAGCGTCGGCCGAACCGCCCGGCCCGGCCGGGACGGCGCTGACCGGTCACGAAGATCGCAGCCGGGCAGACGGCTGTCGGTGGCGTGGGCGAGACTTGGACCGTGGCACCCACTGACGAGACCGGCCAGGCAGCCCAGCAGTCCTCAGCTTCCGGTACGACACCGCCTGCGCGTCCCCCGGCCGGCGGGGCCGGGACGAACGGCCGTATGCCGCGCTGGCTGCCCCGCGCCATGGTGCTCGCGCTCGCCCTCGTCGCGGTGTTCCAGCTGGGCAGCTGGGCCTTCCACCAGCTCACCGGTCTGCTCGTCAACATCCTCATCGCGTTCTTCCTGGCCCTCGCCATAGAACCCGCGGTGAGCTGGATGGCCTCACGCGGCTTGCGCAGAGGGCTCGCCGCGTTCATCGTCTTCATCGGCGTGATGATCGTCTCGGCAGGTTTCGTCACCCTGCTCGGTTCCGTCCTCGCGGACCAGATCATCAAACTGATCGAAGGCTTCCCCGCGTACCTCGACTCCGTCATCCACTGGATCAACACGCACTTCAAGACCGACCTGAAGCGCGTCGACATCCAGGAGGGCCTGCTCCGCTCCGACTGGCTGCGCAACTACGTCCAGAACAGCGCCACGGGCGTCCTGGACGTGTCGGCCCAGGTCATCGGAGGCCTCTTCCAGCTGCTCACGATCGCCCTGTTCTCGTTCTACTTCGCCGCGGACGGCCCGCGACTGCGCCGCGCGATCTGCTCGGTCCTGCCGCCCGCCCGCCAGGCGGAGGTGCTGCGCGCGTGGGAGATCGCCGTGAACAAGACCGGCGGCTACATCTACTCCCGCGGCCTGATGGCGCTGATCTCCGGCGTGGCGCACTTCGTCCTGCTCCAGGCCCTCGACGTGCCCTACGCGCCCGTGCTCGCCGTGTGGGTGGGTCTGGTGTCGCAGTTCATCCCCACCATCGGCACGTACCTCGCGGGCGCCCTGCCCATGCTGATCGCGTTCACGGTGGACCCCTGGTACGCGCTGTGGGTGCTGGTCTTCGTCGTGATCTACCAGCAGTTCGAGAATTACGTCCTGCAGCCCAAGCTGACCTCCAAAACCGTCGACATCCACCCCGCCGTCGCCTTCGGTTCGGTCATCGCCGGCACCGCCCTCCTCGGCGCGGTCGGCGCGCTGATCGCCATCCCCGCCATCGCCACGCTCCAGGCCTTCCTCGGGGCCTACGTGAAGCGCTACGACGTCACGGACGACCCCCGCGTGCACGGCCACCGGCGACGGGGGGAGGGGCCGGGCCTGCTCACGCGTGCGAGGGGGCTGTGGGGTCGGCGCCGCGAGGCGGAGCGGCCCGAGGGCCGGGGGCCGGGGCAGAACTCCTCCTGACCGTGCCGCCGGCGATCTGATCAGCACGCCGGCGCCGGGCGGCAGCGCGCCCGAGGCGTGGGACCGGCCTTCGGGGGAAGGCCACAGCAGGTGCACGGACACGCAACGGACGGCACCCGCCCCGGCCCCGGGTGTGCCGCGTGGTGCGCTTGACACCAAATTCGAACATCCATTCTCATGGAGGCACCGGCGAGGCTCAACGAAGGGCATTTCGACGTACTTTGGGTAGAGAAATGCCCGAGTTATCCACAGGCCGGATGTGCGTCGGGGCGCGTTGTCAGTGGCAGGCGTTAGCGTCTTTGACGTGAAGCGATCGACTCAAGCAAATCGGGTGGAACCCATGGCAGGAACCGACCGCGAGAAGGCCCTGGATGCCGCGCTCGCACAGATTGAACGGCAATTCGGCAAGGGCGCGGTCATGCGCATGGGCGACCGGACCAAGGAGCCCATCGAGGTCATCTCGACCGGATCCACCGCCCTGGACGTGGCTCTCGGCGTGGGCGGCCTGCCCCGCGGCCGTGTCGTCGAGATCTACGGACCGGAATCCTCCGGTAAGACCACCCTGACCCTGCACGCGGTGGCGAACGCGCAGAAGGCCGGAGGCCAGGTCGCCTTCGTCGACGCGGAGCACGCACTCGACCCCGAGTACGCGAAGAAGCTCGGCGTCGACATCGACAACCTCATCCTCTCCCAGCCGGACAACGGCGAGCAGGCCCTGGAGATCGTGGACATGCTGGTCCGCTCCGGCGCCCTCGACCTCATCGTCATCGACTCCGTCGCCGCGCTCGTCCCGCGCGCGGAGATCGAGGGCGAGATGGGTGACAGCCACGTCGGTCTGCAGGCCCGCCTGATGAGCCAGGCCCTGCGGAAGATCACCAGCGCGCTCAACCAGTCCAAGACCACCGCCATCTTCATCAACCAGCTCCGCGAGAAGATCGGCGTGATGTTCGGTTCCCCCGAGACCACGACCGGTGGCCGGGCGCTGAAGTTCTACGCCTCGGTGCGCATCGACATCCGCCGCATCGAGACCCTGAAGGACGGCACGGAGGCGGTCGGCAACCGCACCCGCTGCAAGGTCGTCAAGAACAAGGTGGCGCCGCCCTTCAAGCAGGCCGAGTTCGACATCCTCTACGGCCAGGGCATCAGCCGCGAGGGCGGTCTGATCGACATGGGCGTGGAGCACGGCTTCGTCCGCAAGGCCGGCGCCTGGTACACGTACGAGGGCGACCAGCTCGGCCAGGGCAAGGAGAACGCGCGCAACTTCCTCAAGGACAACCCCGACCTGGCCAACGAGATCGAGAAGAAGATCAAGGAGAAGCTGGGCGTGGGCGTGCGCCCCGAGGAGCCGGCCGCCGAGCCGGGTACGGACGCCGCGGCCTCCGCACCGGCCGACGCGGCACCGGCTGTCCCGGCCCCGGCGCCGGCCAAGACCGCCAAGTCCAAGGCCGCCGCAGCCAAGAGCTGACCTGTGACACGGCGAACCGACTGGGCGGAGTACGAGTACGCCGCCTCCGGTGCCCCACGGGGGAGGGGCACCGGAGGTGATACCGGCTCGGCCGTGGACGAGGCGGACGGCTCCGGGGACACCCCCCTCGAAGGCGACCGGCTGTACGGAGACGGGGACGACAGCGGGCCGCACGGGGGCGGTTCACCCAGAGGCGGCTCGCGTGACGGCGGGCCGCGCGGCGGGCGCGGTCGTCGTCGGCGTGGCTTCGGTGAGGCGGCCCGAACCGAAGACAGAGGTGCCCTCTCCTCATCGAGGGCCGAGCAGGAGGCACCTCCGGGGGACCCGGTCGAGCGGGCCCGGGCGATCTGCCTGCGCCTGCTCACCGGGACCCCACGAACCCGTAAGCAACTCGCCGACGCCCTGCGCAAGCGGCAGATCCCGGACGACGCCGCGGAGGAGGTGCTCTCACGGTTCGAAGAGGTCGGCCTCATCAACGACAGCGCCTTCGCGGACGCCTGGGTGGAGTCCCGCCACCACGGCAGAGGGCTCGCCCGGCGGGCGCTCGCGCGGGAGCTGCGGACCAAGGGTGTCGACTCCACGCTGATCGACGAGGCCGTCTCCCAGCTCGACTCCGAGCAGGAGGAGGAGACCGCACGCGAGCTCGTCGCACGAAAGCTCCGCTCCACCCGTGGCCTTGACCGGGACAAACGCCTCCGCCGCCTCGCGGGCATGCTCGCCCGCAAGGGCTACCCCGAGGGCATGGCTCTGCGGGTGGTCCGGCAGGCTCTGGAGGAAGAGGGAGAGGACACGGAGTTTCTCGGCGAAGAGGGGTTCTGAGAGTGTCGGTGACGGGACGAGGTCCCGGACCCGGAGCAGTTGCCCGGGCCGGACGAGCAACTGCCGCCGCTGACCGGCCGTGTGCGTCCTACGCTCAGCGCATGAAGACCGATGTGCGTTCAGCGACCGAGGCGGACCTGCCGGCGTTGCTCGCTCTCTACGGCGAGTTGAACCCGGACGATGCGCCGTTACCGCAGGCGTCCGCGGACGCCGTCTGGGCGGACATGTCCAAGCAGCTGGGACGGACGATCCTGGTGGCTGACACCGGGGGCACCGTGGTCGGAACGGCGGACTGCATCGTCGTGCCGAACCTCACGCGCGGAGGCAGGGCCATCCTGTTCGTGGAGAACGTCGTGGTGGCCGGCTCCTTCCAGCGGAGCGGTGTCGGCCGTCGGCTGATGGAGGCCGCTGTTCGGCTGGGGGAGTCGGCGGGCTGCTACAAGGTTCAGCTCCTGGCCGCGGACGACGCGTACGTCCACACCTTCTACAAGGCGTGCGGTTTCGAAGCCCTGGCCCAAGGTTTCCGCCGCTACATCCCCTAGCCCCAGCCGCCGCTCTCACTCCACCGGCAACCCCGCCTCCCGCCATGCCTGGAACCCTCCGACCAGGTCCGTGGCCCGGTGCAGGCCCAGCTGGTGCAAGGACTGGGCCGCCAGGCTGGACGCATAGCCCTCGTTGCAGATCACGACGACGCGCAGGTCGTGGCTCGTGGCCTCGGGGAGGCGGTGGCTGCCCTGGGGGTCGAGGCGCCATTCCAGTTCGTTGCGCTCGACGACCCGGGCGCCGGGGATGAGGCCGTCCCGATCGCGCAGGGCGGCGTAGCGGATGTCGACCAGGAGGGCGTCGCCGGCCTGGGCGGCCTCGTACGCGTCCTGCGGTCCGATCCGCTCGTAGCCCGCCCGGACACGGTCCAGCAACTCGTCGATGCCGACCGGCGGTTGGGTGGCGCCGCCGGTCGGCCCGGGTGCGGCGCTCACTGCCAGTCCTCCGGACGCTCGACCTGCTCGAGTCGCAGGATGGGGCCGCTGCGGCTGTAGCGGCGGATCTGCGGCAGAGGCGGGTAGTAGGCGTGGACGGAGATCGCGTGGCGGTCGGGGGACTCGTTGAGCACCTCGTGGACGTGGTGCCGGCCGAAGGCGCGACCCTGGCCGGCCCGCAGTCGGCGCTGCCGGTCCATGTCGTCGGTGAGCTCCAGGGTCTTCCAGCCGTCGGTGGGCAGCCGAGCGGCGAGCGAGTTCTCCCTGAGCTCACCCGAGGCGGTCAGAAAGGCGCCGACCGAGTCGGCGTGGTCGTGCCAGCCGGTGCCCGTGCCGGGCGGCCAGCCGATCAGCCACGCTTCGCTGCCGCCGGGCCCTTCCAGCCGCACCCACGTGCGGCCTTCCGGATCGAGCGGCAGGGAGTCGATCAGCTCGGTGTCGGCGGCCGTGCGCCGAACGAAGTCATAGAGGTCGGCCTGGGTGGGAGCCGGACCGGTGGAGACAGAGGGGGTGGCAGAAGGGGATACAGACACGGGTGCCGTCCTGGAGGTCCTGATGAGGGTTCGCGGGCGAGGCGCGGCAGCCGGCGCAGAGAGCGCGGCGCGCGCACAGGAGAAGAGGAACGCGAAGTCAGCAGGACGGGCGACACACGCAGCCCGCATAGCGGACGAGGTCCATATGGACCCTCCGCCACAGGCGCACACAGGTGTCGGTCACGAACCGGAGTACACCACGGCCGCCCGGGCGGGTCAACTCACTGTCACCATGCGGACGCTCTGTGACAGTGAGCACATCACCGGGACCGACCCCGAGTCCTGGTCCCGGGCGGACCAGGGGACCGGGCTCCCGGACCGAACGCCGGGCCCCCGAACCCGCGAATTCCGAACCCGCGAATCCCGAACCCCGATTCCCGGGGCCCGGAGTCAGCGTGAACCGGCCGAAGCACCGGCCTCTGCCTGCGCCTTCAACGGTCCGCCCACCGTGGCCTCCGCCGCGGCGTACAGATCGGCCGGGCGCACTCCGCCCAGCGCGGTGACGAGGTGCCCGTCGGGGCGCACCAGGAGCACCGTGTGCGCAGCCGCACCCGGATAGCTCTCGGCGACGAGCAGCTCGGCGCGGTGCGGCAGTGCGGTGACCGCCGCCGCGAGCTGCGGCATGATGCCCGCGCCGACCCAGTGCTTGCGCTCCCAGACGCCCGTGCCCGGTGCGATCAGCACCACGAGCAGCGCACCGCGGCCGAGCCGGTCCCGCAGCCGCACGAAGGTGCCGTCCTCCGCGGTGACCCGTACGTCGGTGACCGGTGCACCGAGTGGCGTGTCGACCGGGACCTCCCCTTCGAGGGCGCGGGGCGCGAGCGGCGAGTCGGCGTACGCCCCCGGCGCGCCGAGCTGGCCGTGCCCCAGGTGACCCTCGGTGAGCAGGGCGTCGTGGCCCCGGGACGAACCCGGGACGACGGCCCGCAGTCCTCCACCGCCGCGCAGCAGCGGCAGTGCCTGGTCGGCGGCGCGGAGCCGGGCGGCGACGACCGCCCGGCGTTCCGTCTGGTAGCTGTCGAGGAGTGCCTCGTGCGGCCCGTGGTGCCAGGCGAGGGCAAGCTTCCAGGCGAGGTTGTCGGCGTCCCGCAGGCCCTCGTCCAGCCCGTGTGTGCCCAGCGCGCCGAGCAGGTGGGCCGCATCCCCCGCGAGGAACACACGGTCGGCGCGCCAGCGGCGGGCCAGCCGGTGATGGACGGTGTGGACACCGGTGTCCAGCAGGTCGTACGGCGGGGTCGTGCCGCCCGCCCAGCCGGCCAGGGTCTCCCGGATCCGGGTGAGCAGCAGCTCGGGGGTGACCAGGTCCTTGCCGGGCGGCAGGAGCCAGTCCAGGCGCCAGACGCCGTCCGGCAGCGGACGCGCCGTGACCTCGCCGGCCGAGGGCCCGGACATGCGCCAGGGCGGCAGACGGTGCAGCAACGCCTCGTCGTGCCAGGGCAGTTCCGTACGGAGCGCGGCGACTGCGTGACGTTCCACCGCCGTGCGGCCCGGGAAGCGGATGTCCTGGATCTTGCGCACGGTCGAGCGCGGGCCGTCGCAGCCGACCAGGTAACTGCCGCGCCACCAGGTGCCCTTGGGGCCGCGGGTGTGGGCGGTGACGCCCGAAGGCTCCTGTTCGAGGCCGTCGAGGCGGCTGTCCACCGCGACCTTGACGAGCTGTTCGTCCGCGAGGGCGGCGCGCAGCGCTCCGGTCAGCACGTGCTGGGCGATGTGCAGGGGGGCGGGCTCGGCGTCGTCGAAAACCACCTCGCGCATCACCTGCTTGCGCCGCACCGACCGCCATCCGGCCCAGTGCGCACCGGCCCGGCCGAGGGGCATACCGGTCAGCCGTTCCATCAGAGCGGCGGTGTCCTCACGCAGGACGACGGTGCGTGCCGCGCGGGGTTCGTCCTTGCCCGGGCCCTCGTCGAGGACGACGCACGGCACCTCCTGACGCGCCAGCGCCAAGGCGAGCGTGAGCCCGACGGGCCCCGCTCCGACGATGATCACCGGGTCCACGGCGTGGCGCCCCCTGCCCGCGGTGGTGTCTTGAGAGACGTAGGTGAACAGGAAGTTGGAGCAGGGTGCACGATCACAGAACGTATGCAACCCATTGCCGGTGCTTGCGTCAAGTGACCAGGGGCAGTGGCGATCATGCCACTGCCCCTGAGTCTGTCACGCGAGGTGAGCGGGTGTCACATGGTGCCTCCGGCGCCGGTCCCCGCCGTGCCGGCGATCTCCGCCTCGTTCGGGCCGACGACCGCGCCGGTCGACTTCTTGGCGCGCCGCAGCCGGCGCTCCAGCCAGCTGGCGAACGAGGTCAGGGCGAAGTTGAGCGCGATGAAGATCACGGACACGACGATGAGGCTTTGGATGATGTTCCCGCCGTAGTAGCCGCTCATCGTGCCGGCAGCGGCGAGCAACTCCGCGTAGGTCAGGACCGCGCCGCCGAGCGCTGTGTCCTTCACGATGACGACGAGCTGACTCACGATCGCCGGAAGCATCGCCGTGACCGCCTGCGGCAGCAGGATGAGGCGCATCAGCTGCCCCTTCCGCAGGCCGATCGCCATCGCCGCCTCGGACTGGCCCTTGGGCAGGGCCAGAATGCCCGCCCGGACGATCTCGGCGAGGACGGAGGCGTTGTACAGCACCAGACCGGTGACGACGGCGTACAGCGGACGGTCGTCGGAGCTCACGGCGGTGTACTCGGCGAACAGCGCGAGACCGAAGATCATCAGGACCAGCACGGGGATGGACCTGAAGAACTCGACCACGATCGCGGCCGGCACCCTGACCCAGGCGTGGTCCGACAGTCGGGCGATGCCGAGGACCGCGCCGAGCGGCAGCGCGATGATCATCGCCAGGGCCGCGGCCTTCAGCGTGTTCTGCAGTCCGGGCCAGATGTAGGTGGTCCAGGCCTCGCTGCCGGAGAAGAACGGCTCCCACAGGACCCACTCCAGCTGACCCTTGTCCTTGAGGGCCTTGTACACCCACCACAGCAGAGCGGCGACGGCGACCAGGAAGACCACCGTGAGGACGACGTTGCGACGCTTGGCGCGAGGCCCCTGCGCGTCGAACAGAACGGAGCTCATCGCTTCACCGCCACCTTCTTGCCCACCCAGCCGAGGATCAGACCGGTCGGCAGCGTCAGGACCACGAATCCGAACGCGATGATCGCGGAGATCAACAGCAGCTGAGCCTCGTTCTCGATCATCTCCTTCATCAGCACCGCCGCCTCGGCGACACCGATGGCCGCGGCCACCGTGGTGTTCTTGATCAGGGCGATCAGCACGTTCGCCAGCGGGACGACGGACGAACGGAACGCCTGCGGCAGCACGACCAGACCCAGCACCTGGTTGAAGCTGAGGCCGATCGCCCGGGCCGCCTCCGCCTGCCCGACCGGCACCGTGTTGATGCCGGAGCGCAGGGCCTCGCACACGAAGGACGAGGTGTAGAAGATCAGCCCCAGGACGGCGAGCCGGAAGTTGATCGTCTCGACGTCGTCCGCGCCGAGGGAGATCCCCAGCGTCTGGTTCAGGCCCAGCGACGTGAACAGGATGATGACGGTCAACGGGATGTTCCGCACGATGTTGACGTACGCGGTCCCGAAGCCGCGCATCAGTGGCACGGGGCCGACGCGCATGGCGGCCAGCAGCGTGCCCCAGATGAGCGAGCCGACGGCGGACAGCACAGCGAGCTGCACTGTCGTCCAGAAGGCTCCCAGCAGGTCATAACCCTCAAGAAAGTCGAACACGATCTCCCGCGCTTCCGCGTATAGGGATGCCCGGGTGCGCCGCTCCGCAGAGCGGCGCACCTTTCAGGCGTTGCCTCAGCTCTTGATGTCGCCGATCTTCGGCGCGGGCTCGTTCTTGTAGTTGGCCGGGCCGAGGTTCTTGTCAACGGCCTCCTGCCACGCCTTGTCGGCGACCATGTCCTCAAGAGCCTTGTTGATCTTGTCCTTGAGGTCGCTGCCCTTCTTGACGCCGATGCCGTAGTTCTCGTTCGTCAGCTTGAAGCCGCCGAGCTTGAACTTGCCCTTGAACTGCGACTGGGCGGCGTAACCGGCGAGGATCGAGTCGTCGGTGGTCAGCGCGTCGACGGCACCGTTCTGCAGACCGGGCAGGCAGGCGGAGTACGTCGGGTACGGCTGCAGCTGCGCCTTGGGCGCCAGCTTGTCCTTGACATTCTGCGCCGAGGTGGAGCCGGTGACCGAGCACAGCTTGGCGTTGTTGAGGTCCTTGGGCGACTTGATCTTGTTGTCGTCCGCACGAACCAGAACATCCTGGTGCGCCAGCAGGTAAGGACCGGCGAAGTCGACCTTCTCCTGGCGCTCGGGGGTGATCGAGTAGGTCGCCGCGATGAAGTCGACGTCGCCACGCTGGAGCATGGTCTCGCGGTCGGCGCTCTTCGCTTCCTTCCACTCGATCTGGTCGGCGTTGTAACCGAGCTTCTTCGCGACGTACGTCGCGACGTCAACGTCGAAGCCGGCGTAGCCCTGCGGCGTCTTCTGGCCGAGGCCGGGCTGGTCGAACTTGATGCCGACGGTGATCGTCTTGCCGCCGTCGGAGCCGGAGTCGCCGCCGGTGCTGTTGTCGCCGCCGCACGCGGTGGCGGTGAGGGCGAGGGCGAAGACGGTGGCCGAGGCGGCGGTGACCTTGCGGAGCTTCATGATGAACATCCTTTGGCTGGTGAAGAGATGCGGGCCCTCAAGGGGCGGGCGGCAGGGGGTGTGCGTCGGACGCGACCCGTGCCGTCAGTGGTGCAGGATCTTCGAAAGGAAGTCCTTGGCACGGTCGCTGCGCGGAGCGCTGAAGAACTGGTCGGGCGCAGCCTCCTCGACGATTCGGCCGTCTGCCATGAACACCACGCGGTTTGCAGCCGATCGTGCGAAACCCATCTCGTGGGTGACGACGATCATGGTCATGCCGTCGCGGGCGAGCTGCTGCATGACCTCCAGCACCTCGTTGATCATCTCGGGGTCGAGCGCGGAGGTCGGCTCGTCGAAGAGCATCACCTTCGGCTCCATGGCCAGCGCCCGCGCGATGGCGACGCGCTGCTGCTGGCCGCCGGAGAGCTGAGCCGGGTACTTCTCGGCCTGCGCGCCCACGCCGACCCGGTCGAGCAGGGCCCGGGCCCGCTCCTCGGCCGTCTTCTTGTCCTTCTTGCGGACCTTGATCTGGCCGAGCATCACGTTCTCGAGCACGGTCTTGTGCGCGAAGAGGTTGAAGGACTGGAAGACCATCCCGACGTCGGCGCGCAGCTTCGCGAGCGCCTTGCCCTCGGCGGGGAGCGGCTTGCCGTCGATCGTGATCGAGCCGGAGTCGGTCGACTCCAGGCGGTTGATGGTGCGGCACAGGGTGGACTTGCCGGACCCGGAGGGTCCGATGACCACGACGACTTCACCGCGGGCGATCGTCAGGTCGATGTCCTGGAGTACGTGCAACGCGCCGAAGTGCTTGTTGACGCTCTTCAGGACGACCAGTTCGCCGGTCGCGGCCACATCTTCCTTGGCCACCGATACTTCGGTCATCGCTCTCAGGCTCCGTCCTCCTCGGTTTCGGAGGACAGTAGTTACCCTCTACGACCTGCGTCATTACATCTGAGGGGAATCTGAGCATCACGATCCGATAGCAATCGGACACGTGTCGTAGCACTTGTGAGCAGCGCTGATATCGGCCGGGTAACGGAAGGGATCCGCAACCGGAACCCTCTTGACGCCGTCCTCCTCCATCAGCGTGACTGCACAAGGTGCACGCGCGCGTGTGCACGCGTTGTGTACACATTCAGATCGTACGGCCGATGAACTGAAGGGGGACCGGGTGAGACTGCTGCTCGTCGAGGACGACAACCACGTCGCCGCCGCCCTGTCGGCGGTTCTGGCACGGCACGGGTTCGACGTCACGCACGCGCGCAGCGGTGAGGAGGCTCTCCAGGCGCTCGTCCCCGAGGGCGACTGCTTCGGCGTCGTCCTCCTCGACCTCGGCCTGCCCGACCAGGACGGATACGAGGTCTGCGGCAAGATCCGCAAGCGCACCAGCACCCCGGTGATCATGGTCACGGCCCGCTCCGACGTGCGCTCCCGCATCCACGGCCTCAATCTCGGCGCGGACGACTACGTGGTGAAGCCCTACGACACCGGGGAACTGCTCGCCCGTATCCACGCGGTCAGCCGGCGCACCTCCCACGAGGACACCTCCAGCGGCATCGAGACCGAGCTGCGGCTCGGCCCGGTGCACATCGAGCTGCCCACCCGCAGGGTCAGTGTGGACGGGTCGGTGATCAGCCTGACCCGCAAGGAGTTCGACCTGCTGGCCCTGCTCGCGCAGCGGCCCGGAGTGGTCTTCCGCCGGGAGCAGATCATCAGCGAGGTGTGGCAGACCAGCTGGGAGGGCACCGGGCGCACCCTGGAGGTGCACGTCGCGTCCCTGCGCGCCAAGCTGCGGATGCCGGCGCTCATCGAGACCGTCCGCGGAGTCGGATACCGGCTCGTCGCGCCTGCCGGGTAGCGGGGCCGGGTGCGCACTCGTCTGCTCCCGCTGCTCATCGTCCTGATGGCGGCCGTTCTGCTCGCGCTCGGCGTTCCGCTCGCCGTCAGTCTCGCCGGCGCCCAGCAGCAGAAGGTCGTCGTCGACCGGATCGACGACACGGCGCGCTTCGCTGCCCTCGCCCAGTTCGTCACCGACTCGCCCGACGGAACCACCGACGCCTTCGAGAACGAGCGCCTGGCCACCCTCAGCAGCGAGCTGCGCAGCTACTACGAGGTCTACGGCATCCGGGCCGGTGTCTTCTACCGCACCGGTCGTGCCATGGCCCACGCTCCCGCCGAGTGGTCGCTGCCCGAGGAGGGCGAGGTGCGGGACGCCTTCGACGAGGCGAAGCTCAGCCGCCGCAGCCACGACCCGCAGCAGGTGTGGCCCTGGCAGCGCCGCAACCTCGTGGTCGCCTCGCCGGTCATCCGGGACGGCGACGTCGTCGCGGTCGTCGTCACCGACTCGCCCACGGGACAGCTGCGCTCCCGCACGCTGCACGGCTGGCTGGTCATCGGCGCGGGCGAGTTCGCCGCGATGCTGCTGGCCGTCGGTGCCGCCCTGCGGCTGACCGGCTGGGTGCTCAAGCCCGTGCGCGTCCTGGACGCCACCACTCACGACATCGCCACCGGCCGGCTCAAGTCCCGGGTCGCCGCCGCCGGCGGTCCGCCGGAACTCCAGCGGCTGGCCCGGTCGTTCAACGAGATGGCGGACAACGTCGAGGACGTGCTGGAGCAGCAGCGCGCCTTCGTAGCCGACGCCTCCCATCAGCTGCGCAACCCCCTCGCCGCGCTGCTGCTGCGCATCGAGCTGCTCTCGTTCGAACTGCCCGAGGGCAACCAGGAGATCGCCTCGGTCCAGGCCGAGGGCAAGCGCCTCGCGCAAGTCCTGGACGACTTGCTCGACCTCGCGCTGGCCGAGCACACCGAGGCGGATCTGAGGATCACCGACATCGGTGAACTCGCCGCCGAGCGCCTCGCGGCCTGGGCCCCGACCGCCGAGGCCAAGGGTGTGCGCCTGGTGGGCGACTGCCCGCCGACGACCGCGTGGGCCGACCCGGTCGCCCTGTCCAGCGCGCTGGACGCCGTCATCGACAACGCGGTGAAGTTCACGCCCGAGGAGCGGACCGTGGAGGTGACCGTCGCCTCCAACGGCGACACCTCCACCGTCGTCGTGACCGATCAGGGCCCTGGCCTCACCGAGGAGGAGCTCGCCCGCGTCGGCGACCGCTTCTGGCGCAGCGGCCGGCACCAGAACATCAAGGGCTCGGGCCTCGGGCTGTCCATCTCGCGGGCGCTGCTCGCGGCGGGCGGCGGATCGATCGCGTACGACCGTCATGAGCCGAACGGACTGAAGGTGACGGTGACGGTACCGAGGTCGGCGCCCACCGCCTGACGGGAGGGCGACTGCGGCGCGGCCGCGGTCCGCCCGGGTGCTACGGCTTGACCGACTGGTAGTAGCGCTGGGCGCCCACGTGCAGCTTCAGAGGGTCGGTGTAGATCGCCGTGCGGACATCGACCAGCTGGGCGGAGTGGACCTCCTTGCCGATGAGATCCCGGCTGTCGAGCACCGTACGGGTCAGCCACTCGGTGAGCCGCGGGTCCATGTCGCTGCGCGTGATCAGCAGGTTGGAGACCGCGAGCGTCGGTACCGCCTTGCCGCGCTGGATGGTGGGGTAGGCGGATTCCGGCATCTTGGTGGCCCGGTAGTAGCGGGTGGCGCCGCCCTGATCGTGCAGCTTGGCCACCAGCGCGGCGTCGATCGGCACGAACCGGAACGCCGACGCCGACTTCTTGGCCGGCCGGCTGAGCCCGTCGGTGGGCAGGCCGCCCGACCAGAAGAACGCGTCCAGGCCGTGGCCGAGTCGCTTGGGTCCGGTGTCGATGCCGTCCGACGAGGGCTTGATGTCCTTCTCCGGGTCGATGCCGGCCGCCTCGAGCACGCCATTGGCTATCAGTCGCACACCGGAGTCGGGCAGCCCTATGGCCACGCGCTTGCCCCGCAGGTCCGCGACGGAGCGGATGTCCGAGTCCGGCGGCACGACGAGCTGGACGTAGTCGTCGTACAGGCGGGCGACACCGCGCAGCCGGTCGGCGCCCGATCCCTTGGCGAGCTTGTACGTGGCGACCGCGTCGGCCGCGGCGATCGCGAAGTCCGCGTGGCCGGTCGCCACGTCCGCGACGTTCTCCTGCGAACCGGCGCTGGGCTGCAGCCGCACCTTCAGGTCGGGCATGTCCTTGTCGATCGCGTCGCTCAGGAGCTTGCCGTACTCGTGGTAGACGCCCGCCCGGGTGCCCGTGCTGAACGTGATGGTCCCGCTCGGCGGCTCCTCGGCCCAGGGGCGCAGCCACCACAGCAGCAGGCCGAGGACCACGAGGGAGGCCGCGCCGCCCTGCAGGGACCGACGCCTGCCGACACGGGGGAGCGTTCTGGACATGCGGGCGATCCTGCCAGCCGCGTGGCCCCCTGACCAGGGCAGGGGTCACAAGCCGGGGGCGGGGGCATGTCGGTGGCCGCCACTACAGTCGCCCCCATGAGCTCTTCGCCCGCTGACCTGGTCCGTGAATTCCACCGCGCCTTCGGCCTGGACGTCCGCAGCACGCCGACGGAGGTCTCCCCGGAACTGGCGGCCCACCGGGGCGAACTCCTCGCGGAGGAGGCGGCGGAGGTCGCCGAGGTGTCGGTGCGGGGGCCGCTCGACCGGCTCGCCCACGAGCTCGCGGACGTGGTCTACGTCGCGTACGGCACCGCCCTGGTGCACGGCATCGACCTCGACGCGGTGCTCACCGAGATCCACCGCTCCAACATGACGAAGATCGGACCCGACGGTTCGGTCTCCCGCCGCGAGGACGGCAAGGTCCTCAAGGGCGAGCACTACGAGGCACCGGATGTGCCGGGGGTGCTGCGCAGGCAGGGGTGGGTGCCGGGCGGAGCGCCTGACGGGGGCATGCCGCAGAGGGGCGTCGGCGGCTGACCGCGGGTCTCGTCACTGGACACGCCGGCCGCTGCTCCGGGGGGATGCCCTGGAGCGGCTCGGCATCTGGCCGGGGGGATGCCCTGGGGCGGCTCGGCATTTGGCCGGGGGATGCCCTGGGGCGGCTCGGCATTTGGCCGGGGGGATGCCCTGGGGCGGCTCGGCATTTGGCCGGGGGATGCCCTGGGGCGGCTCGGCATCTGGCCGGGGGGATGCCCCGGAGCGGCTCAGCACCTGACCCGGGGGCGTGCCCCTGAAAGCCTCAGCCGCTGACTCGCGGGGGCCCGGGCCGGCCCCGCCGCCCGGGCCAACCCCCCTCAGTCGGCTACCGGTGCCTCCGCCTCGGCCGTCGCCCGGGGCGTCGGCTGCGGGTGACGGGGCTCGCGGCGGCGGGACCACCAGGCCGCCACCGGCTCCGTGTAGCGCGCGGTGAGCGGGCCGAGGACGACCAGGATCAGCACATAGGCCGTGGCCAGCGGGCCGAGGGACGGTTCGATCCCGGCCGCGACCGCGAGACCCGCGATGACGATCGAGAACTCTCCGCGAGCCACCAGCGCACCCCCCGCACGCCAGCGGCCCTTGACGGAGATCCCGGCTCGCCGGGCGGCCCAGTACCCCGTGGCGATCTTCGTCAGTGCGGTGACGACGGCCAGCCCGAGCGCCGGCAGCAGGACGGGCGGGATGCTCGACGGGTCGGTGTGCAGACCGAAGAAGACGAAGAAGACCGCGGCGAACAGGTCACGCAGAGGGCTCAGCAGGGTGTGCGCGCCCTCCGCGACCTCCCCCGACAGCGCGATACCCACCAGGAAGGCCCCGACCGCCGCCGACACCTGGAGCTGCTGCGCGACACCCGCGACCAGGATCGTCAGACCCAGCACGACCAGCAGCAGCTTCTCCGGGTCGTCGCTGGAGACGAACCGTGAGATGAGCCTGCCGTAGCGCACGGCCAGGAACAGGACGAGTCCGGCCGCGCCCAGTGCGACCGCCAGGGTCACGCTGCCGGCCATCAGCCCGACGCCGGCCACCAATGCCGTGACGATGGGCAGGTACACCGCCATCGCCAGGTCCTCCAGCACCAGCACGCTGAGGATCACCGGCGTCTCCCGGTTGCCGACCCGGCCCAGATCGCCCAGCACCTTCGCGATGACGCCGGACGACGAGATCCACGTGACACCGGCCAGCACGACCGCGGCCACCGGGCCCCAGCCGAGCAGCAGCGCCACGGCCGCCCCGGGCAGCGCGTTGAGGGCGCAGTCGACCAGACCGGACGGGTAGTGGGTCTTGAGGTTGGAGACCAGATCGCTCGCCGTGTACTCCAGGCCCAGCATCAGCAGCAGCAGGATGACGCCGATCTCCGCGCCCGTGGCGATGAACTCCTCACTCGCCCCGAGCGGCAGCAGACCGCCCTCACCGAAGGCCAGACCGGCCAGGAGGTACAGGGGGATGGGCGAAAGCTGGAACCGGGCGGCGAAACGGCCGAGCAGGCCGAGCCCGAGAATGATCGAACCGAACTCGATGAGCAGAACAGCGGAGTGCAAAAGTTCACTCCCGCCCGAGTATGGTCGCCGCCGCGTCGACACCCTCACGGGTGCCGACGACGATCAGCGTGTCACCGCCCGACAGCCGGAAGTCCGGCGCGGGCGACGGGATGGCTTCGGCCCGGCGCAGTACGGCCACCACCGACGCGCCCGTCTCCGTCCGCATCCGCATGTCGCCCAGCACCCGCCCGTTCCAGCGCGAGGTCGCGGCCACCTCGATCCGCTCGGCGACCAGCCCGAGGTCCGTGGTGTACAGCAGGCTCGGGCTGTGGTGGGACGGCTTCAGCGCGTCGATCAGCGAGCCCGCCTCCGAGCTGGTCAGCTTCAGCGACTGGGCGCACGAATCGGGATCGTCGGACCGGTACACGTTCACCGTGCGCGTGCCGTCGCGGTGCGCCACCACCGACAGATGGCGGTGTTCCCGGGTCTCCAGGTCGTACTGGACCCCGATACCCGGCAGCGGCGTCGCCCTCAGGCGCGGAGCTGACACGTTGCTTCCCCTTGTTCGTCTTGTTCGTCTTGTTCGTCTCGGTTGTCTTGGTTGTCGTACGTGGCCGGGCTGCTGAACGGCGCCGATCATCGGACGAGTCGACTCCGCATGTTCCCATCCGGCCGTACGGTGACGACATGGGTGTCGTGACGGATATACGCAGCGGCCGGTCGCCGGAGAAGGTGGAGGGGGCGGTGCACTGCGCGACGTCGGGAAGGAGTGGGCCCAGAGGCGTGTCGTTGTTCTGGCGGATCTTCTCGCTCAACGCCGTCGGCCTCGTCGTCGCCACGGCGCTGCTGCTCGGCCCGGTCACCGTGTCCACCCCCGTCCTCCCGGGCGAGGCCCTCGTCCTGCTGGGCGGGCTGGTGCTGCTGCTCACGGGCAACGCGCTCGTGCTGCGGTACGGGCTGGTGCCCCTGCAGCGTCTCGACCGCGCCATGGCCACCGCGGACCTGCTGCGTCCGGGCTCCCGGCCCGTGGTCGCGGGACCGGCGGAGACGGCCGGACTGATCACGACGTACAACACGATGCTCGACCGGCTGGAGGCCGAGCGGGCCGCGGGGGCCGCCCGGGCGCTGTCCGCACAGGAGAGCGAACGGCACCGGATCGCCCGCGAGCTCCACGACGAGGTTGGGCAGACCCTGACCGCCGTCCTCCTCCAGCTCAAGCGCGTCGCCGACCGGGCGCCCGAGGACCTGCGCGAGGAGGTGAGCCAGGCACAGGAGGCGACCCGGGCCGGCCTGGACGAGATCCGCCGGATCGCCCGCCGCCTGCGCCCCGGCGTGCTGGAGGAACTCGGGCTGGCCAGTGCCCTGCGTTCGCTGGCCGGCGAGTTCACGACCCACGGGCTGACCGTGCGCCACCATGTCACCGGTGAGTTGCCCGCCCTGACCCCGGAGGCGGAACTCGTCGTCTACCGGGTCGCCCAGGAGGGTCTGACCAACACCGCCCGGCACGCGGCCGCCGACCGCGCCGAACTCCGCCTCAAGCCGGTCCCCGGCGGCGTCGAACTCCTCGTACGCGACAACGGCACAGGCCTCGGCGACGCCCCCGAGGGCGCCGGTCTCACGGGCATGCGCGAGCGCGCCCTGCTGATCGGCGCCGCCCTGACCCTGCGACCGGCGCCGGGCGGAGGCACCGACGTTCGGCTGCGCGTCCCGGTGACAGGGCGCGTTCCCGCGACCGAAGGACCCCTCTGATGACCACACCGATCCGTGTGCTGCTCGCCGACGACCACACCCTCGTACGCCGGGGGGTGCGCCTCATCCTGGACGGCGAGCCCGACCTGACCGTCGTGGCAGAGGCCGGGGACGGCGCCGAGGCCGTAGCCAAGGCCCGGGAAACGCCGGTGGACCTCGCCGTCCTGGACATCGCCATGCCCCGCACGACCGGCCTCCAGGCGGCCCGTGAACTCTCCCGCCGGATGCCCGGCCTGCGCATCCTGATCCTGACGATGTACGACAACGAGGAGTACTTCTTCGAGGCGCTCAGGGCCGGAGCAAGCGGCTATGTGCTCAAGTCCGTCGCCGACCGCGACCTGGTCGAGGCCTGCCGGGCCGCCGTGCGCGACGAGCCGTTCATCTACCCGGGTGCCGAACGCGCCCTCGTCCGCTCCTACCTGGAGCGGCTGCACCGGGGTGACGGCCTGCCGGAGCGGGCCATCACCGAACGCGAGGAGGAGATCCTCAAGCTGGTCGCCGAGGGCCACACCTCCAAGGAGATCGGGGAACTGCTGTTCATCAGCGCCAAGACCGTGGAGCGCCACCGCGCCAACCTCCTGCAGAAGCTCGGCATGCGCGACCGCCTGGAACTGACCCGGTACGCGATCAGGGCCGGACTCATCGAGCCCTGAGCGTGGCGCGGGGGGCCTGGACAGGCGGCCTGGTCCCGTCATGCGACCGTATCCCCTGGTCGTTCCGCGATGGCCCCTGAGGGTCAGCGGCCCTGGCTGAGCGGGTGGCTGAAGCCCTGGGCCGAGATGAGGGCGGCCGACTCCGCGAGGTCGGTGGCGAACCGCTCCACGGACTCGTAGGGGAAGCGGTGGCTGGGGCCGCTGAGGGAGAGCGAGGCGACGACCGAGCCCGAACGGCCGATGACCGGCACGGCGACGGCGGTCAGGCCCTCGTCCCACTCGCTGCTGCTGACCGCGTAGCCGCGCTGCGCGGCCTCCTGCGCCCAGGCGCGCAACCGGTCGGCGTGCGCCTCTCCGTGGGGGGAGGCGGCGGCGACCCGGCGCAGCAGGCTGTCCGAGACGTCGCGCAGCAGGATCTTGGAGGAGGCGCCGGCCCACAGGGGCTGTTCGTCGCCGACGTCGACGACGTGACGCAGGGGGTGCGGGCTCTCCTCGTGCGCGACACAGACGCGGCTCACATCGCGCGCAACGAAGATGTTGACCGTCTCACCCAACTGGTCGGCGAGGTCGCGCATGACCTTGCGGGTCTCCTGCGGCACCTCCCACTGGCTGCGGGCCAGGTAGGCCCAGCGCCACAGCCCCGGTCCGGCGGTGTAGCCGGCCGGATGCGACCACAGCAGGCCGCTCTCCTCCAGGGTCTGGACCAGGCGCAGGACGGTGGTCTTGGCCAGTCCGGTGGCGTCGATGATCTCGCGCAATGAGATGACCGGGCGGTCCTCGCTCAGCAGGCCGAGAATGTCCAGGGCGCGCCGCACGCTGCGGACCCCCGTCGTCGTCCCGTTGGGCTCCCGGGCCGCCTCGGCCTCTGCCTGCCTGTCGTCCACGAATCCGCTCCCCAGGTGGTCGCCGCGCGGCATCTGCCGTGACCGCCACCGCGCTCACTCGTGACCGTAGTCCATCAGGCGGACCACGGGAGCCATGAAGGCGAAGAAATCTTGTCGCACCTCTTGATGACGGAAAACTCCACCCGTATGTTTCCGCTACTCGGTTTGATCGGTCCGCTCAGTGGACCTTGTTCTTGAGGGTCGCCGTCCGCACGCTGTGGCGCCGGCCCGGTTTCGCCGATGACGGCCGCTCCACACCCGCCGAGCGCCGCCGTCACCCGGGCATCTGTCCTCGCCGTAGCCATCCGTGACCCCGCCCCCATGTGCCCCGCGCCGCGCGCGGCACCACCGGGTCGCAGGAGTCGCAGCATCCAAGGGAGTATGTGAGATGAGCAGTGCGCAGCAGCCGGCAGCGGCCGGCGGCGCCGGAGCCCCCGGCGTCGCGAGGAGGGCGGCGATCGCCAGTTTCATGGGGGCGGTCGTCGACTGGTACGACTTCTTCCTCTACGGCATCGTCGCCGGACTCCTCTTCGGCGAGCTGTTCTTCCCGGACGCCTCCCCGGCCGTCGGCACCCTGGCCGCCTGGGCCACCTTCGGTGTGGGCTTCCTCTTCCGCCCGCTCGGCGGCATCGTCTTCGGCCACTTCGGCGACCGGCTCGGCCGCAAGCGGATGCTCGTTCTCACCATGCTGATCATGGGCGTGGCCAGCACCCTGATCGGCGTCCTGCCGACGTACGCCCAGGCCGGGATCTGGGCCCCCGTGCTGCTGGTCGTGCTCCGCGCGGCGCAGGGCTTCGCGGTGGGTGGTGAATGGGGCGGCGCCGCGCTGATGGCGGTGGAGAACGCCCCCGCCAAGTGGCGCTCCCTCTACAGCAGCGGCGTGCAGGTCGGTGCCTCGGTCGGTCTGCTGCTCGCCACGCTCATCACCAAGATCATGTCGGGAGCCACCTCGGACACGGCCTTCCGGGTCTGGGGCTGGCGCGTTCCCTTCCTGATCAGCGCCGCCCTCGTGATCGTCGGTTTGATCGTGCGGGCCCGGGTCGAGGAGTCCGAGGTCTTCACCGAGAAGGTCGCCGCGATGAGCGAGGAGGCCCGGCCGAAGGTGCCGCTGATCGCCGCCGTGAAGTCCAACCCCAAGGGCTTCTTCGCCATCATCGGCCTGCGTTTCGTGGAGCTGTTCACCTTCTACGGCGTGACCACCTTCGGCCTCGCCTACGGTGCCGGCGAACTCGGCCTGGACCGCGACAGCCTGCTCGACGTCAACCTGGCGGTCGGGGGCCTGGCCGTGCTGACCATCCCCGGTTTCGCCTACCTGGCCGACCGCTTCGGGCGCCGCAGGCTGTACTGCTGGGGCGCGCTGGTGGGCCTCGTGAGCGCGGTGCCGTACTTCTGGGCGATGGAGTCCGGCTCCATGGTGCTGATCATCGCCTGCGCCGTGCTGCTGGTGAACGTCGCGCACGACATGGCGGTCTCCGTCCAGCAGTCCCTGTTCACCGACATGTTCGGCCCCGAGTACCGCTACAGCGGCGCCGGCGTCGGCTATCAGCTCGCCAGCGCCATCGGCGGCGGCTTCACTCCGCTCATCGCCGGCTCCCTGGTGATCTGGGCGGGCGGCTCCTGGACGCTGGTGGCGGCCTACATCGCCCTCGGGTGCGCCATCTCCTTCCTCGTCGCGTTGCGCCTGCGGGGTGACGACGCGGCGGCCGGGGCCCCCGAAGAGGTGCGGAAGCGGACCGCGGCGGCGGACGCGACCGCCTGACGGATCCTCCTCGACAGGGCTGTCGGGGCCCCGGCCTTGCCGCCGGGGCCCTTGCTGTATCCCGTCCCTTTTTTGCTGAGCCCTCAGCCTTGTTGGGGACTCTTCCGCCCACTACTCTGACCGCAGAGTGGATTCATTGATCCGTCTAGCGGACCGCTAGGAGTTCTGGTGAAAGCAGCTGTCCTCACGGGGCCGAACAGGATCGAGACCGTCGACGGCTGGCCGGAGCCTGCCTGCGGTCCGCACGACGTCATCGTGCGAATGGAGGGCGTGGGCCTGTGCGGGACCGACCTCGCCGTCTTTCACGGCGAACGCCTGCCGCCGGTGACGCCGTGGGTCATGGGCCATGAGGGTTTCGGCCGGATCGCCGCCGTCGGCAGCGCCGTGCGGGACCGCCAGGTGGGACAGCGGGTCGTCATCGAACCCAACTACGCCTGCCTCGCTTGCCCGGACTGCCGCAGCGGCCTGACCTCGGCCTGCCCGCACCGGGCCATCGTCGGGCTCAACGCCCCCGGCGTCCTCGCCGAACGCGCCGCCCTGCCCGCCCGTTTCGCCCACCCGGTCCCGGACGGCCCGACCGGTGCCGATCTCGCGGCCACCGAACCGTACGCCGTGGCCCGGGCCGCCGTACGGCGCAGCGGAGTCACACCCGCCGACCGTTGTCTGGTCGTCGGGGCCGGAGCCCAGGGGCTGCTGGTCTGCCTGATCCTGGCCCGTCTCGGCATCCGGCCGGTGGTCACCGAACCGCACCCGCAGCGGCTCGCCCGCGCCGAACGGCTGGGCGCCACCCCCGACGACGGTGGCACCGGGTACACGTACGTCTTCGAGACCTCGGGCCACGCACCCGCCCTGCGCCCGGCCGTGGCGCGCGCCGCCCCCGGCGCCACCGTCGTCCTGATCGGACTCAACGCCCACGCGCTGCCGCTGACCACCGACGACGTGGTCCGCCGTCAACTGGTGCTCCGCGGGTCGATGATCTACGACCACCCGGGTGACTTCACCACCGCGATCGCCGAGCTGCCCGGCGCCCGGCCCTCGGCCGTCGTCGAGGCCCGATTCCCTCTCGAGGAGGCCCAGCTGGCGTTCTCCGGCGCCGCCGACCGCGCGGGGAAGACCTGGATCGGCATAGGAGACCAGGATGCGTAAGTCGATCGCCACGGTGAGTCTCAGCGGCTCCCTCACCGAGAAGCTGACCGCCGCCGCCCGCGCGGGCTTCGACGGTGTGGAGATCTTCGAGAACGACCTCCTCGCCTGCCCCCTGTCCCCGGAGGAGATCCGCGCCCGCACCGCCGACCTCGGGCTCAGCATCGACCTCTACCAGCCGATGCGGGACGTCGAGGCCGTGCCGGAGGAGGAGTTCGTACGTGTTCTGCGCCGGGCGGAGCGCAAGTTCGACGTCATGCGCAGGCTCGGCACCGACACGCTGCTGGTGTGCTCCAACGTCTCCCCGCACGCCGTCGACGACGACGCCCTCGCCGCCGGGCAGCTGAGCCGGCTGGCCGGCCTGGCCCGGGAGTCCGGCATGCGGATCGCCTACGAGGCGCTCGCCTGGGGCCGGCACGTCAGCACCTGGGACCACGCCTGGCGCATCGTCGAACGAGCCGGCCATCCCGCGCTCGGGGTCTGCCTGGACAGTTTCCACATCCTCTCCCGCGGCTCGGACCCCCAGGGCATAGCGGACATCCCCGGCGAGAAGATCTTCTTCCTGCAGCTCGCCGACGCCCCGCTGATGGCCATGGACGTCCTGCAGTGGAGCCGGCACTACCGCTGCTTCCCCGGCCAGGGCGGCCTCGACGTGACCTCCCTCGTCCGTCACGCCGTGGACGCCGGCTACCGGGGCCCGCTCTCCCTGGAGGTCTTCAACGACGTGTTCCGCCAGGCGGACGCGGGCAGCACCGCCGTCGACGCACTGCGCTCACTGATCGCCCTGGAGGAGAGCGCCGGCATCTCCCCGCTCCCGGCCCCGGTCGCCCCGACCGGCGTCGCCTTCACCGAGATCGCCACGGCCGACCCGCTCCCCGTGACCACCCTGCTGAGCGCGCTCGGCTTCCGGCGCACCGGACGGCACAGCGGCAAGCCGGTGGACCTCTGGGCGCAGGGTGATGCCCGCATCCTGGTCAACCACGGCACCGGCACCCGCGACGACGGCCCGTCCCTCACCGCCATCGGCCTGGAGACCCCCGACCCCCGCTCCGCCGCCCGGCGTGCCGAGTCCTTGCTCGCCCCCGTCCTGCCCCGACGCCGCGGCGACCACGACGTCCCGCTGGACGCGGTCGCCGCTCCCGACGGCACCGAACTGTTCTTCTGCGCCACCCGACGCCCCGGACACCCCGACTGGACGGCCGACTTCACGGCTGCCGCCGACGTCACGGCCTCCACCGGCATCACGGCCTCCACCGGCATCACGGCCTCCACCGGCATCACGGCTGCCGCCGACGAGGGGCAGGACCCTCCGCAGGTCGGGGCCCTCACCGGCGTCGACCACGTGGCCCTCACCCAGCCCTGGCACCACTTCGACGAAGCCGTCCTCTTCCACCGCGCGGTGCTGGGTCTGCGCCCGCACGAGAGCGTCGACCTGGCGGACCCGTACGGCCTCTTCCGCAGCAGGGCCATGACCGGCGCCCGCGGCACCCCGCGCCTGGTCCTCAACCTGGCCCCCGGCCCGGACCCGGACACCCGTGCCCGTGCCCAGCACATCGCCTTCACCACCGACGACATCACCGCAGCCGCCCGCCGCGTCCGTGCCGCCGGCGCAAAGCTGCTGAAAATCCCCGCCAACTACTACGAGGACCTCGACGCCCGCTACACGTTCGCTCCCGGAACCCTGGACGCCTACCGGGAACTCGGCATCCTCTACGACCGCGACGAACACGGAGGCGAGTTCCACCACTGCTACACGGCCACGGTGGGCCGGGTCTTCTTCGAGATCGTCCAGCGCACCGGCGGCTACCGCGGCTACGGCGCCGCCAACGCCCACGTCCGCCTGGCCGCCCAGCGACGCTGAGGGCTCGGCACCTCCGGGGCGGCGACCTCCGGGAAGCGCCTACCCTTGAACCATGACCAGCAGCAGCGACCGGAGCCCGGCAGTGGACGTTCGAGCATCTAAAACGTATGAAATCCGGACCTACGGATGCCAGATGAACGTCCACGACTCCGAGCGATTGTCCGGACTGCTGGAGGACGCGGGCTACGTCCGCGCGCCCCAGGGCGCCGACGGGGCGGACGTCGTCGTCTTCAACACCTGCGCCGTGCGGGAGAACGCCGACAACAAGCTGTACGGCAACCTCGGCCACCTCGCCCCGAAGAAGGCGGCCCGCCCCGGCATGCAGATCGCGGTCGGAGGCTGCCTCGCGCAGAAGGACCGCGACACGATCGTGAAGCGGGCGCCCTGGGTGGACGTCGTCTTCGGCACGCACAACATCGGCAAGCTGCCCGTCCTGCTGGAACGCGCACGCGTCCAGGAGGAGGCGCAGGTCGAGATCGCCGAGTCGCTGGAGGCGTTCCCCTCGACGCTGCCCACCCGCCGCGAGAGCGCGTACGCGGCCTGGGTCTCCATCTCCGTCGGCTGCAACAACACCTGCACCTTCTGCATCGTCCCGGCCCTGCGCGGCAAGGAGAAGGACCGCCGACCCGGCGACATCCTCGCCGAAATCGAGGCCCTGGTCGCCGAGGGCGTCTCCGAGATCACGCTGCTCGGGCAGAACGTCAACGCCTACGGCTCCGACATCGGCGACCGCGAGGCCTTCAGCAAGCTGCTGCGCGCCTGCGGGAAGATCGAGGGGCTGGAGCGCGTCCGCTTCACCTCCCCGCACCCGCGTGACTTCACCGACGACGTCATCGCCGCCATGGCCGAGACGCCCAACGTGATGCCGCAGCTGCACATGCCGCTCCAGTCCGGCTCGGACCCGGTCCTGAAGGCGATGCGCCGCTCCTACCGCCAGGAGCGCTTCCTGGGGATCATCGAGAAGGTCCGCGCCGCCATCCCGCACGCCGCGATCAGCACGGACATCATCGTGGGCTTCCCCGGCGAGACCGAGGAGGACTTCGAGCAGACGCTGCACGTGGTGCGCGAGGCCCGCTTCGCCCAGGCCTTCACGTTCCAGTACTCCAAGCGCCCCGGCACCCCGGCCGCCGAGATGGACGGCCAGATCCCGAAGAAGGTCGTCCAGGAGCGCTACGAGCGGCTCGTCGCCCTTCAGGAGGAGATCTCCTGGGAGGAGAACAAGAAGCAGGTCGGCCGCACGCTGGAGTTGATGGTCGCCGAGGGCGAGGGCCGCAAGGACGACACCACCCACCGCCTGTCCGGCCGCGCCCCCGACAGCCGCCTCGTCCACTTCACCAAGCCGGACCAGGAGGTCCGCCCCGGCGACGTGGTCACCGTGGAGATCACCTACGCCGCCCCGCACCACCTCCTCGCCGAGGGCCCCGTGCTGGACGTGCGTCGTACGCGCGCGGGCGACGCCTGGGAGAAGCGGAACGCGGCCGAGAAGGCCAAGCCCGTCGGCGTGATGCTGGGCCTGCCGAAGATCGGTGCGCCCGAGCCCCTGCCGGCCGTGGCGAGCGGGTGCGGCTGCGACTGAGCAGGGCTGCTGCCGCACCACCCTGCCTGCCGTGGCGCGGCGGGCGCGGCTACCGCTGAGCTTGGGTGGGGCTGCCTCCGAGCCGGGCCGCTGCCGCCCTGTGCGGTGACAGCGGCTCCTGAGAGTTACCCTGCCGATCATGCTTGTCGCCGCCGCCGCCTGCCCCTGCCCGCCCCTCCTGGTTCCGGAGATCGCCGCGGGCGCCGCCCCGGAACTGGATGTCGCGCGGGCCGCCTGCACAGACGCGCTGGGCGTGCTCGCCGCCGCCCGGCCGGGACGGCTCGTGGTCGTCGGACCGGTCGGCGGAGACGGGGCCGAGCATCACCCGGCGGGAACGGCGGGGTCCTTTCGGGGCTTCGGCGTCGGCCTCGACGTGCGGCTGGGAGAGGCCGAGGGCGCAGACACGGAGGCGCGCCTGCCGTACTCGCTCGCTGTCGCCGCCTGGCTGCTGGAGCGGACCGGATGGTCCGACGCCCCCGTCGAGGGATTCGGGGTGGGGGAGTCCTCGCCGGCCGAGCAGTGCCTGCGGTCCGGGAGGGGACTCGCCGCCCGGGACGAGCGGGTGGCCCTGCTGGTGATGGGGGACGCCAGTGCGTGCCGGACGCTCAAGGCCCCGGGCTACCTGGACGAACGGGCGGCGCCCTTCGACGCGCAGGTCGCACGAGCGCTCGGCGCTGCGGACCTGGCGGCCCTCACCGCGCTGGACACCGGGCTGGCCCACGAGCTGAAGGTGTCCGGACGGGCTCCGTGGCAGGTCCTGGCGGGCGCGGCCGAGGGCGCGGACCTCGGCGGCTCACTGCTGTACGAGGACGCGCCGTACGGAGTGGGATACGTCGTCGCCGCCTGGTCGTAGCACGGGCCGCAGACGGGTTGGGGGCGCGGTACGGGGGCGTCACACGCGGTCGCGGTAGGGGGGCGCGGGCCGCACCTCGAGGGCCGCACCTCGCGGGAACGGCGAACGCGACGCGGGCCGCGGCACACGGTCGCGGCCCTGGCCGCGACGGCGAACGCGGCGCGGGGCGCAGGAACGGTCGTGGCCCGGGCCGCACCTCGCGGGAACGGCGGACGGCCGGGAGCCCTCGCGCTCCGCGGCCGTCCGCCGATGTGTACTTCGGTGTGCAGATGCGCGCTCGCGCCCTGGGCGCCGAAGCGGGCTCAGGACGTGGGCGGTGGTGCCTCCGGAGGCGGAGTGCCGCCCGGGTCCGTCGGCGGAGCCGCGTCCGGGGGAGCCGCGTCCCGTGGTGGTGCCGTCCGGCCCGTGCCGGGCGGCTTCGTCATGCCGGCCGCGCCGGGCGTGGTCGTGGCGCCCGTCTCCGGTGTGCCGTCGTCATGGTGCGTGAGACGGCCCATGGCGCCTTTGGCCCGGCCCGTGCCCGACTGGATCCTGTCGCTGTACTTGCCCTTGGTCCTCTTGTCGACCGCCTGCGCGGCCCTGTCGAGGCCATGATGGATCTTGCCCTCGTGTCGTTGCGCGAGGTCGGTGACCTTGCCCTTGGCCGGGCCCAGCTTGGCTTTCACGTTGTCCATGAGACCCATGGCTCA
Source organism: Streptomyces sp. NPDC029041 (assembly GCF_040637515.1). Lineage (NCBI taxonomy): Bacteria > Bacillati > Actinomycetota > Actinomycetes > Kitasatosporales > Streptomycetaceae > Streptomyces > Streptomyces sp. NPDC029041. The sequence continues at coordinate 533,551 of NZ_JBEZWO010000006.1, read as the reverse complement.
CCTTCCTCGCGCGGGGCGGTCACGTACGGGCGCCCTCACCGGCCTCGTTGTCGGCCGCCTTCTCGCTGGACTGCTGCTGGGGGATGTCCACGCCCTCGGACTCGACGACCGAGGCAGTGGCCTCGGCAGCCGGCTCCGCCGTTTGCGGGGCTTCCTCGTCGCCCTTCGCCTCGGAGGTCGGTGCGGCCTCGGCCGTCTGCGCCTCGGTTGCCTCCGCCTCGGTTCCGGCCTTCGCCGTCTCGGGCTGAGCCTCGGGTGCAGGCGTCTCCGCCGTGGCCTTCGACCGCCGGAGAAGTCGTGCAAAAACGCCCATATCCACTCCATACGTTACTCGTGCGGGCGAAATCCCGCGTTGCCCGGTGCGTCACTTTGCGCGTCCCGGGCTACCGCCTCTGCGATCCGGCGGCAGGAACCTCGCAACGGGGAACGACCTCGCGTCCGTCGCGTCACGTAACTCGTTCGAGACCAGGGTTCGAGGTTTGCGAGACTGGGGCGGTGAGCAGCGCACCCCCCGCCCCCCGCGTCATCGCCGTCGTCGGACCGACTGCGGCCGGAAAGTCCGATCTGGGCGTATTCCTGGCCCAGCGTCTCGGCGGCGAGGTCGTCAACGCCGACTCCATGCAGCTCTACCGAGGGATGGACATCGGCACCGCCAAGCTGACGCCCGAGGAGCGCGACGGCGTCCCCCACCACCTGCTGGACATCTGGGGTGTGACCGTCACGGCGTCCGTCGCCGAGTACCAGCGCCTGGCCCGCGAGCGGATCGAGGCGTTGCTCGCCGAGGGGCGCTGGCCGATCCTGGTCGGCGGTTCCGGACTGTATGTGCGCGGTGCCGTCGACAACCTGGAGTTCCCCGGGACCGATCCCGAGGTCCGCGCCCGCCTGGAGGAGGAGCTCGTACTGCGCGGCTCCGGTGCGCTGCACGCCCGCCTGGCCGCCGCCGATCCCGAGGCGGCCCGCGCGATCCTGCCGAGCAACGGCCGCCGGGTCGTTCGCGCTCTCGAGGTGATCGAGATCACCGGCAGGCCCTTCACGGCCAATCTCCCCGGCCACGACTCGGTGTACGACACCCTTCAGATCGGCGTCGACGTGGCCCGCCCCGAACTCGACGAGCGCATCGCGCGCCGGGTCGACCGGATGTGGGACGCGGGCCTCGTGGACGAGGTGCGCGCGCTCGAGGCGCAGGGGTTGCGTGAAGGGCGTACGGCCTCGCGTGCGCTCGGCTACCAGCAGGTGCTCGCGGCGCTCGCCGGGGAGTGCACGCTCGAGGAAGCGCGGGCCGAGACCGTGCGTGCCACCAAGCGCTTCGCGCGCCGCCAGGATTCATGGTTCAGGCGCGACCCGCGGGTGCACTGGCTGAGTGGGGCGGCGGCCGATCTCACGGAACTTCCGCAGCTCGCGCTGTCCTTGGTCGAACGACCGGTCACAGCCTGATCACGTCATGGCATCGGGACGCCCAGGCCGTCATCCGGCGCTTCGGCGGCGTGCCATCATCGAGCTTCGATCGACCGAGCTGAGTCCTAGTTGGGAGGGCGCGTGGCGATGGAGGCCGGCCCTCGCGACACCGCACGAAGCACCGATCACATCACCGCCGAGCGGGATGGGACGGGGCGCGGGGACGCGTCGGAGCAGAACGGGCCGGAGCGGGACGCGCCGGATCATGAGGCGGAGCACCTCAGCTCCGACGGGCCCGACGAGACACAGGGTGTGACGGACGACGGTCCCGAGCCCGGCGAGATGTTCGCCGACGAGGTCGAGGTCGAGCTGCGCCCGCAGCGTCGGCTCCGGATCTGGCAGCTGGCTCCCATCGTGAGCCTCGCGACGCTCGGCTCCTTGATGTTCGCCTTTCCCCTCGCCTTCGACTTCGGCGACAGCGGTGCCGTCATCGCCATGCTGGGCCTGCTGATCTGCTCGTGCGCGGCCGGGTGGGGCATGATGGCCGCCCGCCGCGTCGGCCACACCTGGCCGGGCCTGCCGGCCCGCGGCTCCGGCCGCAGACCCGACTGGCGGGTCGTCCTCGCGTACGCCCTGGTCGTGGCCGTCGTGGTGGTCCTCGCCGTGTGGCGTGTGGCGCGGCTGCGCTGACCCCGCAGGACGTCGGGAACGCTGTCACCGGCACACCGAGGCGTTGTCGCAGGCACCCCTTACGATCGAGGCATGAGCACGCGGATCGCCTTCCTCAAGGGACACGGCACCGAGAACGACTTCGTGATCGTCCCGGACCCCGAGAACACCATCGACCTGCCCCCGGCCGCCGTCGCAGCGCTGTGCGACCGGCGCGCGGGCATCGGCGGTGACGGGCTGCTGCACGTGGTGCGGTCCGCCGCGCACCCGGAGGCGACGGGCATGGCGGCCGAGGCGGAGTGGTTCATGGACTACCGCAACGGCGACGGTTCGGTCGCGGAGATGTGCGGCAACGGCGTGCGGGTGTTCGCGCGCTACCTCCAGCGCGCCGGTCACGTGACCGAGGGAGACCTCGCGGTCGCCACGCGCGGGGGCGTGAAGACCGTGCACATCGCCAAGGACGGTGACGTGACCGTCGGCATGGGCCGCGCGGTGCTCCCCGAGGGCGACGTCACGGTGAGCGTCGGCGAGCGCAGCTGGCCCGCGCGCAACGTCAACATGGGCAACCCGCACGCGGTCGCCTTCGTGGACGACCTGGCGCACGCCGGTGACCTGCTCTCCCCGCCGCCCTTCAGCCCGGCGACCGCCTACCCGGACGGCGTGAACGTCGAGTTCGTGGTCGACCGCGGCCCCGGGCACGTGGCGCTGAGGGTGCACGAGCGCGGCTCCGGTGAGACCCGCTCGTGCGGCACGGGCGCGTGCGCCGTCGCCGTGGCCGCCGCCCGCCGCGACGGCGCCGACCCGAAGGCCACCGGCGCCCCCGCGACCTACACCGTCGACGTCCCCGGCGGCACGCTGGTGATCACCGAGGGACCCGACGGCGAGATCGAGATGACCGGCCCGGCCGTGATCGTGGCCGAGGGCGAGATCGACGCGGACTGGCTGGAGACGGCGACGTCCGCGTGAGCCCGGGCCGGATGTCCAGAAACCACCCGGGCGTCTTCGGCCGGGCGATCCGAAATCGCCGTTGATATTCGGCCACTTGGCGAGATTCGCATCACGGAGCCCGCTCGGTACAGGGGTACAAACCTCACATTCGTCCCTCGAATGGGTGATCAGTTTCACGCTCGGCGAGAGGCGGTCAGTCGGGCGTGGTGGGCTCGGTAGCATCAAGCACCGGCCCGGACGGGGGACCGAAGCCGCCCCCTGAGCCATGTCCGCTCGGGGGCGCCCGTCCGCCGGTTGACGCAGCCGGAGGTGCCCATGAGTGCGGAGGCCACGAATTCCGTGACCCCAGGCCAGATGCCGGGCGCGGTGTCGGGAGCGGTGACGCCGACAGCCACCCGCAGAAAGGCCCGCCCCCGGATCGACCTGCGCCGCCTGGGGCGCGCGGCCCTGCTCGGTCCCGCCGCCAGGGGCCGGCTGCCCGACGCCATCAGCCATGTCGTCGAGGCCCACCGAGCCCACCACCCCGAAGCGGACCTCGAGCCCCTGCGCCACGCCTACGTCCTGGCCGAGTCCTCGCACCGCGGCCAGATGCGCAAGAGCGGCGAGCCGTACATCACCCACCCCCTCGCCGTGACCCTGATCCTCGCCGAACTCGGCGCCGAGACCACGACGTTGACCGCGTCGCTGCTGCACGACACGGTCGAGGACACCGACGTGACGCTCGAGCAGGTCCGCGACCAGTTCGGTGAGGAGGTCCGCTACCTCGTCGACGGCGTCACCAAACTGGAAAAGGTCGACTACGGCGCCGCCGCCGAGCCCGAGACCTTCCGCAAGATGCTCGTGGCCACCGGCAACGACGTCCGCGTCATGTCGATCAAACTCGCCGACCGGCTGCACAACATGCGCACCCTCGGCGTCATGCGCCCCGAGAAACAGGAGCGCATCGCCAAGGTGACACGTGACGTGCTCATCCCGCTCGCCGAACGGCTCGGCGTCCAGGCGCTCAAGACCGAACTGGAAGACCTGGTCTTCGCGATCCTGCACCCCGAGGAGTGCGCGCACACCCGGGAGTTGATCGTCCGCAACGCGGCCCGCGCGGACGACCCGCTCGCCGAGGTCGCCGACGAGGTGCGGGGGGTGCTGCGCGAGGCGGACATCCCCGCCGAAGTCCTCATCCGCCCGCGCCACTTCGTCTCGGTGCACCGCGTCTCCCGCAAACGCGGCCGGCTCCGCGGCTCCGACTTCGGCCGCGTCCTGGTCCTGGTGAACGAGGACGCCGACTGCTACGCCGTCCTGGGCGAACTGCACACCTGTATGAAACCGGTGGTATCGGAGTTCAAGGACTTCATCGCCGTACCGAAGTTCAACCTCTACCAGTCGCTGCACACGGCAGTGGCGCGCGAGGACGGACAGGTCGTCGAGGTCCTCATCCGCACGCACCAGATGCACAAGGTCGCCGAGGCCGGCGTCGTCGCCCTCGGCAACCCGTACGCACCGGCCCCCGACGACCCGGCCGACGGTGAGCGCGTCGACCCGACCCGTCCCGGCTGGCTCTCCCGGCTCCTCGACTGGCAGGAGGCGGCACCCGACCCCGACCACTTCTGGTCGACCCTGCGCGAGGACCTCGCCCAGGACCGCGAGATCACCGTCTTCCGCCCCGACGGCGGCACCCTCGGCCTGCCCGAGGGCGCGACCTGCGTGGACGCGGCGTACGCGCAGTACGGGGAGGACGCGCACGCCTGCATCGGTGCCCGGGTGAACGGCCGCCTGGCGACACTGAGCACCGTACTCAAGGACGGCGACACCGTTCAGCTCCTCATGGGCCAGGACCCGGCGTCGGAGCCCTCCCGGGAGTGGCTGGATCACGCGCACACCCCCGCGGCCCGGATCGCCATCCAGCGGTGGCTGGCCGCCCATCCGGCGCAGGCGGAGTCCCAGCACCAGAGTGAGGCACGCATCGCGGAGTACCGGACCGGCGTCCGGCCGTCCGACGTACCCGAGCCGGACGCGGCGCCCGGCCAGCCCGCCGACCGTTCCGCCACCGGCCACGCCCTCGCCGACCGTTCCGCCACCGGCAACGTCCTCGCCGACCTGCCCGGCGCGACCGTACGGCTCGCCCGCTGCTGTACGCCCGTACCGCCCGACGAGATCACCGGCTTCGCCGTACGCGGGGGAGCGGTCACCGTGCACCGCGTGGGCTGCGCCGCCGTAGCGCGCATGAAGGACGGGGGGCGTGCGGAGGTCGGTGTGCGCTGGGGAGAGGCCGCCGAGTGCAGGGTCACGCTGGTCGCCGAATCGTTCGTCCGTCCGCATCTGCTGGCCGACCTCACCGAGGCCATGGCCTCCGAGGGGGCCGAGATCGTCTCGGCGACCGTAGAGCCCCCCACTCACCAGCAGGTGCGGCACACCTACACCGTGCAGCTCCCCGACGCCGGCCACCTGCCCGGCCTGATGCGCGCGATGCGCGACGTGGCCGGGGTGTACGACGTCTGCAGGGCGCAGCCACTACCGCAGGGCCACTGACACGGCCGCTGCCGTTGAACGGCCTCCTGGAAGGGGAGACCGCCGGCCGGCGCCTTCGGCGTCCCCGGCCAGGCCCGGCCCGAGCCGGGGCCTACAGCCGCGACGAACCGACGAACCCCTGAGGCGGCACCGGGCGCAGCCGCGCACGGCCGCACCGACCCGGCACCTTGCGCAGGCGCGCGCCTGCGCATCGAACCGGCCGGGACGGTGCGGGCAGAGCACCCGGCGCATGCCCCGGTCCCCGGTTCGGGTGGGGCGGAAGCGCGCCGTCCGCGGCGTTCACCCGCGCGCTGATAGCCATGGGCCATGCTCCTGACCCCCCACAGCGTCGCCGCTGCCCCCGCCCGGCGGCGGCGGACCGCAGCCGCCCTGCTCACGTCGGCCGTCTCCGTCTGCCTCGTCGCCGCGACCGCCCCCGCCGTCCCGCTCGGCGTCGGCGACCGGCTCTTCCCGTACCTCGGCAACCCGGGCTACGACGTGGCGTCGTACGACCTCTCCTTCACCTACCCGGGCAGCAACAGCCGGCCGCTCGGGGCCGTCACGACGATCGACGCCTGGACGACCGCCGACCTGGACCGCGTCAACCTGGACTTCGCCCACGGCACGGTCCAGTCGGTCGAGGTCGACGGCGACCCGGCGGAGTTCCAGACCGCCGGCGAAGACCTGGTGATCACGCCCGAGAAGCCGGTGGCGGACGGCAGATGGATGCGGATCACCGTGCGGCACACCAGTGATCCCGTGCCCGCCAAGGGCCGCGAGGGAGGCTGGGTGCGCACCGCGGACGGCCTCGCCATGGCCAACCAGGCCGACGCCGCACACCTGGTGTTCCCCTGCAACGACCACCCCTCCGACAAGGCGATGTTCACCATCCGGGTGACGGCACCCGACGGGCACACGGCCGTCGCCAACGGCCTGTCCGCCGGAACGCAGAAGTCCCGCGGGACGACGACGTGGACCTACCGCACCCAGCACCCCATGGCCACCGAGCTCGCCCAGGTCTCCATCGGCCGCTCCACCGTGCTGCACCGCACCGGCCCCCACGGGCTTCCCGTACGGGACGTCGTCCCGACCGAGCACCGCAAGGCGCTCGAGCCCTGGCTGGAGAAGACCCCCGGCCAGATCACCTGGATGGAGAACAAGGTCGGCCGCTACCCCTTCGAGACGTACGGCCTGCTCATGGCCGACGCCTCCATCGGCTTCGAACTGGAGACCCAGACGCTCTCGCTCTTCGAGCGGGAACTGTTCACCGACCGCACCCGCCCTTCGTGGTACGTCGAATCGATCATGGTCCATGAGCTGGCCCACCAGTGGTTCGGCAACAGCGTCAGCCCCCGCACCTGGTCGGATCTGTGGCTCAACGAAGGGCACGCCACCTGGTACGAGGCGCTGTACGCCGAGGAACAGGCCGGCAAGCCGATGCGGGACCGGATGAAGGCCGCCTACGGTGCCTCCGACCGCTGGCGCGCCACCGGCGGACCACCCGCCGTGCCCAAGGCGCCCGACGCCGGCCGAAAGATCGACATCTTCCGCCCCAACGTCTACGACGGGGCGGCGCTGGTCCTGTACGCCCTGCGCCAGGAGATCGGCCGCCCGGCCTTCGAACGCCTGGAACGCGCCTGGGTCGAGCGCCACCAGGACAGCACGGCCACGACGGACGACTTCGTCCGGCTCGCCGCCGAGATCTCCGGGCGCGACCTGAACGGCTTCTTCCGGGGCTGGCTGTACGGCGAGAAGACCCCGCCGATGCCGGGCCACCCGGACTGGAAGCCGGAGGCGCCCGCGGCATCGCAGACCCCCGCGGAGCCGCGGACCGCCTGAAGCAGGCCCCAGCGAGGCCGCAGGCCCGCTGGATCGCCTCCTGGGCAGCGGGCCGGACCGGCGAAGACCCCCGTCCGATAACACGGTGACGAGACGCCCCGTGCCGTGCGACCATCTTCAGGTCGGCGCGGCGCGAGGCGCCGGGAATCTCCCGGACCGCCCGTGCGTTGCAGACTGTGAACGGTTTCCCACCAACGTAAGGATCCAATGACCTCCTCTTCTTCCTTTTCCCAGGACTCCAAGCGCTTCGCGCACAGCCACCCCGAGGGTCTTCGGGCCGATGCCCTGATGGAAGAGGACGTCGCCTGGAGCCACGAGATCGACGGAGAGCGGGACGGCGACCAGTTCGACCGCTCCGACCGCGCGGCTCTGCGCCGCGTGGTGGGCCTTTCCACCGAGCTCGAGGACGTCACCGAGGTCGAGTACCGCCAGCTCCGTCTGGAGCGGGTCGTCCTCGTCGGCGTCTGGACCTCGGGAACCGTGCAGGACGCGGAGAACTCCCTCGCGGAGCTCGCCGCCCTCGCCGAGACGGCCGGCGCGCTGGTGCTCGACGGAGTCACCCAGCGCCGCGACAAGCCCGACGCGGCCACGTACATCGGCTCCGGCAAGGCGGAGGAGCTGCGCGACATCGTCGTCGACACGGGCGCGGACACCGTCATCTGCGACGGTGAGCTCAGCCCGGGTCAGCTGATCCAGCTCGAGGACGTCGTCAAGGTCAAGGTCATCGACCGGACGGCCCTGATCCTGGACATCTTCGCCCAGCACGCCAAGTCCCGAGAGGGCAAGGCACAGGTCGCCCTCGCGCAGATGCAGTACATGCTGCCGCGACTGCGCGGCTGGGGTCAGTCGTTGTCCCGGCAGATGGGCGGCGGCAAGGGCGGCGGCCTCGCCACCCGTGGTCCCGGTGAGACCAAGATCGAGACGGACCGGCGCCGGATCCGCGAGAAGATGGCGAAGATGCGCCGGGAGATCGCGGAGATGAAGACCGGCCGCGAGATCAAGCGCCAGGAGCGCAAGCGTCACAAGGTGCCGTCCGTGGCCATCGCGGGCTACACCAACGCCGGCAAGTCCTCGCTGCTCAACCGCCTCACGGGCGCGGGCGTGCTGGTCGAGAACGCCCTGTTCGCGACCCTCGACCCGACCGTGCGCCGGGCCGAGACGCCCAGCGGACGGCTGTACACGCTGGCCGACACGGTCGGGTTCGTGCGCCACCTGCCCCACCACCTGGTCGAGGCGTTCCGCTCCACGATGGAGGAGGTCGGCGAGTCCGACCTGATCCTGCACGTGGTCGACGGTTCGCACCCGTTTCCGGAGGAGCAGCTGGCCGCCGTGCGCGAGGTGGTCCGGGACGTCGGCGCCACCGATGTGCCCGAGATCGTCGTGATCAACAAGGCGGACGCGGCCGACCCGCTGACGCTCCAGCGGCTGCTGCGCGTCGAGAAGCGGTCCATCGCGGTCTCGGCCCGCACCGGCCAGGGCATCGAGGAACTGCTCGCGCTCATCGACAACGAGCTGCCGCGCCCGTCGGTCGAGGTCGAGGCGCTCGTGCCGTACACGCACGGCAAGCTGGTCGCCCGTGCGCACGACGAGGGCGAGGTGATCTCCGAGGAGCACACCGCGGAGGGCACCCTGCTCAAGGTGCGGGTGCACGAGGAACTGGCGGCGGAGCTCATGCCGTACGCTCCGGCACCGGCGCTCTGAGTCAGACCTGAGGGCGCTTCTCGCCGGAACTCGAGAAAGCCCCGCGCGAGAAGGGCCGCGTGAGAAGGCCCACGCGTCAAGGCCCACGCGTCAAGGCCCACGCGTCAAGGCCCGCCCCCCTGTCGCAGGGGGGCGGGCCTTCAGCATGAACGGATCACTGACCGCCGTAGGTCCTGCTCATGTTCTGGTAGAGCGCTTCGGCGTCGCGGCCCAGCTGCGGACCCGCCAGCCACGAGTTGTCGGCCGGGCCGATCGAGGTGTTGGAGACCAGCACCGACTTGCCGTTCAGGACCCGGAACCAGCCGCCGCCGGAGGAACCGCCGGTCATGTCGCAGCCGATGCGGTACATCGTCGGCAGGGACGGGCTGAGCGAGAACCGGCCGGGGACGTCGATGCACCTGAACATCTTCTCGCCGTGGTAGGGCGGCGCGGCCGGGTAACCCCATGCGCCCATCTTGGCGGCCTCGGCCGCGGACGGGGCGGAGAAGTCCACGTCCAGCGCGGCGCCGACCGTCTCTTCCAGGGACTTGGCCCCCTGCTCCGGCTTCACGTGCAGCACGGCGTAGTCGTACGGGGCTCCGTCACCGCCGCTCTGCGAACCGCCCTTGATCCATTGGCCGGAGGTCGAGGCCCAGTCCGCCCACCAGTTGCCGTACGGGGCGATCTCCGTCGGGTTGGCGTGGGTGAGCTCGGCCTCGGACTTGCCGAGGTCGTTGTAGGCCGGGACGAACACGATGTTGCGGTACCAGCCGCCGTTGCCGCCGGCGTGCACGCAGTGGCCCGCCGTCCACACGAGGTTGGACTTGCCCGGGTGGTTGACGTCCTTGACGACCGTGCCGGAGCAGACGGCCGGCCCGTCGGGGGAGTCGAAGAAGACCTTGCCGACCGGTGCCGCGTTGCGGTGGTACGGCGTCTTCTCGGCCTGCGCCCGGACCGGTGCGGGATCCGGATCGCTGACGCCCTGGCCGGCCGACGCGTCCTTGGTCGTGACCCTCTTGTCGGCCTCGTCGGCGGACCGCATCCGCTCCGGCTTCCAGAGACCCTTGATCACCGGGTTGACGAAGTCCTTGGCGTCACCGAGCCACTTGTCCTTGTCCCAGTCCTTCCAGCCGCCGTTCTTCCAGCGGTCGACGTCGATCCCGTGCTCCTTGAGCCTGCCCGCGAGATCGGCCGGAATCCCGGCCTTGCCGCCGCCACCGTTCGCGGCGGCCTGAGAGCCGGTCGCGTCGGGCCTGTCACTCGCCGAGTCCCCGGAACCTCCACAGGCGGTCGAGGTGAGCGCCAGGGCGGTGACGAGCCCGGCCGCGGCGAGGACGGTGCGCCGTCCCCGCCGCGGTGCGGGCACAGGTGTGGAACGCATGGTGCGATGACCCCCGTCGGTACGTACTGAGTGGTACTGGCCCTGCTCCGTGCAGGTGCCGCGTGTGCACGGCATGGGCGCGGGACCGGTGGCACCGCGCGACTCCCCACTATGCCGGGGGAGTTGAGGGTGTACCGGGGTGAGCCGGTGAAGGTTTCCGAGAACCCCCCGGGGGGTGATGTCATGCGCCCCGGGGCCCCGCTGCGCCGGGCACGCCGTGGGGGCCCGGTGGTCGGGTGCAGACTGCGCCATGGCCATGGAGAGCGAGAATCTGCCCGCCGTCACGGACCGGCGGCCATCCTCAGCGGGCGGTCACCGGCCGGCGAACTTCTTGCTGACCGAGTCGTACACGCCCTCGGCCACGTCACCCAGGCGCGGCCCGGCCAGCCAGCCCGAGGTCACCGGGCCGATCGAGGTGTTGGACACCAGGGCCGGCTTGCCGTCGCGACCGGTCGCGACCCAGCCGCCGCCGGACGAACCGCCGGTCATGGTGCAGCCGATGCGGTACATCGTCGGATCCGATGCGTTGATCGACAGCCTCCCGGGCCGGCTTTCGCACCGGTACAGCTTCTGTCCGTCGTAGGGCTTCGCGGCCGGGTAGCCGATCGCCGTGACGCGCTTCACCCGCGGCACCGCGGGCGCCTTGAACTCGACCGGCAGCGCCGAACCGACCGTCTCCTCCAGCGACTTGCCGCCGCTGCCCTTCTCCGGCGTGACATGGATGACAGCGAAGTCGTACGGTGCGCCGTCACCGCCCGTCGAACCGCCCTGCTCGATCCACTGGTCCGAGGTCCGCGCCCAGTCGCCCCACCAGACACCGTAGGGAGCGACGTCCTCGCGCGTGGCGTTCTCCAGCTCCGCCACCGGCTTGCCGTCGTCGTTGTACGACGGCACGAATGCGATGTTGCGGTACCAGCCGCCCTTCTTGCCCGCGTGCACGCAGTGGCCCGCAGTCCACACCAGGTTGGACTTGCCCGGGTGCGCCGGGTCCTTCACCACCGTCGCCGAGCAGACGGCCGATCCCTCGGGGGAGTCGAAGAAAACCTTCCCGGCCGTGGGGGCGTTGGCGTGGTACGACGGCGGCACGGCCTGCGCCTCCACGGGACCGGGCGTCGCGTCGGTCACTCCCTGGTCCTCGGCGATCTCACCCTCGTCGACGCCTTGGTCGGGCTCCTCGGCCTCCCGCATACGGTCCGGGTTCCAGAGCCCCTCGATGATCGGGTTGACGTACTCGTTCGCCTCGCGCAGCCAGTCGTCCCGGTCCCAGTTCTTCCAGGCGCCGTTCTTCCACTTGTCGATGTCTATCCCGTGCTCCCGGAGCCGGTCCCTGATGTCGGCCGGGATCTTGAGCTTGCCGTCGCCGGAGGCGGTGGCGGACGCGGAGGCCCGACCGTCGGCCGTCGCATCGCCCGACTCGCAGGCGGTGGCGGTCAGGACGAGTGCCGAGGCGAGAGCCACGGCTGCCAGGGCGGGGGACTTCCTGACGCGCGGCCCGGCCCCTCGGACGGTATGGGACGACGGCCGTGTGGATCGCATGATTCTGACTCCCCCTGGTGCGGAACGAACATGGACGAGCCGGCGCTGCGGCCCCGATGGCCGCTGCCTCGCGGGGAGTTCAGGGCGACCGCGCGGTGTCCGGGAACGGCATCACACACTATGCGGTGGCTGTGGGGGCGATCCGACGGGTCCGCAACAGTTCCGTCACGGAAAGGATCTTGAGACAACCCGTAACCCGATGCGGTGTCCGGGGTTGGTAGCGGTGGGGGGCCTGCTGTCTGTGCGCGGTCCTCCGTGCCCGTACGCAGTGGGAGGTCGGGGAAGTCGTGGCGGAATCCACCCCTGGGGGTTGTGCATCAAAGGAGGCCGCTGTGGGAGACCTGCACGCAGCATCTCTCCCCGACGGAGCGCTCCTGGACACGGGCCCGGCCCCGCGCTTCGCGCACGAGGGATTCCTGCGCCGCCAGGCCGCACGCGACTCCGCCGCCCGGACCTACGCCCGGGCCCTGCCGATCGTTCCGGTGCGGGCCCGAGGACTCACCATCGAGGGCGCGGACGGCCGCCGCTACCTGGACTGCCTCTCCGGCGCAGGCACCCTGGCCCTCGGCCACAACCACCCGGTCGTCCTGGAATCCCTCCGCAGGGTGCTCGACTCCGGCGCACCTCTGAACGCCCTCGATCTGGCGACACCTGTCAAGGACGCCTTCCTCACCGAACTGTTCCGCACCCTGCCACCGGGCCTCGCGGACCGGGCGCACGTGCGGTTCTGCGGCCCGGCCGGAAGCGAAGCCGTCGAGACCGCCTACGCGCTCGTCCGCGCGGCGACCGGCCGGAGCGGTCTTCTGCCGTTCCCCGGCGCTGGTGACACGAGTGCCGCCGGGGCCCTCGACGCCACGTCCGCGGAAACCCCTGACGCGCGGCTGACCCGACTGTCCCACCCGCAGCACTACCGCTGCCCCTCCGGTGTCGGCGGTGAGCGACGCAGTGCCGACCTCGCCGCCCTCTGGACCGAGTTCCTCCCCGACGCCCCCGCCTCCGGGGTTGCGCTGCCCGCCGGGGTGATCGTCGAGCCCGTCCAGAGTGAGGGAGGGGTGATCCCCGTCCCCGACACCTGGCTGCGGCGCCTGCGAGAGCTCACCGCCGTCCGGTCCGTCCCCCTGATCGCCGACGAGATCCGGACCGGTGTGGGCCGCACCGGTGCCTTCTGGGCGATCGAGCACAGTGGCGTGACCCCCGACGTGATGGTCCTGTCCGACGCCATCGGCGGCAGCCTGCCGCTGGCCGTCGTGGTCTACCGCGACGGCCTCGATCCCGGACGACCCGGCACCCCCGCCGACTCCTTCCCCTGCAACCAGCTCGCCATGGCCGCCGGCGCGGCGACCCTCGCCCACGTCCGCGAGAACGCCCTCGCCGAGCGCGCGGCAGCTCTCGGGGCACGCATGCTGAACCAACTCCGGCCGCTCGCCTCCGAGTTCCCCTGGGTCGGAGATGTGCGGGGGAGAGGGCTCATGATCGGCGTGGAGCTGGTGGACCCGGACGGGGAAGGGAAACCCGGCCGTTCCGGTGTCACACGGGCCGCGGAGTGCGGCAGGGAGGCTTCGGTGCGGCCGGGCAGCGGGTCCCGGCTCCTCCCCGCCGCTCCTGAACTCGCTGCTGCGGTCCAGCGGGAGTGCCTGCGACGCGGCCTCATCGTCGGACTCGGCGGCCTGCGCGCCGGCGTCGTCCAACTGCTGCCACCCCTGACCATCACCGATGAACAAGCGGCCGCCGTGATGGACCGCTTGGCCGACGCGGTCCGGGCCGCGGCTCGGTGCCGTGGTGGCGGCACGGCTGCCGCACCGTTAACGCGGTGAAGCCACACGGCGGGCGTGGGAGCCGGCGCAGCATGCCTGCACACCAGAGGTGCGCCACCGGTCGCCGGGCGCCCCACGCGCCATGGTCCATGATCCCCGCGGCCATCCGTCCTGCACGCCGCACGCCGTGAGCTCTCCTGGACCACGAGACCCGCACGCGGCGCGCCCTGATCCCCGCGAGCCACGGTCCCGCGCGCCGCGCGCGGTGGTCCCGCGCGTCTCTTCGCCCGCCGCCCGACCTCGCGCCCCGCATGCAGCGCCGAGTGAAGCTCCTCGTCCCGCAGCCCCACCAAGCCTGATCCCGGAAGCACCCCACCAGTCTGAATCCCGGAACCACCCCATGAGGTACCTGCCGTGAACTCCACCCCCCACCCCGACGACCGCGCCCCCACCTCGGAACCAGGCTCAGCCGGGGCCTGGCCACCGGCGACACCGCCGAGACTTGGGGTCCCTCACCAGCGGCCGACCGCGAAACCGACCCAGGGGTCGAGCACACGCCAGGACAGCGACCCACTGGAGCATCCCGACCCGTACGCCGTCGCCCATGCCGCAGCCGTGGAGAACCTGCTCCGCTGCTGGGCACGCGAGACCAACGCGCCCGCCCCGGCCGACGGCGTCCTGCGCATCCCCCTTCCCGCCACCGGCACGAGCCTCCTCGCACCGGTGCGCTACTGGTCCATGACGGGCTGGCACCGCTTCGGCCCTCCTCGTCTCGCGGATACCGCCGAGACCGCCCCACCCGCCGACGCCGCCACGATCGCCGCCCTGCTCGCCAGGGAGACGTCCCACCACTCCTCCGGCAGCAGCCCTGCCCACGCCTCCCTGCCTACGCGCGCCACCAGCTCCGCAGCGTCCCCCTGCGCCGACGGTGTCGGGTTCGTCGCAGGTGTCGCCGACTCCCTCCGATGCGCCGCCCGCTTCATCACAGCCCGCCGGGAACGCCCGGCCGACGGCCCCGACCTCTTTCTGTCCGCGGAACAGGCACTCGTCCTCGGACACCCACTGCACCCCGCACCGAAGAGCCGCGAGGGACTCACGGAGGCAGAAGCGCCGCTGTACTCACCCGAGTTGCGCGGTTCCTTTCCGTTGCACTGGATGGCTGTCGCTCCCTCCGTCCTCGCCACCGACTCCTCTTGGACCGAGCGCGGCCGTCCGGTCGCCGCACCCCTGCTCACCGCCCGGCTCGCCGGAATCGGGGCGCGGTTGCCGGAGGGGTACGCCCTCCTGCCCCTGCACCCCTGGCAGGCACAAGAGGTCCGGCGCCGTCCACCGATTGCCGCCCTGCTGGACACCGGACTGCTCCGTGACCTCGGCACCCACGGCCCTGACTGGCACCCCACCTCCTCCGTACGAACCGTCTACCGAACCCGTGCCGCCGCGATGCTGAAGCTCTCGCTGGGCCTGCGCATCACCAACTCCCGCCGCGAGAACCTCCGCAAGGAACTGCACCGCGGCGTCGAGGTCCACCGCCTTCTCCGCAGCGGCCTCGGGCAGCAGTGGCGCGCCGTGCACCCGGGCTTCGACATCGTCCGGGACCCGGCCTGGCTCGCCGTGGACACCCCCGACGGCGACCCGGTGCCCGGACTGGACGTGGTGATCCGCCACAATCCGTTCAGCCCCTGCGACGACGTCTCCTGCGTCGCCGGCCTCGTCTCGCCGCGACCGTGCACCCCGACCCCGCCGGAGGGGGATTCGGGGTGGCCCGACCGACACGGCCCGGCCCTCCGGTCCCGCCTGGCCGAGGTTGTCACGCGTCTCGCCCGCCGCACCGGACGACCCCGCGGAGCGGTCGCCGCCGAGTGGTTCCTCCGCTACCTGGCCCACGTGGTCCGTCCCGTTCTCTGGCTGGACGGCGAGGCCGGCGTCGCACTGGAAGCCCACCAGCAGAACACCCTGCTCCTGCTGGACGCCGACGGCTGGCCCACAGGTGGCCGCTACCGCGACAACCAGGGCTACTACTTCCGCGCATCCCGGCGCCAGGACCTCGACGACCGGTTGCCCGGTATCGGGGAGCGGAGCGACACGTTCGTCTGCGACCAGGTGACCGATGAGCGGCTCGTGTACTACCTGGTGGTCAACAACGTGCTCGGTCTGATCGGCGCGTTCGGCTCCCAAGGGATCGCCGACGAGCGACTGCTGCTTGCCGCCTTCCGGCGATTCCTCGGACACCTCGCCTCCGGTCCGGCCCGGCTGCGCACCCCGCTGCCCGCCCTGCTGCTCGACTCACCCGTCCTGCGCTGCAAGGCCAACCTGCTGACCCGGCTGCACGGCCTCGACGAACTCGTCGGCCCGGTCGACACCCAGTCCGTCTACGTCACCATCGCCAACCCCCTGCACTCCTGACCCCTCTGACCGACCCTGACCACAACTGACCTGCCTCCTTCATCCCCGAGGGCAGGCCACCCCTGCCTGAGAGGAGCATCCGGTGCCTCCCGCCGACCCGATCGCCGAGGCCGGTATCGCAGCCCCGGTCATGGCCGCCGTCCCCGTCATGACCGCGGCCCCCGTCAGTGCCGCAGTCCCCGTCACGGCCGCTCTGGCCTCAGGCGCCGGGTCCCGAGGCAACGCCGATGCCGGGCAGAGGGCCGACTCCAATGCCGGGCCGGGCGGCGGCCCCGGGGCGGGGCCGGGCGCCGACCCCGATGCCGCGCCCGTGGCCGGGTCGGGTACGGGCCCCGCTCCCGAGCCCGCCGTCGGCTCGGGGTGCCGCTCGGACACGCTCACCGGTGCTGTCACTCCTGGTGAGCCGGACACCCCGGCCAGTGACCTCGCCGCGGTAGGCGCAGTCGACGATCACACGCCCCGAAGGCGAGGCCTGGACACGGCGCAGCCCTCCGTCCCCATCGGCGCGACCGTCGCGCCCACCCGTCCCGATGCCCTTCCGCGCCACGACGACCTCCTCGACCGCATCGCAGCATGGGGCCCGGCAGACACACCCGCAGGCCGTTTCCACCTCGTCCCCGCGCGCATCGAACGCGACCTGGCGCTCATCAGCCGCTGGATGAACGACCCGGCGGCCGCTGCGTTCTGGGAACTGGCCGGACCACAGGAGGTGACGCGGGACCACCTGCGCGCCCAGCTGGCCGGAGACGGGCGCAGCGTGCCCTGTCTCGGCCTGCTGGACGGGGCACCGATGAGCTACTGGGAGATCTACCGGGCGGATCTGGACCCACTGGCCCGGCATTACCCCGCGCGGCCTCATGACACGGGGCTCCACCTCCTGCTCGGCAGAGTCGCCGACCGGGGACGCGGCCTGGGCGGACTGCTGCTCCGGGCCGTGGCCGAGCTCGTTCTCGCGCGGAGGCCCTCCTGCGCACGTGTCATCGCGGAACCCGACATTCGCAACACCCCCTCCGTCGCCGCTTTCCTGACCGCCGGCTTCCGGTTCTCCGCGGAAGTCGACCTGACCGCCAAGCGAGCCGCTCTCATGGTCCGAGACCGGTCCCTCCGGCATCTGTTGTAGCGCTGTGTCATCGCGCCGTCACTCATTGAACGCGGCCCGTGCCGGGACAGTTCCCGCCCACCGCGTCGATTCTGAGCAGCCGTGCCACGACTCACCGTCCGAGCCGGTCGTCCCTTGTCACCGCCCCCACCGAGGAGCCCACGGTCTTGATCGCGTCCCCCGCACCCGCCTTGATCGCCCGTTTGTCAGTGCAGGGTCGTAGGGTGGTCGCGCTATGACGAAGCCCTCACTCCCCGAACTCCTGCATGCCGCCGTCACTGCCGTCGGTGGTACGGAGCGCCCCGGTCAGGTGGCCATGGCCCAAGCCGTCGAGGAAGCGATCGACGACGGCTCCCACCTGCTGGTCCAGGCGGGTACCGGTACCGGCAAGTCGCTGGGCTACCTGGTGCCCGCGCTGGCGCACGGGGAGCGTGTGGTCGTCGCGACCGCCACCCTCGCCCTGCAGCGCCAGCTGGTGGAACGCGACCTGCCGAGAACGGTCGAGTCATTGCACCCCCTGCTGCGCCGGCGCCCGGAGTTCGCGATGCTCAAGGGCCGGTCGAACTACCTGTGCCTGCACCGACTGCACGAGGGTGTCCCGCAGGACGAGGAGGAGGGCCTCTTCGACCAGTTCGAGGCCGCCGCGCCCACCAGCAAGCTGGGCCAGGACCTGCTGAGGGTGCGCGACTGGGCCGACGAGACCGAGACCGGTGACCGTGACGACCTCACGCCCGGCATCTCGGACCGGGCCTGGGCCCAGGTGTCGGTGTCGTCGAGGGAGTGCCTGGGCGCCACGAAGTGCGCGTACGGCGCCGAGTGCTTCGCCGAGATGGCCCGTGAGCGGGCGAAGCTCGCCGAGGTCGTCGTCACCAACCACGCGCTGCTCGCGATCGACGCCATCGAGGGTGCCCCGGTCCTCCCGCAGCACGAGGTGCTGATCGTCGACGAGGCACACGAACTGGTCTCCCGGGTCACCGGAGTGGCCACCGGCGAGCTCACCCCCGGCCAGGTCAACCGCGCGGTGCGCCGGGCGGCGAAACTCGTCAACGAGAAGGCCGCCGACCAGCTCCAGACCGCCGCCGAGGGGTTCGAGCGGCTGATGGAGCTGGCGCTGCCGGGCCGCCTGGAGGAGATTCCCGAGGACCTCGGGTACGCCCTCATGGCGCTGCGCGACGCGTGCCGCACGGTCATCTCCGCGATCGGCACGACCCGCGACAAGTCGGTCCAGGACGAGGACGCCGTCCGCAAGCAGGCCCTGGCGTCCGTGGAGAACGTGCACGACGTGGCGGAGCGCATCACGAACGGCTCCGAGTGGGACGTGGTCTGGTACGAGCGCCACGACCGTTTCGGTGCCTCCCTGCGCGTCGCCCCCATGTCCGTCTCCGGGCTGCTGCGCGAGAAGCTCTTCGCGGACCGCTCGGTGGTCCTGACGTCCGCGACGCTGAAGCTGGGCGGCGACTTCAACGGTGTCGGCGCCTCGCTGGGCCTCGCCCCCGAGGGCACGGGGGGTGATGACGTCCCGAAGTGGAAGGGCATCGACGTCGGCTCGCCCTTCGACTACCGCAAGCAAGGCATCCTGTACGTAGCCAAACACCTGGCGCGTCCGGCGCGGGACGGCGACCGCGCGGACATGCTCGACGAACTCACGGAGTTGATCCAAGCGGCAGGCGGCCGCACCCTCGGCCTGTTCTCCTCCATGAGAGGTGCCCAGCTGGCCGCCGAGGAACTGCGCTCCCGGATCCCCGAGTTCCCGATCCTGCTCCAGGGCGAGGAGACGCTCGGCGAGCTCATCAAGAACTTCGGGGCCGACCCGAAGACCTGCCTCTTCGGCACGCTGTCTCTCTGGCAGGGCGTCGACGTCCCGGGACCCAGCTGCCAGCTGGTCGTCATGGACAAGATTCCGTTCCCGCGCCCGGACGATCCTCTGATGAGCGCCCGCCAGAAGGCCGTGGAGGAGGCCGGAGGCAACGGCTTCATGGCGGTGGCCGCCACCCACGCCGCGCTCCTCATGGCACAGGGCGCCGGCCGGCTCGTGCGGGCGTCGGGGGACCGGGGCGTGGTCGCCGTCCTCGACCAGCGTCTGGCGACGGCCCGGTACGGCTCTTATCTGAAGGCCTCGCTGCCCGACTTCTGGTTCACGACGGACCGGAACCAGGTGCGGAAATCGCTCGCGGCGATCGACGCCGCGGCCCTCAAGGCGGCAGAAGCATGAGCCGGGGGTGGGCCGACGGCCCACCCCCACGGCCCGAGCCGCTGGGCCCTGAGGTGCGGCATCCGCTCCGGACAGCGCAGGGCCCCGGAACCGGCGCAGGGGTCCCGGGGCCCGGTCAAGGGGTGGGCCCGTGGGGCCCGCCCGACGCGGTGCGCGCTGTCAGACGCGGCGCAGCACGGCCACCACCTTGCCGAGGATGGTCGCATCGTCGCCGGGGATCGGCTCGTAGGACGCGTTGTGCGGCAGGAGCCAGACATGGCCGTCCTCGCGCTTGAAGCGCTTGACGGTGGCTTCGCCGTCGAGCATCGCCGCCACGATGTCGCCGTTCTCGGCGACCGGCTGACGGCGCACCGTGACCCAGTCGCCGTCGCAGATCGCGGCCTCGATCATCGAGTCACCGACGACCTTGAGGACGAACAGCTCACCGTCGCCGACGAGCTGGCGGGGGAGAGGGAAGACGTCCTCGACGGACTCCTCGGCGAGGATCGGGCCACCGGCGGCGATCCGGCCGACCAGCGGCACGTAGGACGCGGCGGGCTTGCCCGCGGTGTCCGTGGGCTGCACCGAGGCGGCCTGGTCGGAGCCGCGCACTTCGTAGGCGCGCGGACGGTGCGGGTCGCGGCGCAGGAAGCCCTTGCGCTCCAGTGCCATCAGCTGATGTGCGACAGAGGAGGTGCTGGACAGGCCGACGGCCTGGCCGATCTCCCGCATCGACGGCGGGTATCCCCGACGCTGGACGGAGTCCCTGATGACTTCGATCACCCGGCGCTGACGATCGGTGAGCCCCGAGCTGTCCGCCCGGATGCCGGGAGGTCGGCCCGGCAGGGAGCGCTTGTGCCCCTCAGGGTTCGTGGCTTCGTTCATCGCATGCACCGGCTCCAGTCGGCCCTGGGAGCGGTCCTGGGCAGCGATGGCGGCACTGTCTGCGGTGGTGGTCACGTCGGCCCCTCTCGATGGTCTCCCTGCTGGACAACGGTAGTTGCTTTCGAAAGGTTGCGCCAAACACACGTTCGAGTGAAAAAACGCGAATCGCCGGACGCGATCATGTGTCCGGGTGTATTGGCAGCCGCGCCACCTGGCAGGCAAATGGGCCCATTGCTGTACTCTTCACCGCCGGGGTGATCGCCTCGTGGACTGTGCCCCAGTCTGCCATCCGGCATTCCCTCGCCCGGGGACCAGCCCTCATCTGCGCGGTAGTCCCACGCCCCCTCCTCGCGGCGCCCACGGTATCTCCGCATGCGCCGCGGCGATACGGCCGTGCAGGTACGGATGCCCGCACCGCCCGGAACGAGGGTGTCGGAGGCGGCACCTGCGAGGCGGAACGGGCGTGTGTGGCAGGGCTCGTCGTACGTCACCTGCGCCTTCGCGTGCGACACGCGAGATGGAGCTGCATGTATGAGCCAATCCCCACATCTAGTGGTTGGATTGCATCAGCAGCCCAGAAGTTGTGGTCCCCCGGGTCTCGGGGCTCATGGTCATCGCCTATGCTGGGGGCTGCTTCGTGGGGCGCAAGATGCCCGGCGAGGCTATTGAGTCTGCTGTGAGGAGGGTTGGGAGTTCATGCACTGCCCCTTCTGCAGGCACCCCGACAGCCGTGTCGTGGACAGTCGTACGACCGACGACGGCACATCGATCCGCAGGCGCCGCCAGTGTCCTGACTGCTCCCGTCGTTTCACGACCGTGGAGACGTGCTCGCTCATGGTGGTGAAGCGGTCCGGAGTCACCGAGCCCTTCAGCCGTACGAAGATCATCAATGGTGTGCGCAAGGCGTGCCAGGGGCGGCCTGTCACCGAGGACGCGCTCGCCCAGCTCGGCCAGCGGGTCGAGGAGGCGGTGCGGGCCACCGGCAGCGCCGAGCTGACCACCCATGACGTGGGGCTGGCCATACTCGGCCCGTTGCAGGAACTCGATCTCGTCGCCTACCTGAGGTTCGCCTCCGTCTATCGGGCGTTCGACTCGCTCGACGACTTCGAGGCGGCCATCGAGGAACTCAGGGCGCAGACGGGACCCACCGGCACGGACGACCCGGACCGCAAGGGGGCGGCTGCGGGGAGCCAGGAAGACGACCGCGGGCCCGGAGGGACCAGGCAGGTTCCCGAGCCCGCAGGCGCCGCCGACTGACCGGCGGGCCGGACCCGGAACGGCAGCTCCGGGGCCCGGCCGGGCGGCGGCGTGAGAAGACCTGTTGCGGGCGTGTGAGTGGTTGCCCGCAACACCAGACAGAACACCGTGCACCGGGAACAGCGGGGCACTTCAGGGCGTTTTCGCCCGTACAGGGAGGCGGCATGACAGAGACGGCGAGCGGTCCGGCACGGAGTTCCCGCGCCAAGAGCGCCAAGGCGAGCAAGGGCCTGCGTGTCGAGCGCGTCCACACCACCCCCGGGGTCCACCCCTATGACGAGGTGGCCTGGGAGCGTCGTGACGTCGTCATGACCAACTGGCGCGACGGCTCGGTCAACTTCGAGCAGCGCGGCGTGGAGTTCCCCGACTTCTGGTCGGTGAACGCGGTCAACATCGTCACCAGCAAGTACTTCCGCGGTGCCGTGGGCACCCCGCAGCGCGAGACCAGCCTCAAGCAGCTGATCGACCGCATCGTGAAGACGTACCGGAAGGCCGGCGAGGACCACAAGTACTTCGCCTCGCCCGCCGACGCCGAGATCTTCGAGCACGAGCTGGCCTACGCCCTCCTGCACCAGATCTTCAGCTTCAACAGCCCCGTGTGGTTCAACGTGGGCACGCCGCAGCCCCAGCAGGTCTCCGCCTGCTTCATCCTGTCCGTCGACGACTCCATGGAGTCGATCCTCGACTGGTACAAGGAAGAGGGCATGATCTTCAAGGGCGGCTCCGGCGCCGGCCTGAACCTCTCCCGGATCCGCTCCTCCAAGGAGCTGCTGTCCTCCGGCGGCAACGCCTCCGGTCCGGTCTCCTTCATGCGTGGCGCCGACGCCTCCGCAGGAACGATCAAGTCCGGTGGCGCCACCCGCCGTGCCGCCAAGATGGTCGTCCTCGATGTGGACCACCCGGACATCGAGGACTTCATCGAGACCAAGGTCAAGGAAGAAGAGAAGATCCGCGTCCTGCGCGACGCCGGCTTCGACATGGACCTGGGCGGCGACGACATCACGTCCGTCCAGTACCAGAACGCCAACAACTCGGTCCGCGTGAACGACGAGTTCATGCAGGCTGTCGAGCAGGGCGGCAAGTTCGGCCTGCGCGGGCGGATGACCGGAGAGGTGATCGAGGAGGTCGACGCCAAGGCGCTCTTCCGCCGGATCGCCGAGGCCGCGTGGGCCTGTGCCGACCCCGGCATCCAGTACGACGGCGTCATCAACAACTGGCACACCTGCCCCGAGTCCGGCCGGATCACCGCGTCGAACCCGTGCAGCGAGTACATGCACCTGGACAACACGTCCTGCAACCTCGCCTCGCTGAACCTGATGAAGTTCCTCAAGGACGACGGCAAGGGCAACCAGTCCTTCGAGGCCGAGCGCTTCCAGAAGGTCGTCGAGCTGGTCATCACCGCGATGGACATCTCGATCTGCTTCGCGGACTTCCCGACGCAGAAGATCGGCGAGAACACGCGCGCGTTCCGTCAGCTGGGCATCGGTTACGCCAACCTCGGCGCCCTGCTGATGGCCACCGGTCACGCCTACGACTCCGACGGCGGCCGTGCCCTCGCCGGAGCCATCACCTCCCTGATGACGGGTACGGCGTACCGGCGCTCCGCCGAACTCGCCTCGATCGTCGGCCCTTACGACGGGTACGCCCGCAACGCCGACGCCCACAACCGCGTCATGAAGCAGCACTCCGACGCCAACGACAAGGCCGTCCGTATGGACGACCTGGACACCCCGGTGTGGGCCGCCGCCAGCGAGGCCTGGGGTGACGTCCTGCGCATCGGTGAGAAGAACGGTTTCCGTAACTCGCAGGCTTCCGTGCTCGCCCCGACCGGCACCATCGGCCTGGCGATGTCCTGCGACACCACCGGTGTCGAGCCCGACCTCGCGCTGGTCAAGTTCAAGAAGCTGGTCGGCGGCGGCTCGATGCAGATCGTCAACGGCACGGTCCCGCAGGCCCTGCGCCGCCTGGGCTACCTGGAAGAGCAGATCGAGGCGATCGTCGCCCACATCGCCGACCACGGCAACGTGATCGACGCCCCCGGTCTCAAGCCCGAGCACTACGAGGTGTTCGACTGCGCCATGGGCGAGCGGGCCATCTCCCCGATGGGTCACGTCCGCATGATGGCCGCGATCCAGCCCTGGATCTCCGGCGCCATCTCCAAGACGGTCAACATGCCGGAGACGGCGACCGTCGAGGAGGTCGAGGAGATCTACTTCGAGGCCTGGAAGCTCGGCGTCAAGGCGCTCGCTATCTACCGCGACAACTGCAAGGTCGGCCAGCCGCTCTCCGCCAAGACCAAGGAGAAGGAGAAGGCGGAGATCACGGAGAAGGCCGAGGAGACGATCCGTACCGCGGTCGAGAAGGTCGTCGAGTACCGCCCGGTCCGCAAGCGTCTGCCGAAGGGACGTCCCGGCATCACCACGTCCTTCACCGTCGGCGGTGCCGAGGGCTACATGACCGCCAACTCTTATCCGGACGACGGTCTCGGTGAGGTCTTCCTCAAGATGTCCAAGCAGGGCTCGACCCTCGCGGGCATGATGGACGCCTTCTCCATCGCGGTCTCCGTCGGCCTCCAGTACGGCGTGCCGCTGGAGACGTACGTCTCGAAGTTCACCAACATGCGCTTCGAGCCGGCCGGCATGACGGACGACCCGGACGTGCGGATGGCGCAGTCGATCGTCGACTACATCTTCCGCCGCCTGGCGCTGGACTTCCTGCCCTTCGAGACGCGCTCCGCGCTCGGCATCCACTCCGCCGAGGAGCGTCAGCGTCACCTCGAGACCGGTTCTTACGAGCCGAGCGAGGACGAGGTCGACGTCGAGGGGCTGGCCCAGTCGGCGCCGCGCGCCCAGGAGCTGAAGGCGGTTTCAGCTCCGAAGGCCGAGGAGGCGGTCAAGCCCGCCCCGCAGCAGGCCCACACCAGCGCCGAACTGGTGGAGATGCAGCTGGGCATCCAGGCTGACGCCCCGCTCTGCTTCTCCTGCGGCACGAAGATGCAGCGTGCCGGGTCCTGCTACATCTGCGAGGGATGCGGCTCGACCAGCGGCTGCAGCTGACGCCGAGCACGTGAGCCGATGACGGAGGGGCACCGCCTGCGGGCGGTGCCCCTCTCGTCGTGGGTGCTCGTCGGTGTGGAGGTCAGGGACGGTGTGCCGAACCCATCGTGCCGGTGAAGTCCACGGGGTCGCCCTCGAAGCCCCGGAGGCCGGCGCGGAACTCCCACGGGCCCGAGCCGTCCCGGGCGAACTCCGCGACCGTCGCCGCGGTCGCACCCAGGACACCGCCGAAGTCATCCTCCGCGAGGACGGTGTACCCCTCACGGATACGCAGTCCGGGGTTGCGCACACTGACGAACGTGCGTTCCGCCGGCCGCTGCTGGATGACGACACCTACGACCACGCGCGCGTAGCGGACGTCGAGCCGGTCCAGTTCGAGCGTCATGACTTCGTCGTAGCCGAAGCCCTGGCCGTCCTTGCTGTCCCGGTTGAGAGTGATGGTGCCGTCGGGGGAGCGCCTGTCGAAGTGCACCACGTACGCGGGATCGCCGTGCGGGGCGTCCGCGGGGTAGGTCGCGGCGACCAGGTCCAGGTCGGTGGACGGCTGCCCCGCCAAGCTGGGATCCCACCGCACCGCGATCTCGACCTTGCGAAGCCCCTTGCTGAGCCCGTCCACCAGAGTCCCCTTCCCCGTACCGACCGTCCGCCGGCCCAACTGCCGGGCGCGCATGACTGTTTGTCCATCCTGCCACGCACGGGAGCACGCGCGGGGAGGAGCGGTCCAGTGGAGAGTGACCGGCGCCACGCTCGGTGGCCTTACCATGGCGCGGTGCTGGTCAAGTGGATTCGCTGCACCGTGGTGGACCGCCGCGGTTTCGAGCGGGGGCAGCGGAAGTGGGCGGGGCTTCTGGGGGAGCCGGGGTTTCGCGGGCAGGGGGGTGGCTGGAGCAGGGGGCGGCCGGACGTGGCGCACATCTTCGCGTTCTGGGAGAGCCGCGCCTTCTACGACTCGTTCATGGCACGGTCCCACGACCGGCTCGCATCGTCCCAGGCGGGCACGTTCAAGGACGCCCAGGTCAGACTCTTCGACTACCGCTTCGACGTGAAGACCGGCTTCGAACCGCGGTTCACGGACGCCGACCTGCTCCGGGTGGCGCTCTGCCGCATCCACGAGGCGCGGGCCGAGCACTTCGTGCTGATGCAGGAGAAGGTCTGGAACCCGGCGATGGCCGGCTCGCCCGGCATGGTGCGTGGGCTCTTCGGCGAGGCGCCCGGGAACGAGTTCATGGTGCTGTCGATGTGGCGCTCGGCCGCAGAGCACGGCAAGTACCGCACGGAACGCGTGGAGCGGCTCGCCCTGAGGGCCCAGACGGACGCGGACGTGGCGGCGCTCACCGGGGACGTCGTGGACATGGAGTCAAGCTGGACGGTGTGATCCCGGTGGGGGGGCGACTCCGGTGGTGTGACCCGAGGGGGCATGACCTCGAGGCGTGAGGGCGCGACTCCGGTTTTTCCCTTTGGGTGCCGGACACAGGACTTCCGATCGGACAAGCGTGCGATCGAAGTGATCTGTGGTGCACGAATCGTGTGACCTACGCGGTATGGGTGCGGTGTGAGTGCTCCACGGGCCCTCACTCGATCTAGGGTCTTGGCATGGCACGACCACGGCGCATCGTCCTTGTCCGGCACGGCGAGTCAACGGGCAATGTTGATGACTCCGTCTACGAGCGTGAACCCGACCACGCCCTGGCACTGACCGCGCGCGGCCGACGGCAGGCTGCGGCGACGGGCGAGCAGCTGCGCGAGCTCTTCGGCGACGAGCGCGTCAGCGTCTACGTCTCCCCGTACCGCCGTACGCACGAGACGTTGCGCGCGTTCCGCCTGGACACCGGTCTCATACGGGTGCGCGAGGAACCCAGGCTGCGCGAGCAGGACTGGGGCAACTGGCAGGACCGGGACGAGGTCCGCCTGCAGAAGGCCTACCGGGACGCCTACGGCCATTTCTTCTACCGCTTCGCCCAGGGCGAGTCCGGCGCCGACGTCTACGACAGGGTGGGAGGCTTCCTGGAAAGCCTCTTCCGCAGTTTCGAGGACCCGGACCACCCGCCGAACGTCCTCATCGTCACGCACGGCCTGGCCATGCGGCTGTTCTGCATGCGGTGGTTCCACTGGACCGTCGCGGAGTTCGAGTCGCTGTCGAACCCGGGGAACGGCGAGGTGCGGATGCTCGTTCTGGGGGACGACGGCAAGTACACGCTCGACCGGCCCTTCGACCGCTGGCGAGACCCCGAGCCGTACGAGATCACCGGATAGAGTGGCAGGGCGATGACCGCTGATTCCTCCCCCGACGTGCGCCTGGACCGCGCCCTGGCCTGCCTGCGCGGACTGTCCGTCGGGGACGCCCTGGGCTCCCAGTACTTCGTCCCGGTGAACTACCCGCTGCTGAAGCGGCGCGAGGTGCCGTCCGGGACATGGCAGTGGACGGACGACACGGAGATGGCCGCCTCGGTCGTCGCCGTCCTGGCCGCCCACCACCGCATCGACCAGGACGCCCTGGCCCGTTCCTTCGCCGAGCACCACGACTTCGACCGAGGGTACGGCCCCGCCGTCAATCGCCTCTTGCGCCTCGTCCGGGAGGGCGGCGACTGGCGGGAACTGGCCGCCGCGCTCTTCAACGGACAGGGATCGTGGGGCAACGGCGCCGCCATGCGTATCGCTCCCCTGGGTGCCTGGTACGCCGGGGATCCCGAGCAGGCGACGCACCAGGCGGAGATCTCGGCCTACACCACCCATCAGCACCGCGAGGCGGTCGTCGGGGCCATGGCCGTCGCCGCGGCGGCCGCGTTCGCCGCCGCTCCCGATGGACCGCCCGGCGCCGAAGCGCTCCTCGACGGGGTCATCGATCTGGTGCCGAAGAGCGCCGTGGGTGCGGGGCTCCGCCGGGCCCGGGACATGCTCGACTACGACGACCCGGGTACGGTCGCGGCGGTGCTGGGGTGTGGGCGGCGAACGACCGCCCATGACACCGTGCCCTTCGCCCTCTGGTCGGCCGCGAGGAGCCTCGGCGACTACGAGCGGGCCTTCTGGACGACCGCCCAGGTGGGCGGGGACGTCGACACCACGTGCGCCATCGTCGGTGGTGTGGTCGCCGCGGGGAAGGCGGGGGCGCCGCCCGCCGATTGGGTCGAGCGGACGGAGCCGCTTCCGGATTGGGTGCCCCTGTCGGCCTGAGGGCCAGGACTCTCACCCAGCCGAAAAAACCTCCGTACTCTCCGTACATCTCGGGAACTCTCCGTAATCACCCGCCCGTTGTCCTGGTATCCGCTGTGTCGGCCGTCGGGGCGCGCGCCGGATGTCCGGTGAGCGCCAGGGAGGGGTGTCATGGAGCTTCTGTTCGCGATGCTGATCCGTGGGTGGGGAGCTGTCGCGCCTCGTACCGGAGGTGTGCGGTTGGCTGCGCTGCCGACCTCGCCCGCCCTTCCCGCGATGTGGCCCGCGCATCCGCAGGCGGCTGGGAACCGGCTCGACGGCCGTTGGCGAGTGTGTGCCGTGCCCGCCGGCCGGCCGCCGGAACCGGTTCGAGATGGCCTGCGATCAGCCGAGGCCCGGACCGGCGGAGCCGGAGAGGGCCTCCAGGTCGCTCTTGCGGACCCGGATCACCAGCCAGGCCGTGACCAGAGCGAGGAGGGCCATCGCGGCGGCCGGGGTGAAGGCCGTCGAGATGCCCTGCGCCAACACCTCGTGTCCCCATGGCGCGGGCAGTTGCTGTGTCCTGGCGAACTCCGCCTTCTGCTCGGCGGATCCGTCGGCCATGAACTTGGGAATCTGCCTCTCCGCCTCGTCCTTGGTCGCCGTGCCGAAGACCGTGGTCAGGATGGAAAGGCCCAGCGATCCGCCCACCTGCTGCGTCGTGTTCAGCAGTCCGGACGCCGCACCCGCCTCGTGCGGAGCGACGCCGGAGACCGCGGTGAGCGTCAGCGTCACGAAGTTCAGCCCCATACCGAAGCCGAACACCAGCATCGGGCCGAGGACCCCGCCGGCGTACGAGCTGTCGGAGCTGATGAGTGCCTGCCAGGCCAGTCCGGTCATCGCGAGAGCCGAGCCCGCCAGCATGAAGGGCTTGGGTCCCAGTACCGGCAGGAACCGCTGCGACAGGCCCGCGCCGAGTGCGATCACGACCGTCACGGGCAGGAAGGCGAGTCCTGCCTCGATCGGGCTGTAGCCGAGCACGTTCTGCACGAACAGCACGATGTAGAAGAACATGCCGAACATCGCCGCGGCCAGGCTCAGCATGATCACGTACGTGCCCGAGCGGTTGCGGTCGGCGAACATCCGCAGCGGAGTGATCGGCTCCTTGGCCCGGGACTCGATGATCGCGAAGGCCAGCAGCAGCACCACGGCTGCGGCGAAGGACCCGATGGTGAGGCCGTCCCGCCATCCCTCGTCCGCGGCGCGGATGAAGCCGTAGACGAGCAACGCCATGCCCGCGGTCGAGGTCACCGCGCCCGCGATGTCGAAACGGCCCGTGTGCCGTTCGGACTCGTTGATGTACAGCGGAGTGAGCACGGCTATCAGCACGCCGATCGGCACGTTCACGAAGAGCACCCAGCGCCAGTCGAGCCACTCGGTGAGCATGCCGCCCGCGAGCAGTCCGATGGCACCACCACCGGCGGACACCGCGGCGAAGACACCGAAGGCCCGGTTGCGCTCCGGACCCTCGGGGAACGTGGTGGTGATGAGCGCGAGGGAGGTGGGCGAGGCGATCGCACCGCCCACTCCCTGCAGGACCCGGGCGGCCAGCAACTGCCACGGCTCCTGGGCCAGCCCGCCGAGCAGCGAGGCGAAGGTGAACAGCAGGATGCCGGTCATGAAGACCCGGCGCCGTCCGAGGATGTCACCGGCGCGGCCACCGAGGAGCAACAGGCCGCCGAAGGTGAGCGTGTAGGAGCTGACGACCCAGGTGAGGTCGGTGGTGCTGAACTCGAGCGCGTCTTGAATGTGCGGGAGTGCGATGTTCACAATCGTCGCGTCGAGTACCACCATGAGCTGGCAGGCCGCGATGACGGTGAGCGCGATACCGGGGCGTCCCTCCCGGCGTGCCGTGCCCGGCTTGCGATCTTGGAGCAATGGAGAGGTGGTCACAATGGGTCCCCCACGAGTGCTTTAGTGAACGCTGGCGTTCACTGCCGCGTCAACGGTAGTGACTCCGCGACAGTGAACGCAAGCGTTCACTTGTGACGCCGTCGTTCGGCACGTCCCCCTTGTGTGGCCGTCCGGCGCGTCTCCCGTCCCCGAAATGCCCGCTTCCTCTGCTCGTTGGAGAGAGAGTCAGATGGTTACCCCCCGCTGGGCGGACGCTCCCGCTCGGACGGCCGCTCGCCGCCGAGGCGCGGTCCTCGAACGCGCCATTCTCGAAGCCGCCCTGGATCAGCTCAGCACCGTGGGCTGGAACGGCCTGACCATGGAGGGCGTCGCCGCCGGCGCCCAGACCGGCAAGGCCGCGGTCTACCGGCGCTGGCCGTCCAAGGAGGATCTCGTCGCCGACGCCTTGCGTGCCGGGCTGCCGCAGTTCGATGCGGTCCCGGACGAAGGGCGTGTGCGTGACGACCTCTTGGTGCTGTGCCTGCGAGCCCGTGACGCGATGTTCTCCCGTCCGGGTTCCGCGCTTCGCTCAGTGATTCACGAGTGCGACACGGCGCAGGCCGAACGCTTCCATGCCGTGATCTTCGAGGGGGTTGTCGAGCCCACCATGGAGATGCTGCGCGAGGTTGTCGACCGAGGTGTCAAGCGAGGAGAGGTGCGTCCGGAAGCGGCGAACGGTTATGTCTACGACGCCATACCGGCGATGATGATGTACCGCTCCAAGATGTGCGGATGTGAATGGCAGGATCGTGAAGTCGAGGAGATGATCGACCAGTTGATGGTTCCGCTGTTGCGGCCGCACGGCCCCTGACGTCCCGGCCGAGAGGTCTGTCGCCCCTGCGGGAGGTGAGCCACCGTCGCGTGGGACGGCGGGCCATGCTCGCGTCGAACGGCGCGCCGCGCACGTGTTGCACGGTGCCCGGCGGGGGCTTGCGAGGGTGGCGAGCCCGCTGTGGCGGACCAGGGTGTCGCGGACCCAGAAGGGCGGCGTAATCTAGGTGCGCCATGCCGTACGAACCGCCTACTCACACCGTCGAGCGCTCCCTTCGAGCCACGACCGGAGCGAAGATCGTTGCAGGTGTCGACGAAGTGGGACGCGGCGCGTGGGCCGGTCCCGTCACCGTCTGCGCGGCGATCACCGGACTGCGCCGTCCACCCGAGGGGCTCACGGACTCCAAGCTGCTCACCATCAAACGACGCACCGCCCTCGCCGAGGAACTGCGGACCTGGGTGACGTCGTACGCCTTGGGTCATGCCTCTCCGGAGGAGATAGACGACCTGGGTATGACGGCCGCGCTGCGGCTCGCGGCGGGGCGTGCGTTGGAAGCGCTGCCGGTCCGTCCCGACGCGGTCATCCTCGATGGCAAGCACGACTACCTCGGCACCCCCTGGCGGGTCCGTACGGTGATCAAGGGGGACCAGTCCTGCGTCGCGGTCGCAGCGGCCTCGGTGATCGCCAAGGTCCAGCGCGACAAAATGATGGCCGAACTGGGTCTCGACCATGCAGACTTCGGTTTTGCGGACAACGCCGGGTATCCCTCACCCGTGCACAAGGCCGCACTGGCGGAGCGGGGCCCCACCCCCCACCACCGCTTGTCGTGGGCGTATCTTGATGCGTTGCCCCAGTGGCGGCACCTCAAGAAGGTCCGCAGCTGGGCGGACGGAAACGTTCCGGAGATCGAGGGTCAGCTCGGCTTCGATTTCTGACGGTCTCGTTCGCGCACATGCGTCACCCGCCGAAGCGGGCCGTACTAGCGTTTGATAAATATCAACTCATGCCTCTCATTCCCGAGGAGCCTCAGATTCACGAGAGTGCCCAGGGTCCCCGCGCCACTCCGGCCAGCGGCCGCATCGCGCCGACCCCCCGTCCCGTACCAGGCCCCCGTCCCGCGGCCCCGTCGCGTCCCGGTCGCCCCGGCCCTCTCCGGCCGGCCCCGCCGGTGCAACGTACGCCGCGCGATGTGGCCGCCAAGCCCGCTCCGTCGGGCCCTGCCGCCGGTGCCGTCGCTCCGGTCACCCCGCAGATCCAGCTGATTCCGGCTTCAGCGGAGGGGGCGCTCGACGCCGCCGAGGAAGCCGTGGACCTGCTCCTGGACTCCGGTCGTGCCCCTGGTGACGTGCTGGTGATCACGACCGGGGAGCAGCACCCGTGGGCCGCCCACGAGCTGTCCTTCGGTGAAACCGCCTACTGGGCCCAGCACGATGCCGGCGACGACGTCTTCTACACGGATGCCACCATCGCGGAACGCGCCGGGTCGCGTCCGGTGGTCGTGGTCGCCGTCAACGGTGGTCCCGAGGCCGCGGCCGTGAGTGCCCTGTCCTCGGCCCACTCCCGGGCCGGCGCCCTGCTGATCGTCTGCGGTGACCCGCAGCGGATCAACTCGGTGCTGGGCGCGGGCGTCTGAGCCGGTGCCGTAGCGCCCGGCAGGGCGCCGTGCGACTCCGCACGCCGCTGCTGCGGCGCCGCACGGCGGGCGGTTCCACCTGCCCGACTGCATGGGAGACCTTGACCGTGCGCGGCCTCGCCCCGTCCGGAGCACCCCTGGCCGCGGCGGACGACTCTGCGTGCGACTCGGGCACAGGTTCAGAGTGCTCGTTCCTGTTGCCCGTCGTCGGGACCTCGGTGTGTGCCGGGCGGCAAGGCGCCGTGGGCGCGCCGGCACCTGTTGAGTGGTCGGCCGGGGCTCAGCGTGCCGCCGCCGCGCGGCGCAGTACCTCGGAGGCGCCACCGGTGCGCGGTATGGGCGGCGGTGCCTCCGACGTGGCGAACGGCTCCGGTGCCGAGGCCGAGTGAGGGCGGCGTCCACCGCGGCCCTCGCCCAGGACCTGCCAGCCGTCACCGGTCAGCGTGATGTACGCCCCGCACCGCAGCCCGTGCAGGGTGCAGGCGTCGCGCAGCCCCCACATCCACGCGCCGTCCTCCTCCGTCCAACGCGCGTCGCCCTCACGGCAGTAGAGCAGCACCGCGGTGCGTACCGGTGTCCGGCGGCGCAGATCGTGCGGGATGACCCGCCGCAGTTGCGCGAGCAGCGCGTTGCGGAACATCCAGCCGTCGGCCGGAGCCGAACGGCGCACGAACGAGGCGCTCGCCCGCAGCCGCTCGTCCGAGTCGAGCACGGCGACGACAGCGGTCGCCGGCTGAGGGTGGTGCCGAGCGTGCAGCCCGCTGACGATCTCACGGGGGTTGCGCAGGAGTGGGATCCCGGCGGCGGCCCATTCCGCGGGTTCGAGCAGGCGGTTGGCGGAAGCGACGGACGTCGACGCCGCTGCCGAGGCCGGAGCGAATCCGAAGGTCACGGTCCTCCCTTCGGCTACGCGCCCACACTGCGGGCGGGGTCGGATTCTGGGAGCGCGCACCGCGGCAAAGCCCTACCGGAGCGGCAGGCGAGCCGTGCGGGGAGCGGACCTCAATTCTTCCTGTCGAACTTGAATGCGGCAACGAGCAATTGAGGCAGCCGACCGTTATCAGATGATGCGCGGCTAATATCCCCGCGGTGGGTGTCGCCGGACCAGCCACGGGAGCGTTCGGGCACGACACGTTCGTACGGCATGGGGAGGGGCGGCGTCTAGAGGGTGCGCCGGGACGACAGCCCCGGGCGTCGTCAACCCTGCACAGCCAGCACCAGCGGCAACACCCCCTGTGCGCCGGAGCGCCGGAGCATGCGGGTCGCGACCGCCAGAGTCCAGCCGGTCTCCGTGAAGTCGTCCACCAGGAGGACCGGCCCCTGGGCCCGGGCAAGAGCGGTGGCCAGGGCGGGCGGCACGGTCAGTGCTCCATCGAGCGCCTTGAGTCGCTGGGCGCTGTTGCTCCGGGAGCCCGGGTAGGCGTCGCCGGTGTACTCGACGGTGCCCAGCAGCGGCAGCCGGCCGATGTCCGCGATGTGCGCCGCCAGGGAGTTGATCAGCTGCGGTCGCGTTCGCGAGGCGATGGTGACGACGCCGACCGGGCGCGAGTGGCCCTCCGGTGCGCCCGGGGCCCAGCCGCCCGGGCCCTTGGCCCAGTCGGCCAGAACGTCCACCACCGCCCTGGCCACGTCGTCGGGCACGGGAAGGTCGGGGGCCTGGGGCGCGAGCATGGGCCGCAGTCGGTTGCCCCATCCGATGTCCGACAGGCGTCCCAGCGCGCGCCCGGGCGCGGCCTGTTCGCCGGCGGGGATGCGCCCCTTGAGCTCCACTCCGATCGCCGGCAGCCCGGTGGGCCACATCCGCCGGGGCTCCACTTCGACACCTGCCCGGCCCAAGTCCACGCGCGCGGCGTCGAGCGCCTCCTCGGAGGTGTCGGCGGTGAAGCGCGGACCGGCGCAGTTGTCGCAGCGACCGCACGGCTTCGCCGCCTCGTCGTCCAGCTGGCGCTGCAGGAACTCCATACGGCAATCCGTTGTCGACGTGTACGCGCGCATGGCCTGCTGTTCGGCCTCGCGCTGACGCGCCACCCAGGCGTACCGCTCGGTGTCGTAGGTCCACGGTTGCCCGGTGGCGATCCAGCCGCCCTTGACCCGCTTGACCGCCCCGTCCACGTCGAGAACTTTGAGCATGGTCTCCAGGCGGGAGCGGCGCAGCTCCACCAGGGGCTCCAGGGCCGGCAACGACAGGGGCTTCTCCGCCTGCGCGAGGAGGTCGAGCGTACGGCGCACGAGGTCTTCCGGCGGAAAGGCGAGCGACGCGAAGTACTTCCAGATCGCCTCGTCCTCCTTGCCCGGGAGCAGGAGCACCTCGGCATGCTCCACACCGCGTCCCGCGCGGCCCACCTGCTGGTAGTAGGCGATGGGGGACGAGGGCGAGCCGAGGTGCACCACGAAGCCCAAGTCGGGCTTGTCGAAGCCCATACCGAGCGCCGAGGTGGCGACCAGCGCCTTCACCTTGTTGCCGAGAAGGTCCTCCTCGGCCTGCTGGCGATCGGCGTTCTCCGTCTTGCCCGTGTACGACGAGACCGTGTGGCCGCGCTGCCGGAGGAAGGCGGTGACCTCTTCGGCGGCGGCCACGGTGAGGGTGTAGATGATTCCGGACCCCGGCAGCTCGTCGAGGTGCTCGGCGAGCCAGGCCATCCGGTGCGCGGAGTCCGGCAGGCGCAGCACGCTCAGGCTCAGGCTGTCCCGGTCCAGCGGGCCCCTCAGGACGAGGGCGTCCGAGCTGCCACCGGTGCCGAGCTGTTCGGCCACGTCGGCGGTGACGCGCGCGTTGGCCGTGGCGGTGGTCGCGAGCACCGGCACACCGGGCGGGAGATCGGCGAGCATGGTGCGCAGCCTGCGGTAGTCCGGGCGGAAGTCGTGACCCCAGTCGGAGACACAGTGGGCCTCGTCCACCACCAGGAGCCCCGTGGCGGCCGCGAGCCGAGGGAGCACCTGGTCACGGAAGTCCGGGTTGTTGAGCCGTTCGGGACTCACCAGCAGGACGTCCACCTCGCCCGCGGCGATCTCGTCCTGCACCGCATCCCATTCCTCGGTGTTGGAGGAGTTGATGGTCCGGGCGTGGATGCCGGCCCGAGCCGCCGCCTCGACCTGGTTGCGCATGAGCGCGAGCAGCGGGGACACGATCACGGTGGGGCCGCTGCCCCGCGCCCGCAGCAGCGAGGTCGCCACGAAGTACACGGCGGACTTGCCCCAGCCGGTGCGCTGGACGACAAGGGCGCGGCGTCTGTCGGCGACCAGCGCCTCGATCGCCAGCCACTGGTCCTCGCGCAGCCGGGCCTCTCCCGAGACGTCCCCGACGAGACGGGTGAGGACGGCGTCGGCGGCCGCCCGGAGTTCCGCGTTGCTCGTGTGCTCCATGCGTTCCATACAACAGGACGGCACTGACATCCGGAGCCCCGCACCGAGACCTGTGGACGCAACGGCTGTGGATGACGCGTCCCTGATCAGACTTATCCACAGGCCCAAGCGGAGGTTTGGATTCCGCGAGATCGTCTTCGCATGACGAACCACAGCGAAACGACCGGATCCCCTGAGAACGGTGACATCACCGGGCCCCAGACGCCGAGCGGGCACAAGGACAGCGAGCAGGAGAAGAAGGGAGACGCCCCGTCCGGGCTGCACGCCACCAGTCCGCCGTACGCCGGTCACGGAAGCGAGCACCAGGTCACCCTGCGGACGCCGGCCGAACTGGCCGACGCCCTGCCCTACCTGCTCGGATACCGCCCCGAGGACAGCATCGTCCTGGTCGCGCTCCACGACAGCAACGGACGCGGGCGGTTCGGAGGCCGGGCCCGGCTCGGTATCCCCGCGAACGCGGACGACTGGCCGTCAGCCGCCCGGCAACTCTCCCACGGCCTCGTGACGGGCAGCGAGCGCCGAGGGGCCCGGCCCGAGTCGATGGTCGCCTTCCTGTGCCAGGAACCGGGGAAGGGGGAGACCGGCCGCCAGGTGATGGAGCGGCTGCGGCCCCTGGCCCAGAGCCTGCGCGTCGAGTGCGGTTCCCTGGATGTGGTGGTCGTCGAGGCGCTGTGCATCTCGGAGGGCCGCTACTGGTCGTACTGCTGTGACAACGAGGCATGTTGCTCCTCGGAGGGAGCCCCCATGGGCCTCCCCGGCACATCCGTGCTGGCGGCAGCCGCCACCTACGCCGGCATCCAGGTGCGCGGCACACTGCGGGAGCTCCGGGCCCGGTTGCTGCCCTGGGAGAACGCCGCGGCCTTCGAGCAGGAGGCCGCCCTGGACACCGCCAGCATGGCGCTGGTGCCCAGGATTCTGGACGACTCGGGCCGCGCCGCCGTGGCCGACGAGACGCTGGAACTCGCCGGCAGGATCCTGGACCGCTTCGCTGGGGCACAGCCGGTTTCCGGCATGCTCCTCGCTGATCTTCGCGACGACGAACTGCTCGGCTGTGACGAGGCCGCCCGGCTGATCCTCGGTCTCCAGGACCGAGCGACCCGCGACCGCGCGGCCGTATGGATGGAGGGCGACGAAGCCGGACGCGCCCTTCGCCTCTGGCGGACCCTGGCCCGCCGCTGTGTGGGGTCCTACGGCGAACATGCCGCCGCGCCACTCACCCTCGCCGGCTGGGTCGCCTGGTCCGTCGGTGACGAACTGGAGGCCCGCGAAGCCCTCGCCATGGCCTTGGCGGCCGACCCCGACTACCTGTTCGCCCGCCTCCTGCACCAGGCCTGCAACGAAGGCCTCGACCCCGAGTCGATCCGCAGGTGCCTTCGGGCGGGGAGGGAAGACGGTGGGTGTGCGGCCCCTGACCAGGGAAGGCGGGCGGACCGTGCCGACTCCGCCGAACGTGATGCCACCGCGGCGGGCGAGATCGAGCCATACGGCACTTCCTCACAAGCAGCCGCCCCCCGGGTCGGACCATCCGGCGACTCCTCACCGGCAACGGTGCCGCCAGAGGTCCAGCCGCACGAAAGGCCGTCCCGGCCAGCGGCGCCGTCCCGCCGCCGCCGCATTCGTCCGGCCGCATCCACGGGTGCGTCATCCGGCGGTGCCCGCCCGGACGACCGTGCGGGCGAAGCCCACACCCCAGGCCGACGCACACCGACGGGCACCACACGCCCTGCCGGCACCACACGCCCTGCCGGCACCACACGCCCGGCTGGCAGTCCAAGGCCGGCTGGCCCCACATCCCCTTCCTCCAACACACGCCCTGCGGGCACTACCGACGAGCCCGGCGCTCGCCCGGGCCTTGCGGCAACGGCGGGCCCCATCCGGCCCGGAAGTGGACGAACGGGCGGCGGGCGTACGCGTGCGCCGAAGAAGGCAGCCGCGCCCTGCCGGGACAGGAGCGAGGAAGACGCGCAGTCCGGGCGCGGCGTGAGCGGTGGGGAGTGAGCTCGCTGCGGAGGCCTCAAGGCGCATCGGGCCGGACCGGGGGCGTGACCCGGAGGACGCTCACAGCGTTCACCTGAGTGGCGGAACGGCCGCACGGGCCGTGAGGCCGCACTGCCCCTGCCCCGTCGAAGCCGTCCGGCACCCGCGCTGAACCCGATCTCGGCGCCCGAGCGCAGAGGAAGCCGTCCCATGCACCAGCCGACTCCGCCCGCCGCCGACGACCGTCGCCCCCGGGGTGGCCGGCCACTGCCCCTCGGGCCGGGCCTTGCCCCGCCGGGGGCCCGGGTACCGAGAGCAGGGGAACCGGTCGTCTCTCCCCGGCCGGCCGCACATGGCGACGCTTACGCGCCGTGGTCCCCCGGCAGCACGTCCTCCTTCTCCGCACCTCCCGGCGGCGACTCCCGTCCGCCCTCGTCGTCGGGCCAGGGCCGGTCCTCCGCACGGGGGGCGGGCCAGAGCCGTCGTCCCGGCACGGGTCCGGGACGCGGACCAGCCGCATCGCCCGTCGCTCAAGGGCGGGCACCGTCACCCTCCGGGCACACACCCCCACCCCGGCGTGCCACGATCCCCGGGCTGCGCTGGTCCGCCGGCCTGCCCCCCGCCCACACGGCGATGATCTGTGTCGCCCTTCCCGGTCTGGCCATCTCGACCGAGGACGGACAGCTGGCCGGCCGCGGACTGGAGGGCTTCTACCGGGCCGGCCGCCGCGTGCTCTCCCGGTGCGAGATCCGCGTCGCCGGACGGGAACCGCTCGCGGTACAGGCCCGCATGGCCTCGGCCGACCGCGCCCGGTTCGTGGGCACCCTCCGCACGTCACCGCAGACAGGCCCGGATCCCGACGTGATCGTGGAGCGCAACCGCTTCGCCGATGGCACGGAGCGGATCACCCTGCACAGCGCGGCTGCGCGCATCCTGCGGCTGCCGGTCGAGATCGCCCTGGGCACCGATCTGGCCGACCTCGGCGCGATCGCCTCCGGCAGCGCGGGTCCCGAACTCCCTGCAAGCGTCCATGGCCCCGGCCTGCGCTGGTCCTGCGCCACCGGCAACGCCTCCGTCACGGCCGAACCGCCCCCCTCGGACGCCCTGGCCTCGGCCGGGCTGCTGCGGTGGGAGCTCGATCTGCCGCCGGGGGGCAGCAGAACCGTCGAACTGCGGGTACGGCCGGACGGCGCGGGGCCCCTCCGAGCCGTGGGACGAGCGGCGACCAGCCCGCTGGCCGCCGCGTGTGCCGAGGGCGACGACCCGAGGGTTCCCACCCTCCTGCGGACGAGCATCGAGGACCTCCAGGCCCTCCTCCTGCGTGACTCCGCGCACCCCGCCGACACGCACCTCGCGGCCGGGGCACCCTGGCGCTGCGGCTTGGCGCCCGCCGATGCGCTGGCCGCCGCCCGGATGGTGCTTCCGCTGGGCACCGGCCTCGCCGCGGGAACGCTGCGGATCCTCGCGCGGACCCAACTCACCGGCCCTGGTGCGCAGTCCGGGATAATTCCCGGCCCCATACGGGACGCGGGACCGCACCTTCCGCCGCAGTGCACGGGCACGGAGGCCACGCTGCTCTTCCCCGCCCTGCTGGCAGAGGCCCGCCGCTGGGGCCTCTCCGACCAGGAGACGGAAGCGCTGCTGCCCGCCGCCGAGCGTTGCCTGAACTGGCTGCGCGACACCGTCGGCGACGGCACCTACCTGCGCGACCCGAACCCGGGCGGGCCCGTCCGCTGCGAGATACAGGCCCACGCCCACCGCGCCGCCCTGCTCGGTGCCGACCTGCTCGACGCCTGTGGCCGGGCAGGGGCAGCGGCGCTCCGGGAATGGGCGCAGACCTTGCGGACCGCCTTCCGGGAGCACTTCTGGGTCGAGGACCGGGGAGGCGGCCGACCCGCGGCGGCGCGTGCGCCGGACGGCAGTCCGGTGCCCCACCTGGGCGCCGCTGCCGTGCACCTCCTCGACACAGGCCTGCTGGGCGGTGGCGAGTTGGCGCCCGGGCTGCTCGACAAGGTCCGGACCGAGCACCTCGCCCGCCTGCTGGGCAGTCCCGTCATGGACTCGGGCTGGGGCCTGCGCGGACTGGGCTCGAAGGAAGCGGGATTCAATCCGTTCGGCCACCGCGCAGGAGCCGTACGGACCCATGAGACGGCCGTCGCCGCCGCGGGACTCGCCGCCGCGGGCTACGAGAAAGAGGCAAGCTCACTGGTGCGCGGCGTGCTCGCCGCCGCCGAGTCCTTTGCCTACCGGCTACCCGAGATGTACGCGGGGGAGCAGCGCACGGAAGGAAGCGCTCCGCTCCCGCATCCGGCCGCCTGCCGTCCCGCGGCCACCGCGGCGGCAGCCGGAGTCATGCTGCTGACCACTCTCGCAGGCATCCGTCCCGATGCCCCGGCGGGCACGGTCACCCTGCGCCCCGTGCGCAGCGCGCCCCTCGGGGAGATCGGGTTCACCGGACTGCGCGTCGCGGGTGCCCGGTTCTCCGTGCGGGTCGGCCGACTGGGCCTGGCCATGGTCGAGGAGGCGGCCGACGGACTGCAACTGGGGGTTTAACGTGCAGCGACGTGTCGTTTCCCGACGAGGTGCAGGCCGCCGAGTCCATCCGTGGACCGACGTGGATCACTGGGTGGGCGGACCGGCGAAGGAGGTGTTTATCGTCAGGCAGACGACTATGATCGCCGCATGCCCTACGACCCGTCAGCGTTTCCGCCCTTCGCCGTCACCGTGGACCTGGTCGTGCTGACCGTGCGCCGCCATGCCCTGTGTGCGCTGGCGGTGCGCAGGGGTGAACCGCCGTTCCAGGGGCGCTGGGCGCTGCCCGGCGGCTTCGTACGGGCCGACGAAGACCTGGCGCAGGCCGCGGCGCGCGAGCTGGCCGAGGAGACGGGGCTGCGTGTCCACGACCCGTCCGTCCCGGCCCAGGACAACGGCGCACACCTGGAGCAACTCGCCACCTACGGAGATCCCAAGCGGGACCCCAGGATGCGGGTCGTCAGCGTCGCCCACCTCGCCCTGGCCCCCGATCTGCCTCCGCCCAGGGCGGGCGGAGACGCCAGCAACGCGCGCTGGGCCCCGGTCGAGGAACTGCTGGGCGGCTACGGGCGTGAGACCGAGCCGGTCGCGCCGCTCGCCTTCGACCACGCGCAGATCTTGGCGGACGGAGTGGAGCGCGCCCGCTCCAAGATCGAGTACTCATCACTGGCCACCGCCTTCTGCCCACCCGAGTTCACCGTCGGGGAACTGCGCCGCGTCTACGAGGCGGTGTGGGGCGTGGCGCTCGACCCGCGCAACTTCCACCGCAAGGTCACGGGGACGCCCGGCTTCCTGGTTCCCACCGGAGGGACGACGACTCGCCAGGGGGGACGCCCGGCCCAGCTCTTCCGCGCCGGTGGAGCGACACTGCTCAACCCGCCGATGCTGCGTCCCGAGGTGTGAGTGGTCGGCCGGGCGCGGTCGGCGCCCCGGCAAGAACTCGTGCTGTCGGCAGTCCGGTCATTGCGTCCGGCTCTGCCGAGGCGATCTCGGCAAAGCCAGGGGTGCCCGGAAAATCGGACATAGCGCGCTATCTTGCTGTAAGTGATCCAGGCCATCGGACTGACCAGCAACCCGCGCAAAGAGTTTCCACCCGCAGCGAACGACGTCTCGTTCGAAGCGCGGGCGGGCCGCATCACCGCGCTGCTCGGCGCACCGGGCGCCGGCAAGACGACGGTTGTCAGACTGATGCTCGAACTCCAACAGGGTCGCGGCATCACTCACTTCCGTGGCCGTCCGCTGCACCGTATCGCCCACCCGTCGCGCGAGG
Organism: Streptomyces sp. NPDC029041; assembly: GCF_040637515.1. Classification (NCBI taxonomy): domain Bacteria; kingdom Bacillati; phylum Actinomycetota; class Actinomycetes; order Kitasatosporales; family Streptomycetaceae; genus Streptomyces; species Streptomyces sp. NPDC029041. The sequence goes on along the minus strand of NZ_JBEZWO010000006.1, from coordinate 492,327 downwards.
TCGGGGTGTTGCTGGGCGACGTGCCCGGGCATCCCGCCCGCACGGTCCGAGGCCATCTGCGCATGCTCTGCGCAGCCGCCGGGGTTCCGGTTCGGCGTGCCGACGAAATGCTCGAGGCGGTCGGGATCGTGAGCCTGCGCGAGGAGCGCCTCGGCACGCTCTCCCGCGGCATGGACCGGCGCCTCGGCCTGGCCTGTGTCCTCCTGGCCGATCCGCACACCCTCGTCCTCGACGACCCGGCCGGCGGCCTGTCCACCGGTGAGAGCGCCTGGCTGCACGGCATGTTGCGCGCTCACGCCGCCCAGGGCGGAACGGTCCTGCTCACCACCGCCGACCCCAAGGAGGCCGCGCGCATCGCCGACCGCGTCGTCACCCTGGAACAGGGCAGGCTCGTGGCCGACCAGGAGGCAGCGGAATTCGCGCGTACGCGCCTGCGTCCCCGTGTCGCAGTGCGCAGTCCGCACGCGGCCCGTCTGGCAGTTCTCCTGGCCAGACAGGCCCGCACCTCGCAGCGCTCCCTCGAAGTCGTCCGAGAGAGCGGCAACCGCCTTTCGGTGTACGGCGGTACCTGTGCGGAGATCGGCGAGATCGCGTTTCGCCACGGCATCGTCGTCCACCAACTCGCCGACGAGATCGGCGATATGGGCCCCGGTGCGGATCTCGCTCCCGCAACCGGGCCGCGTGATCGAATCCTGGCCGAGCCGGTGTGCGTCACGGACCCGCACGGGACGGCCCTCACGGCCAGGTCCGAAGAGCCGCCATCGTCCTCCGGCCCGTCGGGGCACTTCGCGACGGACGCCCCCGCCCCCACCGCCGAGCCGCGATCCGCGCCCGATCCGGGGCCCTCGTCCGACGCAGGGGAGCCGGTCACCAGCGGGCCGACCTTGTCCTTCGGGCAACCGCAACTGCCCGAGGCTCAGGCGCGCACGCTCCTGGAGCTCTCCCCGGCCGGCCCATCGGACGGGGGCCTGCAGGCAGCGACCGCGCCGTCCCGGCCCCGGGCGCCGCACCCGGCCGGAACCCTGACCGCCCACACGCTCGACGTGCTGCCTCCTCTGCCGCCCTCCATCTCCGTCCGTCCTGCCCCCAGCCCGCTCCGCCCCCTCCGTTACGAGATCCGCCGTGCCACCGGGACCGGCACCGGGTTCCGGACCGGGGCCGTCGTGCTCGCCGTGTCCGTCGTGACCGCCGTAGTGCTCGCACGCATCGGGCACACCCCGCAGCCGCGTCTGCTGGCCGCTTGGCCGCGAGAGCTGCCCCTGCCGCCCGCGGCGCTCGGCGCGGGACTGCTCGGCGCGCTGGCCTCCGGTGACGAGTTCCGCCACCCCGCCCTGGCCGCGGACCGAGGCACCGTCCCCCGCCGGCTGGGGCTGCTGGCCGCCAAACTGCTCGTCTCCTCGACCGCCGCGCTGGTGCTGGCCGTCCTCACCCTCGGATGCGACGCCGAAGTGCTCCGTCTCGTCTACGGACGACAGCTCGCACAGGTTCCCGCCGACTGGTTTCCGCTGATGACGGGTTGGATCGGGCTGGTTGTCGGCTGCGCCTGGGCCGGTGTGCTCGCCGCAGGTGTCTTCCGGTCCACCACGGCCGGGCTCGCCGCCGTGGTCGCCGTCCCCCTCCTCGTCGTACCCGTCGTGCACAGGCTCGTGAACGGACAGTCTGTGCGAACCGCGGCCGGTCTCCCCGTCCGGCTGCGAGAGACGCTTCTGCCGAGGTGGCCCTTCGGAGGAGAGCGCCACCTGGAGGCCGCGCTCGAGATGATGTCCCAACCCGTGGGCGGCGCACTGACGTTGTCGTTGGCCGTGCTGCTCTGCGCGTATCTGCTCACCACCCTGCGTGGCAGATTCCGGTGACGACTGTCCGTAACCCTTAGTTCGGCCATGCGCACAACTCCCCGCAGAACGCCCATTTCTTTCCGATAAGGCGTCAATTGCGACGGGGTGAGCGATCACCCTTTCGTGTGCTTTTCACCAAAGACCTCAAGGGAGTTGGAGGCGGCGCCGACAAATGATGCGTGAGTACCGTTGCGCACACCATGATGACCGCCGCCCGCTCCGCTGACTCCGGCCTCGCGAGCCCGGGCGAACTCGACCGCTACCCGTACGCGGAGGCGCCCGCCGTCGACCGCGTCGGGATCCCTGCCTGGGACGGCGGAGACCCCGAGCTGGGCCGGGTGGGCCGCCGCGCCGCGGGCAGCCGCGGACGCGGGCTGCACGGCCAACTCGTTCAACAGCTGGGCCAGATGATCGTCTCCGGCGACCTGGGTGCCGACCGGCCGCTGGTGCCCGAGGAGATCGGTCAGCGATTCGAGGTCTCCCGTACCGTCGTCCGCGAGTCGCTGCGCGTCCTGGAGGCCAAGGGTCTGGTGAGCGCCCGTCCGAACGTCGGCACGCGCGTGCGCCCCGTCAGCGACTGGAACCTCCTCGATCCCGACATCATCGAGTGGCGGGCCTTCGGGCCCCAGCGCGACGACCAGCGCCGCGAGCTGAGCGAGCTGCGGTGGACGATCGAGCCGCTCGCAGCCCGCCTCGCCGCCGGGCACGGCCGGGAGGACGTCCAGCAGCGCCTCGCGGACATGGTCGAGATCATGGGGCACGCGATGGCTCAGGGCGATGCGCTCACGTTCTCCCGCGCCGACGCCGAGTTCCACTCGCTGCTCATCCAGGTCGCGGGCAACCGCATGCTGGAACACCTGTCCGGCATCGTGTCCGCGGCCCTCCAGGTCTCGGGTGGCCCGGTCACGGGCTGTGACCGGCCGAACGAGGCCTCCCTGGCGCACCACGGCCGCATCTGTGACGCCCTCGCCGCCGGTGACGGAGCGGCGGCCGAGGCGGCCATGCGTCAACTCCTCACGGTCCACCCCGAGGTGGAACGGGTGGTGCCCGCCCCGCGCGAGCACTGACCGCGTTCCGCGGGCGGCGCGGCCGGGTGTGCCACCCCCCTCCTGTGGCAGTGCCTGATCGGTGATCCGCCTCCCGTCGGACCCCGTGGGATCCTGGTGATCCTGCGGGGTCCGACGGCGCGAAGGGGCCGATCTCCGGTGACGTGGCTGGGGCGACACGGTCTGTGACCCGTTCTGTCCAGGTTCGACCGTTTCTGTTCGCTTACGGGGTGTGACTCGGGCCACGCAGATTCGGCGTAACGCTCGCGGGAAGAACGCGATGACCTAAGAGGTGACAGCCGCGGAGGGAATACGGACGCCGTTCACGGCGCTGTGCATCTTCCCGGCCCCCGCCCGCGCCGTCGGCCCATCCCCAAGCCGGCGGTCGGCTCCTGTCCTCACTGGACGGGGCCGGAAGCCGTTTTCCAACGTTCCGAGAGGTTGTTCGTGTCGGCCAGCACATCCCGTACGCTCCCGCCGGAGATCGCCGAGTCCGTCTCTGTCATGGCGCTCATTGAGCGGGGAAAGGCTGAGGGGCAGATCGCCGGCGATGACGTGCGTCGGGCCTTCGAAGCTGACCAGATTCCGGCCACTCAGTGGAAGAACGTACTGCGCAGCCTCAACCAGATCCTCGAGGAAGAGGGTGTGACGCTGATGGTCAGTGCCGCAGAGCCCAAGCGCACCCGAAAGAGCGTCGCAGCGAAGAGTCCCGCCAAGCGCACCGCCACCAAGACGGTCGCGGCCAAGGCGGTGACCACCCGGAAGGCCACCGCCACCGCCACGCCGGCGGCACCCGCCGCCGAACCCGCCGTCGAGGAGGAGGCACCCGCCAAGAAGGCGGCTGCCAAGAAGACGACCGCCAAGAAGGCGGCCGCGAAGAAGACCGTCGCCAAGAAGACTGCGGCCAAGAAGACCAGCGCCAAGAAGGACGACGCCGAGATCCTCGAGGAGGAAGTGCTCGAGGAGGCAGCCCCCGGCAAGGCCGGCGAGGAGCCCGAGGCCACTCCCGAGAACGCGGGCTTCGTGCTTTCCGACGAGGACGAGGACGACGCGCCCGCCCAGCAGGTGGCCGCCGCCGGTGCCACTGCCGACCCGGTCAAGGACTACCTCAAGCAGATCGGCAAGGTTCCCCTGCTCAACGCCGAGCAGGAGGTCGAGCTCGCCAAGCGCATCGAGGCGGGTCTTTTCGCCGAGGACAAGCTGGCGAACGCCGACAAGCTGGCCCCGAAGCTCAAGCGTGAGCTGGAGATCATCGCCGAGGACGGCCGCCGCGCCAAGAACCACCTCCTGGAGGCCAACCTCCGTCTGGTGGTCTCCCTGGCCAAGCGCTACACCGGCCGCGGCATGCTGTTCCTGGACCTCATCCAGGAGGGCAACCTCGGTCTGATCCGCGCGGTCGAGAAGTTCGACTACACCAAGGGCTACAAGTTCTCCACGTACGCCACCTGGTGGATCCGTCAGGCGATCACCCGTGCCATGGCCGACCAGGCCCGCACCATCCGTATCCCGGTGCACATGGTCGAGGTCATCAACAAGCTCGCGCGCGTGCAGCGCCAGATGCTTCAGGACCTGGGTCGCGAGCCCACGCCGGAGGAGCTGGCCAAGGAACTCGACATGACCCCCGAGAAGGTCATCGAGGTCCAGAAGTACGGCCGCGAGCCGATCTCGCTGCACACCCCGCTCGGCGAGGACGGCGACAGCGAGTTCGGTGACCTCATCGAGGACTCCGAGGCAGTCGTCCCGGCCGACGCGGTCAGCTTCACGCTCCTGCAGGAGCAGCTGCACTCCGTCCTGGACACCCTGTCGGAGCGCGAGGCGGGCGTCGTCTCGATGCGCTTCGGCCTCACCGACGGCCAGCCGAAGACCCTCGACGAGATCGGCAAGGTCTACGGCGTCACGCGTGAGCGCATCCGCCAGATCGAGTCCAAGACCATGTCGAAGCTGCGCCACCCGTCCCGTTCCCAGGTGCTGCGCGACTACCTCGACTGAGCGAGGTCGTACACGCGGAAGGTCCGGTTCCCCGACGGGGACCGGACCTTCGCCGTGCTGCCTTGCCGCGGGTGCAGGGTGCAGCGCGGTGAATCACTCTGGGTGTCTCATGGACACCACGGAGTGAGGAGCGCGAATGCGTCGTCTGGCACGAGCTCTGTTCCTGCCGCTGGCCCTGGCGGCCGCGGTACCCGCCCTGTCAATGGGCTCCAGTGCCCCTGTCGCCGCCGACAGCATCGTCATAGGCGGATTCCCCGTCGAGATATCCCAGAGCCCGTGGACGGTGGCGCTGTCCAGTCGTGACCGGTTCGGGGGTACGCGAGCGGGTCAATTCTGCGGCGGTGTGGCGGTCGGCCGCACGACCGTCCTCACGGCCGCCCACTGCCTGGACGAGAGCACGCTGGGCGTGCCGTCGGAGCGCGTACGGGACCTCAAAGTCATAGCCGGACGCACGAACCTGCTTACGGGCGACGGCCAGGAGGTTGCCGTGCGCCGGGCATGGGTGAACCCGGCCTATGGCGGGGACGGCAACGACGGGGACTTCGCCGTGCTCACTCTCGCCGAACCCCTGCAAGCAGGTTCGGCCATCACCATGGCTGCCGACGGTGACCCTGCGTACACGCCGGGCGGGACAGCGACGGTCTACGGATGGGGTGACACCACGGGCGCCGGCGAATACCCGGACAGTCTGCGGGCGGCACGGGTGCGCGTGCTCCCCGATGCGATGTGCGAGGAGGCGTACCCGGGCGGTGCCGAAGGCGCCTACGACGGCACGAGCATGGTGTGCGCCGGGGAGACGAAGGGAGGCCGGGACGCCTGCCAGGGCGACAGCGGAGGGCCGCTGGTGGCCAAGGGGCGGTTGATCGGACTGGTGTCCTGGGGGATCGGCTGTGGTGAGGCGGGCAACCCCGGGGTGTACATGCGTGTGTCCGACATCATGCGGACGCTCGGCTGGACGCAGGCGGCTTCCGCAGGCGTCTGAGGCGCCCGACCGAGCCTGCGCCGGGTCGGCGGACGAGGACGGGCGGCTGCCTCTGGTGACCAGAGGCAGCCGCCCGTCCACCGGCCTGTGCCGGGCTGGCTCGTCGTCGGACGCGAGGTGTCAGCGCTCTTCTTCGGCGGCGTTCGCGGGAACGGACGTGAGCCGCTCCGTCTCGTCCTGTATCTCAGCGGCGATCTTCTTGAGTTCCGGCTCGAACTTGCGACCGTGGTGGGCGCAGAAGAGCAGTTCTCCGCCGCTCAGCAGGACGACGCGCAGGTACGCCTGGGCGCCGCAGCGGTCGCAGCGATCAGCGGCCGTCAGCGGGCTCGCGGGGGTCAGAACAGTAGTCACGTCGCCTCTTCTCTAGCTCGACGAGCTGTCGTACCAGGGTCAACATCCAACCAGCCCCAAAACGTTCCCGCTCGTGGCTTTTCCTCGAAAGAATCTTGCGAGGCGGCTGTCTGCTGCCGGTTGGCGGCGAATGTGCCGTATTGCGTGTCTATGTGTCTTACGGGGCTTCGCGTTGTATCGGTGGTCGGTCCTCCCGGCTGGGTTGCCGGTTGTTCATGAGGACGTGCCCGGAGCCTAAATGGTTCATGCCTGGAAGGGAACGTGATGTGTACTTCACTCCATCGAGGGATCGAACACTCATGCGAGTGTGGACTAGTGTGAGTTTTCGACGAGGGTGGCGTTACAACGGCTCTACCAGGCCTCGGTACCCTCTCACCGGTGACTGACGCCGCGCCCTTACCCACAAGGGCCCCATCCGAAATTCAGCGAGGAGCGAACCGCGTGACCGCCGAGACGTCCGTGCCGTCCACAGCTCTGCTGGCAGGAGCAGACCGGGACGGATCCAACTACACCGCGCGGCACCTGCTCGTCCTCGAGGGGCTCGAGGCCGTACGCAAGCGCCCGGGCATGTACATCGGGTCGACCGACAGCCGTGGTCTGATGCACTGCGTCTGGGAGATCATCGACAACTCCGTCGACGAGGCCCTGGGCGGGTACTGCGACCACATCGAGGTGATCCTCCAGGACGACGGATCGGTCGAGGTCCGTGACAACGGCCGGGGTATCCCGATCGACGTCGAGCCCAAGACCGGCCTCTCCGGTGTCGAGGTCGTCATGACCAAGCTGCACGCCGGCGGCAAGTTCGGAGGCGGCTCCTACGCCGCCTCCGGCGGTCTGCACGGCGTCGGCGCCTCCGTCGTGAACGCGCTGTCCGCCCGGCTGGACGTCGAGGTGGACCGCGGTGGTCACACCCACGCGATCAGCTTCCGGCGCGGGGTGCCCGGTGCCTTCGCCGGGAACGGCCCGGAGGCCAAGTTCGAGCCCAAGAGCGGCCTGCGCAAGGCCAAGAAGATCCCGAAGACCCGCACCGGCACGCGCGTGCGGTACTGGGCCGACCGCCAGATTTTCCTCAAGGACGCCAAGCTCAACCTGGAGACCCTGCACCAGCGCGCCCGCCAGACGGCGTTCCTGGTGCCCGGCCTGACCATCGTCGTGCGTGACGAATACGGGCTCGGCGAGGGCGGCAGCAAGGGCGAGGAGTCCTTCCGCTTCGACGGCGGCATCAGCGAGTTCTGCGAGTACCTGGCCAACGACAAGCCGGTCTGCGACGTGCTCCGCTTCTCTGGGCAGGGCACCTTCAAGGAGACCGTCCCCGTCCTCGACGACCACGGCCAGATGACGCCCACCGAGGTCACCCGCGAACTGGGCGTCGACATCGCCCTGCGGTGGGGGACGGGCTACGACACGACCCTCCGGTCGTTCGTCAACATCATCGCCACGCCCAAGGGCGGTACCCACGTCGCCGGCTTCGAACAGGCCGTCGCCAAGACGATGAACGAAGTGCTGCGCACCAAGAAGCTCCTTCGCGTCGCCGAGGACGACATCGTCAAGGACGACGCCCTGGAGGGCCTCACCGCGGTCGTCACCGTGCGCCTCGCCGAGCCGCAGTTCGAGGGCCAGACCAAGGAGGTCCTCGGGACCTCGGCGGCTCGCCGCATCGTGAACAACGTGGTCACGAAGGAACTCAAGGCCTTCCTGACGTCCACGAAGCGGGATGCCGCGCAGCAGGCCCGTGTCGTGATGGAGAAGGCCGTGGCCGCGGCCCGTACGCGCATCGCCGCCCGGCAGCACAAGGACGCGCAGCGTCGCAAGACGGCCCTGGAGTCCTCTTCGCTGCCGGCCAAGCTGGCGGACTGCCGCAGCGACGACGTCGACCGCAGTGAGCTGTTCATCGTCGAGGGCGACTCCGCGCTCGGCACGGCGAAGCTCGCCCGGAACTCCGAGTTCCAGGCGCTGCTTCCGATCCGCGGCAAGATCCTCAACGTCCAGAAGTCGTCCGTGACGGACATGCTGAAGAACGTCGAGTGCGGCGCGATCATCCAGGTCATAGGAGCCGGCTCGGGCCGGACGTTCGACATCGACACGGCGCGCTACGGCAAGATCATCATGATGACCGACGCCGATGTCGACGGTTCGCACATCCGCACCCTGCTGCTGACGCTGTTCCACCGCTACATGCGGCCCATGGTCGAGGCCGGCCGGGTCTTCGCGGCGGTGCCGCCGCTGCACCGCATCGAGATCGTCCAGCCGAAGAAGGGTCAGGACAAGTACGTCTACACGTACTCGGACCGCGAACTGCGCGACACGCTGATGGACTTGCAGAGCAAGGGCATCCGCTACAAGGACTCCATCCAGCGCTACAAGGGCCTCGGCGAGATGGACGCCGACCAGCTGGCCGAGACGACGATGGACCCGCGCCACCGCACCCTGCGCCGGATCAACCTCTCCGACCTCGAGGCCGCCGAGCAGGTCTTCGATCTCCTCATGGGCAACGACGTGGCGCCGCGCAAGGAGTTCATCTCCAACTCGGCGGCCACGCTGGACCGCTCACGCATCGACGCGTAGCCGCCGAGTCGGGAAGCAGCCGGTACGGACCGGGTGAGTGCGACGACCAGGTAGGTGCCTGCGTCCGGTGCGAGTGAGGCACCTGGCCACCGTCACGAGTGCCTGGTCGGTCGTGGGGTGTGCCTGGTCGCCGTGCCGAGTGCTTGGTCGTGTCCGGAACCTCCGCTTCCCGTTCGGTCGTGAAAGCCGAAGGCGTGTCTCCACGCCCGACGAGTCGCTGTTCCCGGCGCTGGCCGCGGGGGCGCGCGGTTATCTCACCAAGGACGCGGGTGGGGACGAGAGCGTGCGGGCCGTGCACAGCGGGCTGTCGGGCGACGCGGGCCTCTCGCCGGGCCTCAGAGACGCCTGCTGGAGCGCCTCACCGAGCCGGAGACCGGGCCGGCCGCGCCTCCCGAGCCCCCGGACGGGCTCACCGCCCGGGAGGCGGAGGTGCTGCTCCTCATCGCCGGGGGGCTCAGCAAACCGGAGATCGCCCGGCGGTTGCACGTCTCCACGGCGACCGCGAAGACCCACATCGACAACCTCTTCACCAAGACCGGACTCAAGGACCGTGCCCAGGCGGTGCGTTACGCCTTCGGGAAGGGACTCGTGCGGCCACCAGCGGGTTAGTCACCTGATGGGGTGAAGAGGGAAGGGAAGAAGAGTCGGGGATCCTCCTGGTCTGTCCATCCTTGGACATGCAGCAAAGCAAGGGCCGTCCCCGCGGCGGCGGAGCGGGCCAGGAGAGTCGGGCCGAGCCCCTCCACGGTCATGATCCGGTCCCGCCCGAGGAGGCCGGGCAGCTCAGGTACGACGATCCCTGGTATGACGCCCTCGCCTCCGGCTGGGGCGAGTCGGCCGGGGGCGGGGCGCAGGTCCAGGCGCTGGTTCCGCCTGCGGGGGGAGAGGGCGTGACGGGGACCGCGGCGGCCGACGTGTATCTGGAAGTGCAGCGCAGTGCCTCCTTTCAGGAGGTGCGACGGCGCTACCGGAGGTTCGTGGTACCGGCGTTCGTGGCCTTCTTCGCCTGGTACGTCGGCTATGTCGTGGCCGCCACGACGGTGCCGGAGCTGATGGCACGGCCCGTCGCCGGAGCGGTGAACGTGGCGATGGTGGCGGGGCTGGGGCAGTTCCTGTCGACGTTCCTGCTCACCTGGGCGTACGCACGGCACGCGCGGCTGCGCAGGGACCGGGCCGCGCTCGAACTGCGATGGGACACACAGGAACTGACGCGTGGTGTGAACGGTGGTAGGTCGTGACGGAGGAACACCAGACGCTGGCGTTGCTGCTCTTCAGCGCGTTCGTCGCGGTCACACTGGGGATCACCACCTGGGTCAGCCGCAACAGGCGCGGCTCGGCGGAGGAGTTCTACGCCGGCGGGCGGCTCTTCTCACCCATGGAGAATGGTTTTGCCATCGCGGGCGACTACATGTCGGCCGCCTCCTTCCTGGGAGTCACCGGGCTCATCGCGCTGTTCGGTTACGACGGGCTGCTGTACGTCGTCGGGTTCCTGGTGGCATGGCTCGTCGTGCTGTTCCTGGTCGCCGAACTGGTCCGCAACTGCGGCCGGTTCACACTCGCCGACGTCGTGGCGTCACGGATGAGGGAGCGGCCGGTGAGGATCGCGGCGGGAACCTCCTCGGTCACGGTGTCCGTTCTGTATCTGGTGGCGCAGATGGTCGGCGCGGGGAGTCTGGTGGCGCTGCTGCTCGGCGGTACGAGCGACGCGGCACGGTCCTGGACCGTCATCGGGGTGGGCGCGCTCATGATCGTCTACGTGTCCATGGGAGGGATGCGGGCGACCACCTGGATCCAGATCGTCAAGGCCGTCCTGCTGCTCGGGGGCACCGTCGTGCTGACGGTGCTCGTGCTGGTGCGCTTCCACGGCGACGTGGACCGGCTGCTGATCACGGCGGCCGAGCGCAGCGGGCACGGAGCGGCGTTCCTGGCACCGGGATTGAAGTACGGCGGGGACTGGACCGCCCGCTTCGACCTGATCAGTCTGGGGCTGGCGTTGGTGCTGGGTACGGCGGGGCTTCCGCACATCCTGTCGCGTTTCTACACCGTGCCGACGGCGCGCGCTGCCCGCCGCTCGGTCGTCTGGGCCGTCGGGCTCATCGGCGGCTTCTACCTCATGACGATCGTGCTCGGGTTCGGCGCGGCCGCCGTCCTGGGACCGGAAGCGGTGCGCGGGTCGAACGCTGCCGGGAACACGGCGGTTCCGCTGCTGGCGCTCGATCTGGGGGGTGGGGCGGGGTCGACGGGCGGGACGGTTCTCTTCGCAGTCGTCGCCGCGGTCGCCTTCGCGACGATCCTCGCCGTGGTCGCCGGTATCACGCTCGCGTCCTCGGCTTCCGTGGCTCACGACCTGTACGCCTCCCTGCGGCGGCCGGGCGGTAAGCCGCGCAGTGAGGTGGCCGTGGCCCGTGTCGCGGCCGTCGGCGTCGGCGCGGTGGCGATCGCGCTCGGTCTGCTGGCGCGGGATCTCAATGTGGCGTTCCTCGTGGGCCTGGCCTTCGCCGTCGCCGCGTCGGCGAACCTGCCGGTGCTGCTCTACTCCCTCTTCTGGCCGGGCTTCACCACGCGGGGCGCCGTCTGGGCCGTCTACGGCGGTCTGATCCCGGCGGTGGTGCTCGTGATGCTGTCCCCGGTGGTCTCCGGCAGCCCCGACTCGCTCTTCCCGGGCATCGACCTGCAGTACTTCCCGTTGCAGAACCCGGGCCTGGTCTCGATTCCCCTCGGCTTTCTCGCGGGCTGGCTGGGCACGGCCACCTCGGCGGAGGTCCCGGACGAGGCCAAGCACGCGGAGACCGAGGTGCGGTCGCTGACGGGTGCGGGAGCGGCGTAGGGGTGCTGGCCTGTGGTGCCGTGGCCAGGACGGCGAGACCCGTCATCGATGCTTCCGGCATCAAGCGGCCAGACACCGGCCAGCCGCCTCACCAACCTCTCCGATCAGCACACCTAGCCGCGGGTCGCCCACACGTAACGGTGCTCCGGGCGGCCCGCGTCGCCGTACTTGAGGGTGAGCCGGGCCCGACCCGTGCGCTCGAGGAGCTTCAGATAGCGCTGGGCGGTCTGGCGGCTCACCCCGGTCCGCTCGGCGATCTCCTGGGCGGACAGGGGCCCGTTCGCGTGCATGAGGCACTGGCGGACCAGCTCAGCGGTGGTGGGGGAGTGTCCTTTGGGCAGGTCGGGTTCCGAAGGCGCTGACAGGGCCCCGAAAATACGGTCCACCTCGGCCTGTTCCGCCTCCCCGCCGCCGTCCAGGGTGCGGCGCAGATCCGCGTAGGCCTCCAGCTTGGCGCGCAGGCCGGCGAAGGCGAACGGCTTGACCAGGTACTGCAGCGCGCCGTGCCGCATCGCCGCCTGCACGGTGGAGACGTCCCGGGCCGCCGTCACCATGATCACGTCGGTCTGGTCGCCACGCCGTCGCATCTCCTGAACCACCGCGAGCCCTGTGGCGTCGGGCAGGTAGTGGTCCAGGAGCACCAGGTCGAGCCGGGGCGGTGTCTCCAGCCGGTGCAGTGCTTCCGCCGCGCTGTGGGCCACTCCGGCGACATGGAAGCCCGGCACCTTCTCGACGTAGGCGGCATTGACCTTCGCGACTCTCAGGTCGTCGTCCACGACCAGGACCTCGATCATCACGACTCCTTCTCGGCGGTGTGCGGAGCTGACGGCACGGTCGGCACGGCCGGTTCGGAACCCGGCTCGGCCAGTGCCTCGGGCAGGACGACGGTGAACTCCGCGCCGCCGCCGTGTGCCTCGCCGACGGTCGCGCTGCCCCCCTGCCGCTCGGCCAGCCTGCGTACCAGGGAGAGTCCGATACCCCGCTCACGGTGAGCGGGCGGCTTCTTCGTAGACCATCCCGAGGTGAAGATCAACTCCCGGTGTTCGGGCGGGACGCCCGGCCCGGTGTCCCGCACCCGGAGGATCGCCGTACGCCCCTCGGCGCGCAGCTCGACCTCCACGCGCGCGTGCGGCTTGCCGGCGACGGCGTCGAGGGCATTGTCCACCAGGTTTCCCACGACCGTGACGAGACCCTGCGGGTCGACCAGGCGGTCGGGTAGCCGGGTCCGGTCCGACATCCCCAGGGCGACGCCCCGTTCTGCCGCGACGGTCGCCTTGCCGACCAGCAGGGCGGCGAGCAGCGGGTCCTCGATCCGCTCGGTGACCTGCTCTGCCGTGGCCCGGTGGTCACCGACCACCTCGCCGACGAACTCGACGGCGTCGTCGTACATCTCCAGTTCGAGCAGCCCGAGAAGCGTGTGCATCCGGTTGGCGTGCTCGTGGTCCTGGGCGCGCAGGGCGTCGATCAGGCCGCGGGTGGAGTCCAGTTCGCGGCCCAGCTGCTCCAGTTCGGTGCGGTCGCGCAGGGTGGCCACGGCGCCGCCGTCGTCGGTGGGCATGCGGTTGGCGACCAGTACCCGCTGGCCGCGCACGGTGAGCAGATCCGTGCCGGTGACGCGTCCGGCCAGCACGTCGGCCGTACGGCCCGCGCCCAGCGCCGCGTCGGGGGAGCGGCCCACGACCGTCTCCCCGATGCCCAGCAGGCGCTGCGCCTCGTCGTTCACGAGGCGAATGCGGCCGGTGCGGTCCAGCGCCACGACGCCTTCCCGGATGCCGTGCAGCATCGCCTCGCGTTCCGCCAGGAGCGCCGCGATGTCGGAGAAGGCCAGGTCCCTGGTCTGCCGCTGGACTCGCCGTGAGATGACCCATGCGGCCAGCGCGCCCACGGCCAGGGCGCCCCCGGCGTACGCGAGCAGCCCCGGGATCGCGTGGATCAGACGGGCCCGGACGCTGTCGTAGGCGATGCCGACGGAGACCGCGCCGACGACATGGCCGTCGTTGTCGCGCAGCGGCACCTTGCCCCGGGCGGAGCGGCCCAGGGTGCCGCTGTCGATCTCCATGACCTCCTTGCCGGCCAGGGCCTGGCCGGGGTCGGTGGAGACGATGCCGCCGATCTGCTTCGGGTCCGTGTGCGACCAGCGCACGCCCCGCCAGTCCATCACCACGATGTACTCGGCCTTGGTGGCCTTCCGGATCTGCTCCGCCTCCCGCTGCACCGGGCCGTTGGGCGTGGGAGGAGTGTCCCGCACGTCCTCGGCGAGGTCCGGCAGTTGTGCGGTCGTCTGCGCGATCGCGAGCGCACGGCGCATCGCCTGGTCGTCCAGCTGGTTGCTGAGGGGAGCGAGGAACAAGCCGGTCGCGAGCACCGCGACTCCCGCGGCGATCACGACCTGCATCAGCAGCACCTGCGAGAACACCCGCCGGGGCAGGCCGAGGCGCAGGCGGCGCGCGGGGGGAGTGGGGCTCATACCCAAGACCGTACGTGCGGACGGCTACCCGCCCTAGACGGGTGTGGCGTGTATCTCCAGATCAATGTGAGGGTGAGCCGCTTGCCGGGTGCGGAGCGGTGCCGAGGCCCGAAGTGCCGGCATCCATGCGGTCGGGCCGGCGCGGCCCGGGGCGAGCCTGTTGCTCAACCGGCCAGGGCCGTCGCGACCCGCACCTCGCGCACCGCCACCACGTCCATCCGCGCGGGGGAACCGAGAACGGACGCCCCGCAGCTCTCCGGGCGGGGCGGCAGGCCCGCGGCCTGGGCCACGTCGACCTGCCAGCGGCGTCCGTCGGTGTGGGCGACGGTCACCTCCCAGCGCGGTGCCGCACCGACCGTCCGGACGACGCTCAGCACCTCCGCCGTGTCTTCCCCGGCCCTGCGGCGCACGGCGAGCTCGGCAGCCTGACCGGGCCGTTCCCAGGCGGAGCTGCCCCGGCACCCCTCCATGACGATCCGCCCCTCGCGCGCGCTGTGCAGGACCTGCTTGAGGGAGTGGGCCTCGGCCCGGCCGTACGCGTATCCGTACGGCAGCACGAGCACGGTGGGGGAGAAGCGGTGGCCACCCAGATGGGTGACCTCCCAGACGCCCTCGACGCCGGACGTCGCCAGTTCGGCCGCGAGAGGACGGCCGAGGAGCGCGCAGCAGCGGTCACGCTTGCCGTTGGTGCAGACGAGGGCCAGCGGGTCGCCGTCGTGGGGCCGGCCGCCGAGCAGGACGTCGAACGTGCGGTGGTCGCCCCGGCCGAGTGCCGCGAAGTCGAGGCCGAGCAGCTGCCCGGGGTCCGAGGTCGAGGCGCTGTGCAGCCAGATGTTCCCCGGGACGACGTGCGCCACGTACACCCGGCGCGTGGCGGGCATGCGGCGGTCCGCGTGGCGTCCGGGGCGGCGGATGAGCGCGATCCGAACGCCGGTGTCCCTCGCGGCCGTCTCCAGGGCACGTCCCAGCGCGGGGTCCAGGTGGCTCGAAGTGAGCGCCTTGGCACCCCACGGACCGGGCTGTTCCAGCAACAGCCAGGTCCTCGCGGTGGCCGCGGTTCCCGAAACGGGCTCGTCGAAGTCCCGGGAGACGCTAGAGCACGTACTCACAGAGGTGAGCCTAACCTGACTTCGGTCGGGGCGGCCTTCGGCCCCCTCCCGCTTTACTCCGGTAGGGGCTGAGGAGGCTTCGGGCCTGCGTAGACACCGCTCGGCCGCATCCGCAGCGGGCGTTCGCCGTACTCCTCCAGGGCGTGGGCGATCCAGCCCGCCGTCCGGGCCACGGCGAAGATCGTCTCGCCCGCGGTCGGATGCATGCCGCTGGACGCGGTGAGCACCGCGAGGGCCAGATCCACGTTGGCATGCAGAGGGGCGTGGCGGGCGGTGGTCTCCACGATGTCGCGGGCGGCGAGGAGAGCCGGCTCCGCACGCGGGATCCGTTCCAGGAGGGCGAACAGGGCACGTGCGCGTGGATCCTCACCGGGATACAGCCGGTGGCCGAGCCCCGGGACCCGGCGTCCGGCGCGCAGCTCGGCCGCGATCACGGGCGCCGCAGCTCCCTGTTCGAGCACGTCCTGCAGCAGCCGGTGGGCCAGCCCGCCGGCCGCGCCGTGCAGGGGGCCCTCGATCACGCCCAGACCGGCGGAGACCGCCGCATAGGCGTGGGCACGGGCCGACGCGGCGACACGTACGGCGAGGGTGGAGGCGGCCAGGTCGTGGTCGACGAGGAGGGCGAGGGCGGCGTCCAGGGCGCGCAGGGATGCCTCGTCGGGGTCCTCGCGCACTGACAGCCTGCTCCACAGGCGGTGGGCCAGGGGCCCCTCGTCGCGGCGGTGGTGCCCGGCAGGGGGCAGCGCGTCGACGAGCGTGGGGATGAGGGTGCGCGCGGTGCCGAGCACGGCCTCCTCGGACAGGTCGAACCGCAGCGGGTCAGCGGTCGCGGCGGCGATCGTCGCCACCCGCAAGCGGTCCGCGGGAGCGGCGTGTCCGGGCAGGGCTTCGACGGCCCGGCGTGCGACGGCGACGGAGGCGGCGGGCGCGGTGAAGGTGCGGCCCGGGATCATCCGGCCCGTCCACAGCCACTCGGCGACCTCCTCGTAGGAGTGGCGTGTGGCCAGGTCGACCGCGTCGACACCACGGAAAAAGTAGCGGTTGTTCCCGATGAGCGTGATCCGGGTGCGTACCGACAACTCGCCGCCGGAACCGGAACCGGAACCGCCCGCGCCCTCCCGCCTGTTGCGCCGGGCGAGCGCCTCGACCTCCTGGGCGTCGAAGGTGCTGCCGCGCCCGCCACTCACCCGTCGGCTGCTGAGCTGGCCGCGGCTCACGTACGCGTACACGGTCTCCGGCTTCACGCCGAGAAGCTCGGCGGCCTCCTTGGTGCTCAGCCGCCGTTCCACGCCGAGGGGGGCGGGGTCTTGATCGCGCATGGGAGTCACCGTATCCGTCTGCCGGACCATTGACTGCAATATCGATCCAATCAATATTGACATGCTTTCAATCAATCATAGACAGTCGAATCAAGTTCAGGGAGGCAGCCATGTCCGTCAACAGGTCAGCAGCAACTCTTCTCGAAGCCCCCCGGGGGCTCGCCGGAGTCGTGGTCACCGACACCCGCGTCGGTGACGTCCGCGGTCGGGAGGGCTTCTACCACTACCGGCAGTACTCGGCCGTCGACCTCGCACGCACCCGCGGATTCGAGGACGTCTGGCATCTGCTCGTGCACGGAGAACTTCCGGACGCCGGACGGAGCGCGGCCTTCGCGGCCCAGACCGCGGCGTTGCGGCGGCTGCCCGACGAGGTGCGAGCGGCACTGCCCGCCCTCGCGGCGGCCGGCGGCCGCTCCGGGCCGCTCGCCGGGATGCGTACGGCCCTGTCGCTGCTGGGAGCGGCCAAGGGGTTCCGCCCCGTGTACGACATCGACGCCGAACGGCGCCGACAGGACACCATCGCGGCGGCCGCGGCCGTGCCCACGCTGCTCACGGCGCTGCACCGGCTGGGCAACGGGCTGGAACCGGTGGAGCCGCGCGAGGACCTGTCCTACGCGGCGAACTACCTCTACATGCTGACCGGTTCCGCGCCGGCCGAGTCGCACGCACGAGCGATCGAGCAGTACCTGATCTCAACCATTGATCACGGATTCAACGCATCCACCTTCACGGCCCGGGTCATCGCGTCGACGGGCGCGGACGTGGCGGCGTGCCTGGCGGGGGCGGTGGCCGCGCTGTCGGGCCCGTTGCACGGAGGTGCGCCCAGCCGCGCGCTGGACACCCTGGACGCGATCGGCACCCCGGACCGGATCGAGCCCTGGGTGCGTCAGCGGGTCCTCGCCGGTGAGCGCATCATGGGCTTCGGGCACGCGATCTACCGCACCGAGGACCCACGGTCCCGGATGCTGCGCGAGGTCGCCCAGGGGTTCGGCGGGCCGCGGGTGGACTTCGCCGTCGAGGTCGAGCGTCACATCGAGGCGATCCTGGCGGAGCTGAAGCCCGGCCGGGAACTCCACACCAACGTCGAGTACTACGCGGGCGTGGTCATGGAACTCTGCGGCCTGCCCCGCGAGATGTTCACCCCGACCTTCGCCGCCGCGCGGGCGGTGGGCTGGAGCGCCAACATCCTTGAGCAGGCGGAGGACACGAAGATCATCAGGCCGGTGGCCCGGTACGTGGGGCCGCAGGCGCCGGCGCCCCTGCCCGCCTGAGAGTTCGGGTCGGCTGAGGGGGCGCGACCGAAGCGTCGTGAGGCGCGCTGCCGACCCGTTCGCCCCGGCGTGGATCTCCCAGCTCGTATCCTGGGGCGGCATCCCATCCCCCACGTGTGCCGGGAACGCGAGCCGGTGCACGCGTCGGCGCGAGAAAGGTCGCACGGTGAGCCAGCCGAGCCCGCTGACGCAGCAGATCCCGGTCGTCGTCCTGGCGGGATTCCTCGGCTCGGGGAAGACCACCCTGCTCAATCACCTTCTGCACCGCAGCGGCGGCAGCCGTATCGGCGCCCTCGTCAACGACTTCGGGGCGATCGAGATCGACGCGATGGCGGTCGCGGGAGCGCTCGGCGACTCGACGGTGTCCCTCGGCAACGGCTGTCTGTGCTGCGCCGTCGACGCGAGTGAACTGGACCAGTACCTGGAGCGGCTCGCGGAGCCCTCCGTCGGCATCGACGTCATCGTCATCGAGGCCAGCGGCCTCGCCGAGCCGCAGGAGCTCGTGCGGATGCTGCTGGCCAGCGAGCACCCTGGGGTCGTCTACGGCGGGCTCGTCGAGGTCGTCGACGCCGCCGAGTTCGACGACACACGGGTCACGTATCCCGAGATCGACCGGCACCTCGCGCTGGCCGACCTCGTCGTGGTCAACAAACTCGACCGGGCCACGGACGGCGAACGCGTCCTCGGGCTGGTCCGGTCCCTCGTCGACCGCGCCGCCGTCGTCCCGGCCACCTACGGCCGGATCGACCCCGAGTTCCTCTTCGACTGCCGGCCCAGCGAGGAGCGCATCGGGCAGCTGTCCTTCGACGACCTGCACGCACACGACTCCGCCGGGGACGAGGACCACACCGGTCACCTGCACACCGCCTACGACAGCCTGTCGTTCGCCTCGCCCGTGCCCCTCGACCCACGCAGGCTGATGACGTTCCTCGACAGCCGGCCCGAGGGGCTGTACCGGATCAAGGGCTACGTCGACTTCGGGCCGCACGACGTCCGCAACCGCTACGCCGTCCACGCCGTCGGGCGCTTCCTGCGCTTCTACCCGGAGCCCTGGCCGGCTGACGCCGAACGCCTCACCCAGCTCGTCCTCATCGGCTCCGACATCGATACCACCGCGCTCGGCAAGGAACTGGAGGCGAGCAAGAGCGACGCCCCGCACGCCGACGAGCACGGCATGTGGGGCGTCCTGCGGTATGTGCGCGACCCCGAGGAGGACGGCGACGCCGACCCGGCCTGACCGGCCCGGCTTCCACCGCCCGGACCGGCCCGGCCACTACCGCCTAGACCGGCCCGGCCACCACGGCGACCGTCTTCGCCAGGGACACCCCGGAACCGTCCCGGCGCGGGTCGACCTCCGGCAGCTCGGCCGGAGTGCCGTTCTTCTGCGCCGCCAGGGCCGGGGCGGGGCCCGCCCAGGCCAGGGACAGGCAGTCCTCGCCCTTCAGGAACCGCTGGCAGCGGACGCCGCCGGTGGCCCGGCCCTTGCGCGGGTACTGGTCGAACGGGGTCAGCTTGGCCGTCGTCTGGACGGAGTCGTCCAGCGTGCCCCGCGAGCCCGCGACGGTGAAGACGACGGCGTCCACGGCCGGGTCCACCGCCGTGAACGAGATGACCTTCGCGCCCTCGGCGAGTTTGACGCCCGCCACACCGCCGGCCGGCCGGCCCTGCGGGCGGACCTGGGAGGCCTGGAAGCGCAGCAGCTGCGCGTCGTCGGTGATGAAGACCAGGTCCTCCTCCCCGGTGCGCAGCTCGATCGCGCCGACGATCCGGTCACCCTCCTTGAGGCTGATCACCTCGAGCTCTTCCTTGTTGGCCGGATAGTCCGGCACCACGCGCTTGACGACGCCCTGTGCCGTGCCGAGCGCCAGGCCCGGCGACGATTCGTCGAGCGTGGTCAGGCAGACCACCGTCTCGTCGTCCTCCAGGGAGACGAACTCCGCCAGCGGGGCACCGCCCGCGAGGTTCGGTGAGGGGAGCGACTCCGGCAGCTGCGGCAGGTCGATCACGTTCAGCCGGAGCAGCCTGCCCGCCGAGGTGACCGCACCCACCTCGCCACGGGCGGTGGCCGGCACCGCCGAGACGATCACGTCGTGCTTGACGCGCTTGGCGCCGGCGTCCTCCGCGAACGGCTCGCCGTTCGCCGTGCGGGCCAGCAGCCCCGTGGAGGACAGCAGCACCCGGCACGGGTCGTCGGCCACCTGCAGCGGCACGGCCGCCACCGGGGCACCGCCCGACTCCAGCAGCACCGTACGCCGGTCGGTGCCGAACTTCTTGGCGACCGTGGCCAGTTCGGAGGAGACCAGCTTGCGCAGTTCCGCGTCCGAGTCGAGGATCCGCGTCAGCTCCTCGATCTCCGCGTTGAGCCGGTCCTTCTCCGTCTCCAGCTCGATGCGGTCGTACCTGGTCAGACGGCGCAGCGGCGTGTCCAGGATGTACTGCGTCTGCACATCGCTCAGCGAGAACTGCTCCATCAGGCGCTGCTTGGCCTGCGCGGAGTTCTCGCTGGAGCGGATCAGGCGGATGACCTCGTCGATGTCCAGCAGGGCCGTCAGCAGGCCCTCCACCAGGTGCAGCCGGTCGCGCTTCTTGCCGCGGCGGAACTCCGAGCGCCGCCGTACGACGTTGAAGCGGTGGTCGAGGTAGACCTCCAGGAGCTCCTTCAGGCCCAGTGTGAGCGGCTGGCCGTCGACCAGGGCCACGTTGTTGATGCCGAAGGACTCCTCCATCGGCGTCAGCTTGTAGAGCTGCTCCAGGACGGCCTCCGGCACGAAGCCGTTCTTGATCTCGATGACCAGGCGCAGGCCGTGCGCACGGTCGGTGAGGTCCTTGACGTCGGCGATGCCCTGGAGCTTCTTCGAGCCGACCAGATCCTTGATCTTGGCAATGACCTTCTCGGGTCCGACCGTGAAGGGCAGCTCCGTGACGACGAGGCCCTTGCGGCGGGCCGTCACCGGCTCCACCGACACCGTCGCCCGGATCTTGAAGCTGCCGCGGCCGGACTCGTAGGCGTCCCGGATGCCGGACAGGCCGACGATGCGGCCACCCGTGGGCAGGTCGGGGCCCGGGACGTGCTTCATCAGGGCGTCGAGATCCGCGTTGGGGTGCCGGATCAGGTGGCGGGCGGCGGCGATGACCTCGCGCAGGTTGTGCGGCGCCATGTTCGTGGCCATGCCGACGGCGATGCCCGAAGCGCCGTTGACCAGGAGGTTCGGGAAGGCGGCGGGCAGGGCCACCGGCTCCCGCTCCTGGCCGTCGTAGTTGGGGTTGAAGTCGACGGTGTCCTCGTCGATGGACTCCGTCATCAGGCTCGTGGCCTCGGCCATCCGGCACTCGGTGTACCGCATGGCGGCGGGCGGGTCGTCGTTGCCCAGGGAACCGAAGTTGCCGTGGCCGTCGACCAGGGGGACCCGCATCGAGAAGGGCTGGGCCATGCGCACGAGGGCGTCGTAGATCGACGCGTCGCCGTGCGGGTGCAGCTTGCCCATCACCTCGCCGACGACCCGGGCGCACTTGACGTACCCGCGCTCGGGGCGCAGGCCCATCTCGCTCATCTGGTAGACGATGCGGCGGTGCACCGGCTTGAGGCCGTCGCGTGCGTCCGGCAGGGCGCGGGAGTAGATGACCGAGTACGCGTACTCGAGGAAGGAGCCCTGCATCTCGTCGACGACGTCGATGTCGAGGATCCGCTCCTCGTACGCGTCGTCGGGCGGCGGGGTCTTCGTGCTGCGGCGGGCCATCGCTGCCGGCTCCTCCTGTTACTGGTCGCTCGCCTACAAGGCGTTCGTGCGCTGACGAGACACCGACCGTACTCAGCCCTGCGGGCCTGCGCGCGCTCGCCCTCTCGTCACCGACCGCCCCTGCGGCTCGCTCGTGCTGCTGCGATCCGGATCTGACGCCGACCATTGTGGACCGCCGCACTGACAACCGGGACCCAGGACCCGGTCCGGGCCGCAACCCGCGCTCTCGGGCCCGGGTCGCCGCCGGGAACTTCACCAGGGCTCCGCACGCTTGCATACAGTGGCAGGACCGGCAGAAATCCGCGGTGACAACAACAACCGCTCCGCGAGCGAAGGGACGTACATGCCCATGGGTCACACGGCCACAGCCCAGGCAGGCTCCGGGGGCCTGACAGCGACCGAGCACCGCCTGGCCAACGGTCTGCGCGTGGTGCTCTCCGAGGACCACCTGACCCCGGTCGCGGCGGTGTGCCTCTGGTACGACGTCGGCTCACGTCACGAAGTCAAGGGGCGTACCGGCCTGGCTCACCTTTTCGAGCACCTGATGTTCCAGGGCTCCGCCCAGGTCAAGGGCAATGGTCATTTCGAGCTCGTCCAGGGCGCGGGCGGCTCGCTGAACGGCACGACCAGCTTCGAGCGGACCAACTACTTCGAGACCATGCCCGCCCACGAGCTGGAGCTCGCCCTCTGGCTGGAGGCCGACCGCATGGGCTCGCTGCTGGCCGCGCTCGACGACGAGTCGATGGAGAACCAGCGGGACGTCGTCAAGAACGAGCGCCGCCAGCGCTACGACAACGTCCCCTACGGCACCGCCTTCGAGAAGCTGACCGCCCTCGCCTACCCGGAGGGCCACCCCTACCACCACACCCCGATCGGCTCGATGGCCGACCTGGACGCGGCGACCCTGGAGGACGCGCGGGCGTTCTTCCGCACCTACTACGCGCCGAACAACGCCGTGCTCTCCGTGGTCGGCGACATCGACCCGGAGCAGACCCTGGCCTGGGTCGAGAAGTACTTCGGCTCCATCCCCGGTCACGACGGCAAGCCCGCCCCGCGCGACGGCTCGCTGCCGGAGACCATCGGCGAGCAGCTGCGCGAGGTCGTCGAGGAGGAGGTCCCGGCCCGTGCCCTGATGGCCGCCTACCGGCTGCCGCACGACGGCACGCGCGCGTGCGACGCGGCCGACCTGGCCCTCACCGTCCTCGGCGGCGGCGAGTCGTCCCGGCTGTACAACCGGCTCGTGCGCCGCGACCGTACGGCCGTGGCGGCCGGCTTCGGCCTGCTGCGGCTCGCCGGGGCGCCCTCCCTGGGGTGGCTGGACGTGAAGACGTCCGGTGACGTGGAGGTCCCGGTCATCGAGAGCGCCATCGACGAGGAGCTCGCCCGGTTCGCCGAGGAGGGCCCCACGGCCGAGGAGATGGAGCGCGCCCAGGCCCAGTTGGAGCGTGAGTGGCTGGACCGGCTCGGCACGGTCGCGGGCCGCGCCGACGAACTGTGCCGGTACGCCGTGCTCTTCGGCGACCCGCAGCTCGCCCTGACCGCCGTGCAGCGCGTGCTGGAGATCACGCCGGAGGAGGTCCAGGAGGTCGCCAAGGCCCGCCTGCGGCCCGACAACCGCGCGGTGCTCGTCTACGAGCCGACCGCCCCCGAAGCCCCCGCCGACCAGGACGAGAACGAGGAGGCGGCCCGGTGACCGAGCTCGCCACGATGGACTTCCACCCCCGGCCGCAGGCGGGTGACGCCAAGCCGTGGGCTTTCCCGGCCCCCGAGCGCGGCTCGCTCGACAACGGCCTCACGGTGCTGCGCTGCCACCGCCCCGGCCAGCAGGTCGTCGCCGTGGAGGTGCTGCTCGACGCCCCGCTGGACGCCGAGCCGGCCGGCCTGGACGGTGTGGCCACGATCATGGCGCGGGCCTTCTCCGAGGGCACCGACAAGCACTCCGCCGAGGACTTCGCCGCCGAGCTGGAGCGCGCCGGCGCCACCCTCGACGCGCACGCCGACCACCCCGGCGTCCGGCTCAGCCTGGAGGTTCCGGCCTC
Source organism: Streptomyces sp. NPDC029041 (assembly GCF_040637515.1). NCBI lineage: Bacteria > Bacillati > Actinomycetota > Actinomycetes > Kitasatosporales > Streptomycetaceae > Streptomyces > Streptomyces sp. NPDC029041. Next base: position 468,790 of record NZ_JBEZWO010000006.1, on the reverse strand, counting down.
CCGGCTCGCCAAGGGGCTGGGCCTGGTCGCCGACGCCCTGAGGGCGCCCGCGTTCGCCGACAGCGAGGTCGAGCGGCTGGTCGCCAACCGTCTCGACGAGATCCCGCACGAGCTGGCCAACCCCTCGCGCCGGGCCGCCAAGGAGCTGTCCCGGCAGCTGTTCCCGGCGGACTCGCGCATGTCGCGGCCCCGGCAGGGCACCGAGGAGACCGTCGCCGCCATCGACTCCGCGGCCGTACGCGCCTTCTACGAGAAGCACGTCCGCCCCGCCACGGCCACCGCCGTGGTCGTCGGGGACCTCACCGGCATCGACCTCGACGCCCTGCTCGGGGACACGCTGGGCGCCTGGACGGGCTCCCCGGCCGAGCCTCGTCCCGTGCCGCCGGTGACCGCCGACGACACCGGCCGGGTCGTCATCGTGGACCGCCCGGGCGCGGTCCAGACGCAGCTGCTGATCGGCCGGATCGGCCCGGACCGGCACGACCGCGTGTGGCCCGCGCAGGTGCTCGGCACGTACTGCCTCGGCGGCACCCTCACCTCCCGCCTGGACCGCGTCCTGCGCGAAGAGAAGGGATACACCTACGGCGTACGGGCGTTCGGCCAGGTCCTCAGGTCCGCCCCCGACGGCACGGGTGCGGCGATGCTCGCCATCAGCGGCTCCGTGGACACGCCCAACACCGGCCCCGCGCTGGAGGACCTCTGGACGGTGCTGCGCACCCTCGCCGCCGAGGGGCTCACCGATGCGGAGCGGGACGTCGCCGTGCAGAACCTGGTCGGTGTCGCGCCGCTGAAGTACGAGACGGCGGCGGCGGTCGCGAGCACGCTGGCCGACCAGGTGGAGCAGCATCTGCCCGACGACTACCAGGCCGCGCTGTACCGGCAGCTCGCCGCGACCGGCACCGTGGAGGCCACCGCGGCGGCCGTCAGCGCCTTCCCGGTGGACCGGCTGGTGACCGTCCTCGTAGGTGACGCGGCGCAGATCAAGGCGCCTGTCGAGGCCCTCGGCATCGGCGAAGTCAGCGTCGTCGCCGCCGAGTAGCGGCACGCGTGCTGAGGGGCCCTGGATGTCTTCGAAGGCACCAGGGCCCCTTTATGCCCGAATTGGGATGGGAGTTGCCTGTCTGCCCTGTGGGATGCGCTACAAAAGTCGGGATCCGTTTGGGAATTGAAAGTGGCGCCGCTTAGCGTCGTCCGGGCTGTTCGTCAGGCAGTGCGCCGCGCCCGCGGCACCGGACAGTCATCGCCGAGTCCCCGTACGGCGCGAGCCAGGGGAGCCGGGGACCCACCGCAGTCCCTGGGGTGAATCGGACGCCCGCGCATGCCGCGAGGGAGTCCGTAGGAGACCTTCCTGCTCCGAACCCGTCAGCTAACCCGGTAGGCGAGAGGGAAGGAAAGGACCAGCCACCACATGGCGTTCACTCGCGCCACCGGGAAGCACCGTCGTCCCAGCAGGATCCAGCGCCGCACCGCCCGCGCGGCGGGTGTCGCGGCCCTCGCCACCACCGGCGTGATCGGCACCGTGGCGGCCCCCGCGGCCTTCGCCGCCGAGCCCAGCGCCGAGCAGACCGGCCTCACCCCGGTCGTCACCATGGGCGACACCGTGGCCCAGCAGATCGACGCCCAGGCCGTCGCGCAGCAGCAGGCCGCCGAGGAGGCCGCCGCCAAGCGGAAGGCCGAGGAGGCCGCCCGCAAGCGGGCCGCCGAGAAGGCCGAGAAGGCCAAGGAAGAGGCCGAGAAGGCCCGCGAGGCCAAGGAGCGCGCCGCCCGCGAGGCCGAGCGCAAGCGCCTCAACGCCTACGTGGCCCCGATCTCCGGCTCGTACGTCTCCACCGGCTACAAGGCCAGCAGCGGCCTGTGGTCCTCCGGCAGCCACACCGGCGTGGACTTCCACGCCGCCACCGGCACCTCCGTCCACGCGGTCGGCATGGGCGAGGTCGTCGAGGCCGGCTGGGGCGGCTCCTACGGCAACAACATCGTGATCAAGATGAACGACGGCACGTACACCCAGTACGGCCACCTGTCCTCCATCGGCGTCTCGGTGGGTCAGAAGGTCACCCCCGGCCAGCAGATCGGCCTGTCCGGCGCGACCGGCAACGTCACCGGCCCGCACCTGCACTTCGAGGCGCGCACGAGCCCCGAGTACGGCTCGGACATCGACCCGGTCGCCTACCTCCGCTCGCACGGCGTCAGCCTCTGACCGGAACCCCTCCGCCCTTCCCGAAGCCCCGGCTCCCCGAGCCGGGGCTTTCGGTGTTTCCGGACGCCCCTCGGGATGCGTCCCGGATGCCCGCTGTCCAAAAAATATCCCTGGATTCCCGCCTGCCGTCGGAAATTCCGGCTCATTGCAATAGAGTCACAGAATCACGCGCCGCTCGCCGGCGTTTCACGGGGATTAAGCGGAGGTCGGTCATGCGTATTCCCGCGCACTCGGTGTGCACCGCCATCCGGGACGACATCGTCGCGGGAGTCCATGCGCGCGGCAGCCGGCTCACCGAGGAACTGCTCGCCCGCCGCTACGGCGTCTCGCGGGTGCCCGTCCGCGAGGCGCTGCGCACGCTGGAGGCCGAGGGCTTCGTGGTGACCCGCCGGCACGCGGGCGCGTGTGTGGCGGAGCCCACCGAGCAGGAGGCCGGTGACCTGCTGGAGATGCGGATGCTCCTGGAGCCGCTCGGTGCGGCCCGCGCCGCCCAGCGCCGCACCGAGGCGCATCTGAAGGTCCTGCGCGGACTGGTCCGGCTCGGCCAGGACCGGGCCCGTCGCGGCAACAGCGACGACCTGCGCTCCCTCGGCGCCTGGTTCCACGAGACGCTCGCCCAGGCCTCCGGCAGCCCCGCCCTGACCTCGATGCTCACCCAGCTCCGCCACAAGATCACATGGATGTACGCCGTGGAGGCGCCGCTCAGCCCGGTGGAGTCCTGGGCGGAGCACGGCGCGATCGTGGACGCGGTGGCGCGGGGGGACGGCGAGCGCGCGCGGGCGGTCACGGCGCTGCACACCGAGCGGGCGACCGGTGCGCACCGCCTGCGGCTCGGCTCGGCCGAGGAACGCGCCGACCGTGTGAGGAACTCGCAACATCCCGTAAACACGGCGAGCCTGCGGCATTAACACGGCAGCCGTATACAAAGAGAGGCGAATTCGCGGGGGCTTATTTCCGCTGCCCGGACCGGGAAATTCCTGTGCCCGGACACGGGAAATCCCGCCCCGAATGAGCCGGGAATGGCGAAGGGCCCGCCCGGTGAATTCGGACGAGCCCTTCGCTGTGCGCCGCATCGGGCGCTCGGTACATCAGACGGTCTCGGGCAGTTCCTCGAGACCCTCGGACACCAGCTTCGCCAGCCGGTCGAGGGCGGCGTCCGCGCCCTCGGCGTCGGAGGCGAGGACGATCTCCTCGCCCCCCTGGGCGCCGAGGCCCAGGACGGCCAGCATCGAGGCCGCGTTGACGGGGTTGCCGTCAGCCTTGGCGATCGTCACCGGGACGCCTGCGGCCGTGGCGGCTCGGACGAAGATGGAGGCGGGGCGGGCGTGGAGGCCCTCGGCCCAGCCGACGTTGACGCGGCGCTCAGCCATGTGTTGCTGCCCTTCGGTGTTCAGGGTTGTCTAGACCAGTTTCCCATATCGTGAAGCCCGCCCGGAGCGGTCCTCTCGTTCCGCTCCGGGGGTGCCGTCGGGTCGCGGCCTCGACCCGACTGACGCCCTCCACAGACTGCCTCGCGCCGTTGTCAGGCGCTAGCCGTACTCTGGGGCCCATGCAGACCTCGCCGGACCGGCACGAGTATCCCGCCCACTGGGAAGCCGACGTGGTGCTGCGCGACGGGGGTACCGCGCGCGTCCGGCCCATCACCGTTGATGACGCCGATCGCCTGGTCAGCTTCTACGAGCAGGTCTCCGACGAGTCGAAGTACTACCGCTTCTTCGCGCCGTACCCTCGCCTGTCCGCCAAGGACGTCCACCGCTTCACGCACCACGACTTTGTGGACCGGGTGGGACTCGCGGCCACAGTGGGCGGCGAGTTCATCGCCACCGTACGCTACGACCGGATCGGCCCGGACGGAACGCCCGCGTCCGCACCCGCCGACGAGGCCGAGGTCGCCTTCCTCGTGCAGGACGCCCACCAGGGCCGCGGGGTCGCCTCCGCCCTGCTCGAACACATCGGTGCCGTCGCCCGCGAGCGCGGCATCCGCCGCTTCGCCGCCGAGGTGCTGCCCGCCAACACCAAGATGATCAAGGTGTTCACGGACGCCGGCTACACCCAGAAACGCAGCTTCGAGGACGGTGTCGTCCGGCTGGAGTTCGACCTCGAACCCACCGACCGCTCCCTGGCCGTGCAGTACGCCCGGGAACACCGCGCCGAGGCGCGGTCCGTGCAGCGGCTGCTCGCCCCCGGCTCGGTCGCCGTCATCGGCGCCGGCCGCACACCCGGCGGCGTGGGCCGCAGTGTCCTCGGTAACATCCGGGACGCCGGGTACACCGGCCGCCTCTACGCCGTGAACAAGGCCCTTCCCGAGCAGCAGAAGGAGCTCGACGGGGTGCCCGCCCACCGCTCGGTGCGCGACATCGACGGCCCCGTGGACCTCGCCGTCGTCGCCGTCCCGGCCGAACACGTCCCCGAGGTCGTCACCGAGTGCGGCGAACACGGCGTGCAGGGGCTGGTCGTGGTCTCCGCCGGGTACGCCGAGAGCGGCCCCGAGGGGCGCGAACGCCAGCGCGCCCTCGTGCGGCACGCGCGCACGTACGGCATGCGGATCATCGGCCCGAACGCCTTCGGCATCATCAACACCTCCCCCCGGGTGCGGCTCAACGCCTCCCTCGCCCCCGAGGTGCCACGCCCGGGACGGATCGGCCTGTTCGCCCAGTCCGGCGCCATCGGCATCGCCCTGCTGTCCCGGCTGCACCGGCGCGGCGGCGGCGTCACGGGTGTGACCGGAGTCTCCACCTTCGTCTCCTCCGGCAACCGCGCCGACGTCTCCGGCAACGATGTCCTGCAGTACTGGTACGAGGATCCCGACACCGACGTCGTCCTCATGTACCTGGAGTCCATCGGCAACCCCCGCAAGTTCACCCGCCTCGCCCGCCGGACCGCCGCCGCCAAGCCCCTGGTCGTCGTCCAGGGCGCGCGGCACGGCGCCGCCCCCCAGGGGCACGCCGTACGGGCCACCCGGCTCCCGCACGCGACCGTGTCGGCCCTGCTGAGGCAGGCCGGCGTCATCCGCGTCGACACCATCACCGAGCTGGTGGACGCGGGTCTGCTGCTCGCCCGCCAGCCCCTGCCGGCCGGGCCCAGGGTGGCGATCCTCGGCAACTCCGAGTCGCTCGGCCTGCTCACCTACGACGCGTGCCTCGCCGAGGGCCTGCGGCCGCACCCTCCGCAGGACCTGACCACGGCGGCGTCCGCGGCCGACTTCCACGCGGCCCTGTCCCGCGCGCTGGGCGACGACCGGTGCGACGCCGTCGTCGTCACCGCCATACCGTCGGTGGGGGAGGGCTCGGTCGGGGACGCGGCCCTCGCACAAGCCCTGCGCTCGGCCTCGGCCGCGGCTCCGGCCAAGCCGGTCCTGGTGGTCCATGTGGAACTCGGCGGCCTGGCGGAGGCCCTGTCGGCGGCGGCGAGCACGGCACCACAGGCCGGGCCGGACAATCCACCGCAAAAAGCCCCCACTCCGGCCCCAGCCGCGACGCAGCCCACCGCCGCGACGCAGCCCCCCGCCGCCGAGGCGCCCGAAGACACCCACCTCATCCCCGCCTACCCCGCCGCGGAGCGCGCCGTCCGCGCCCTCGGTCAAGCTGTCACCTACGCGCAGTGGCGACGCGACGCCGCCGACCCCGGCAGGGTGCCCGAGTACGACGACATCGACGAGAGGGGCGCCGCCGGGCTGATCGGCGGCCTCCTCGCGCGCGGGCAGGGCCTCACCCTCGGCACGGACGAGACCTGCGACCTCCTCGGCCACTACGGCGTCCAGGTCCATCGCGCCCTGCCCGCCCCGACCCCCGACGCCGCCGCCGAGGCCGCCCGCACCCTGGGCTACCCGGTCGCGCTCAAGGCCACCGCCCCGCACCTGCGGCACCGCGCCGACCTGGGCGGCGTCCGTCTCGACCTCGCGGACGAGGACCAACTGCGCAGGTCGTACGCCGAGTTGACCGACCTGTTCGGCGCGCCGGAGGAGCTGCGGCCGGTGGTGCAGCGGATGGCGCCGCGCGGCGTGGACGTCGTCGTACGCGCCGTCATCGACCCCGCGGCGGGAGCCGTGCTCTCCTTCGGGCTCGCCGGGGCCGCCTCGCAACTGCTCGGGGACACCGCGCACCGGCTCATCCCGGTCACCGACCGGGAGGCGACCTCGCTGGTGCGCTCGATCCGCACCGCCCCGCTGCTGTTCGGCTGGCGGGGTTCCGCACCGGCCGACACCCGGGCCCTGGAGGAGCTGCTGCTGCGGGTGTCCCGGCTGGTCGACGACCACCCCGAGGTCGTCGCGGTCACCCTGGAGCCGGTCGTCGTCGCCTCGCACGGCCTGAGCGTGCTCGGCGCCTCCGTCCGTCTCGCGCCCCCTCCCGCCCGCGACGACCTCGGCCCGCGCACGCTCCCCGCGTACTGACCGGGGGCGAGCGGTCCCTCGCAGTCAGTGGTCCCCCGTAGGATGGGCGTCATGGCCAAGACCAGTACGACGACCCAGGGGCTGCGGGCGGCGATCGAGCGCAGCGGCTACTACCCGGCCCTCGTGGCCGAGGCGGTGGAGGCCGCCGTGGGCGGCGAGCCCATGCGGTCGTACCTGGTCCATCAGGAGACGACGTTCGACCAGAACGAAGTACGGCGGCACGTGACGGTGCTCGTCCTCACGGACACCCGCTTCATCGTCAGCCACACCGACGAGCAGGCCGCCGACAGCACCTCCCCGACGCCGTACGCCACGACGTCGACGGAGTCCGTGAAGATCGGCCGCATCTCGTCGGTCGTGGTCAGCCGCGTGGTCGCCAACCCCGAGTCGTACAAGCCGGGGACCCTGCCCCGCGAAGTGGTCCTCACCATCGGCTGGGGCGCCGTCTCGCGCATCGACCTGGAGCCGGCCGCCTGCGGCGACCCCAACTGTGAGGCGGACCACGGCTACACCGGCAACTCCACGGCGGACGACCTCAGCCTTCGCGTCAGCGAGGCCGGGGACGGACCGGAGACCGTGCGGGAGGCGCTCGCCTTCGCGCAGGCCCTCTCCGAGGCGACCGCGGACACGACCCGCTGATGGCGCAGCTCGACACGGCCTGGGACCAGCACCCCGAACCGCTCTCCATCACGTCCGCGCCGGTCCCCGAGTACGGCAGCGGATCGCTCGCCGACCTTCTGCCGACTCTGGCCGCCGGTCTGGGCGTACCGGACATGAGCGCCGCGATCACCGAGCTGACCCCCGCCGACCGGAACTGCGTGTTCCTGATCGACGGCCTCGGCTGGGAGCAGCTCAGGGCGCACCCCGAGGACGCTCCTTTCATGACGTCCCTGCTCGCCACCTCCCGCGGCGGCACCGGACGCCCGCTCACCGCCGGCTACCCGGCGACCACCGCGACCTCCCTCGCCTCCGTCGGTACCGGCCTGCCGCCCGGCGTACACGGCCTGCCCGGCTACACCGTCCGCAACCCGGACACCGGCGAGCTGATGAACCAGCTACGCTGGCAGCCCTGGTCCCCGCCCGGTCCCTGGCAGCCGTACCCCACGGTCTTCCAACTGGCGCACGCGGCCGGGGTGCACGCCGCGCAGGTGTCGTCCCCGACCTTCGAGAACACCCCGCTGACCAAGGTCGCACTCAGTGGAGGAACGTTCCTCGGGCGGCTGTCCGGCGAGGACCGCGTGGACCTGGCGGCCGAGCAACTGGCCGCGGGCGACCGCTCCCTGGTGTACACGTACTTCGCCGAGGTCGACGGCGCCGGCCACCGCTACGGCGTCGACTCCGACACCTGGCGCGGTCAGCTCATGTACGCCGACCGCCTGGTCCAGCGCCTGGCCGAGCAACTGCCGCCGCGCAGCGCCCTCTACGTCACCGCCGACCACGGCATGATCGACGTGCCCTTCGACGAGCAGCACCGCATCGACTTCGACGAGGACTGGGAGCTGAGCGCCGGTGTCGCCCTGCTCGGCGGCGAAGGCCGTGCCCGCCACGTCTACGCGGTGCCCGGCGCCGCGAACGACGTCCTGACCTGCTGGCGCGAGGTCCTCGGCGAGCAGTTCTGGGTGGCCTCACGCGACGAGGCCATCGCGGCGGGCTGGTTCGGCCCGCGGATCGACGAACGGGTGTACGGCAGGATCGGCGACGTGGTCGCGGCCGCCCGCGACGACGTCCTGCTCATCGCCTCCGAGCGGGAGCCGAAGGAGTCGGCGATGGTCGGCAACCACGGCTCGATGACCCCCGCCGAGCAGCTCGTCCCCCTGCTCGAAGTACGCTCCTGAGACAGCCCCACCCCAAGCCCCGCCTGTCCTCCCACGCCGAAAGGTGCTCAACTCCACATGCCCGAGCTGGTGTTCTTCTGCGGAACGATGGACTGCGGGAAGTCGACGCTGGCTCTCCAGATCGAGCACAACCGCTCGGCACGCGGCCTGCAGGGCATGATCTACTCGCGTGACGACCGCGCCGGCGAGGGCAAGCTGTCCTCGCGCCTCGGCCTGGTGACGGACGCGGTGGAGGTCGGGGACGGGCAGGACCTCTACGGCCATCTCGTCGACCACCTCTCGCAGGGCGGCCGCGCGGACTACGTGATCGCCGACGAGGCGCAGTTCCTCGCGCCGGAGCAGATCGACCAGCTCGCGCGTGTGGTCGACGACCTGAGCCTCGACGTCTACGCCTTCGGCATCACGACCGACTTCCGCTCCAAGCTGTTCCCCGGCTCGCAGCGGCTGGTGGAACTGGCCGACCGGGTCGAGGTGCTCCAAGTGGAGGCCCTGTGCTGGTGCGGAGCCCGCGCCACGCACAACGCCCGCACGATAGGCGGGGTGATGGTGGTCGAGGGTGCCCAGGTGGTCGTCGGCGATGTCACCCACTCCGCCGACGAGGTCGGCTACGAGGTCCTGTGCCGGCGTCATCACCGCCGCAGGATGACGGCGGCGACGTCCCGCGCCGCGGCCCTGTCCCCGGACGTGCTGCCGGTGACGTCCGCCTGATCCGCGGCCGGCGCGCCGGGTTCAGCTCGGGCGCTGCACCAACGCGAACCGTGCCCCTTCCGGGTCCGACACCTGCGCCACCCGCCCGTGGGCGGTGTCGTGCACCGGCTTGAGGACCTGCCCGCCCAGGTGGACCAGGTGGTCGAGGGCGTCGTCCACGTCGGCCACCTGGAAGTACGTGACCCAGTGCGGCCCCCGGTCGCGGGGCAGGGTGTGCCCCAGGCCGTGGATGCCGGCCACGGGTTCACCGCCCAGGTGCAGGGACACGTAGTCGAGGTCGGCGGAGACCACCGGCTCCTCCTCGTAGCCGAAGACCAGCCGGTAGAACTTGGCGACGCTCGCCGACTCGGAGGTCAGCAGCTCGTTCCAGGCGGGGGTGCCGGGAACGCCGTGGACGGCGGTGCCGAAGTGCGCGGCGGCCTGCCAGATACCGAAGACCGCGCCGGCGGGGTCGGAGCAGATCGCCATGCGGCCGGCGTCGGCGGCGTCCAGCGGGCCCACGCCGACCGTGCCGCCGCGGCTGCGCACCGTCTCGGCCGTCAGATCCACGTTCTTGGAGGCGAAGTACGGCGTCCACGCGATGGGCAGATGACGGTCCGGCGGCAGCCGTCCGATCCCGGCCACCTCGCGCCCGTCGAGCAGCGCCCGCACATAGGGCCCGAGTTGCTGGGGGCCCGGCTGGAACTCCCAGCCGAACAGCGCTCCGTAGAACTCCTCGGTCGCGTCCGGGCCGTGCACCATGAGGCTCACCCAGCAGGGCGCGCCGGGCGCGTGCCGAGCGGGTGTGTCGCTGCTCGGCCCGGAAGGCCCCCGTGCGTCGGTCATCGTCACTCTCTTCTCGGCCTCGCGGTGGCCGTGCTCTCCGCAGCCTGGTGGGGCGGCCCTGTGGGGCGTCCCGTTCCGGGAGAATGCCCGATGTACGGGCACCCGGGCACACGGCGCGCTTGTCGGCGGGTGTCGCTCAGCTGTACAGCATGTGCTTGTTCCCGTACGCCGCGTGATCGCCCTGCTCCGGCCGAGCAGAGTAGCCGGACAGGGACGGCTCGGCCACCCCGTGCGCGAGGATGGGGTCATGAACGCCATCATCTCCGCATCCGACCTCGCCAGGGATCTCACCGGCACCCGCCCGCCGGTCCTGCTCGACGTCCGCTGGCAGCTCACCGCGGCCAAGGCGGCCGGCGAGCCGCCGTTCGACGGCCGGGCCGCGTACGAGGCAGGGCACCTGCCCGGAGCCGTCTACGTCGACCTGGACCGGGAGTTGGCCTCCGCGCCGGGCGCCGGTGGCCGGCACCCCCTGCCCGACCTCGCGCGCTTCGGCGCCGCGATGCGGAGGGCGGGCGTCTTCGCCGGAACCCCGGTGGTGGTCTACGACGGCGGCCAGGGATGGGCGGCGGCCCGGGCGTGGTGGCTGTTGCGCTGGACAGGTCACCCGGATGTGCGAGTCCTCGACGGCGGGTTGCCGTCCTGGGAAGGCCCGTTGGAGACGTCCGTGCCGACTCCGGAGGAGGGCGACTTCGTGCCCGAGCCGGGAGCGACGGGGCTGCTCGACGCGGATGCCGCCGCGGCGCTGGCACGGTCCGGTGTGCTGCTGGACGCGCGGGCGGGGGAGCGGTACCGCGGTGAGGTGGAGCCGATCGACCCGGTGGCCGGGCACATCCCGGGCGCGGTGTCGGCGCCCACCACGGAGAACGTGGGGGCCGACGGGCGTCTCCTTCCCGCCGGGGAACTGCGGGAGCGGTTCAAGGGGCTGGGTGTGAGCGAGGGTTCGAGGGTCGGCGTGTACTGCGGCTCGGGGGTCTCCGCCGCCCACCAGGTCCTGGCACTGGCGGCCGCGGGCATTCCGGCCGAGCTGTACGTGGGGTCCTGGTCGGAGTGGTCCGCGGCCCTGGACCGGCCGGTGGCCGTGGGTCCGGACCCGCAGTGATCCGACACGGGGAGGGGGCCACGCCCGGTTTCGGCGTGGCCCCCTCCCCGTGATGACTCGTTCGAGAGCCGGCCCGGCTACTCCTGCTTCTTGCGTCGCGTGCCGAACACGATCTCGTCCCAGCTCGGGACCGCCGCCCTGCGGCCGGGGCGGACGCCGTCCGCCTCGGCCTGCCGGTCGGTGGCGCCGATGAGCCGGTCACGGTGGCTGCCCACGCTGCGCGGCATGAGGACGTCCGCGTAGGCGGAACCGGCCGAGGCCGCGGAAGCCGGAGGCTCCTCCTCCTCGACCTCGGCGACGACGACGGGCTCCTCCTCGGTCTCCGCCGGGGGGAGTTCCGGAACCACGAGGTCGCCGCGGAAGCTCGGCACCGCCTCGAGCAGGCTGGTCAGCGAGTCGCGCTCGCCGGTGGTCTCCTCGATCGGCTCGGACGCCTGGGCGGGCAGGCTCGGCCGCTCGCGTTCGGGGCGGTCCAGCGGTCTGTCGCGCGGCAGCCGGGCGATCCGGGGGACGAACGGGAAGCTGGGCTCGGGTGCGGACAGGTCGTCGGTCTCGCCGATCAGGGAGCGCGCCTCGTCGTCGACGGCCTGGACGAGCCGCCGGGGCGGGTCGTACGTCCAGCTCGCCGAGTGCGGTTCGCCGGCGACGCGGTAGACCAGCAGGACCTCCCACGTGCCGTCGTCGCGACGCCACGAGTCCCACTGGACGGTGTCCTTGTCGGCACCGCGCAGCAGCAGCCGCTCCTGCACGGCCTCGCCGAGGGGCGGCCCGGAGTTCTCGCCGGGGCGGCGGACCGGGGTCTTGCGCGCCCGCTCGGCCATGAAGGCACGCTCGGCGAGCACGGGGCCCTCGAAGCGGCGCACCCGGTCGACGGGGATGCCGGCCATCTGCGCGACCTCTTCCGCGGTCGCGCCGGCGCGTATACGCGCCTGGATGTCGCGGGGGCGGAGGTGGCTCTCGACCTCGATCTCGATCTGGCCGAGACGCGGACGGTCGCCGCGCACGGCAGCGCGCAGGCGTTCGTCGATCGGAAGCGTGTACTCCGTAGAGTCGGCAGCCTTCAGCACCAGCCGTGTGCCGTCATTCGAGACGGCCACGACACGCAGTTCGGGCATGGGGACCTCCCGGGTGGTGCCTGCCGACGTCACGTGCGTCGCTGCTTCCGCTAGTCGAGTGTGGCCTGCCCGGGTGCAGCCTGCCACAACCTTGCCGAGTTGCCCGGCGTGTCGGGCGCGGGCCCAGGATCGCCGTTATGGCACGGTTACCTATTCGCAACGCTAAGTGACGAACTCTGTCACGCTGTGCAACTAGCCCCCTCCCGGCGGTCCTTAAGGCCCTGTACACCCTGACGGGAGACCGGACCCAGGGCTCGCAACAGTACTCCATTCGGGCCACGTGCGTGGATTGGCGCGCCGCCCAAGTTCTGCCAAGGGGTGGGACTTGACTTCTCCTGCCCCCGACTCGCGATCTTGAACCTTGGGTACTTCACGTAATCACCAGAATCGGAACCAAGGGGTCGGGCCGGGGTGCGCGGTCGCCGCCCCACCGCATCGCGTGCGATGCCCCGCCCCGCCCCGACTCCGAGCGTCACGGAGAGCGCGGGCACGGGAAGCGCAACCCCTGTGCGCCCCCTACGCCCCCAGAACCCTGCGCAAGTAGTCGTTCTGGAAGAGCCGGTCGGGGTCGAGACGTTCCCGCAGCGCCGTGAACTCGCCGAAGCGCGGATACACCCGGGAGAAGTACTCGGCGTCCCTGGTGTGGATCTTGCCCCAGTGCGGACGGCCCTCGTGGGCGGTGAAGATGCGCTCGGCGGACGTGAAGTACCGCTGGTACGGCGTGCCCGGGAACATGTGGACGGCGATGTACGCGCTGTCCCTGCCGGAGGCGGTGGACAGGGTGATGTCGTCCGCGGGGGCGGTGCGCACCTCGACGGGGAAGCTGACCCTGAGGCCCGAGCGGTCGACCATCGCCTTCAGCTCGCGCAGCGTCTCGACGACTGCCGCGCGCGGAACGGCGTACTCCATCTCCACGAAGCGCACCCGGCGCGGCGACGTGAACACCTTGTAGGGGATGTCCGTGTAGGTCCGCGCGGACAACGCCTTGCTGGAGATCTGGGCGATCGCGGGGATCGTGGCGGGCACCGCGCGGCCGACCCAGTTGGCCACCTGGAAGACCCCGTTGGAGAGGAACTCGTCCTCGATGAAGCTCTGGAACTGCGGCACGGGCTTCTCCGGCCCCGCGCTGCGGTTGTTGCGCTTGGTGTTGGTGCTGCCGGTGTGCGGGAACCAGTAGAACTCGAAGTGCTCGTTCTCGGCCCAGAGTTCCTCGAAGTCGGAGAGGACCCGGTCGAACGGCATGGGTTCCTCGCGGGCCGTGAGCAGGAAGACCGGCTCCACCGCGAAGGTGATCGCGGTGACGAGGCCCAGGGCGCCGAGGCCGATGCGGGCGGCGGCGAAGACCTCGGGGTTCTCCTTCTCGGAGCAGGTGAGGACCGAACCGTCGGCGGTGACCAGCTCCAAACCCCTGATCTGGGCGGCGATCGAAGCTGAGTCACGGCCTGTGCCGTGCGTACCGGTGCTGGTGGCCCCGGAGACCGTCTGCTCCATGATGTCGCCCATGTTCGTGAGCGACAGGCCCTCACGCGCGAGCGCCACGTTGAGCCTCTTGAGCGGGGTGCCGGCCTCCACCGTGACCGTCATGTTCTCCCGGTCGATGTGGCGGATGCCGGTCAGCAGCTGAGGACGGATCAGCACACCGTCCGTCGCGGCTATGGAGGTGAAGGAGTGCCCGGCGCCGACCGCCTTCACCTTCAGACCGTCCTCGGCGGCCCGCCGCACCTCGGCGGCCAGTTCGTCGACGGAGGCAGGGGTGACCTCTCGCGCGGGACGAGCCGAGACGTTGCCGCCCCAGTTACGCCACGTGCCGTTCTTTCCGTTCGCTGTGCTGCTCAACGGAGCCTCCCCGACCCGGTGCCGGTCGCTTGAGCCGGCGGAACCCGAGGAAACCCACCGCGACCGCGACGGCCCCGGCCACCGCCGGAACCCCGTACCCCGCTCGCGCCCCGGCCGCGTCGATCACCCAGCCGGCCGCGGAGGAGCCGAGTGCGACCCCCACCGCGAGCCCGGTGCTCACCCAGGTCATGCCTTCGGTGAGCTGCGCGCGTGGTACGTGCTCTTCGATGAGGGACATCGTCGTGATCATCGTCGGAGCGATGGCCAGACCCGCAACGAACAGCGCCACGGCCAGAAACGGCAAGTTTCCGACCAGTAGGAGGGGGATCATACTCACGGCCATGGCACACACGCCCAACAGCCACCGACGTTCCGGCGCCCCGGCGAAGTGCAGCAGCCCGAAGACCATCCCCGCGACACAGGAACCCCCCGCGTACAGCGCGAGGACGACGCTCGCCGCGGCCTTGTGGCCCTCCTCGTCGGCGAAGGCCACGGTGACCACGTCGACCGCCCCGAAGATCGCCCCGGTGGCGACGAAGGTGGCCACCAGAACCTGGAGTCCCGGCGCGCGCAACGCCGTGCCGCCGCCCTTGCGCTCGCGCGGGTGCGGCTCGGGCTCGGTGGCGCGCTGAGCGGACAGCCAGAACACCCCGGCGGCCAGGAAGCAGGCGGCGAGCAGCGGACCGGCCTCCGGGAACCAGGCCGTGGACAGACCGATGGAGATGATCGGCCCGAAGACGAAGCACACCTCGTCCACCACGGACTCGAAGGAGTACGCGGTGTGCAGGTGCGGGGTGCCGCGGTACAGCGCCGCCCAGCGGGCCCGGATCATCGCGCCGACGCTCGGCACGCAGCCGATGCCCGCGCAGGCCACGAACAGCACCCAGTCCGGCCACCCGTAGTGCGCGGCGAACAGCAGGACGGCCGCCGCCGTGAGCGAGATCAGCGTGGCCGGGCGCAGCACCCGCCGCTGCCCGTACTGGTCCACCAGGCGGGAGACCTGCGGCCCGGCCAGCGCGGCGGCCAGCGCGATGGTCGCCGAGAGGGCACCGGCCAGCCCGTACCGCCCGGTGAGCTGCGAGATCATCGTGACCACGCCGATGCCCATCATCGACAGCGGCATCCGGCCGAGGAGGCCCGCAGCGGAGAAACCCTTGGAGCCTGGGGCTGCGAACAGGGCGCGGTAGGGGCTGGGCAACGGGGTCTCCGAGAGGCTCAGTAAGCTGCGAACGCAGTCGACACAGCTTACGTCCCGGAAACGCCCCGATGCACCCGTCCGGCCCGGCATCACCCTGCCTCGGCACTCCGGTTCGGCCGGGCACCACTTGGCCCCGGCGCTCCGCCGGCCGGGCACCACATCGCCTCGGCACTTCCGGCCGGGCGCTCCGGTCGGGCCGGGCACCACTTGGCCCCTGCGTTAGGCGGCCGGCACGGCTTGCGTCGCGTCGCCTCCGGGCCCGGCGGCCGCGCCGGTGCCACCCCGCCGTTTCCGGGCTGTCGGTGCAGAGTGGCAGGATCGACTCATGCCAGACGCGCGCGATGTCAGCCCCTACGACGCCCTGCTCCTGCTCTCGTTCGGCGGCCCGGAAGGCCCGGACGACGTGGTTCCGTTCCTGGAGAACGTGACGCGTGGGCGCGGCATCCCCAAGGAACGCCTCAAGGAAGTCGGACAGCACTACTTCCTGTTCGGCGGGGTCAGCCCGATCAACGACCAGAACCGCGCCCTGCTGGACGCCCTGCGCAAGGACTTCGCCGACCACGGCCTGGACCTGCCGGTCTACTGGGGGAACCGCAACTGGGCGCCGTACCTGACGGACACCCTGCGCGACATGGTCCGCGACGGCCGCCGCCGCATCCTGGTCCTCGCCACCAGCGCCTACGCCTCCTACTCGGGCTGCCGCCAGTACCGCGAGAACCTCGCCGACGCGCTCGCGACCCTGGAGGCGGAGGGCCTGGAGCTGCCGAAGGTCGACAAGCTGCGGCACTACTTCAACCACCCGGGCTTCCTGGAGCCCATGATCGACGGCGTGCTCCAGTCCCTCGCCGAGCTTCCCGAGGACGTCCGGGACGGGGCGCACCTCGCCTTCTCGACGCACTCGATCCCGACGGCCTCCGCCGACACCTCCGGCCCCGTGGAAGGGCACGGCGACGGCGGCGCGTACGTGCAGCAGCACCTGGACGTGGCGCAGCAGATCGCCGACGCCGTCCGGGAGCGCACCGGCGTCGACCACCCCTGGCAGCTCGTCTACCAGTCCCGCTCCGGCGCCCCGCACATCCCGTGGCTGGAGCCCGACATCTGCGACCACCTCGACGAGCGGCACGCGGCCGGCGTCCCGGCCGTCGTCATCGCCCCCATCGGCTTCGTCTCCGACCACATGGAGGTCCTCTACGACCTCGACACGGAGGCCCGGGCCAGGGCCGAGGAGCTCGGTCTGCCGATGCGGCGCTCCGCCACCGTCGGCGCCGATCCGAGGTTCGCCGCCGCCATCCGCGAGCTCGTCGTGGAGCGTGCCGCCGTCGAACGCGGACAGGACGTCACACCGTGCGCCCTGGGCCCCCTGGGGGCGAGCCACCACGTGTGCCCGGTCGGCTGCTGCCCGGCCCGCGCCCCCCGGCCCGCCGCCGCGGGCGCCGACAGCACCTACGCCTGAGGAGCCCCGTGACCGACCCCCTGCACACGGACCTGCTCGACCTCGCCCAGGAGGCCGCCCGCCGCGCCGGCGCTCTGCTGCGGGACGGGCGCCCGGCCGACCTCGCGGTCGCCGCGACCAAGTCCAGCCCCATCGACGTCGTCACCGAGATGGACATCGCGGCGGAGAAGCTGATCACAGGTCTGATCGCCGAGCACCGCCCGGACGACGGCATCCTCGGCGAGGAGGGCGCCGCCACGGAGGGCACGAGCGGCGTCCGCTGGGTGATCGACCCGCTCGACGGCACGGTGAACTACCTGTACGGACTGCCCACCTGGGCCGTCTCCATCGCCGCCGAGCAGAACGGCGAGACCGTCGTCGGAGTCGTCACGGCCCCGATGCGCGGGGAGACGTTCCACGCCGTGCGCGGCCGCGGCGCCTGGGCCACCGGCGCCTGGGACGGCGAGCGCAGGCTGGCCTGCCGCCCCACGGCGCCCCTGGAGCAGGCGCTGGTGTCGACGGGCTTCAACTACGTCGCCGACGTCCGCGCCCACCAGGCCGACGTGGCCCAGCGGCTGATCCCGCTGCTGCGGGACATCCGGCGCGGCGGCTCGGCCGCGGTCGACCTGTGCGACGTGGCCGCGGGGCGCCTCGACGGCTACTACGAGCGCGGTCTGCACCCGTGGGACCTCGCGGCGGGGGACCTGATCGCCCGGGAGGCGGGCGCCCTGACCGGTGGGCGCCCCGGAGAGCGCCCGTCGGGCGATCTGACAGTAGCGGGCACCCCCGGCGTGTTCGAGCCTCTCCAGCGGCTCCTGGAGGAGTTCGGAGCCTGGCACGACTGAGGAGACCGGGGCTGCCCGACACCGGCCGACGGCGTGATGAACACCGGGTGAAAACTGCCCCGTGGCAACGCGGCGGGCCCCGGCGCTGGATTCGCCGGGGCCCGCCGTACTGCGTGATCAGACGCTCGTCGCGCCTACGTGCACACCGTGCTCGGCGGCGAGCCGGCGCAGGTCGTCGAGCTCGCCCTGCTCCACGTCGACGAGGAACTCGTCGCCCTCGTCGCGAGCCCGGGACAGATCGGACTCGGTCGCCCTTATGCGCTGCAGAAGTCCTGCGGTGAAAGCGTCCATGCTGCGCCCCCTCGTCCTGGGTCGTGGGTCGATGGCACAGGGGTGTGCCGTTCGGAAGGGACGATCACGCCGCATGTGGATGCCCAGCGCCGCTCGGCCGGGCGGCGACGGTGCCGGACACCCACGCCCGCCCTGCGGAAAGCGGATTGATGCGCACCGCATGGTGGTGCGGCGCCAGCAGAGCGTGATCGTGGGATGTAAAGCCGTCCTCCCCAAGCTCCCTTCCGTGGAAACCTAACCGGGGGAGAAAATCTGGTATTCCCTCCCGGGAGCGGGAGCCCTCACCCGCCTTACCTCCGACTTATGGCCGAAAAGGGCAGGATGGAGGGCAACACACCAAGCACTGTCGAAGACCCCTGCCCACGTGTGCCCGGTGAAGGGCTACGCGGGTGGACATGAGGAAGGACCAGCAACGTGCGCGTACTCGTCGTCGAGGACGAGCAGCTGCTCGCCGATGCGGTGGCCACCGGGCTGCGCCGGGAGGCCATGGCCGTCGACGTCGTGTACGACGGCGCGGCCGCCCTGGAGCGCATCGGCGTCAACGACTACGACGTGGTCGTCCTCGACCGCGACCTCCCGGTGGTGCACGGTGACGACGTCTGCCGCAAGATCGTCGAACTGGGCATGCCCACGCGCGTGCTGATGCTGACGGCCTCCGGTGACGTCAGCGACCGGGTCGAGGGACTGGAGATCGGCGCCGACGACTACCTGCCCAAGCCGTTCGCCTTCAGTGAGCTCATCGCGCGGGTGCGCGCCCTCGGCCGGCGCACCAGCGTGCCCCTGCCGCCCGTCCTGGAGCGTGCCGGGATCAAGCTCGACCCCAACCGGCGCGAGGTGTTCCGCGACGGCCAGGAGGTCCAGCTCGCTCCCAAGGAGTTCGCGGTCCTGGAGGTGCTGATGCGCAGCGAGGGCGCCGTCGTCTCCGCGGAGCAGCTCCTGGAGAAGGCCTGGGACGAGAACACCGACCCGTTCACGAACGTCGTGCGCGTGACCGTCATGACCCTGCGCCGCAAGCTGGGCGAGCCCCCCGTCATCGTCACCGTCCCCGGCTCCGGCTACCGGATCTGATACCCCGTGGCAACGACTCCCGCGCCCCCGCAGGCACCCCCCAAGCCCACCTGGGACCCCCGGCGGCCCGTGCCGCCCTTCCCGTGGCTGCGCCCGACCATCCGCATAAGGCTCACGCTGCTCTACGGCGGTATGTTCCTGATCGCCGGCATCCTGCTGCTGTCGATCATCTACCTGCTGGCCGCGCAGGCGCTGCACGTGGGCAGCGACCTGCCCTTCAAGATCGTCGAGGGCAAGGTCACCAGCGACATCTGCAACCTGCCCGACCAGGCCTCGCCGAGCGAGTTCAACAACGCCATGAACGCGTGCGTCAACGAGCAGCGTCGGCACGCCCTGGACGATCTGCTCAGCCGCTCCCTCCTGGCCCTGCTCGGCCTGGCCGTCATCGCCTTCGCCTTCGGTTACGCGATGGCCGGCCGCGTCCTGTCGCCGCTGGGCCGGATCACCCGTACCGCCCGGGCGGTGGCGGGCTCGGACCTGTCTCGCCGGATCGAGCTGGACGGCCCGGACGACGAGCTCAAGGAGCTGGCGGACACCTTCGACGACATGCTGGAGCGGCTGCAGCGCGCCTTCACGGCCCAGCAGCGCTTCGTGGGCAACGCCTCGCACGAGCTGCGGACGCCGCTGGCGATCAACCGCACGCTCCTGGAGGTGCACCTGTCCGACCCGAACGCGCCGGTGGAACTCCAGCAGCTCGGCAAGACGCTGCTGGCCACCAACGAGCGCAGCGAGCAGCTCGTCGAGGGGCTGCTGCTGCTCGCCCGCAGCGACAACCAGGTCGTCGAGCGGGGGCCCGTGGACCTCGCCGAGGTCGCCTCGCAGGCCATCGACCAGGTGAACGGCGAGGCCGAGAGCAAGGGCGTCGTGATCCGGGGCGAGCGCAAGCCCGCGGTCGTGCAGGGCAACGGCGTGCTGCTGGAGCGGATCGCGCTCAACCTCGTGCAGAACGCCGTGCGCTACAACGTGGCGGAGGACGGCTGGGTCGAGGTCACCACAGACGTCCAGCACGGCCAGGCGGTCCTGGTCGTCTCCAACACGGGTCCTGTGGTGCCGGCGTACGAGATCGACAACCTCTTCGAGCCGTTCCGGCGGCTGCGCACGGAGCGGACGGGCAGCGACAAGGGCGTGGGACTCGGGCTGTCCATCGTCCGGTCCGTGGCCCGGGCGCACGGCGGGCACATCTATGCCCAGCCGCGTGAAGGGGGTGGACTCGTCATGCGCGTCACCCTGCCCATCTGAGATCATGTCGCCGATCAACTCGGCGGCACTCGGGGATGTTCGCTTTGCGCGGAATTTCTGAGCCTTCACCGCGCGTGCACCGTGTGTGATCGATCACAGGGGCGCCTTTCCGGCCATCTACTCTCCGTGATCATGCGCGCTGCCGTAAAGCCGGGAAAATCCCGGTTTTCGGGGGTCTTGATCACGGGAAGTACACGGTGAGACGCCTTTGGCGTGCAGCATTCGGACCGTGTACGGTCCCCATCGCCATCCAAGCCGATCACTCGTCAGGAGTCCGGTTGGGTGTCGATTGAGTAACAGACCTTGATGTGAGGCAAAATCTCCGCCTCAGGTCGGGCACAAGTCCGGCCTCTCACGCGTTACGTGCGCTGGAGACACCGCAGACACCCAGAGGGGGAGAGCGACCATGGCAACCGATTACGACACTCCACGCAAGACCGACGACGACGTCGACTCGGACAGTCTCGAAGAGCTGAAGGCCCGGAGGAACGACAAGTCGGCCTCCGCCGTGGACGTCGACGAGTTCGAGGCCGCCGAAGGTCTCGAACTGCCCGGAGCCGACCTCTCGAACGAGGAGCTGGCTGTCCGGGTGCTCCCGAAGCAGCAGGACGAGTTCACCTGCATGAGCTGCTTCCTGGTGCACCACCGCAGCCAGCTGGCCCGGGAGAAGAACGGTCAGCCGATCTGCCGCGACTGCGACTGAGGGCGGGTCGGCCGTGACTGGCTCGACCCCTCCCTGGAAGCGCCGCTTCTCCAAGCGAAAAGCGGACGAAGGGCCGATCGACGGCCCTCGGCACGGCGTGCGTGACGACGAGCGAGGCCCAACCGGTCCGGAGACGGCCTCGCTCGAACCGGCAGCGGACCGGGGTGACCTCCCGGCATCCGTGGGCGTCCCCGCGCCCGTCGCCAGACGGCGGGCGGGGACGATCCGCGAGCGGGCCAGAGAAGGCGCCCGCAAGGGCGGCGACCGGGCGCGGGCCGGAATCGCCTACCTCGCCGACCGGATCATCGAACTGGCCCCGCGCGTCCCCGTACGGGACCTGGCGACACTGCGCAGACAGTTCCCGGGCCTCGGCCCCGAGGAACTGGCGGACAAGCTCGTGGCGGGCGCGGCGAAGGCGACGGCGACGGTCGGAGCCGGTGTCGGCGCGGCCGCGATGCTCCCCGTGCCCCCGGCGATGCCGACGGAACTGGCCGCGGAGGTCACCGGCGTCGCGGCGATCGAGCTGAAGCTCATCGCCGAACTCCACGAGGTCTACGGCGTACGGCCGCCCGGCAATCTCAAGCAGCGCAGCACCGCGTACCTCGACTCATGGTCGGGGGAGCGCGGCATCGACGCGTCCAAACCGTCGACCGTCAGCACGGCGCTGAACAGCCGCATGAAGCGCGAACTGCGGCAGCGCATCATGAAGCGCATGGTCCGCAACATGCCGAACCTGATGCCGTTCCTGGTGGGAGCCGCCGTGGGGGCGGTCATGAACCGCGGCGAGACGAGGAAGCTCGCCGGCCGGATCCGGGAGGACCTGCGCAAGATCCAGGTGCCCTGGGAGGCCCTGGAGGCGCTCCCCGCCCTGGAACGCCCGGCGGACGCCCTGGAGATGGGCGAGATCACGCACGATCCCCTGGGCCGCCACACGGACCACCGGCAGGACGGCACGCACGGCGACGGGCGCTGAGGCCGGCCCGTCGGCGCGGCGGCCGGGTGATGCCTCGCCCAGGTGTGCTACTCGGGCTTCCCCGTCCGCAGCGCCTCCGCAAGGCGCTCCGGCTCGCGCGTGGACAGGTACAGGTACGGAGTCGGATCCTGCGGGTCCGTGACCTCCACGCGCAGAGCCGTGGGGATGTACGCGCGCAGCAGGAGGAAGGCGCGCGGGTCGGCCTTGTAGGTGCGCCAGGCGCGGGCCTCCTCCTCGTCCAGAACCTCCGCCTCGCCCAGGGCCGCCAGCGGGATCTTCGCCTCGCCCGCGATCAGCGAGTCGCCGACCACGCGGATGCGCACCGAGCCGTACGAACTCGCGGCGACGGCCGCGACCGCGGTGCCTCCGGCCAGGCCGCCGAGCATCGGCAGGGTGCCGAACGGGAGCAGGATCAGGGCCATCGAGACGCCCACGAGGAACGAGATCACCCACCAGGTCCGCGGGGCGGTCAGGCGTTCTTCGTACGGAGCGGCGGAGAGCTGCATGAGGCCTAGCTTGACACGGTGTCCGGAAAGGGCCGACGCGCGGGTAAGGTCTCCGGCTGTGAGTGGTACTTCCCCAGCTCTTCGACCCCCGGCCGACGCCGCGCAACCGGTGCGGCACCCGGACGCGCCCGCGCCCGGTGAGCTCCTCGGCGCGCACTACGGCGAGTGTTTCGGCTGTGGTGGTGACCAGCCGCACGGGCTGCACCTGGAGGCGCGGGCCGGCGAGGGCGTGTCGCTCACGGCCGAGTTCACCGTCCAGCCCGCCCACCAGGGCGCCCCGGGCCTCGCGCACGGCGGTGTGCTCGCCTCCGCGCTGGACGAGACCCTCGGTTCGCTGAACTGGCTGCTGCGCACGATCGCGGTGACCGGACGGCTGGAGACCGACTTCGTGCGTCCTGTGCCCGTCGGCACCATGCTGCACCTGGAGGCGGAGGTGACGGCCGTCGCGGGGCGGAAGATCTACTCCACCGCGACCGGCCGCGTCGGCGGTCCCGACGGTCCCGTCGCCGTGCGCGCCGACGCCCTCTTCATCGAGGTGAAGGTCGACCACTTCGTCGACCACGGCCGCCAGGAGGAGATCCAGGCGGCCATGAACGACCCGGACCAGGTCCGGCGTGTCCGTGCCTTCGAGGTGAACCCGTGAGCGCGGAACATCCTGTGAGTTCCGGGGTCCGGCCGCCGCTGGACGTGCTGATCCGGCGCGTCGATCCGGACGTGCCGCTTCCGTCGTACGCGCAGCCCGGGGACGCCGGGGCCGATCTGCGCACCACCGAGGCGTGCCGACTGGAGCCGGGCGAGCGGGCCGTGCTGCCCACCGGAGTGTCTGTGGCGCTGCCGGAGGGGTACGCAGCCTTCGTGCACCCGCGATCCGGTCTGGCCGCTCGCTGCGGCGTCGCCCTGGTGAATGCCCCGGGGACGGTTGATGCCGGGTACCGTGGGGAGATCAAGGTGATCGTGGTGAATCTCGACCCGCGCGAGGCCGTGCGGTTCGAGCGCTTCGACCGGATTGCCCAACTGGTGGTCCAGCAGGTCGAGAGGATCCGCTTCCGGGAGGTGGCGGAACTTCCCGGCTCCGCGCGGGCCGAAGGGGGCTTCGGGTCCACCGGAGGCCATGCCGCGGTGGACGGGACGAGCGGCACAAGCGGTCAGGCCGCCGTGGGCGGTCAGGCGGGTGGGAATCGATACGCTTCGGTCGTATCCGACCGGGAAGGACAGTGACGTGTTCGGACGTCGCAAGAAGAGGGATGCCGCCGAGGACGCGGCCGGCGAGGCCGAGCAGGTCGTCGACGGTGTCGACACCGAGGCGGACGAAGAGCGCGAGCGCCTGAGGCTGGAGCCCGCGCCGCGCCCCGACGGCCCGTGGGACAGCTCCGAGGTCCGTGACCCGGGCGAAGGCCGGGTCGACCTGGGCGGTCTGTTCGTGCCGGGCGTCGACGGCATGGAGCTCAGGGTCGAGGTCGCGGGCGACGCGATCGTGGCGGCCACGGTCGTGCTGCGCGACAGCGCCATCCAGCTCCAGGGCTTCGCCGCGCCCAAGCGCGAGGGCATCTGGGGCGAGGTGCGTGAGGAGATCGGCACCGGCATCACCCAGCAGGGCGGCATCGTCGACGAGGTCGAGGGGCCGCTGGGCTGGGAGCTGCGCGCCCAGGTGCCCGTACAGCTGCCGGACGGCACCGGCGGCTTCCAGGTCGTGCGGTTCGTCGGCGTGGACGGCCCCCGCTGGTTCCTGCGCGGGGTCATCTCGGGCCAGGGCGCCGTGCAGCCGCAGGCGGCAGGGCTGCTCGAGCAGATCTTCCGGGACACCGTCGTGGTCCGCGGCGAGGGCCCCATGGCGCCCCGCGACCCGATCGTCCTGAAGCTGCCGAACGACGCCCAGATGGTCCCCGAGGGTGTCCAGCAGGAGGAGGGCTCCCGTTTCGCGGGCGGAATGGGCCAGCTCCAGCGCGGACCGGAGATCACCGAGGTCCGCTGAGCGCACGGGAACACCAGGGCCGTACCCCGCCGGGTGCGGCCCTTTCTCATGTGCGGAACCTTGACGGCGCGTTGGTCTGCACCTACCGTCCCCGACCAACGCGTCTGTTCATAAAGGCGCTGCACATTCACGGACTTCACCCGCTCCGAGCTCTCCCGCCCCGACCTCGGTTGCACCGACGAGCGCGAGGATGCGATCGCCGCGTACACGCAGGCCCTGGCCTGGTACATCACCCGCGACGAACGGCACTACCGCAAGGCCATCGAGCTGATGGACGCCTGGTCCGCCGTGATCAGGGACCACACCGGCAGCAACGCGCCCCTGCAGACCGGCTGGGCCGGATCCTCCTGGCCCAGGGCCGCCGAGATCATGAAGTACACGTACACCGGCAGCCGGGCGCACTCCGGCCGCTTCGCCACCATGCTCCGCACCGTCCACCTGCCCGAGATCATCAACGACTCGAACTCCAACGGCAACTGGGAGTCGTCGATGACGGAGGCCGCCGTCGGCATCTCGGTCTTGCTGGAGGACAGGACGTCGTACGACAAGGCCATGGCGAGGTTCCGCACGCGCACGGCCGCCTACGTCCACCAGACCGTGCCGAGCCGGCACCTCGACACCCGGGAGAAGATCGTCACGTACTGGCAGGGGCAGTCGACCTCCGTGAACGGACTCAGCCAGGAGACCTGCCGCGACTTCACCCACACCGGCTACGGCCTCTCGGCCATCTCGCAGGTCGCCGAGACCAGCCGCATCCAGGGGCAGGACCTCTACGCCTCTGACGTGGGCAGAAGTCGGGCACAACGCCCTGGCCAACCGCCTCGGGCACGCCATGACCAACACCACGACGCCGACCCGGCAGAACCGCCCCGCGGGCACCAACCACCTCTTCGTCGCCCGGGAGACCCTCACCCACGGCGCCGACCCCGCGTGAGCCCGTGACCGACCGGGCGCCGGGCGGGACCCCGGCGCCCGGTCCGACCGCGGACCGTACGCGTCAGGGTGCGTCAAGGTTCGGTCCGCAACCCCGCCCGCCCCCGGAGGGGGCGCCCTCCGGTCGTAAGGTCGACGCTGCGGAGGGCCGGGCGACGGAGTCCGCCTCGCGTCGGCCGACGCAGCCGGTCCGTCGGCGGGCCCGGACTCGGCAGACCACCGGAAGACAATGGGGCCATGGCACGCGGCAAGCTTCGGATCCACCTCGGCGCGGCACCGGGCGTCGGCAAGACGTACGCGATGCTGTCCGAGGCCCACCGCCGCATCGGGCGGGGCACCGACTGCGTCGTGGCCTTCGTCGAGCACCACGGCCGGCCCCGCACCGAGGTGATGCTGCACGGCCTGGAGCAGCTGCCGCGCAGGGAGCTGGAGTACCGCGGCGGTCTCTTCCACGAGATGGACCTCGACGCCGTCCTCGCCCGCCGTCCCCAGGTCGCGCTGGTGGACGAACTCGCCCACACGAACGTCCCCGGTTCCCGCAACGCAAAGCGCTGGCAGGACGTGGAGGAACTGCTCGCCGCCGGGATCGACGTGGTCTCGACCGTCAACATCCAGCACCTGGAGTCCCTCGGCGACGTCGTCGAGTCGATCACCGGGGTGCGGCAGCGGGAGACCGTGCCCGACGAGGTGGTGCGCCGCGCCGACCAGATCGAGCTGGTCGACATGTCGCCCGAGGCACTGCGGCGTCGGGTGGCGCACGGCAACGTCTACCGGCCCGAGAAGGTCGACGCCGCCCTGTCGAACCACTTCCGTCCCGGCAACCTGACCGCCCTGCGACAGCTGGCGTTGCTGTGGGTCGCCGACCGGGTCGACGCCTGCCTCACCGAGTACCGCAGCGAGCACGGCGTCTCGAGGATCTGGGGCTCGCGCGAGCGGATCGTGGTCGGTCTGACCGGCGGTCCCGAGGGCCGCACGCTCATCCGCCGGGGCGCACGGCTGTCCGAGAAGGGCGCCGGCGGTGAGGTGCTGGCCGTCCACATAGCCCGCAGCGACGGGCCGACCTCCGCCTCGCCCGAGGAACTGGCGCGGCAGCGCACGCTGGTCGAAGACCTTGGCGGAACGTTCCACCATGTCGTCGGTGACGACATACCGGCCGCGCTGCTCGCCTTCGCCCGGGGCGTGAACGCCACCCAGATCGTGCTCGGCTCCTCGCGCCGCAAGACCTGGCAGTACGTCTTCGGACCCGGTGTCGGCGCGACGGTCGCCCGGGAGTCGGGCCCCGACCTCGACGTCCACATCGTCACCCACGGCGAGGTCGCCAAGGGCCGAGGACTGCCGGCGGCCCGGGGCGCGCGGCTCGGGCGCTCCCGACGCGTGGGGGGCTGGATCGCCGGTGTCGCCGGCCCGCCCCTGCTCGCGGCGCTGCTCAACGCCGTCGACCTCGGCCTCGCCAACGACATGCTGCTGTTCCTGGCGCTGACGGTGGCGGCCGCCCTGCTCGGCGGGCTGCTGCCCGCCCTGGCGTCGGCGGCGGTGGGCTCCCTGCTGCTGAACTACTTCTACACACCGCCCCTGCACCGGTGGACCATCGCCGACCCGAAGAACATCATCGCCCTCATGATCTTCGTGGCGGTCGGCGTGGCGGTGGCCTCCGTGGTCGATCTCGCCGCCCGCCGCACCCACCAGGCGGCCCGGCTGCGGGCCGAGTCCGAGATCCTCTCCTTCCTCGCCGGCAACGTGCTGCGCGGCGAGACGGGCCTGGAGGACCTGCTGGAACGTGTCCGGGAGACCTTCGGTATGGAGTCGGCGGCCCTGCTGGAACGGGCGAGCGACGTCGAGCCGTGGACCTGCGCCGGACGCGTCGGGCGGGGGCGTCCCGTCGAGCGGCCCGACCAGGCGGACGTGGACATGCCCGTCGGGGACCACATGGCGCTGGCGCTGACCGGCCGCGTGCTGCCCGCCGAGGACCGCAGGGTCCTGGCCGCCTTCGCCGCCCAGGCGGCCGTCGTCCTGGACCGCCGCCGGCTCCGGGAGGAGGCCGACCGGGCCCGCGCACTCGCCGAGGGCAACCGCATCCGCACGGCCCTGCTGGCGGCCGTCAGCCACGACCTCCGTACCCCCCTCGCCGGGATCAAGGCGGCCGTGACCTCCCTGCGCTCCGTGGACGTCGACTGGTCCGAGGAGGACCGGGCCGAGCTGCTGGAGGGAATCGAGGAGGGCGCCGACCGCCTCGACCACCTCGTCGGCAACCTCCTCGACATGTCCCGCCTCCAGACCGGCAGCGTCACCCCGCTGATCCGCGAGATCGACCTCGACGAGGTGGTGCCCGTGGCGCTCGGCGGCGTCCCCGAGGGCGCCGCCTGCCTGGACGTGCCCGAGACCCTGCCCATGGTCGCCGTGGACCCAGGGCTGCTGGAGCGGGTGGTGGCCAACCTCGTCGAGAACGCCGTCAAGTACAGCCCGCCCGGCGCGCAGGTGCTGGTCGCCGCGAGCGCGCTGGCCGACCGGGTCGAGGTGCGGGTCGTCGACCGGGGGCCCGGCGTCCCCGACGAGGCCAAGGACCGCATCTTCGAGCCCTTCCAGCGCCACGGCGACGCCCCGCGCGGTGCGGGGGTGGGTCTGGGGCTCGCCGTGGCGCGCGGCTTCGCCGAGGCCATGGGCGGCACCCTCAACGCCGAGGACACCCCCGGCGGCGGGCTCACCATGGTCGTCTCCCTCCGCGCGGTGGGAACCCGCCCGGCGCCGCACCCCACCGCAGAACCGGAAAGGCAGGCCTCATGACCCGCGTCCTGGTGGTCGACGACGAGCCGCAGATCGTGCGCGCCCTCGTGATCAACCTCAAGGCACGCAGCTACGAGGTCGACGCGGCCCACGACGGCGCCACAGCCCTCCGGCTCGCCGCCGCCCGCCACCCCGACGTCGTCGTCCTGGACCTGGGCCTGCCGGACATGGACGGCGTCGAGGTGATCAGGGGCCTGCGCGGCCGGGCCAGGGTGCCGATCCTGGTGCTGTCCGCCCGGCACTCCTCCGACGAGAAGGTCGAGGCGCTGGACGCGGGCGCCGACGACTACGTGACCAAGCCGTTCGGCATGGACGAGCTGCTGGCCCGGCTGCGGGCCGCCGTGCGCAGGGCCGAGCCGGCCGGCGGTGACGGCGACGTGGTCGTCGACACGGGCGAGTTCACCGTCGACCTGGCCGCCAAGAAGGTCGAACGCGCCGGCAAGGACGTACGGCTGACGCCCACGGAGTGGCACCTGCTGGAGGTCCTCGTGCGCAACAGCGGCCGCCTGGTCGGGCAGAGGCAACTGCTCCAGGAGGTGTGGGGGCCCGCGTACGGGAGGGAGACCAACTATCTGCGCGTGTACATGGCGCAGTTGCGGCGGAAGCTGGAGGCGGACCCCTCCCACCCGAAGCACTTCGTCACGGAGCCGGGGATGGGGTATCGGTTCGAGAAGTGAGGGGCGTCGCTTGGCGAAACAGGCTCCTCGCCCTTCGTCAGTACGCCCCGGTACGCTTCAGATATGAGTGCTGTTCCTCGTTCCGAAAAGCCGGTGGGCCGGTTCCGGCGCATGCTCGACCGGCTCTCCTCGACGCAGGAGGACCTGGAGTCCGAGGAACTGCGGGAGGACACCGAGACGGCCGGCTGCATCCGGATCGGAGACTGTCAGGACCGGCAGATAGTGACGGTTACTGGTACCTTGCGCACGGTCACCCTTCGGCCGCGCGCCGGAGTCCCCGCCCTGGAGGCCGAGCTGTTCGACGGCTCCGCCGCGCTGGACGTGGTGTGGCTCGGCAGGCGCTCCATCGTGGGGATAGAGCCCGGGCGCAAGCTGATCGCGTCGGGCCGGATCTCGATGAGCCGGGGCCGCCGGGTGCTGTTCAACCCCAAGTACGAACTGAGACCCCTCGGACGGGAGTAGCCGGTGACGTCGCTCGACAAGCCGACCGAAGAGACATCTGCGGACGACGCCCGGGCGGTGACCGAGGCCGCCCTGTTCGAGGCGTTCGGCGGCGTGCGGGGCATGGTGGAGACGGTGGTTCCCGGCCTCCTCTTCGTCACCATCTTCACGATCAACAAGGACCTCCACCTGTCGGCGATCGCGGCGCTCGCCGTGTCGCTGGTGCTGGTCGCGGTCCGGCTGGTGATGAAGGACACCGTCAAGCACGCCTTCAGCGGAGTCTTCGGCGTGGCCTTCGGCGTGGTCTTCGCGATGATGACCGGGAACGCCAAGGACTTCTACCTGCCCGGCATGCTCTACACGCTGGGACTGGGCCTCGCCTACATCGTCACCACCCTGTGCGGCGTGCCGCTGATCGGGTTGATCCTCGGCCCGGTCTTCAAGGAGAACCTCTCCTGGCGCACCCGGAATCCGGGCCGCAAGAAGGCGTACGCGAAGGCCAGCTACGCGTGGGGCACGATCCTGCTGGCCAAGTGCGCGATCCTCTTCCCGCTGTACTGGTGGGCCGACACCACGCAGCTGGGCTGGGTCCTGGTCGCCCTGAAGATCCCGCCCTTCCTGCTCGCGGTGTACCTGACGTGGGTGTTCCTCGCGAAGGCACCCGCGCCGATCGACGTGTTCGCGGAGATGGAGGCGGAGGAGAAGGCGGCCGAGGAGCGGGAGCGGCAGGCCGCCGCCCGGTCCGCCGAGCAGTGATCTCCGGCGGAGGCTGATCCCGCCGCGCAGGCTGACCCTCCCTCGCCCGTCGATCCTCCCGCGCTGGCGGAAACGGAAGGGGCGTCCCGAGCACACGGGACGCCCCTTCCGCCGAGTCCGGGACGCGCTCAGCCCGCCGCGTTCCGCCGTACCGACAGCAGGTCCTCCAGCTGTTCCTCGCGGGCCTGGGCGGCCACGAAGAGGAGCTCGTCGCCCGCCTCCAGGGAGTCCTCCCGGGAGGGGGTCAGCACGCGGTTGCCGCGGATGATCGTCACCAGGGACGTGTCCTGCGGCCAGTCGACGTCACCGACCTGCGTACCGGCCAGGGCCGACTCCTCCGGCAGGGTCAATTCGACCAGGTTGGCGTCGCCGTGGCTGAAGCGGAGCAGGCGGACCAGGTCGCCCACGCTCACCGCCTCCTCGACCAGGGCCGACATCAGACGCGGGGTGGAGACGGCCACGTCCACGCCCCAGGACTCGTTGAACAGCCACTCGTTCTTGGGGTTGTTCACGCGGGCGACGACGCGCGGGACGCCGTACTCCGTCTTGGCGAGGAGCGAGACCACCAGGTTCACCTTGTCGTCGCCGGTCGCGGCGATGACGACGTTGCAGCGCTGGAGCGCCGCCTCGTCCAGGGACGTGATCTCGCAGGCGTCGGCGAGCAGCCATTCGGCCTGCGGGACGCGTTCGACCGAGATGGCGGTCGGCGCCTTGTCGATCAGCAGGACCTCGTGGCCGTTCTCCAGCAGTTCGCCCGCGATCGAGCGGCCGACCGCGCCGGCTCCGGCAATGGCGACCCTCATCAGTGACCGCCCTCCTCTTCGGGACCCTTGGCGAACGCCGCCTCGACCTTGTCGACCTCGTCGGTGCGCATCATCACGTGCACCAGGTCGCCCTCCTGCAGCACCGTCTGCGAGGTGGGCAGGACCGCCTCACCGAGCCGAGTCAGGAACGCGACACGCACGCCGGTCTCCTCCTGGATCCGGCTGATCTTGTGGCCGACCCAGGCGGTGGAGGTGTGCACCTCGGCGAGCTGGACGCCGCCGGTGGGGTCGCGCCACAGCGGCTCGGCGCCGGAGGGGAGCAGCCGGCGCAGCATCTGGTCGGCCGTCCAGCGGACGGTCGCTACGGTGGGGATGCCCAGGCGCTGGTAGACCTCCGCGCGGCGGGGGTCGTAGATGCGGGCGGCGACGTTCTCGATGCCGAACATCTCGCGGGCCACGCGGGCGGCGATGATGTTGGAGTTGTCACCGCTGGAGACGGCGGCGAAGGCGCCGGCCTCCTCGATACCCGCCTCGCGCAGGGTGTCCTGGTCGAAGCCGACACCGGTGACCCGGCGGCCGCCGAACGAGGAGCCCAGCCGGCGGAAGGCCGTGGGGTCCTGGTCGACGACGGCGACCGTGTGCCCCTGTTGCTCCAGGTTCTGGGCCAGCGCGGAACCCACCCTTCCGCAACCCATGATCACAATATGCATCGCGTCACACCGCGCTTCCTGCCGGCCCTCGGGGCTTCATGAATGTCGTGCTCATGTCTCTCTCTCGGCTCGCCGGGCATCACGTCGCGGCCTGCGTGCGGGCCGCCGGGCAACATCATGCCGGTGGAATCACGCCATGATGCCCTCCGGGGGCGCCGCCATGTTCGGCTGCCCGACACCAACGTATCCGCAAAGCCGAGGGCGTTGCCGAGGCCCTGCAAGGCCCCGGGGCCGGGGAAACCCGCCATGAGTCATGAGCCATGAGATCCGGAGCTGAAGGGGCCGGCGGCGGGGGAGCCGCACCGCGGTCCGAGCGGCCGGGGCCCCGAACGGCTAGCGCGCCCCCGGCGACACGTCCTTGCGGCGGCTGATGCTGCGCACGCTGGCCAGCGTCAGGATCCCGAGGGCGACAAGAGTGGCCGCGGCGCCGATCAGCTGGGCGGGCGTGTGCATGGGACCTCCAGGGGCGGCAACGGCCGGAAAGCGGACAGGGCTTAGTCATATAGGCATGAGAAGCGGGTGACCTGCGGAATCCTCAGCCGCATGCGCCTCTGAATTCACTCGGAGAGCAGACGGAACGCCGATGGGGGGTGGCGGGTGGGCGCCCCCGCAATCGAACGCCTACGATCCTCTGTTGTGTCCAAACTGACCGACGTGCCCAAACGGATCCTGATCGGGCGCGCACTGCGCAGTGACCGGCTGGGCGAAACGCTCCTGCCGAAGCGCATCGCACTCCCCGTCTTCGCCTCCGACCCGCTCTCCTCCGTGGCGTACGCGCCCGGCGAGGTGCTGCTGGTCCTGTCGATCGCGGGCGTGACGGCGTACCACTTCAGCCCGTGGATCGCCGTCGCGGTCGTCGTGCTGATGTTCACCGTGGTCGCCTCCTACCGGCAGAACGTGCACGCCTATCCCAGCGGCGGCGGCGACTACGAGGTGGCGAACACCAACCTCGGGCCCAAGGCCGGCCTGACGGTCGCGAGCGCGCTGCTCGTGGACTACGTCCTCACCGTCGCGGTGTCGATCTCCTCCGGCATCGAGAACCTCGGCTCCGCCGTCCCGTTCGTGGTCGAGCACAAGGTGCTCTGCGCGATCGGCGTGATCGTGCTGCTGACCCTGATGAACCTGCGCGGGGTGAGGGAGTCGGGCTCGCTGTTCGCGATCCCGACCTACGTGTTCGTCGCGGGCGTCTTCACCATGATCGCCTGGGGCGCCTTCCGCGGACTGGTCCTGGACGACACCATGCGGGCACCGACGGCGGACTACGTCATCAAGCCCGAGCACCAGGGCCTGGCCGGCTTCGCCCTGGTCTTCCTGCTGCTGCGCGCCTTCTCCTCCGGCTGCGCCGCCCTCACCGGCGTCGAGGCGATCTCCAACGGCGTCCCGGCCTTCCGCAAGCCCAAGTCGAAGAACGCCGCGACCACCCTCGCCATGATGGGTCTGCTGGCCGTGACCATGTTCTGCGGCATCATCGCGCTGGCCGCCGCGACCGATGTCCGCATGGCCGAGAACCCGGCCAGGGACCTCGTCCACAACGGCGTCCCACTCGGCCCGGACTACGTGCAGCATCCGGTGATCGCCCAGGTCGCCGAGGCCGTCTTCGGCGCGGACAGCTTCCTGTTCATCATCCTGGCCGCCGCCACGGCGCTGGTGCTGTTCCTCGCCGCGAACACCGCCTACAACGGCTTCCCGCTGCTCGGCTCGATCCTCGCCCAGGACCGCTACCTGCCGCGCCAGCTGCACACCCGCGGCGACCGCCTGGCCTTCTCCAACGGCATCGTGCTCCTGGCCGGCGCCGCCGGACTGCTGGTGTGGATCTACGGTGCGGACTCCACCCGCCTGATCCAGCTCTACATCGTCGGCGTGTTCGTGTCCTTCACGCTCAGCCAGACCGGCATGGTCCGGCACTGGAACCGCCACCTGGCCACCGAGAAGGACCAGGCCAAGCGCCGCCACATGATCCGCTCCCGGGCCATCAACGCCTTCGGCGCCTTCTTCACCGGCCTCGTGCTGGTGGTCGTCCTCGTCACCAAGTTCACCCACGGCGCCTGGGTCGCCCTCCTCGGCATGGTGATCTTCTACGCGACGATGACCGCCATCCGCAAGCACTACGACCGGGTCGCCGCCGAGATCGCCGCCCCCGAGGGCCCGAGCGACGACAGTGTGCGGCCCTCCCGCGTCCACTCGGTCGTGCTGATCTCCAAGATCCACCGCCCGACGCTGCGCGCCCTGGCCTACGCCAAGCTGATGCGCTCGGACACCCTGGAGGCCCTGAGCGTCAACGTCGACCCGACGGAGACCAAGGCGCTGCGCGAGGAGTGGGAGCGGCGCGGCATCGACGTACCGCTGAAGGTCCTGGACTCGCCCTACCGCGAGATCACGCGGCCGATCATCGAGTACGTCAAGAGCCTGCGCAAGGAGTCGCCGCGCGACGCTGTGTCGGTGATCATCCCCGAATACGTCGTCGGCCACTGGTACGAGCACCTGCTGCACAACCAGAGCGCCCTGCGGCTGAAGGGCCGGCTGCTGTTCACGCCCGGGATCATGGTGACCTCGGTGCCGTACCAGCTGCAGTCCTCCGAGGCGGCCAAGCGGCGGGCCCGCAGGCAGCAGGACTGGAACGCGCCGGGCTCGGTGCGGCGCGGCCCCGCGCAGGTGCGGCCGAAGGAGTCCTCCGAGCCCAAGTCCTGAGCGCTTCCCTGAGGCGACGGCTCGTGTGAAACGGCCGGACGGCAGCCACGTAGACTGGTGGGCTGTTGTCCGGCCGTTTCCGTTCGGCCCTTCCCCCTCACGTGTTTTGGAGTCACTCCGCCATGCAGGCAGAACCGAGGAAGTCGCTGGTGGGGGAGGAGTACGAGGTCGAGGTCGGCCCCGTCGCCCACGGCGGCCACTGCATCGCCCGCACGTCCGAGGGCCAGGTGCTGTTCGTACGGCACGCGCTGCCCGGAGAGCGGGTCGTGGCGCGGGTGACGGAGGGCGAGGAGGGCGCGCGCTTCCTGCGCGCGGACGCCGTGACGGTGCTGGACGCCTCCAAGGACCGCATCGACGAGCCCTGCCCGTTCGCCGGCCCCGGCCGCTGCGGCGGCTGCGACTGGCAGCACGCCAAGCCCGGCGCGCAGCGACGCCTCAAGGCCGACGTCATCGCCGAACAGCTCCAGCGTCTGGCCGGACTCACCCCCGAGGAAGCCGGCTGGGACGGCACGGTGCTGCCCGCCGAGGGCGACAAGGTCCCCGCGGGCCAGGTCCCCGCGTGGCGCACCCGCGTCCAGTACGCCGTCACCGCCGACGGCCGGGCGGGCCTGCGCCGGCACCGCTCGCACGAGGTGGAGCCGATCGACCACTGCATGATCGCGGCGGAGGGCGTCAGCGAGCTGGGCATCGAGAAGCGGGTCTGGACGGGCATGGACTCCGTCGAGGCGATCGCGGCGACGGGCTCCCAGGACCGTCAGGTGGTCCTCACGCCGAAGCCGGGCGCGCGCCTCCCGCTCGTCGAACTGGACCGGCCGGTATCGGTCCTGCGCGTGGACGAGCGCTCCGGCGGCGTCCACCGCGTCCACGGCCGCCCCTTCGTCCGCGAACGCGCCGACGGCCGCACGCACCGGGTCGGGGGCGGCGGCTTCTGGCAGGTCCACCCGAAGGCCGCGGACACGCTGGTGACCGCGGTCATGCAGGGCCTGCTGCCCCGAAAGGGCGACATGGCGCTCGACCTCTACTGCGGCGTCGGCCTCTTCGCCGGCGCCCTCGCCGACCGCGTCGGCGACCAGGGCGCGGTCCTCGGCATCGAGTCGGGCAAGCGGGCGGTGGAGGACGCGCGGCACAACCTCGCGGACTTCGAGCGGGTGCGGATCGAGCAGGGCAAGGTCGAGAGCGTGCTGCCGCGCACGGGCATCGAGGAGGTCGACCTGATCGTCCTGGACCCGCCGCGGGCGGGGGCGGGCCGCAAGACGGTGGAGCACCTGTCGTCGCTGGGGGCGCGGCGGATCGCGTACGTGGCCTGCGACCCGGCTGCGCTGGCGCGGGACTTGGGGTACTTCCGGGACGGGGGGTACCGGGTGCGGACGCTGCGGGCGTTCGATCTGTTTCCTATGACGTCGCACGTGGAGTGCGTGGCAATCCTTGAGCCTGCCGTGAAGGGCGCTTGACCTGCGGCTTTGTGTCGCAGGCGGTTCGACCGACCTGTTCCTCTCCATGCAGCGGGTCGAATGGATGGATCGATCCTTGACGGTTGCCTGACCTGCGACTTCTTGAGGCAGACGGTCGCTTCGGCGGCGCTTTCAGGGGTTCCGTCGAGGAATCTTGACGCTCGGCTGACGCTCGCTTCGGGGCTCTGGGCGTTACTGGGGCCATCACGGGATGATCTCGGCATCTCGCACCACACCGGGCAGCGACTGCTCCTCGTCGGTGCGCTCGCCGCCGACTGGGGCGCACGCGACAGCCCCGGCCCGGCAAGGCGGTCTGGCGGAGTGCACGACGGCTCCCCGTTTCATCGGCCCGTCGGGGCCAGCAGCTATGGCGTTCGATTGACCGGACGGTCGGCCCCTGAAGTCACGCTCTAGGCATTACGGACCTGGGCGTGGCGGTATTGCGGTTGCTCTCCGAGCGGTGCCCTGACCGCTTTCGAGGGGGAAACGGTGTCGCGCAGGGCATCGTGGGTGAGGGGAGCCGCCGTGCAGGCGCTGTATGCCGTCAGTTTCGACATCCGGTCCGCCCAGGAGCAGCCGGGCCGCGTCTACGAGAGCCTTCGCGGCTATCTCGCCGACTGGCTCGGCCACCACGGACGTGTACGGGCACCGTCGGCGACCGAACTCAACAGGGATGGCAGGTCGGTGATCGCCGGCAAGATTCCCGACCATGGTGACCGCACAGTGAGCTGGAGCGTGGCGGGCGACGAACTCACCCGAGCCCTGCGCATGACCATCCACCAGCCGCTGTCTACGGGACCGGCCCAGTTTGTCACCTGGGTAACGGTCTCCCGATCGGGGGAAGGCGGCGGGCTCAGGATCGTCATGGGCAGGGAGATCCCCGACGGCTGGATAGCGCCGGTGCAGGATCCGCCGCTCAAGCGCCCCAACCTGTTGCGGGCGGTGCTCGGCGACCAGCAACTTGAAGTGAGGGTGCTGAGCCAGCTCGCCACGGGGCGATACGAGAGGATCCGGGAGGAGACGCACGCTGACGTACTCCTCGACGTCCTGGCCCTGCGCACGCGCCTCCCCATTGTCCTGATGCACCCCAGGAACCAGGCGGGATGGAGCACTGCGGCCGAAGCGTCGGGACAACTCGCGGGCCTGGCCCAGGTGGTGACGCTGAACTACGTGACCGCACAGGCCGTCCGCCGGGCCCACGAGCAGGTGGCCGTACCCAGCGGTGGCGCCCGGTTGGTCTGGCCTGACCTTGGCCTGGAGCACCCCGCCTACTCACGGGAGGAGGTGTCTCAGACGCCCTTAGTGGAACGGCGGCTGATGCCGTCGCTCGCCCATCTCTCTGTCATCGCCCGCGGCAGTGACACGGTGTGGGAGCGTGCGCGACAGGCGTCGTACCGCGCGGGAGCCCGCAGGGCGGCGGAGCAGTTGTCGCGCGCCCAGGCCGCCGGAGACACGACCGCCGAGCTCGAAGCGCTGCAGAAGCGTGTCCGGCAGCTCGAAGAGGACGCCACATCCTGGGAGGACATGGCACAGAGCTGCATGGAGGAACGTGACAAGGCGCGAGACGATGCCGCCACTGCGGAGGCCCTGCGTAAGGACCGGGACTACTGGAAGAACGAGTACTTAAACCTGTCGAAGGGCGGGAGCGGGCAGGCGGCCACATTCGACGCCTGGAGCGAGATCCCTCCTCTGGGAACGGACGCCGTCCCCACTTTCGAAGCTCTCGTTAAGGCATCGGAGGAGCACATCGTGTTCACGGCGAGAGCGGCGCGCGCCTGGAAGGACTCCCGTTACCCGTACCCCCAGGAGATGACCGACCGGGTTTTACGACAACCACGGACTGAAATTCGCGCCCAACGACGAGAAGCTCAGCAAGGACAAGGACAAGCGCTACTTCACGTTCAACGGAAAGCGTTGGGACGGACTGCCGCACATAAAGGTCCGGGACGCCGTCTCGCCCAATGAGGTCGGACGCATCTACTTCGCCCTCGACTCCGAGGAGAAGCGGTTCATCGTGAACCATGTGGGACTGCACCTGTAGCCGGCCCGGGCGAACACGTGGCGGGTCTCGTGCCCGCCGGCGGTGGTGAGCGTGGTGGTGCGGTGGCCCGTCTCGGGGTCGGGCTCGGTGTAGGCCAGGGCGATCTGCACGTGGCCGGCCTCGCCGCCCTCCGCCACGACGCGGTCGCGGTCGTCGTAGACGTAGTCGTAGCGGCTTCCGTTCGAGTCGATCCAGGCGATGACGCGGCGGCGGTCGTCGTAGACGAAGGTGGTGGTGGCACCGGAGGGTTTGGTGACGGTGGTGAGGTTGCCGTCCTGATAGTCGTAGTTCATCAGGGGCAGGTCCGCGCCGCCCTCTCCCGCGCCGGCCAGGGACAGGGCGGTGACCAGGCCGTCGGCGGTGGTCAGGTTCACCTGGTGGCCCGCGGAGTGGACGAGGGCCAGCGGCAGGCCGTCCTCGGTGCGGTCGATGGTGATGGTGTGGCCGTTGCGTTCGGTGATGGCGGACAGCCATGCGGCGCCGTCGCCGCCCGGTTCGCTGTCGGGCGGGGCGGTGAAGTGGAAGATCAGGCCGCTGTCGGGGTCGGTGAGCGTGTAGTTGCCGTCGGCGTCGCGGGCCAGCAGGGTGCGGGCGTTGCCCGATGACGGGGTGGTGGGCACGCCGGGGGCCGGGTGCGGGTAGGGGATGAGGAGGCCGTCGCCGGTGATGTGGACGACTCCGATGGCGTCGATGCGCAGATTTCGTCGACGGTGGAGGTCCAGGAGGGGCCGAGGAAGCGGCCGACCGCGCAGCCGGATTCGGTGCGGCGGGTGAAGACCAGCGGCAGGATGCCGGGTATCTCGACGTCGGTCTGGGGCAGGAACATCCGGCCCGAAGCGAGGTCGACGGGGTCGGTGCCGTCGGTGGTGCGCTCGCCGTCGGGGCGGTTGTGGGTGCCGTCGGGGGCGTCGTCGATGGTCAGGAGGAGTGGTGTGGGTGGGCGGCACCGGCACCCGGTACCGCCCGCCCGCAAGCCTTACGTGTCTCTGCTACTTGTCGACCAGGGACATGTGGTGCTCGTTGTAGCGGTCGCCCTGCACGCTGATGCGGCCGGCCAGATCGTTCAGGTCGGCCAGTTCGTCGGCGGAGAGCGGAAGGTGAGTGGCGTCGATGTTCTCCTCGACGCGGGACAGGCGTCGTGTCCCGGGGATCGGGACGATCGACGGGTGCTGGGCGAGGAGCCAAGCGAGGGCGACCTGTCCGGGGGTGGCGCCCTTGGCCTGGGCGAGCGCCGTGACATGGTCCACGAGAGCCTGGTTCGCCGCGCGGTTCTCGGCAGTGAACCGGGGGATGGTGGTGCGGACGTCGCCGTCCGTGAACGACGTGGACGCGTCGACCGTCCCGGTCAGAAATCCCTTGCCGAGCGGGCTGAACGGCACGAAGCCGATGCCGAGGGCCGCGCAGATGGGCAACACTTCCGGTTCGGGGTCCCGGGTCCACAGTGAGTACTCGCTCTGCACCGCCGTAACAGGATGTACCGCGTGGGCACGGCGGATGGTCTGCGCGCCGGCCTCCGAGAGCCCGAAGCAGCGCACCTTGCCCTCCTGGACCAGTTCGCCCACCGTGCCCGCGACGTCCTCGATCGGTACGTCCGGGTCGACGCGGTGCTGGTAGAACAGGTCGATCGTGTCCACTCCGAGGCGCCTGAGGGAGGCGTCGGCCACGGCGCGGATCTGCTCGGGGCGGCTGTTGAGCCCGGCGGGCGCGCCGTTCTCGATGTGGAAGCCGAACTTGGTGGCGATCACCACCTGGTCGTGCAGCGGTGCGAGGGCCTCTCCGACGAGTTCCTCGTTGACGTACGGGCCGTACACCTCCGCGGTGTCGAAGAACGTGACGCCGCGTTCGACGGCGCCGCGGAGTACGGCGACCATCTCCTTACGGTCACCGGGATTGGGGCCGTAGCTCTGAGACATGCCCATGGCGCCGAGCCCGATCGCGGAGACGCACAGGTCCCGCCCCAGCGTTCGTGTGTGCATTGTTTTCCTCCTTGCCGGTGAACCCGCTCGATGAGCCGAGGGGGTCTGTCCTGCCGAGTCGGACCGTCAGTTGCCGTGGTCGAAGGTCAGGACGATGCGTTCACGCAGGGCGCCTTGTTCGAGTCGTATGTGCGCCGGCTCACTCCACCTCCGTTCCGGCCAGCCGCACCTCCTCGTAGTCCAAGGTGGTCTGGAGCCGGCGCAGAACCGTGTCATCGATGCGTTGCTCGTCGCGCAGCCGGACGACGGTCCCGCGCTTGTGGGCGATGAGGGCGAGCCGCAGCGCGTTGTAGTGACGGTTGTGCAGCAGGGCGGGATCACCATCGGCGCCCGCGCCCCGAGCCCGCACGGCGGCCAGTTGGGCCTCGTACTCCCGGCGCAGCCACTCCGCGACCCGTGGGGACGTGCCCAGACCGGCGGCGAGCCGAGGCAGTGCGTCAAGGGCCTCCTCGGTGGCCTTGGTCTCGGCCAGAAGTTCTTCCTCCTCGACGGAGGTGTCCCGCGGCAGCCGGGCCCAGCGCACCACCCCTGGCAGCAGCAGTCCCTGCCCCACGAGCGTCACCACGATGACGCCGGAGGTGACGAAGACGATGAAGTCACGGTCCGGGAAAGGCGCACCGGAGTCCAGGATCTCCGGTACTGACAGGGCCACGGCCAGGGATACCGCCCCTCGGAAGCCCGCAAACCCGCTGACGGTGCGAGCCCGGTTGCTCATGCGCCGCATCCGCTGCTCCGGTCGCCGGTCGAGCGCGCGGATCAGGTAGGCGGAGGCGAACAGGAACGCGAACCGTACGACTACCAGCACCACGCTGACCACACCGATCGCGATCAACGCGTCTGTGAGGTCCGGTCGGCTCATGTGCCGCAGCGCATACTGCAGTTCCACACCGACCAGGACGAACAGCGTGGCGTTGATGATGAACGTGGCCAGCGGCCAGAACGCCAGGGCCTGCCTGCGATGCTCGGCGCGGATGAGACGGGGCGCCACCTGAGCCATGATCAGCCCGCTCACCACGACCGCGAGGACGCCCGAGGCATGGACCAGCTCGGCGAGCAGATAGGCCGTGAACGGTGCCAGGATCATGACGAGATTGCCCAGCAACGGGTCGTGGAGGCGGCGCCGCAGATTCATGTTGACCAAGGCGACCGCCACGCCCACGGCGGCCCCACCACCGTAGGCGAGGAGGAACAGCGCCCCGACGTGGGGGACGGTCAGGTGCTCCTCACCGACGGTCAGACCGACCGCCAGGCCGAAGATGACCAGCGCGGTGCCGTCGTTGACGAGGCTCTCCGCGCGCAGCACCGTGACCTGGCGACGCGGCAGCGCGCGCGCCAGGGCACCGACTGCCGTGGCGTCGGTGGGAGCCACCGCCGCGCCCAGCACCCACGCGGGCCCCCACGGCAGCCCGAGCGCGTGCCCGGCGGCCGCAACGGCCCACGCGGTGAGGATGACCAGGAGTGTGCTCATCAGGACGATGCCGCGCAGGTTCGAGCGGATCTCCCGGCTCGACGTCGTCAGGCTCTCCCAGTACAGGAGCACGGGAAGGAAGAGCAACAGTACGACGTCGGGCGGTAGTTGGGTCTGGCGGACGGCCGGGACCAGACCGAGCAGGGCGCCCAGGGCGAGCAGGACGACGGGCGGCGCGACGCCGAGACGCTGCGCCAGGACGTTGCCCGCCAGCACGGCCACGCCGAGGAGTACGACGAGTTCGAGACCGAGCATGGGACTTACTCCTGTGAGAGATCGGGTGCCGGCGGGGGCTCGGCGGCCTCCCACCGGATCGTCCCGCTCATCTCGGGACCAGGCGCAGCGTCGTGACGCGGGAGGCGACCATGGGGTCGACGTAGGCGCAGCCGTTGTGG
Source organism: Streptomyces sp. NPDC029041 (assembly GCF_040637515.1). NCBI lineage: Bacteria > Bacillati > Actinomycetota > Actinomycetes > Kitasatosporales > Streptomycetaceae > Streptomyces > Streptomyces sp. NPDC029041. Next base: position 427,477 of record NZ_JBEZWO010000006.1, on the reverse strand, counting down.
CCGTACTTGGTGCGGTAGGCGGTGTCGATACGGTCGTTGAGCTCGTCGTCTCGTACGTCGACGAAGGTGACGCCCTTGTCGACGCCGCCGGAGCGGATGTGCCCCGCACGGCCGGCGCGGGCCGTACGCCACCAGCCGCCGTCCGTGCCCCGGAAGGAGCGGACGTACAGGTCGTCACCGTCGCGGACGACCCAGACCGGCACCGGCGCGCGCAACGTGCCGTCATGCCGCAGAGGGGCCATCTCCAACTCCTCCGCGTCGGCGATGCGTTGGAGCTCGTCGCTCGTCCATGTCGTCATCGGTGGTTCTCCGTCGGGCGCGAGGTCACGGACGCAGCAACGTCTTGATGGCGCGACGCTCGTCCATGGCCCTGTAGCCCTCGGCTGCCTCGCCCAGGGGCAGGGTGAGGTCGAAGACCCTGCCGGGGTCGATACGGCCGGACAGGACGCGGTGGATCAGGTCGGGCAGATAGGCCCGCACGGGCGCGGGACCGCCGCGCAGGCCGACGTGGGAGAAGAACAGCTCCTGCCCGTCGATCCGCACGTCGTGCGGCATGCCGACGAAGCCGACGTCGCCGCCCGGGCGGGTGGACCGTAGGGCCTGGTGCATCGACTGCTGGGTGCCCACGCATTCCAGGACCGAGTCGGCGCCGATGCCGTCGGTCAACTCCTTGACGCGTGCCACCCCCTCATCACCGCGCTCGGTGATGATGTCGGTAGCGCCGAACTCGAGAGCCAGCTTCTGCCGGGATGCGTGCCGGCTCATGGCGATGACACGCTCGGCACCCAGTTCCTTCGCGGCGATGACAGCGCACAGGCCGACTGCCCCGTCACCGACCACCACGGCCGTCGCACCGGGCCTGACCCCGGCGGCCTTGGCCGCGTACCAGCCGGTGCCCATCACGTCGGACAGCGTCAGCAGGCTCGGTATCAGCTCCTCGGCCGGCTGCTCCGGTACGGCGACCAGAGTGCCGTCGGCCAGGGGGACGCGGACGTACTCGGCCTGGCAGCCGGTGACCCACTCCGCGTGCTGACAGGAGGTGTGGTAACCGGCCCGGCAGACCGGGCAGGTGTTGTCGGATGCGGCGAAGGACCCGATGACGAACTGGCCGGGCTTGACGCCCGACACCTCGCTGCCGGCCTCCTCCACGACGCCGACGTACTCGTGGCCGATCGGCTGCGGCTCGTCGACCGGCATGACGCCGCGGTAGCTCCAGAGGTCGGAGCCGCACACACAGGTGGCGACGGTGCGGATGACGGCGTCCGTCGGTGCGGTGATCTCCGGCTCGGGACGGTTCTCCACCCGGATGTCGCCGGGCGCGTGAATGACGGTTGCTCGCATGGCGTGCCTCTGGTCTTCGATGGGTCGGGTTGCGGAGGCCAGGCGTGGGAGCGGGGCAGACGCGGGGCCCACGCCCCGGGAGCGGCGGGCGGTGGGGCGGACCTCAGGCTGAGTCGTCTGCCTTGTCCACGATCACCTTGAGCTGCGTCACCGCTGACATGGCGTTGGGCCACCCGGCGTAGAAGGCCAGATGGGTGATGGCCTCGACGAGTTCGTCCTTGGTCACGCCGTTCTCCAGCGCCTTGCCGAGGTGGAAGCCGAGCTGGTCGGTGCGGTGGAGGGCGACGAGCGCCGTGACGGTGACCAGGCTGCGGTCACGCGGGGACAGGCCCGGCCGCTCCCAGATGTCACCGAACAGGACCGTGTCGGTGACCTCGGCGAGCTTCGGGGCGAACTCCTGGATCGCCGGCGGCGCGAACTTCTTCCGGTCGGTCATGAGGTGGTGCTCCTGGCGGGTGTCTCGGATCAGGTCGCTCGGCGCTCGGCCGGGGATTCCTGGGGTGTGTACGTGCCGGTCGTCAACTTCGCCGTTCGCGTGAAATGCGGAAATGCGGAATGCGGGGCAAGCCGGGGAACGATTTCTGCCGCGCCCGAGGGCGCTTGCTTCTGTTTCGCCGACTTCATCGACCCTGCCGTCTCCGCACGACCTCGCAAAGGGGAGAGTTCCACCCGCGGGAGCGCTCATCCAGGGGAGAAATCCATACCCCCCTTGGGTGAAGGACACGTCGGCGCACACCTGGGACGCGCCGCACAGAGGTCATCGGCATGCGGGCACCAACAGCAGGACGACCGTCCGAGCACCGGCATCCGACACGGCTCACCCGGGGAAGGAACGCTGGAGATCGCGGACTCCGTCCCATGACGGACCGTGCCTCCTCGCGTCGAGGGGCCCGGAAACGACCAGGAATACCGCCTTGAGGTCCGGCTCGGCCGGAGGGGCAGCACCGGTCAGGACGGCCACGCGTCGTTGCATGCGCCCTCCGGCCATGGAGAGGCCGGAGAAGTCACGCGACGCTGTCGGACGCCGTCCGCTTCTGGTCCGCCGCCCAGGAGGCCAGAACGCGCAGGGCGTCGTGGGACGGGGAACCGGACTCGGCGTTCCAGACGATGATGTGCTGCTCAGGGTCCGTCCCGCACGTGAGCGTGTTCCAGTCGAGCGTCAACTCGCCCACCACGGGGTGACGGAGCTTCTTCGTGCCCTTCTCCCGCATGGCGACGTCATGTTCGGCCCACCACTGACGGAACTGGGCGTCGCGGGCGGAGAGGGTCTCGACCAGAGCGGCGAGACGCGGTTCGCCGGGATACCGTGCGCTCTCCATGCGCAGGTGAGCGATGGCCAGTCGGGTGACCTCCTCCCAGTCCGCGTACAACTCGCGCATCCAGGGCTCGGTGAACAGCAGCCGGATGAACACACGCTCTTCTTCCGGGTAGCGGCCGAAGTCGGTCCACAGCCCTGCGGCGAGCTGGTTCCAGCCGAGAATGTCGGTCCGCCGGCCGATGACGAAGGCAGGAGTGGCCGTGAGATCGTCCAGCATGCGCTGCAACTGCGGATCCACCTGCTGGCGGTCGCCCGAGACCGGCGGGCGCACCCTCTGCCTGGTCGCGAGATCGAAGAGGTAGGTCTGCTGAGCCTCGTTGAGCCGGAGCACCCGGGCGATGTCGTTCAGCAGAGCGGCCGATGCCTGGAGACGGCCCTGCTCGATGCGCGTGTAGTACTCGGTGCTGATCGAGGCGAGGAGAGCCACCTCCTCGCGGCGCAGCCCACTCACACGCCGCCGTTGCCCGCCGTGGAGCCCGACTTCGGAGGGGCTGAGTTCGGCACGGCGGGCCTTGAGGAACTCGCCCAGCTCGTTCAGGTGCGGGTCGCGGTGCATGAACTCCAGCCTCGCACAAGGGCCCGGCACTGTACGTAAAGGGGAGGTAATCCTCCCCTGGATTTCGGCTGCCGGCGCACGGGAATCAAATCTCCCGCCCGCCTGGCCACACGAGGTGAGATGCGGGCCCGGTACGCGCCGCGGGTGTACCGGGTGGCCTGGATCATGCGGTGCTGTGTGGTGTCAGCTCAGTGCCCTGACGAGTTCCTGGGCCAGAGGGACGGCCGAGTAGGGGTTCTGGCCGGTGTACAGGGTGCGGTCGACCTCGACGTGCGGGGTGAACGGGTCGGCCTCGCGGTAGTCGGCCCTGAGCTCGTTCTCGAGCCGGTCCTGGAGCAGCCACTTCGCGCGGTCCGCGAGACCGTTCTGCTTCTCCTCGGCGTTGGACAGACCGGTCAGGCGGTAGCCGGCGAACGGGGAAGTCCCGTCGGGGCCGATGGTGGCGAGCAGGGCGGCGGGGCCGTGGCACACCAGGGACACGGGCTTGCCGGAGGCGAGCCAGTCGGTGAGCAGCCTGCCGGAGGCGGCGTCGTCGGGCAGGTCCTCCATCGGGCCCCAGCCGCCGGGGTAGAAGACGGCGTCGTAGCCGTCGATGTTCACGTCTTCGATCCGCATGGGGTGTGCCAGCTCGGTGGCCTCGCGCAGCGCCGAGCGCATGCGTTCGGCGCCCTCCTCGCCGCTGTTGAAGTCGGGAGTGAGGCTGAGGGCGTCCACGGTGGGAGGCACGCCGCCGGGGGTGGCTGCGGCGATCTCGTATCCGGCCTCCTTGAAGACCTGGTACGGGCCGATCGCCTCCTCTGCCCAGAAACCGGCCGGGTGGCGGGTTCTGTCGGCCAGCGTCCAGTGGTCGGAGGCGGTGATCACGAAAAGGATCTTCGTCATGGGGGTCTTTCTCCCGATGGTGGTGTCAGCCCTTGAGGGCTTCCTGGAGGACGTGGCTGTCAGCGGTCTGCCGCATGCTGACGGCCTTGCCGTCGCGGACGGTCCACAGGTGGAGGAAGCGGACGTCGGCCTTCTTCCCGGTCTTCGTCTCGGCGTGGTAGTGCCCGAATACGAAAACGTGGCCCTCGTCGTCCGCGTAGAACTCCTCGGGCACCGCGCCGAAGGACTCGTAATCCGGCATCGTCGCGCCGAAGAAGTGCTTCGCCACGTCGCCCCAGCCGTGGTAGACGCCGCTGTTCGGGAAGCCGGGGGTGATGTCCCAGACGAGGTCCGGCGCCATGACCTCGCTGGTGACCTCAGGGGCCATACGGGATTCGTACACCCGGCGGATGAGGGCCAGGCTCGGGGATTCGGACACGGTTCACTCCTTGTGGACGTGGGGGCATGGGGTGGTTGAGGAAAGACCGTGTGATCAGGCGGCGAGGGCGGTGCGCCCGGCGCGGAAGATCGCCGCCTGGTGAGCGACGCGCGCACCCAGGTGCTCGGCGGTGGCGATGTCGGAGCGGTGGACCGCTTCCGGACCCGCGTCGGTCGGGCTCTGGGCGCCGGCGCCGAGGAAGAAGCCCAGCCGGTTGATGTCGTCCTCGCTGCCCCGGGTGGAATCCCAGCCCGGCAGGAGGCCGAGGCTGATCCAGTGCATGCCGTGCTGGGCCGCCAGGGTGGCGAAGTAGCCCAGAGTGGAGGACTTGTCGCCGCTCTTTGCCCCGGAGTTGGTGAAACCCGCGGCGAGCTTGTCCACCCAGGCGTGGGGGAACCAGCGCTTGCTGCTGGCCTGGGCGAACGCGTGGAAGGCTGCCGAGGCGGTGCCCATGTACGTGGCGGAACCGAAGATGATCGCGTCAGCAGCGTCCAGCTGGGCCCACTGCTCGTCGGTGATCGTGTCGACGGAGATCGAGACGACCTCGGCACCGGCGTTCACCGCGCCACGTGCCACGGCTTCGGCGATGACGGCCGTGTGACCGTAGCCCGAATGAAAGGCGATGGCGATGCCGGGAGGGCCGGAAGGGGACATGCGTGTCGTGCTCCTCGTGAATTTGTTTGTCGGGGTGAACCGAGCTGTGCGTCGGAAGAGTGCACTGTTACAGGACGGCGAAGAACGCCACCATCTTGTTGATCGCTTGGTCCACGTACTCCGGTACGTCATACATGGCGATGTGCGTTGCCCCTTCGACGACGAACAGCTCCTTCGGACCGTTGGAAAGCTCGTACGCCTGATCGCTGAAGATTTTGGTGTCCGCCTTGCTCCCCGCGATGAGGAGCATCGGCTGGGTCAGCAGTTCCGGAATCTGATCGAATGCCGAAAAGGCGTACATCCTGTCCATGCTGCTCAGCAGGAAACGGCCCTTCGAGCGGGGATGCCGGCCACGGGGTGTCCGGTAATAGTCGTATCCCTCGCGCAGGAGGTCCGGGGTGTTGTCGTCGATCTCTTCCAGCTTTTCCGGGACGAACGGTGCGTAGACCGGGTCGGCACCCCTCGCCTCCGCCGTGCGCTGCCGGGCGACCATTTCCAGTGTCTTGATCTGCTCGGAAACCGGTGACAGGTATCCCAGGAAGCCTCTGGAGCCCTCGCCCATCGGAGCCGCGCTGACGGTGGCCACCGCCTTGAAGCGGCGTTCGGTCTGCGCCACGCTGATCGCGTAACCGCCGCCGGCGCAGATGCCGAAGACGCCGATCCGTTCGGTGTCGACGAACGGGAGAGTGGTGAGAAAGTCCGCTGCGCAGCGGGCGTCCTCCACTCTCGCCGTCGGGTCCTCCAGAAGGCGAGGCTCGCCGCCGCTTTCTCCTTGGTAGGAGGAGTCGTAGACCACGGTGACGAATCCGTGCGCGGCCAGCCGCTTCGCGTAGTGACCTATTGTCTGTTCCTTCACACCACCCGCCGGGTGTATCCCGACGAGGGCCGGGTATTTCTTGTCCTCCGAGAAGTCGTCCGGCAGGTGAAGGTGTGCCGCGATTTCCACGGCCTTGTTCCTGAAAGAAACGTTCTCGATCATGGCCGCCTGTTCCTTTTTGCAGTCCGTGACCCGCCGACGGGTGGGCCTCGCTCCATGGTTCTTCGAGGCCGTGATGATGTCCACGTGTGGTGAGGGGGAAGAAATTTTCCCCTGGATGCGGATTTCCGGGTGGGTGAGTCTTTTTCGGTCCTCACTTCCGTGCGAGGAAAGCAGTCATGAGCTCCAGCCACTCCTGAGGGCGTTCGACGAACGGCAGGTGTCCGGTCGGGAGCTCTGCCGTCTCGGCGGTGGGGATGGCGGCGGCGAGCTGTCGTTGCAGGGCGGGGGAGATCAGGGGGTCGGCGGTGGTGACGACGACGAGTGTCGGTACGGCGATACCGGCGAGGTCGCCGCGGACGTCGACCCTCCGGACCAGGTCGAGCTGGTCACCGGTGCCGGAGGGGAGGGTGGGAGCGAGTTGCTCGGCGATGGCGTGGACCTGGTCCGGTGTAAGGGAGTTCAAGGCCGCTTCACTGAGCCCCATCAGGTTCAGGTACTCCGCGAGCAGCGTGTGCTGACCGGACGCGAACAGCTGGTGCCAGACGGAGGCCGCGAGGTTGGTGCGGGTGTCGGCATGCGCGAACGACGCGCTCAGTATGAGTGAGCTGACTCGCTCCGGATGACGCGCGGCGAGGCGGATCGCGACGGGGCCTCCGAGTGAGTACCCACTGACCGCGAATGTGTCGAGTCCTTCCGCGTCGGCAGCCTCGACCAGCCGTTCGGCCAGCTCGTCGATGTCGAGGGGGTTTTGGGCCTTCGGGGTGGTGCCGGTGCCGGGGTAGTCGACCCCGACGGTGGTGTGCTGTGCGGCGAGTCCGTCGAGGATCGGTCCGTAGTTGGCCTCGATGCCGCCGCCTGCGCCATGGGCGAGCAGGAGGCCTGGGCCGGTGCCGCGGACGGTGCGGGCGAAGGCGGTGCGTGTGGGCGTGGTCATCGGATTCCCTTTCGTGGCACCGGACGGCTCGGCCCGGCAACTAGCTTTAGTGATCGCTAAGGCTGACGATGATGCCGACCGTAACAGAGTTCCTTTAGCGATCGCTACAGACTCGGGTAGGCTGTGCTCATGAGCAGCGGACCCACCCCGGCCAGGACCGCATCCAGGCGGAGCCGGCGATCCTTCGATCGCGATCAGGCTCTGGCTGCCGCCCTGCGGGAGTTCTGGACCCACGGTTACGACACGACGTCGGTCGCCTCGCTCACCCAGGCGATGGGGATCAACCCACCGAGCCTGTACGCCGCCTTCGGTGACAAGCGGCAACTGTTCGACGAGGCAGTCCAGTTGTACATGCGCACCTACGGAGCCCGTCTGGGGCAGGGCTCGGACGCCCGCTCGGCCCTCGCCACGCTGCTGCGGCATCTCGCCGTCGACTACACGGACCCGAGCCACCCGCCGGGCTGTCTCATCATCACCGGCGCGACCAACTGCGCCCCCGGCTCGCACGACGTCAAGGACAAGTTGCGCGCGATGCGCGAGGAGACCAAGGCGTCGATCGCCGCCCGCATCCGCGCTGACATCGACGCAGGACTACTCGGCGCCGACGTGGACGCCGATGGTCTCGCGGCTTTCTATGCGGCGGTCATCCAGGGGATGAACCAGCAAGCGTGCGACGGGGCGACACGGCAGACCCTGGAGCGAGTGGTCGACGCGGCGATGGCCGCCTGGCCGGGCGCACGACACCGATCGGACTCGACATAGCCCCCTCCCCGTCGGACGATCATCTGCTCCTTCCACCGGTCGATCTCATGACGCTCGTTTGACGCTCGGGATGTCCGCACACCGGTCGGTTGGCCGAGAAAACGGCGCTGACCTGTTGGTTTCCGTAGCGCGCTCAAGTCGACGTCATTCCGATGACGCATCACGTGGCGTGCGGGGCGATTCTCGAGCCTGCGGGCAAGGGTGCCTGACCTGCGCTTCGCTGCTCTCGACCCCGCACCTTGATACCTGCCTGGTATCATTTCCGCATGGCGATGACACTCCGACTCCCCGACGACCTTGACGCGAAGCTCACCGAGCGGGCTCGTCGGGAAGGCCGCAGTAAGCAGGAACTCGCCATCGAGGCCATTCGTGACGCCCAGAACCGGGCCGAGCTGAAGGTCGACGACGTCCTGGCCGAGCTCATGGACAGCGATGCGGAGATCCTGGACTACCTGAAGTGACGGACGTGCGCTACATCCAGATCGACGAGATCCTGGCCATCGCCCGCACGGTCAACGGCACCGAGCACAGCGTGCGTGACATGGGCCTTCTGGTGTCGGCGATCGAGCGGCCCCGCACGAACGTGTTCGGGGCGGAGTTGTATCCCGCGCTGCACGAGAAGGCTGCGGCGCTGCTGCACTCCGTCGCCCGCAATCACGCGCTGATCGACGGCAACAAACGCACCGCCTGGCTCGGCATGCGTGTCTTTCTGCGGTTCAACGGCGTCAGCGCCAGTACCGTCCCGCCGCCCGTCTCCGTGGCCGGCCCGTTCGTCGAGGAAGTCGCACAGGACGACATCGACGTACCGGCCATCGCCAAGCGCCTGTCGGTCTGGTTCCCCATCTCCTGACGTCCGGCGTCGTGCGGTGGGGGAGGAATCCGGGTCGGGCGCTCGTGTGACGCTCTGGACGCCGACAAGCCGGGCAAGGCCGATGAGATGGACGTGACCTGTGCTTTCCGTACGCGGTGCAGGCGGACATCCTTGCGATGACGCATTCTTGTGGAGTGCGTGGCGATGTGGAGCCGCCGGAGAGGGCTCCTGACCTGCGCTGCTTTGGTTCTTGCGCTGTGCCGACGGAGGCTCGCGTTGTCGTTCTGCCGAGCGCCGACCTGCCGAGAGCAGGAGCTCATGCCGTCCTCGGCGCTCCCGCGCCTCGCTGTCGCCGGGGGGAGGGGCGGCCAGGCCGGTGGGAGAAGCGGACGGCGAGCAGGGCCCGGTCGTCGGGAAACGCCGCTTCGGGCTGGTGGTGCAGGAATCGGTCGCACAGCTCGGCGATGTCCAGGCCGCTGGTGGTGCGGGCGAACTCGGTCAGCCGTTCCATTCCTACCGCGAGGTCTTCGCGACGGCGCTCGATCAGCCCGTCGGTGTACAGCAGCAGTGTGTCGTTCTCGGCCACGGCGGTGTCGGCCTGCCGGTAGCGGACGCCGCGGACGGGGCCGAGGGGCGGAGAGGTGGCCTGGTCGAGGTAGATGCTGGAGCCGTCCGCGTGGATGAGCAGCGGCGGCGGGTGGCCGGCGGTGGCGTAGGTCAGGGTGCGGGTGCGGCGATCGAAGACCAGGTAGCAGGCGGTGGCCATCCGCTCCGGGTGATAGCGGCCGAGGAAGGTGTTGACTTCATCGAGGACGGCGGCCGGGTCGGTGCCGCAGCGCGGCACGATGTTGCGAAGAGCGGCGGTGACCTGGGCCATGACGGTCGCTTCGTGCAGTCCGTGCCCGGCGACGTCACCGATGCTCAGGCCGATGTGATCGGCGTCCACGTCGTAGACGTCGTACCAGTCGCCGCCGACCGACAGCAGGTCACCGCCCGGGGCGTAGCAGGTGGCCGTCTCCAGGCCCGGAAGCCGTGGCAGCCGGGGCAGCAGGCTGAGCTGCAGGCGTTCGGCGACCCGGTGCTCGTGCTCGTGCAGGCCCGCTCGGCGCAGGGCCTGGGCGATCTGCTGGGCCACGGCAGTCACATGCTCGGGAGCGGTGGAGCCGTCCGAGCCGTAGACGATCAGCATGCCCAGGTGGACGCCGTCCGCCTCCAGTGACAGGGCGGAGGGAACCGCGTCTGCTGCCTCACCGACGAGCGGGCGGTCCGAGGAAGACGGCCGGTCCAGATCGGTCCAGCCGCCCGCGCGGGCCGGAAGGCCGTTGTCCTCCGGCTGCAGGGGCGGGACCAGCCGCGCCGAGTGCAGATAGAGCTCCGCCGCGGTGGCCCCCAGGGCGGCCGGCGCCACCTCGCTGACGGCACGGGAGACCTCCGCGAGGGTGATCGCGGCGGCCAGGGCGGCAGTCAGGTCGTACAGGTGCTGCAACTGGGCCCGGGCGGCCTGTTCGGCGGTCAGCAGCCGCGCCCGGTCCACTTCGGTGGCTCGGCGGAAGGCCACCTCCCGGTTCAGCGCCTCCACCTGCTGGCTGAGCACGACGAACCGGTCGGACGCACCGGCCTCGACCAGGTGCAGCTGCACGGCCGGCTGCGGGCCGTCCCACCAGGTGGCCCGTGCCCCGTGACAGCGGAAGCGCCGCGTGCGGCCGTCGGCGTCCTTGAGGACCAGCGCGCCGGGCACGGGACTGCCGCTGCGCAGCCACCCAGCCAGCTGCTGACGCAGCAGCGGGATGTCGTCGGGCCGTAGATCGAACACGCTGGCGCCCGGACGCAGCCGGTCGTCGCAGCGGCCGGCAGCCGGGTTGGCGGCCAGCACGCGGCCGTCGGCCCCGCACAGCAGCACCGCATGGGGCAGCGGTCTGGTGATGGCCCTGAACAGGCCAAGGGTCATGGCGTCACAGCCCCGTCGCCGAAGTACTCACGGCCGCTCACCGTCTCGACGTCCACGTGCGGGACCAGGTGCACCACCACACGGCAGCCCGCGTCGCCGCGGGCGAGGGTCTCCTCCAGCTCCACCCTCGCGTAGCCCAGATTGCGGGCGGCGATGGTGCCGAAGACGGTGGACGTCATCATGCACATCGACTCCCGGCCCACCACCTTCTCCGCGAACGGGCACACCCGGTTGCCCAGCACGATCCTCGTCTCGTCGTGCTCGATGACGTAGAAGTCACCGTTGATGCGGCGCTTGAGGTCCACCAGCGCCTCGGCGACCTGCTCAGCCGTGAGCCGGTCGGTTCCCAGTGCCTTGAGATACATCTCGTCGATCTGCGTGCCGACGGCCTGCCCCACGAGGCTGACGTAGCCGGACGCCTCCTCCAGGCCGATCACCGACTCGAGCGACGTCGCCAGCTCGCGTACCAACGTCCGCAGGAACACATCACGGTCGAGGGGAATCTCGACATCCGAAACCTGTGCCATGCCGGCGTCCTCGCCCTCGGGCGCCGGTGGCAGCGCGACCGGCGTCGCCTCATGTGGTGTGACGGGATGATTCTGCCAGCGTCCTCCAGCCCACCACCACCAGTCCGGTGGACAGCGACGGCCAACCCTTCACAGGATCAGCCCGTCACCCGACGGACACAGATGGTTCACCAGGCAGGCAGGGGTACCCGGCAGACGCCTGCGACCTGCTGTACGCGGCGCCGGCCGGCGGCAGGGCAGGGCCGTATCCCAGGCTGGAGGAACCTCGTGAACGGCGAACCGACCATCCCGTCCTGCGAGTCGCGTTTCCCCGCTGTCACGGCGAGCATCGCGGCCGCCCGGCACTGGGTCCGCGACTGTGTGGAAGGTTTCGGCGGCCCGCTGCGCCAGGACCGGATGATCCAGACCGCCGAACTGCTTGTCTCGGAACTGATCACCAACGCCATCCGCCACGGCGCCGGTCCGCCTCTGATCCGACTCAGCTGGAACGGCTTGCTGCTACGCATCGCGGTCAGCGACTGCGGTGACCGCTGGCCGCGCATGCGTGTCACCAAGAACACCGAGCCCGGTGGCTTCGGCATGCAGCTCCTCGAACGGCTCGCGCACCGCTGGGGCGTCACCCCGCGCCACCCCGGGAAAACGGTCTGGGCCGAACTCAGCCTCGCGCCCTGAGCTCGCCCGCGCCCTGGGAGGAGACAGCAGGGGCGCCACCACGAGAGGGCACCTACTCGGTCGTACGAGCTCCACCAGCTCGCCTCACCGGTGACCACGCAGGCCGGGTTCGGCCCGATTCCCTCGCTCGGCGCGACCGGGCGTTCCGCGCTGGCCGACCGGGTATCGTGCAAGCTGATCGATGTGAGCCGCCGTGCGGCCGAGCCCGGGGGACTGGGGGCAAGAGCGTGGATGTCGCACCTGGCGTCGGCGGGCCCCCCGTCGCGCCGCCACGTTACGCGGTACTGCAGATCAATCCGTTGCCTGACAATTCGGGGCTGGGGGCGATCGGGGAGATCAGCATGAACACACGGACCGTTTGGCAGCAGGCGCTGAAGCGACTGGTCGAGCGTCGCACGGACGACCTGCACGTGGACATGTCCCGGGTGCGGTTCGTGGACGTGGCCGGCGTGACGGATCTGGTGGTCACCGCCCAGCGCCTCCCCGAGGGCCGGCGGATCGTGCTGCACCGCCCTCCGGCGCAGCTGCCCCGCATGCTCGACCTTTTCTGGCCCGGGCTTGCCGCGATCGAGGTGGCTGCGTGATGAGCACAGCCACCTCGCACGAGCCGTTCGTTCATCCGGCGCTCTTCTACGAGGGGACGGACCAGTACATCGCGGGAACGGTTCCCTTCCTGCGGGAAGGGCTGGACGCCGGTGAGCCCGCAGCCGTCGCCGCTCCGCCGGATCGCCTGGAGCTGATCCGCGAGGGGCTGGGCGAGCAAGCGGCGAAGGTGCGCTTCATCGACATGACCCGGGCCGGCCGCAACCCCGGCCGCATCATCCCCAGCGTGCTGCGCCGGTTCGCCGACGCGCAGCCGAGCGACCGCCGGGTCCGCATCATCGGCGAGCCGATCTGGCTGGGTCGTTCCGCCGTCGAGTACCCGGCGTGCGTCCAGCACGAGGCGTTGATCAACGTCGCTTTCACCGGGCGTGCGGTGACCATCCTGTGCCCCTACGACGCCGGGCAGCTGGAGAAGCAGGCCCTCAGCGACGCCCTGGCGACGCACCCGGTCGTCATCGACGCCGATGGCCAGACGCCGTCCACCGCCTATGGTCCCGAGCAGATCATCGCCCGCTACAACGAGCCACTGCTCGCTCCCCGCGAAGCCGCGGCCCGCGCGTTCGCCGCCCAGACCCTGCCCGACACCCGCGACTTCGCCGTGTCCCAGGCGCGGTCCCTGGGCATGTCCGGCGTGAGCCTGGGGGATCTGGAACTCGCGGTGGCGGAGCTGACCACCAACAGCGTCATCCACGGCGCCGGCACGGGGACACTGCGCATCTGGGCCGAGAGCGGCCGGATCGTCTGCGAGGTCCACGACGGCGGACAGCTGACCGATCCCCTGGCCGGCCGCCGCCCGCCGCATCCCACGCTGCCCGGCGGCCGCGGACTCCTGCTCGTCCACCAACTCGCCGACCTCGTCCGCGTCCACACCGGCCCCGATGGCACCACCATTCGCTGCTACCTCCCCAGCTGACCACGACCAGGTGGCGCGCCCGCTCGACACAGCACGGGCATACGTGCGGGAGGACGGGGTACGCGCCGGTCGTCGGCCGTTTTGCAGGTGGTGGCGGTCGGCTCGAACCTGGGGAGGGCACAGCATGACGCTCATGAGCATTCCGGCGGCACTGGACGCACGAACGAGCGAGCTGCCGGAGGTCGCCGACCCCTCCCGGGTGGCGCCCAAGGACGCTCGCCAGCTCTCCCGGCTCTTCTTCGAACAGTTGACGGTCCTGGAAGAGGGCACCCCGGAGTACAGCTACGCCCGCGGAACGCTCATCGAGATGAACATGTCCCTGGTCCGCTACGCGGCCGGTCGTTTCCGCAGCCGCGGCGCGGAGGAGATGGAGGACATCGTCCAGGTCGGCATGATCGGCCTGATCAAGGCCATCGACCGGTTCGAGCTGACCCGAGAAGTGGAGTTCACCTCGTTCGCGATCCCCTACATCGTGGGTGAGATCAAGCGGTTCTTCCGCGACACCACCTGGGCCGTGCATGTGCCGCGCCGGCTGCAGGAAGCCCGCGTCGAACTCGCCCGCGCCACCGAGGAACTGCGAAGCCGGCTCGGCCGCACGCCCACGGTCCAGGAGCTGTCGGAGCTGATGAGCCTGTCCGAGGAAGAGGTGCGGGAGGCCCGTCTGGCCGCCAACGGCTACAACTCCTCTTCCCTGGACGCCGCGATCGGCGGGAGCGAAGACGGCGAGAGCGCCCTGCAGGACTTCATCGGCGCCGAAGACCAGGCGCTGGAACTGGTGGAGGACTTCCACGCCCTCGCCCCGCTGCTCGCCGAACTCGATGAGAGGGACCGGCAGATCATCCACATGCGGTTCGTGGAGGAACTCACCCAGGCCCAGATCGGCGAGCACCTGGGCGTGTCCCAGATGCACGTCTCCCGACTCCTGTCACGGACCCTGGCCCGCCTGCGTGAAGGGATGCTCACCCACCGCTGAGGCCGGCGCGGAAGCGACGCCTCTGCCCGCTCGTTCTGCCCGGTTGTTCTGGACGGCGTCCGCCGGTGGACGGTGCGGTGCGCCCAGGACGTGGTGGATGTGCGAGGCGCTCGACGGCCTGTCGCGCGCCGCCCTACCCGGGGCCGTACGTGCGCGCGGACAGGTCGTTGCGGCGGGCGTCCGCAACGCACGGCACCCCTGTCCGGCCGACCGACCGACGGGACACGCGGGAGCCGAACACGGAACCGAGGGCTCTACCGGCACGCCGGCAGAGCCCTCACTGCGTGCCGCGCTCCCGGCGCGGTGGTGGGTCAGTGGTCGGAGTAGCTGAAGTCGCCCACGGTCCAGGCGCTGACGTCCTCGATCGCGATGCGGTACATCCCGCCCGTCTCCGGGATCCCCACCGTGCCCTGCAGGATCCGCGCGACGTGGAAGTGCAGATGCGTGGGCGGCCCGTCCTTCTTCGCGGGGGTGTCGAAGACGGCGGAGAAATCGCCCAGGTGCGCGGAGTCCGTCAGCACCTCGGACACCCTCTGCCGCCATACGGCTTCGGGAGCCAGGCGGCCGGTGATGACAGCACCACCGGTGACCACGGTCAGGGACATCTGATTGCTTTGCCCGGACTCCACCAGGGCAGCGATGTCAACGATCAGCTCGTCAGGCTTCGGCATGAGATCGAATTCTATGCGTCGGCCCGCCCGGGCGCCTCGGGCGGTGGCACCACTGGCCGGGACAGGCGCACACGGGTCGCCCGGTGCCGCACTTCTTCCGAGGCGCGGGTGCCCCGGACTGCCGGGAAGAAGAGATCGCACAGGCGATGGATCATGCCGCCCCACTCTCCGGGTACCGTGAAGGCATGAGCCATCCGCACCCCGAACTGAGAGCCGCCCCGCCCCTTCCCGAGGGAGGGCTGCGGGTCATCGCCCTGGGTGGTCTGGGTGAGATCGGCCGCAACATGACCGTCTTCGAGCACGCCGGCAAGTTGCTCATCGTGGACTGCGGCGTGCTGTTCCCCGAGGAGACGCAGCCCGGGGTGGATGTGATCCTGCCGGACTTCACCTCGATCCGGGACCGGCTGGACGATGTCGTGGCCGTCGTACTCACCCACGGCCACGAGGACCACATCGGCGGCGTGCCGTACCTGTTGCGCGAGCGGTCCGACATTCCCGTCGTCGGCTCCAAGCTGACACTGGCGTTCCTGGAGGCCAAGCTCAAGGAGCACGGCATCCGGCCGCGCACGGTCCGGGTGCGGGAGGGCGACCGGCGCGGTTTCGGGCCCTTCGACTGCGAGTTCGTGGCGGTCAACCACTCCATCCCCGACAGCCTCGCGGTCGCGATCCGCACCCAGGCCGGGATGGTGCTGCACACCGGCGACTTCAAGATGGACCAGTTCCCCCTCGACGACCGCATCACCGATCTGCGCGCCTTCGCCCGACTCGGCGAGGAGGGCGTGGACCTGTTCCTCACCGACTCCACCAACGCCGAAGTGCCCGGCTTCACCACCTCCGAGCGTGAGCTGAACCCGGCGATCGAGCAGGTGATGCGTACCGCGCCGCGCCGGGTCGTCGTCTCCAGCTTCGCCAGCCATGTGCACCGCATCCAGCAGGTCCTGGACGCCGCCCACCAGCACGGCCGCAAGGTCGCCTTCGTCGGCCGGTCGATGGTCCGCAACATGGGCATCGCCCGTGATCTGGGCTATCTGAAGGTCCCCTCCGGTCTGGTCGTGAGCACGAAGGAGCTGGAGAAGCTCCCGGACCACAAGGTCACTCTGGTGTGCACCGGCTCCCAGGGCGAACCGATGGCCGCGCTGTCGCGGATGGCCAACCGCGACCACATGATCCGCATCGGCAAGGGCGACACCGTCCTGCTCGCCAGCTCCCTCATCCCCGGCAACGAGAACGCCATCTACCGGGTGATCAACGGACTCACCCGGTGGGGCGCCCACGTGGTCCACAAGGGCAACGCCAAGGTGCACGTCTCAGGGCACGCCAGCGCCGGTGAACTCGTCTACTGCTACAACATCGTCAAACCGCGCAACGTCATGCCGGTGCACGGTGAATGGCGCCACCTGCGGGCCAACGGCGACCTCGCCATCCGTACCGGCGTCGACCCCGACCGGGTCGTCATCGCCGAGGACGGCGTCGTCGTCGACCTCGTCGACGGGCGCGCGTCCATCACCGGCAAGGTCCCCGCCGGCAACGTCTACGTGGACGGCATGGAAGTCGGCGGCGCCACCGAAGCGTCCCTCAAGGACCGCCTCACCCTCGCGGAGGAAGGCGTCGTCACGGTGGTGGCGATCGTCGACGCGGACACCGGTACCCTCACCGAGGCCCCCGACTTCCTGGCCCGCGGCTTCGTCCACGACGACACCACCTTCGAACCGGTCGTCCCCGTCATCGAGAAGGCCCTGGCCACCGCGGCCGAGGAAGGCGTCGGGGACGCGCGGCAGCTCGAACAGCTCATCGCCCGTGCCGTGGCGAACTGGGCGTTCCGCACCCACCGCCGCAAGCCCCTCATCATCCCCGTCGTCATCGACGCCTGAGCCACGGACCGGCGGATGCCCGGGGCCGGACGCCGATGTGTATCGCGCAGGGCGTGAGCCTGGAGGGCTGCTCGAACCGAGAGGGATTTCGAGCAGCCCTCAGCCCTGGGGCAATGGTGTCAGCCGAGGCGCCACTGCTGGTTGCTGCCGCCGTGGCACGCCCACAGTGTGACCGGTGCGCCGTTGGCGGTGGAGGCACCGGTCACATCCAGGCACAGCCCTGACTGGACGCCGGTGACAGTGCCGTCGGATTTGAGATTCCACTGCTGGTTGGCGCCGCCGTTGCAGTCCCAGATCGCGACTTTCGCACCGGCCGCGGTGCCGGCCGCGTCGAGGCACTTCGCGCCGCCGTAGACGGTGAGCTGCTTGGCCGGCGTACTGGTCCAGGATTGGTTCGTCTGGCCGTTGCAGTCCCAGATCTGCGTCTGGGCGCCATTGGTCTGCGAAAAGCCGGGGACGTCCAGGCACTTGCCCGAACCGGTGGCGTGGAGAGGACCTGTGGTGGTGCCCCCGGAACCTCCCGATCCGTCGAGTCCGAAGAAGGCAATGGCCCGGGCCGCCATACCGCTGGAGGGCAGGGCGTGCCCCACACCCTGGACGCTGATCGCCTCGACCGGTGCCTGTGCGGTGGTGGAGCCATAGCGGGTGCGGGTCCAGCCGGGCTGCGGGGAGTCGGTGAGGGCCGGCGTCTGGCTCACCCCGAGCACATTGGTCCACTGCTTGATCTCTTCACCGAAGTTCGCGTAGTACAGCGCATCGTCCTCGGTGCCGTGCCACAGCTGCATCCGCGGCCGGGGGCCGGTGTACCCGGGGTAGGCGGCCCGGACGAGGTCGCCCCACGCCTGCGGGGTCTTGGTGATCTGGCCGGTGGCGCAGGCGCTGTTCCAGCCGGAGCCGTCGGTGGTGGCGAAACAGCCGAACGGCACGCCCATGAATGCCGCACCCGCCTTGAACACGTCGGGGTATGCGCCGAGCATGACATTGGTCGTCATCGCGCCGGACGAGGCACCGGTGACGTAGACCCGGTCGGCGTCGGCGTTCATGTTCCGCACGGTGTAACGGACCATCGAGGCGATACTCGTGGGGTCACTGCCCCCGTCATGCTTGAGCGCCTGGGGCGAGGAGACGTCGAAGCACTGTCCGCTGACGTTCGCGTCCGGGTAGACGACGATGAATCCGTACCGGTCGGCAAGTCGGGCGAACTCCGTGTTGGAGTAGAAGGCGGGCCCCGTGCCGGTGCAGTAGTGCACCGCCACCAGCACCGCCGGGCGTGCCGGAGCGCTGTCGGGCACGTAGGTGTACATCCGCAGGTTGCCCGGGTTGTTGCCGAAGTTCGTCACCTCCTTCAGTGACGCGGCCGATGCGGTGGTGGCCGAGGTGCCGGTCAGTAGGAGCGCCGCGATCAGGGGCGAGATCCCCATCAGCAGGACTGTCAGCACATCCTTGACGCTTCTCTTCTTGGACTTCGGGGACATGACGCTGTCCTTTCTGGAATCCGGCGCGGCCGGGGAGAAGACCAGACGGTGAAGCGCTTCGACGCTCCCATTGGGCTGGATACGGTGTCAATGACTCGGGTGAAGCAAGGCAGAGGTGCCTTCCTGCCTCTGGTTTCGACGAAGAATCCTCAAGGAATCCACCCGGTAGGCGAAGCGCTTCGACGTGCTGCAAGCAGGCTCGGTGAACGGCTTCGGCCGGATATCGCCCCGCGAAATCGGCCTGGTCCGGCGGTGGGTCGCTCCGGTCTATGACGTCAGGCCGGCTGGTGCAGGGATCCCATCTTTTCGGGGAGGCGGAGCCGCGACGGAGGGGTGCCGACGCGCTTCGGCAACCGTCGTTGCGACCACGCGACGACGGTGGTGCGTACGGCATGTGGGCAGACGCATGGAATCCCCTGAGGCGGACCGGCATGGAACAGTGAAGCGCTTCGATGCTCGTCAGAGCTCCAGGGCGGTGTCAAGGGATCAGTCACGCCGCGTTGACCAGAGCCCGGGGGCTCGGATGTTGCACCCCTGAGCAATCTTGGAGCGCACCCTTGTGCGCCCTCATGCCTTCACTTAACCTCGCAGCAACGTCGAAGCGCTTCGACTGTGCATCACGCCGCAGTAATGGGATGTCTGCTTTTCAGCTCAGCCGATTCCAGCGACACCGCAGCCGACGGCTCTCCGCCGGGTGTCCTGATGCGCCATGAAGGGTTGACGCGATGACGCCGAATGCCGCTTCCGCCTGCTCCGGACCGAGCCCGAGCGGCTCCCTCGCGCGCTAGGGCAAGGCCGCCGACAGGCTGCTCCCGGCGCGCCGTGGGGGCGGTGTGGCACAGCCGGGCCATCCGCCGGAGAACGGCTCGGTGGCCGGCTGCACCGGCACGGTTCCCGCGCCCCTCGAGGGCGTCGCTCTCTCCGTCTCCTTCGCACGAGGAAGAGGTATGTCATGCGCACGCGTCGCATCAGCAGAAGAGCCGTACTCGCCGGGACCGCTGCCGCAGCCGCGGCCGTCTCCCTGCCGCTCGGCCAGGGACGTGCGCAAGCCGCCGCCACTCCCGCGAAGAGTGGATACCGTTGGCGCAACGTGGTCCAGGGCGGCACCGGGTTCATCACCGGGGTGCTGTTCCATCCCTCCGTGCGCGGGCTGGCCTACCTGCGGACCGACATCGGCGGTGCCTACCGGTGGGACGACCGGGCCGACCGTTGGATCCCGTTGACCGACCACCTGGGCTGGGACGACTGGAATCTGCTGGGCGTGGAGGCCATGGCCGTCGACCCGGCGCATCCGAACCGCGTGTATCTGTCCCTGGGCGCGTACACGCAGTCCTGGGCGGGAAACGGGGCCGTGCTGCGCTCGGACGACCGCGGTGCGACCTGGAAGCGCACCGATCTCGGCGTGAAGCTCGGGGCCAACGAGGACGGCCGGGGCTGCGGGGAGCGCCTCCTCGTCGATCCGCGCGACAGCGACACCCTGTGGCTGGGCACCCGGCACGACGGGCTGCTCAAGTCCGCCGACCGGGGCGCCACATGGAAGGCCGTGAGCTTCCCGGCCGCCCCGAGCGCCACCGGTCAGGGCGTCACGCTCCTGCTCGCCGTGGGCCGCAGCGTCTACGCCGGCTGGGGCGACTCCGACGGCACCTCCGCGAACCTCTACCGCACGTCGGACGGCGTCACATGGGAGGCCGTCCCGGGGCAGCCGGCCGGCACCGCCGCCAAGGTCCCGATCCGGGCCGCCTACGACCGGCACACGTGTGAGCTGTACGTCACGTACGCCAACGCCCCGGGCCCGAACGGGCAGTCCGACGGCAGTGTGCACAAGCTGCGCACGACGAGCGGGAAGTGGACCGAGGTCACCCCGGTGAAGCCCGGGGGCACGACGGCCGACGGCTCCACCGACTCGTTCGGCTACGGCGGTGTCGCCGTCGACGCCCGTCGCCCGGGCACGCTCGTCGTCTCCACCAACAACCGCTGGTCGCTGGTGGACACCCTGTACCGGACCACCGACGGCGGCCGCACCTGGACGTCCCTGAAGGACGGGGCCGTCCTCGACGTGTCCGAGACTCCTTACCTCAAGTGGGGTGCCGACAAGCCGAAGTTCGGCTGGTGGATCCAGGCCGTCGGACTGGACCCGTTCGACTCCCGGCACGTCGTCCACGGCACCGGCACCACCCTCTACGGCACTCGCGACCTCAAGCACTTCGCCCCCGAGATCCGTGGGGTGGAAGAAGCGTCCGTACGCCAGCTGATCTCGCCCCCCACCGGGCAGGCCCACCTGCTCAGCGGCTCCGGCGACATCGGCGTGATGTACCACGAACGGCTCACGGCCTCGCCCTCACGTGGCATGGCGTCCAACCCCGTCTTCGGCACCAGCACCGGCCTGTCCCTCGCCACCGCCAAACCCTCCTACGTGGTCCGGGCCGGCTGGGGCGACCACGGCAACGGCGCCTCCTCCCACGACGGCGGCAAGACCTGGACCCCGTTCGAGACCCAGCCGGACCCCGCCAAGAGCGCACCCGGCCCGATCGCCACCAACGCCGACGCCGGCGTGCTGCTGTGGTCCTTCGGCACCGCCAACCCCGCCCACCGCTCGACCGACAACGGCGCCACCTGGACCGAGATACCCACCTTCCCCAAGGGAGCGGCACCCGTCGCCGACCCCCTCGACCCCACCCGCTGCTACGCCTTCGACACCACCACCGGCACCCTCTTCGCCAGCACCGACAGCGGACAGACCTTCACCGCGCGGGCCACCGGCCTCAGCTCGGGCGACACCGAGTTCCAGCTGGTCGCGGCACCCGGCCGCACCGGCGACCTGTGGCTCAGCCTCAAGGGCGACGGGCTTCACCGCTCGACCGACGGCGGCGCGACCTTCACCAAGGTCAGCAGCTGCCACGCCGCACACACCCTGGGCTTCGGCAAGGCCGCCAGGGGTGCTTCCTACCCGGCGCTCTACATGGTCGGCGCCACGGACACCGTCACCGCCGTACACCGCTCCGACGACGAGGCGAAGACCTGGACACGGATCAACGACGACCGTCACCAGTGGGGCTGGACCGGAGCCGCCATCACCGGCGATCCCCGCGTGTACGGACGGGTCTACATCGCCACCAACGGACGCGGCGTGCAGTACGGGGAGCCCGCCTGACGCGCGACAGCGGCATCCACCCGGTGGGAAACCGCCTTCCTCAGTGGCAGGGGCCGGCACGGCGCCCTCGTGTTCGGCGGTCCGCATGCCGAGCGGATCGCCGTGACGCACCGCACCCCGATGTCCGCCGGGCGGCGGTCAGCCCCGCTGAACAGCAATCACTCGCAGAAGAGAAGGAACTCCATGAAAAAGTCCCGGATCCTGCCCCTGGCCACGCTTGTCTCCGCCGTGCTCGGACTGACAGCGGCAGGGGTGACCCCTGCCTCCGCCGCCTCCGACACGCCTTTGCGGGTCATGCCGTTGGGCGACTCGATCACCTGGGGTGTGGGAAGCAGTACGGGCAACGGCTACCGGGCGCCGTTGTGGGACAGACTCGCTGCGGACGGCCACCCGCTGGACTTCGTGGGCACCGGGCGGGCCGGTTCGATGTCCGATCCCGACAACGAGGGCCACTCGGGGTACCGCATCGACCAGATCGCCGCCCTCGCCGACGCCTCGCTCACCCGCTACCGGCCCAATGTCGTCACGCTGCACATCGGCACCAACGACCTCCAGGGGGCCTCCGAGGTCAACACCGCCATCGCCCGGCTGAAGTCGCTGGTCAACCAGATCACCGCCGACGTCCCCGACGCAACGGTCCTCGTCGCCTCCCTGGTCGTGTCCACCAGCAGCTCCGAGGAGCGGTTCCGGGGCGCGTACAACCAGGCCACCCGCCAGATCGTCAGCGACGCACAAGCGGCGGGCAAACACGTCGGCTACGTGGACATGAGCAGCCTGACCACGGCCGACCTGGCCGACCCCCTGCACCCCAACGACTCGGGCTACCGGAAGATGGCCGACGCCTTCCACCGTGGCGTCCGGGCCGCGGACAGCGCCGGATGGCTGAAGAACCCCGCCCCCGCCCCCGCACGCGTGCAGTCCGGCATCGCCGGCAAGTGCATGGACGTCAAGGGCGCCGCCACAGCCGACGGGACCGCCGTCCAGACGTGGAGCTGTGGCGGCGGTGCCAACCAGCTGTGGTCCGCCTACACCGACGGCACGCTGCGCTCCATGGGCAAGTGCCTCGACGCCGCCGGCTATGGCACCGCGAACGGAACCAAGGTGCAGCTCTGGTCCTGTCACGGCGGCGCCAACCAGGTCTGGCAGCCCTACAACGGCGGCTACCGCAACCCCGCTTCGGGCCGCTGCCTCGACGTTCCGGGCTCCTCCACGGCCGACGCCACGCAGCTCCACCTGTGGGACTGCAACGGCGGCTCCAACCAGAAGTGGACCACCCTGACCGCAGGATGACCCCGCTCCGGGATCTGCGCCCTTCCCGGGGGTTCGGATCCCGGAGGAACACCCCCTCCCGCCGCACCACGAGACGGCGACCCGAAGAGAGCTCCAGGATCACGGCAACCCTTTGCGCAGCCTGTGACCACAAGGAATCGGATCCGGCCAGTTCGGTGGCCCGGGTCCGGATTTCCACGTGTACAGCATGCAAGGAGAACGCCTCCCCATGAACCACCCCACGAACGGCGGGCGCCGCGGGCGTCACCGCCGCCGCTGGACCGCCACCGGTCTGGTGCTCGGTGTGCCCGCCGTCCTCGTGCCGTACCTCCTGTTCGCGCAGGAGGACTCGCAGGCCGCGACCGTCGACGGCGATGCCTACTACCGGCTGGTCTCCGTGCGCAGCGGCAAGGTGCTGGACGTCAACGGCTTCTCCACCGCCGACGGCACCCGCATCCAGCAGTGGACCGACGAGAACACCGCCAACCAGCAGTGGAGGCTGCGGCCCACCGGCGACGGCCACTACGAGCTGGTGAACCGCAACAGCGGCAAGGTGCTGGGTATAGCGGGCAACTCCAACGCTCAGGGGGCCGCCGCCGAGCAGCAGACCGACAGCTCCGCCACGTCCCAGGAATGGCGCATCAGCGAGGTCAGCGGTTCCGACGCCGTCATCCTCACCTCCCGCGGGAGCGGGCAGGTCCTGGACGTCGCGGGAGGCTCAACGGCCCAGGGCGCGGCGGTCGTTCAGAATCCGAGCGGGGGCGGTTCTGGTCAGCAGTGGAAGCTGGTGAAGGCGGACCGGACCCTGGCGTCCGGATCCGCCACCGCGCGGACCACGGCCGCGGCAGGACCGTATGTGTGGAAGAACGCCCAGGTGGTGGGCGGCGGTTACGTCACGGGGCTGGTGTTCAACCAGCGGGAGAAGGGTCTGCTGTACGCGCGCACGGACATGGGCGGCGCCTACCGCTGGGACACCGGTGCCGAGCAGTGGATCCCGCTGACCGACTGGATCGGCGAGAAGGACTGGAACCTGCTGGGCATCGACTCGGTGGCCACCGACCCCGTCGAACCCAAGCGGCTCTACCTCATGGCGGGCACGTACACCAACGAGTGGGCGGGCAACGGCGCGATCCTGCGCTCCACGGACCGGGGCCGCACCTTCAAGCGCACCAGCCTGCCGTTCAAGGTGGGCGGCAACGAGGACGGGCGCGGGGCGGGCGAGCGGCTCGTGGTCGACCCCGCGGACAACCGCAATCTGCTGCTGGGCAGCCGCAAGAACGGTCTGTGGCGCAGCACCGACTACGGCGTGACATGGCGCCAGGTCCCCTCGTTCCCGGTCAAGGACGGGGCGAGCAGCGGCGCGGGCATCTCCTTCGTGACGTACGGCCCGGCCGGCAGCAAGACGATCTACGTCGGTGTCGGCGACAAGTCCACCTCCCTGTACCGCTCCACCGACGGCGGCAGCAGCTGGCAGGCCGTCTCCGGACAGCCCACCGGCCAGCTGCCGCAGCACGGGGTGCTCTCCGGTGACGGCTCGCTGTACCTGACGTACACCGACAACCTCGGACCCAACGGCGTGACGGCGGGCTCGGTGTGGAGGTACACGCCGAGCCGCGGGGCGTGGAAGAACATCTCCCCGTCCCAGGGCAACTACGGGTTCTCCGGCCTGGCCGTCGACCCGCGCAAGCCCTCCACGGTCATGGTCACCACCCTCGGCCGCTGGTACCCCGAGGACGAGATCTACCGCAGCACCGACGGCGGCACGACCTGGAAGGCACTGGCCGGCAAGTCCAAGCGCAACGCCTCCGCCGCGCCGTACGTCGGCACCCACACCGGGCACTGGATGACCGCCCTGGCCATCGACCCCTTCAACTCCGGGCACGTGCTGTACGGCACCGGCAACGGCATCCTGCGCAGCAAGGACGCCCATGCGTCCGACAGCGGCGGGACCAGCCACTGGAGCATGGGCGCCCGAGGTCTGGAGGAGACCGCGCTGCTGGACGCGATCGCCCCTCCCGGCGGCGCCACCGTCATCACCTCCATGGGCGACCAGGGCGGCTTCCGGCACGACTCCCTGACCAAGGTGCCCTCCGGGCGGCTGAAGAACCCGCTGATGACCAACAGCACCGATATCGACTTCGCCCAGTCCAAGCCCTCGATGATGGTCCGCGTCGGCCGGGGCGGCGCGCAGGACGGCGCCTACTCCACCGACGGCGGCCGCAACTGGAACGGCTTCAAGGCAGAGCCGGTGGCCAGTGCCCAGGACGGGCATGTCGCGCTCGCGGCGGACGGCTCCACCCTCGTCTGGACCCAGGCGGGCCAGGCCCCGTACCGGTCGACCGACAGGGGGGCGAGCTGGTCGAGGGTCGGTGGCCTGGGCGACGACGCCGTGGTCATCGCCGACCGCTCCTCGGCCAGGACCTTCTACTCCCTGTCCGGCGGCACGCTCTACGCCGGCACCGACGGCGGCGCGACCTTCACCGCCCGCGCCACAGGCCTGCCCGACGGCCGGCTCACGGCTGCCCCCGGCATCGCCGGTGACCTGTGGATCTCCGGCTACGGCAAGGGGCTGCTGCACTCCACCGACGGCGGCCGCACCTTCAGCACGCTCAAGACGGTGGAGTCCGCCTCCGCCCTCGGCTTCGGCAAGGCCAAGCCGGGCGCCCGCTACCAGACCCTCTACCTGATCGGCACCGTCAAGGGCGTCACCGGAGTCTTCCGCTCAACCGACAAGGGCGCCACCTGGCTCCGCGTCAACGACAAGGCTCACCAGTGGGGCGCCATCGGCGGCGTCGGTGTCATCACCGGCGACCCCGACACCTACGGCCGCGTCTACGTCGGCACCAACGGACGCGGCCTGCAGTACGGCGACCCGTCCTGACCTCGACACCCGAAGCGGGGCCGCAGGCGCAGGCACTACCGCCTGCGGCCCCGCCATGACCGACGTCGTTACGGGAGGGTGGTCCACTTCTGGTTGTTCTGGCCGTTGCAGGTCCACAGGATGACCGGGGTCCCGTTGGCGGAACCGGCCTCCTTGGCGTCGAGGCACAGCCCGGCGCGGACGTTGCGGACCGACCCGTCGGAGCCGACCGTCCACTTCTGGTTGTCCTGGCCGTTGCAGGGCCAGACGACGACCGGCGTGCCGTTGGTGGTGCCCCGGCCGGAGGCGTCCAGGCACTTGTCGCCGTAGACGCGGATCTCGCCTCCGGCCCAGCTGGTCCAGAGCTGGTTGGCGGCGGTGTGGCAGTCCCACAGCAGCGTCTTCGCCCCGGCCGCGGTGGAGGCGTTGTCCACGTCCAGGCAGCGGCCGGACCCGCCACCGCGCAGGCGCCCGGTGGTGGAGGCCAGCGGGCTGCCGCCGGTCATCTTGTACACGGCGACACCGTGTGCCGGGACGCTCGCGGAGATCTGGCCGGAGGTGCTCGACGTGCCGCCGGTCCACAGGTCGGTGAGGGTGAACGAGCCGCCCGTCAGGCCGACCTGGGCGGCCGTCGTGGTGATGGTCGCGGTGCTGCTCCCGCGGTTGAACAGGCCGACGGCGACCGAGCCGTCGGACAGGCGCATGGCGAACACCTCGGTGGCGCCGTCGTCGCGCACCCGGCGCCCGCCCGCGCCCAGCGGGTCCTGGTTCACCGCCAGCAGACGCGGGTTGCGCAGGATCGCGCTCACGTCGGCGGACATGGTGCGGATGTCGTTGCCCGCGATGAGAGGGGAGCCCATCAGCGCCCACAGCGCGAAGTGGGAACGTGACTCGGTCAGTGACAGACCGGGGCGGCCGACGACGAGCATGTCGGGATCGTTCCAGTGTCCCGGGCCCGACTGGGCCGCCAGTGGCGCGTTGACGTCCAGGACGTTGCCGACGCCCATGGGGTAGCTGTTGGTGTTGCCGTTCTGCCAGATGTCGAGCAGGTCCTCGGTCGTCCGCCACAGGTCGGCGACCTGTCCCCAGTCGTAGGTGGCGCCGGTGGGGGCGTGGAAGCTGTTGGGGTTGATGCTGTAGACGATGGGACGGCCGGTGGCACGCAGGGCGTCGCGCATGGTCGTGAACCGCGCGACCTGCTCGCTGAGGGTGCCGCTGCCGGAGCACCAGTCGTACTTGAGGTAGTCCACACCCCAGGAGGCGAACGTGGCGGCGTCCTGGGCCTCATGGCCCTTGCTGCCGGTGGCGCCGGGGTAGGTGCCCACGCCCTGGGCGCACGTCTTCTCGTTGGGCGCCTGGTAGATGCCGAACTTCAGGCCCTTGCTGTGGATGTAGTCCCCGAGCGCCTTCATCCCGCTGGGGAACTTGGTCGGGTTGGACCGCAGGTTGCCCGCCGCGTCGCGCTGGGGGTCGAACCAGCAGTCGTCGACGACGACGTACTGGTAGCCCGCGGCCTTCATGCCCGAGGACACCATCGCGTCGGCGGCCTGGCGGACCTGCGCCTCGGTGATCCCGCATCCGAAGCTGTTCCAGCTGTTCCAGCCGAGCGGCGGGGTGAGCGCGGGGCTGCCCGGCGCGGCCTGGGCGGTCGTGCCGACGGAGGCCGTGGCGCAGGCGCTCAGCGTCAGTGCGGTGGCCGTGAGGAGCCGCAGCAGTCGTCTGTGCAGGGAAACCATGGGGGGTTTCCTTCCCGGCCCGCACAGCGGTAGCCGCCGTGCGGGCCTGATCGGCGGGTCAGGAGTGTGTGATCACGTGCACGCGGGTCAGCGTCGCAGGGTGAGGAGACCCGGCCGGTACGGCAGTTTCAGGTAGTCCGTGCCGTCCGACGCGGGGGTCCTGCCCTGGTACAGGAACTGCAGGTTGCAGGGGTCGACGGTCATGGTCTGGTCGGCGGTGGTGCGCACCAGGTCACCGTGGCTGATGTCGTTGGTCCAGGTGGCACCGCTGTTGGCCTTGCCGGCGAAGGGGCTGCTCTCGCTGCCGGCCTGCACTGTCCACGGACCGTTCAGGCCGGCGGCGGTGAAGGAGCGGAAATAGCGGCCGTTCGCGCCCATCGCCTCGACGATCATGAGGTACTGGTTCTGGCCCTTGACCTTGTAGACCTCCGGCGCCTCGAACAGCTTCTCCTTCGTGTCGCTCATGACCGTGGTGTACGACGAGCCGAAGCTGGCCGGGAAGTTCCCGATCGGCATGGTCGACTTGTAGATCTTGCCGTTGTCGTCGGCGAAGAACATGTACATGTTCTGGTCGTCGGCGATCATGGTCGGGTCGATCGGGCCGCTTTCGGGCAGGCTGCCGGTGAACAGCGGCTGCGGGGCGGACCAGCCGTTGGGGTTGGTGGGGTCGGAGGACGTGCGGTAGGTGAAGGGCCAGGCGGTACCCCACCCGTTGGAGGTCAGCACCCAGATGTTCTTGGGCGCGAAGTAGAACAGTTTGGGCGCCACCGCCAGGCCCGGGCTCATCCCGGTCTGGGTGGCCGTCGCCATGTCCGACCAGTTGGTGAAGGGACGGAACGCCATCGTGCCCCAGGACGACCCGTCAGAGGTGGTCGCGTAGACCAGCTGCTTGCCGTTGTACGGCACGGTGGTGAAGTCCTTCAGCGCGACCCAGCCGTTCGACGGCTGCGCCAACGGGCCGGTCGACGACCACCGGTACGCCGACGGGAGAGCACACGTGTCGCCCGGCGGTGCGGACAGCCCCGTCCACTTCTGGTTGCTGCCGCCGTGGCAGTTCCAGAGCTGCACCGCCGTGCCGTTGCCCGTGGCGCCGCCGCTGACGTCCAGGCAGAGCCCGGACTCCACACCGACGATCGTGCCGTCGGAGTTCACCCGCCACTGCTGGTTCGCACCGCCGTGGCAGGCCCAGATCTGCACCCGCGTACCGGCCGTGGTGGCGTGGCCGGGCACGTCCAGGCACTTGTTGCCGTACACGGTCAGCCGGTTGTCGTCCGTCAGTGTCCACTGCTGGTTGGTCCCGCCCGTGCAGTCCCAGAGCTGCAGGTTCGTGCCGTCCGTCTGGCCCGCGTTCGGCACATCGAGGCACCGCCCTGAACCGGCGCCGCGTAGCGCGCCGCTGGTGGCCGCCTGAGCCGGGTTGGCGACGAGTGTCGCCGCCGAAGCGACCAGGGCCGCGAGCACCACGGACAGATGCCGGGCGCTGAAACCACGTCTGCGCATGGGGGTCTCATTCCTTGAGGGAGCGGTTCCGGTCGGCCTCGTCACAGGCCCCGGCCGGACTGGTGATGCGCTACGACCCGGCCTTTGACGCTCGCCCTGACGAACGACGATGTTCGTCATGTCGAACAATGGTCGAAGTGTCGCGCAAGGGAGTGGGGAGAGTGATCAGGGTCTGCTTCCGGGGGGCGTCAGTTCCGCACGAGGCGCCAGCGGTTGTCGGCGGTGCCGTCGTCCGAGTCCTGCACCGCGAACGCGCCGACAGCGGTGGAGTCGTTCGCGATGGCGAGCAGCTTGCCGCTGTGCACGTTGCGGATCTTGTAGGTCCCGTCTCCCTGCTCGAGCAGCGTCCAGCGGTGGTCGGCGGTGCCGTTGTCCGCCCACTGCAGGACGGTCGCGTTGTCCGCCGTGGACATGTCCTGGACACCGAGCACCTTGCCGCTGTGGGCGTTGCGGAAGCGGAACCCGTTTCCGTCGGGGATCATGTGCCAGTCGTGGTCGGCGGTGCCCGAGTCGTTCCATTGGAGGGCGCGGCCGCCGTCGGCCGTGGACATGTTCTGGATGCCCAGCACGAGACCGCTGCCCACGTTGGCGAGACGGACGGTGCCGGTACCGCTGGTGTTCCAGTAGACGGTGTAGTTGTGGCCGTGCGCGTCGTGGAACGGGCCCAGGCTGACGGTGGAGCCGTTGGCCCTGGCGGTGAAGGCGAGCGCAGTGCTGCTGGTCCGTGTGATCGAGGACGTGTCCAGCGTCGGGAGGGAGGTGAGCGCCCGGTCGCCGTAGTTGCCGGACAGGACCACCGGGCCGTAGGTGATCGCGGCGACGTTCGCGTTGTCGTTGGCCGCCCGCATGACGACCCGCATGGGCAGGCGGACGGTGACCGTGTCGCCGGAGGCCCAGGAGCGGGTCAGGGTGGCGTAGCTGCCGGGCGTGGTGGTGATGTTCTGCGCCGCGCCGTTGACGCTGACGGTGGCCCCGGAGGTCCAGCTCGGGATGCGGATGCGCATCGCCCAGGTTCCGCCGGCGTTCCCGCTGACCCGCAGGGTCGTGGTGTCGCTCACGGGATAATTCGTCGTCTGGGTGACGGTGATGCCGCGCTCCGGCCAGTTGAGCACCGAGGGCACGAACATGTTCACGATCAGCGTGCTGTCACTGCGGTAGTAGAGGGAGTCCATCAACCTGGTGTGCATCTCCAGGCCCGTGCCCTGGCAGCACCAGAAGGTGCCGTAGTCGGTGCTCCACGTGCCGCCGCCCCACGCCGGGCCCACACCGCGTCGGCCGCCCGGGTTGAGCGGGGTGAAGTAGGTGACGTGGCCGTGCTCGTCCGCCGGGTTCTGCTGGCCGATCATCTGGTTCAGCCACGCCTGCTCGTAGTAGTCGAACAGGGCGGCCCGATTCGGGTCCAGCGCGAACAGCTCCCGGGTGAGGGTGAGCATGTTGAAGGTGTTGCAGCTTTCGCACGTGTCCTTGTTCAGGTAGCCGGCGATGGCGTTCGGGGCCCGGAAGTGCTCCGCCTGACTGTTGCCGCCGATGGCGTACGTGTGGTTGTCGACGCAGAAGTTCCAGGCATGGGTGGCGATGTCCCGGTACCGAGCGGTGCCGGTGGCCTTGAACTCCCGGGCGGCTCCGATCCACTTGGGTACCTGCGTGTTGGCGTGCAGTCCGCTGAGCCGGTCCTGGTTGGCCGCCAGAGGGTCGAACACCGCGGCGTGATCGAACCGCTGGGCGACGGTGAGCCACCGCGCGTCGCCTGTCTGCTGATAGAGATCGGTCAGCACGGTGTTCATGCCGCCGAACTCCGTCTGCAGCATGGCCTGCATCTGCTGGCCGCTCAGCCGGCCGGTGCGCCGGTCGACCCACCCTGCCAGGGAGAGCAGGACGTCACGGGCTTGTGTACTGCCGATGTGGCGCCACACGTCCAGCAGGCCGGCCAGGGTCTTGTGGATGGTGTAGTACGGCACGTTGCCGTTGCTCAGGGTCCGCTGCTCGAGAGCGGTGAAGTCCGACTCGGGGTAGCCGGAGAGATACCCGGCGCCGAAACCGGCAGCACTGTTGTTGGCCTGGCATCTGGCCAACTCCGCGACCATGTGGGTTGCCTTGTCCCGGCAGACGGTGTCCCCGGTGACCGCGTAGAGCTGTGCCCAGGCCGTGAGGAAGTGCCCTTGGACATGGGTGCGGAAGGGGAACGTCGGCGCGTCCCAACCGCCGTTCGCCGCCGCGCCGTTGGTGGACAGGCGGTGGTTGGCGCGAAAGTTGTACAGCAGCCGGTCGACATCGACGAACCGCAGGTAGTTCCGGGTACGGTCCTGGTTGTCCAGCCAGCGGCTCGCGGTCAGCCGGACCTGGCCGAGCGCGAAGGGATGCGCGGACACCCCGATATCGGCCCTGGCCTGAGGGGCGGCCGCGTGGGCGGGCGATGCGCCGATGAAGGAACCGGTGGCAGAGGCGGCGGCCGTGGCCCCGGCTGCTTGCAGGAGACGCCGTCTGCTGACGGAGGAAGACATCTCGCACCTTTCGGTGGGGAAGGTGACTGCTTGGTCTTCGGTGCGTTCGCTCACAGGTCGGGCGGTCGGGCGCGACGCGTCACGTGCTCATGCGTCGGGGTCTCGGTTCGATCAACTCTCTCGAGGGATACATGGGATGGATTAACGGATACGGACGTTGCTCCTGTCTAGTCTCGCGACACGGAATACTTGGCTACTTGCGAGTTTCGTCCGGCTCACGCCTCTGACGTCGCGTCAAGCATGGGAGTACCGGGCTGACAAGGCGCGCGGCGCCGGCCGCAACCGGAGGAGCAGGGCAGTGTGGTGGGGGCCCGCGCGAGGTCGCCGTCCGGCCCGGAGTCTCAGTGCCCCGCCACGGCGGCGAGAGGGTCGTGCTCGTGTGCGCAGCTCTCGTCGAAGCCGTAGGTGTCCCAGACGGGAAAGGGGTCGGTGGCGGGCGGAGCCTCGTCCTCCCGCATGAGGCAGTCGGCCAGAGCCGCCTTCAGGGATCCCGCGTCCAAGCGGGTGCCGATGAACACGAGCTCCTGGGCGTGAGGGCTGTCGGTGTCACGGGCGGAGGAAGGCTCGAAGCGTGCCACGGAACCGGCCTGGGACCACAGTCCCGTCACACGGGGCCGGCTGGCCAGTGTGAAGAATCCCTTGGACCTGAGGACCTGCCCGTGGGCGCCGCTGTCCAGTGTCTCCGTCACGAACGTCCACAGCCGCCCGGGATGGAAGGGAGCCGAGGATCGGAAGACGGCCGAGGAGATGCCGTACTCCTCCGTCTCGGGGACGTGGTCGCCGTTCAGTTCCCTGACCCAGCCCGGAGCCTGCTGTGCTCGCTCGAGGTCGAAGCGGCCCGTGCCCAGGACCTCGCCGACCGGTACGCGGCCCCGCACGGCCGGCACGACGTGGGCGGCGGGATTGAGGCGGGCCAGGGCGGCCCGGAGTCGGCGGGCGGACGCGGCGTCGACGAGGTCGAGCTTGTTGACGACGATGACGTCGGCGAACTCGATCTGGTCCATCAGCAGGTCGCTGACCGTGCGTTCGTCGTCCTCGTACTGGTCCAGGCCCCGTTCGGCCAGTTCGTCGCCGCCGGCCAGCTCGGGGAGGAAGTTGGCGGCGTCCACCACCGTGACCATCGTGTCCAGCCGGGCCAGGTCGCCGAGGGTGGCACCGTCGTCGCGGGCGAAGGCGAAGGTGGCGGCCACGGGCATGGGCTCGGAGATGCCGGAGGACTCGATGAGGAGGTAGTCGAAACGCCCCTCGCGTGCCAGCCGGTCCACCTCTTCCAGCAGATCGTCGCGCAGGGTGCAGCAGATGCATCCGTTGGTCATCTCGACCAGGCGTTCCTCGGTGCGCGACAGCGCCGCCTCGCCGCCGCGCACCAGGGCGGCGTCGATGTTCACCTCGCTCATGTCATTGACGATGACGGCGACGCGCAGCCCTTCGCGGTTGGTGAGGACATGGTTGAGCAGGGTGGTCTTCCCGGCGCCGAGGAAGCCGGACAGGACGGTGACCGGAAGGCGCGGCGAGGGGGCGTGAGTCATGCGGGGACCAGCCTCCGGTGTGGAGCATTCGGGCACGGCCATGAGGACCTCCGGATGCGATCGGTGGGCGGGGCAGACGATACATGAAAATGGATTTCATTACGATTTCACCTCTCCGGGGCGGCTCGGGCCGGGGTGGAACGCCTCCGCGCTCCACCCCGGCCCGGTCTCATCGGATGTGCTTCGCCGGCTTGGTGGCGGTGTTGAGCAGGTACTCCAGGGGGCCGCGGCGGAAGAAGCGGGACCAGACGGCGGCGAACAGGGTGGCTCCGAGGACGAACATGAGCAGCGGTCCCCAAGACTGCTGGGTGCTGGTGCCGGCCGGCAGGGACAGCGCGGACTGTGCGAGGAAGTGGCCGACGTAGGCGGTCAGCGACATGGTGCCCACGGCGATGACCGGCTTCGCCAGGCGGCGCAGTCGCGGCAGGCGGTCCATCGCCACCGTCGCGCCCACGATCACGAGGATCGCGACTCCGACACTGCCGATGATGTCGAACGTGGTGCCGCTGTGCGGCCCTGCCATCAGCAGTGACGACGCCGGCATGTCGGGGAACGACCCGCCGTCGAGGGGCACCGACCCGCTGCCCGCGGGCAGCGAACCGGAGCTCCCGGACGACGACCCGTCCTCCGCCATGCTCCGCAACGCGCCCTTGCCGGCGAGCAGCAACGACATGCCGTACGCGGCCACGGTGAGGGAGGCACCCAGCGCGGCCAGGCGCCGCCGGACGGTGCCGGAGGACAGGTCGAGGCGGCCCAGCGCCATGCCCGCCGTCACGAACGACATCCACGTGAGCGCCGGGTAGAAACCGGTGAGCAGCAGATCGAGCAGTCCTACGTCGCTGAGGCGGTGGAGTGGGTCGTAGGCGTTGATGCTCCGCTGGGCCGACGGCGTCAGCAGCGCGTTCAGGGCGAACGCCAGCTGCGGAGTGACGAGGGCGAGAGCCGCCGCGATGATCGCGAGCGTCCTGGCGCGCAGTCGCACCAAGGGCAGGGCCAGCAGGAAGTAGACCCCGTAGAAGCCGAGGATGATCACGCCCCCGTACTCCATCGCCATCACGGTGCCCAGCGCCAGCAGGATCACGGCGCGGATCGCGATGCGGGCCTTCGCCCGCCGGCCGGCCACGCCGGTCTTCGGCTCACGGCGGCCCGCGAGCAGCATCAGTGAGAACCCGGCGAGGGTGGCGAACAGGACCGATGAGTGACCGTCCGCCAGGTACCGGATCCCGGCGGCGACGCCGGTCGTGGCCGACAGCGGGGGACCGATGTGCACGACGTACATGCCGAACACCGCCAGTGCGCGGGCCAGATCCACCCCGACGAGGCGGCCCATCGGGGGACCTGGCGAGTCCGGCACGGCGGGCTCGGGGGAAGTACGGGGCGGCGGAGGCGGGTTCTCCTGCGGCGCCTGCGTCTCCTGTGGCGGCTGCGTCTGTGTCATACGGACAACCTCGCGTGGGCGCCATGGAGCGGACCATCCGGCAGTCATCGGTCCCGCCCCCGCCGGTCGGCGGGTACCGCCCTGCCGATCGGCGGAGGCTCCTCTCCGGCCCGGTCCGGCGCGACCGGACGGCTGCCTTCTCCAGCCACTCGGCGGGGGTGGACCCGACAGGTGCCGGATGGTCGCCGGCCGGAAGGGCTCAGAGGCTGGCGGCATGACACATCGTGCGCTACGCGACGACCGCCGGGACTTCCCGGGAACACCGGTCGACGTACCCGGCCGTGACGCCGTCCCGGGCAGGGGCGAACTCCTGGAGCTTCTCTGTCTGACGGCTGCGGCGGGCGTGTTCGTCCTGTTCGTCCTGCGCCCTGAGGTCTCCGAAGGGCTGGCGCACGCCCTCGCCGCGAGGGCGGCCGTCTTCGTCGGCTAGCCGACACCGGCCGGCGCCCGTGGTGAGCCGACACCGGCTCACGTCCGCGGTGTGCCGGCACCTGATCACACCCGTGGTGCGCCGGACCGCTCATGCGGTGCCCGGCGACCGCAGAGGAAAGGAACTTCGTGAACACCGCATCCGCCCTGACGACGGACGAAACGTCCCTGTCCGTCCGGGAGACGGTCAAGGCACTGGGCGCCTACGTCCGGCCGCACCGGTGGGCCGTCGCGCTGGGCCTGCTGTGTGCCCTGGCCGGGGCAGCCGGGGGACTGCTGCAGCCACTGGCCACGAAGGCCCTGGTGGACCGGCTCGCCTCCGGTGAGACCATCACCGGGATCCTGGTCGCGCTCACCGTGCTGGTGCTGCTGGGCACCGCTGTCGAGGCGTTCGGCGCGTACGTGCTGGAGCGGACGGCGGAATCGGTGGTCCTGGCCGCGCGGCGCACCCTCGCGGGGCGGTTGATGCGGCTGCGGATCGCGGAGTGGGAGCGCATCCCGCCGGGCGATCTGATGTCCAGGGTCACCTCGGACACCACGCTGCTGCGGGCCGTCAGCACCCACGCGGTCGTCTCCGCCGCCACCGGAGCGGTGGCCCTCGTGGCGGCGATCGTGATGATGGCGTACCTGGACGTCGTGCTGCTGGGTGTGACGCTCGGTGTGGTCGTGGTGGTCGGCGGGGCCGTCATGCTCGTGATGCCGAGGATCGCGCGGGCCACCGAGCGGTCGCAGGAGGCGGTCGGGGAGATCTCCATCGTGCTGGAACGGGCGCTCGGGGCGTTCCGTACGGTGAAGGCGTCCGGTGCCGAGGAGCGGGAGAGCGCCCGGGTGGAGGCGGCGGCACAGCGGGCGTGGCAGCACGGTGTGAAGAGCGCGAAGTGGGAGGCCGTGGCCGGCTCGGCCGACGAACTCGCGGTCCAGCTGGCCTTCCTGGCGGTGCTCGGCGTCGGTGGGGCGCGGGTGGCGTCCGGGGAGATTCCCGTGTCCACCCTCATCGCCTTCCTGCTGTACCTCTTCTATCTGATAGAGCCGGTGTCCAAGCTGATCGACGCCGTGACCTCCTATCAGGAAGGGGCGGCCGCGATCTCCCGGATCACGCAGGTGGAACGCCTGTCGACGGAACCGACCGCCCGGCGGCCGGCCCGGCCCAGTCGGCCGGCAGCGGTGCAGGAGCCGGTGTCGGTCCGCTTCGAGGACGTGTCCTTCCGCTACCGCCCGGACCAGCCGTACACCCATCGGCAGGTGAGCTTCGAAGTGCCGCGCACCGGCATGACCGCCTTCGTCGGACCTTCCGGTGCGGGCAAGTCGACGGTGTTCGCGCTCATCGAGCGGTTCTATGAGGCCACGGGCGGCCGGGTCCTGGTCGACGGCACGGACGTACAGGACTGGCCGCTGCCCGGGCTGCGTTCCGCCATCGGCCATGTGGAGCAGGACGCGCCGGTGCTCGCCGGCACGCTGCGGGAGAACCTCGTCTTCGCGGCCCCCGAAGCGACGGACGACGACATCCGCGACGTCCTGGCCCGGACGCGACTCGACACCCTCGTCGAGCGCCTGCCCCAGGGTCTGGACACCCTCGTCGGACACCGGGGCTCGAAGCTGTCGGGCGGCGAGCGGCAGCGCATCGCCCTTGCCCGCGCCCTGCTCCGCAAGCCCGGGCTGCTTCTGCTTGACGAGGCGACGTCGCAACTCGACGCCGTCAACGAGCTCGCGCTGCGAGACGTCATCACGGAGCTGGCCCGCGAGACCACCGTGCTGGTGGTGGCCCACCGCCTGTCGACGGTGACGGGCGCCGACCGGATCGTCGTCATGGACGGCGGACACGTCCGGGCCGTGGGCACGCACGAGGAACTGGTGGCCAGGGACCGGCTGTACGCGCGACTGGCGGCCACCCAGCTCCTGGTGCCCGCGCCATGACCCACCATCCGTCAGCCGACGGATCAGGGTGTCCATCACAGGGAGGGCGTCAGCTCGCGCTGAGGGGAATCCGCAGCCGCACCCGGTAGCCGCCCTCCGCGGTCGGAGCCGCGTCGAGGGTGCCGTGCAGGATGTCGGCCCGTTCGCGCAGGCCGACCAGGCCCTGCTGCGAGCCGGGCAGGGAGAGGGAAGGGCGGGTCGGTGCGGAGTTGGTGACGGTCACTCCGATGCCGTCGCCGTCCTGCCACAGCTCGACGCGTGCCGTGGCACCGGGGGCGTGCTTGCGGACGTTGGTCAGCGCTTCCTGGACCGTACGGTAGAGGGCCCGTTGCGCGGGGGTGCCCACGGCGGGCGGAAGCTCACCCGTCAACTCGGCCTGGGTGCCGCTGGACTCCACCAGCTTGCGCAGGTCGGCCAGGGTGGGCTGAGGGGTCAGCTCGGTGGCGTGGCCGCCGGAGGCGCGCAGCAGGGTGACCATGGTGCGCAGTTCGTCGAGCGTGGTCACGCTCAGCGCACGGATCGTGCGGGCGGCCTCCTCGGCGTCCGCGTCCTTGGCGGCGACCTGAAGGGCTCCGGCCCGTACGGCGATCAGGCTGACCTGGTGGGAGACCACGTCATGCATCTCGCGGGCCAGCTGGGCGCGTTCCCGGGCGAGTACGGCCTGTGCGTGCAGGGCCCGCTCGTGCTCCCTGGCCTCCTCGATCTCGGCCAGCCGCCGCGCCAAGTCCCGTTGTGCCTGGAGAAGCTGGCCGCACAGGACCGGTGCGGCGCTCGTTGCCAGGCCGTACACGAAGAAGACCA
Organism: Streptomyces sp. NPDC029041; assembly: GCF_040637515.1. Classification (NCBI taxonomy): domain Bacteria; kingdom Bacillati; phylum Actinomycetota; class Actinomycetes; order Kitasatosporales; family Streptomycetaceae; genus Streptomyces; species Streptomyces sp. NPDC029041. Next base: position 390,041 of record NZ_JBEZWO010000006.1, on the reverse strand, counting down.
GTGTCATGGTGCGGTCGACCTCGGCCAGGGGCCACGGAGTACTGCTCGCGACGGCGGCCAGGGCGACGCACACCGCGAGGAGAGGGCGGTTGCGGGAGCGTTCGGCCAGCGTGAACAGCGCCACCAGCACGGCGACGGCGACGTCCTGCATCAGCGCGATGGGCAGGGTGAGCAGGAAGACGCCGAGCGGGAACCTGCGCCGGAACGCCAACGCGGCGCAGCCGACCGCGGCCAGGGCCACCCCGAGAGGCGTGTGCTCCCCCATGCTCACCACCCCTACGTCCACCGCTGCCGCCGCCACCACGACGAGGTCGACGACCGGCGCGGGAACCCGCTCCCACAGGGCACGGGCACGGCTCATCGGCCGGCCTCCGACCGCGGGTGCTCGTCGAGCAGGCCGGCTCGCTGTGCCAGCAGCGCGGCCTGCACCCGGCTCGCCACGCGGAGCTTGGTGAGGATGGCGCTGACGTGGTCCTTGACCGTGCCGGCGCCCAGGTGGAGGCGTGCCCCGATGTCCGCGTTCGACAGACCCTCCGCCACCAGGAGAAGGACGTCGCGTTCGCGGGGGGTGAGGAGCCGCACCCGGGCCGCCTCCTCGTCCACGGCCACCTGGGTGCCGGGGTGGCTGTGCAGCAGGGTCCGCGACGCCTTCGGGGACAGCACCACACCGCCGGCGGCCAGAGTGCGCACCAGTTGGGCGAGTTGCTCCGGCTCGGTGTCCTTGAGCAGGAAACCGGCCGCGCCCGACTGCAGCGCGGTCAGGATGTACTCGTCGGCGTCGAACGTGGTGAGCATCGCCACGACCGGACCATCCGGCATCGTACGTACCTCGCGCAACACGGTGAGCCCGTCGACGTCCGGCATCCGGATGTCCAGCAGGACCACGTCGGGCCGCTCGCGGCGGACGGTTTCCACTGCTTCACCACCGCTCGCGGTGGCGACGACCTCGATGTCGTCGGAGGCGCTCAGGATGAGCCCGAAACCCGAGCGGACCAGGGCCTCGTCGTCCACCACCACCACTCGGATCACGTGTCCTCCGCCTCACCTTCGTCCGTGCCGCCTGCCGATGTCCGCCTCGACTCTAGAACGCGGAGGAAGGGCCAGCGGCCCCTCGCACGGCGGCTCCAGCCGCCCGGCGGGGTAGCACCCTCCGGTCGGCGGGGGCACCGCAGCCCGATCCGGGCTTCGGGCGGGCGCCGAGTGCCGCTGCCGGGCTCTGCCTCGCGGACGAGGCGCAGGGCCAGCTGGTCGACGTGGCTCACCTCGACCCGGCTCAGCGGTTCCTCTGGGGAGTCTCTACGCGCTCATGGGGCTGCCCGCCGAGGTACCGCTCCTGGAAGCCGTGCGGCGCGCGGCGGATCACCGGTGGCTGCGGTTCATGGCGTTCACGGACTGGTTCCACCACGACACCTCGGACGTGGCTTTCGCCGTACTCGTTGCCGACCGGACCCGGGTCGCGGTGCCGGCGGCGACGGATACCGAAGCCGACCGGGGCGATCTCGGGTAGCAGAATCCCCGACCCGGTCATGCGGCCGGGCCGTCACCGGCCCGTGCGGCGGATACGGATGGGGCCGCGCGCCTCGGACTCCGCGACGGGCCGGCCTGCCCGGGTCACCTCGGCCTTGCCGGCCGCCACCAGACGCCAGGCCGCTCTGCGGGCCGGTTCCATCAGAGCCCGCCAGCCTTCGTCGTCGCCTTCGTAGGCCTCGCGGGCCGCGTCGGACGGACAGATCGAGGACGTGGGCGCACGTCGCTCCAGCAGGTCCATGATGACCTGCTCCAGCCGCAGGGTGAGCTGCCGATCCGTCCTGGCCACGCAATCCAGTGTGGCACCGTTCGCGCGGGCGCGGCTGTCACGCACGCGGGTGCCGGCGCCGGCGGGGACCGGCATCCGCGACGATCACGACGTGCCCGGGCGGGGGCCGGCGGAGGGCTGCCGGCTCACGGTGTCGGCGGGTGCCCCTCCGCCAGGACTTGCGCCTCATGGCTGCGCCGGGTGCCCGCCGTGAACTCGCTCGTGTACGTCTCCTCGTCCATCGTGGCGCGCAGCCGGGCCGCGATGCGCTCCACGTCCCCCCGCTCCGCCGGGGGGTGCGGGGCGCCGGCCCGTTCGCGGGCCGCCGCTGCCGTGCCGAGGAGGCGGGTCGCCCGTCGCGTCGCCCCGGACAGGGAGTACGCGCCTGCCAGGCCCTCGAGGGCCAGCGCGATCGAGCGGGGGTCCTTGGTCGTCGCGGCGGCTGCGAGGCCGTCCCGGTGACAGGCCAGGGCTCGGTCGGCGTCGCCGCGCTGTTCGGCGATGAAGCCCAGCTCGGCCAGGACCAGCGCGAGGCCGGGGCCGTCCCCGCGGCGGCGGTTCCAGGCGAGCCAGGGCCGCAGCCCCTCCTCGGCGGCGTCCAGCCGGCCCTGGCGGCGGGCGCTCAGCGCGAGGCCCAGCGCGGCGAACTGCCGGGCCGGCTGGTTGCCCTGCCCGACCGCGATCCGCAGCGCGCGCGTGTGCAGGTCGTCCGCCTCGTCGTAGCGCCGGGTGAGCAGGGCGAGCCGGCCGAGTCCCGACAGCTTCGCGGACATCTCCGGCCAGGTCTCCAGGGCCTGGGCGATCCGCAGGCTCTCCCGGTGCAGCCGGCCCGCCAGGCCGTAGTCACCGTTGATCTCGGCGAGCCTGCCGAGCACGTCGGTCGTCTGCAGCCGGCCCCACAGGTCGCCCAGCTCGGCGAAGTGGGCGCGGGCCTCCTCGGCGTTGCCGCGCAGCGACTCCAGGTCCCCGCGGGCCAGGGCGAAGCACGCGCGCGTGGTCAGCGCCGCGGCGGTGCCCCACGCGTCACGCAGGGTGCGCAAGCGGACCAGGACCCGCTCGACCCGCTGTTCCCCCTCGGCCAGCGCCCCCACCGTCCACTGCGCGTGCGCCAGGAACCACTGGGCCCTGGCCGACTCCAGGGTCGGCTCCGGCGGGCGCTCCTGCGGGGCGTCGCACTCCCGGTCGTGCTCGCCGAGCAGCAGACGGATGCCCGTGTACCAGAACTCCGCCTCCACACGCTCCCCGGGCGCGGCCTCGCCCGGCGTGTCCAGGGCCGTCGCCAGCGCCCTGCGCGCCTCGCCCAGCCGGCCGCGGACGTACCAGTACCAGGTCAGCGAGTTGACCAGGCGCAGCGCCTCCTGCGCGGCCCCGGACCGGCCGGCCTCGGCCAGCGCGCGCTGCACGTTCGCCCCCTCCAGGTCCAGGTACTGCAGCCAGCGGGCCTGCTCCCGCCCGTGCAGATGCGGCCGGGCCCGCTCGGCGAGCCGGACGCAGTGGCGCAGGTGCCGGGCGGCGGTCTCGCCGTGCTCACCGGACTCGGCGAGCTGGTCACGTGCGTAGAGCGCGACCGACTCCAGCAGCCGGTAGCGCGGGCCCTGCGGCCCTTCCGTGCGGACGGCCAGGGAACGTTCCACGAGCAGGCTCAGCGCGTCGAGGACGTCGGCGGGGGACACGCCGCCGCCGGAACACACGTCCTCGGCGGCGCGCAGCCCGCAGCCCTCGCCGAACACCGACAGCCTGCGCAGCACGGTCCGTTCCCGGTCGTCGAGCAGGCTCCAGCTCCAGTCGAGCGTGGCCCGCAGCGTCCGGTGGCGCGAAGGGGCGTCACGATAACCGCTGTTGAGCACCCTGAAGCGGTCGTCGAGCCGGTCGTGCAGCTCCGAGATGCCCAGCGACCGCACGCGGGTGGCGGCCAGTTCCAGGGCGAGCGGGATGCCGTCGAGGCGGCGGCAGACATCCGCGATGAGCGGGGCGGTGGTGGCGTCCAGCGCGAAGTCCGGGTCCGTCGCCCTGGTCCGGTCCACGAAGAGACGTACGGCTCCCGCGCTCGTCAGGGCGTCGAGATCCGGCTCGTTCCTGGAGGGCAGCGACAACGGCGCCACCGGATACACCGTCTCGTCACGGGTTCGCAGGGGTTCCTGGCTGGTCGTCAGAATGTGCAGGTGCGGGCCCCGGCTCAGCAGCAGGCCGGTCAGGTGCGCGACGGCCTCCACGACGTGTTCGCAGTTGTCCAGCACGAGCAGCAGCCGCCGCCCGGCCAGCGCGTTCGCCAGCCGGTCCACCGGGCCCTCGGCGTCGTCGGCGGGGTTCTCCCGGATGCCCAGCGCCGCCATCACCTGTTCGGCCAGCGCCTCCGCGCCGGCGAACCGCTCCGGGCCCCCGGCGTCCGCGAGCTCCACCAGCCGGGTGCCCTCGCCGAACGCGCCCGCCAGACTCTCCGCAGCGGCCTGGGCCAGACGCGTCTTGCCGACCCCGCCCGGGCCGGTGAGCGTCACCAGGCGGCGCTGTAAGAGCAGGGCCCGGATCGCCGGGACGTCCTGCTCGCGGCCCACCAGAGCCGAACCCGTGGGCGCCGGGCCCGCCCGCGTCACCGCCGCGGACGGCGCGAGCGGCTCCGGCCGGGCCGGAAGCGGGTCATGGCGCAGGATGGCCCGCTGCAGCGCCTCCAGGGACGGCCCCGGTGTCAGCCCCAGCTCCTCGTCGAGCCGGCGACGCAGGTCGTCGAAGCAGTCGAGGGCGTCGGAGGAGCGCCCCGCCCGGTACAGCGCCCACATCAGCGCACCCCGCAGGCCCTCGCGCAGCGGATGCTGCTCGACCAGCTCCGTCAACTCGCCCAGCAGCGGGCTGTGCTCCCCCAACTCCAGCCGCACCGAGGTGTGTTCCTCCACCGCCGTCAGGCGCTCCTCCTCCAGGCTCGCCGCCGTCGGCCGCACCGACGGCCGGTCCGCGAACTCGGAAAAGGCGGGGCCGCGCCACAGTGCCAGCGCCTCGGTGTACAGCGCCGCCCGCTTCACCGGGTCCGCGCCGGACCTGGCCCGGCCGACCAGTTCGCGGAACCGCCCGGCGTCGAGCGCACCGGCCGGGATGTCCAGGACGTATCCGGGCGGCCGGTGGACGATCAGTTCCCGGCCCCCCGCCTGCGCGTCCTCCAACACGCGCCGCAGCTGGGAGACTTTGGCCTGGAGCGACGCCGTCGGCCGGGCCGTGAAGGCCGAGCCGCCCCACAGGTCCTCGATGAGCCGCGCCGCCGGGACGACCTGCCCGCGGTGGGCGAGCAGATCGGCGAGGAGCAGGCGCACCTTGACTTCGGGGACCCGCACGAAACGACTTCCGTCCGTGCGCACCTCCAGCGGCCCCAGCACCCCGAATTCCATGATCTCAGCGTAACCGGCCGACGACCGGCGCCGACGTGCGACGAAAAGGGCTCGACCACCGTCCCGAAGGGCTTTCCCGCAGCGTTTCCGAAGTCGTCCGAAGCGAATCCGAAGGGGCAGACGCCAAGGTTTTCGAGAGGAATGCGGTTCGGCGCCGGCGCGGGAGGCGGGGGCAGGTGGTTGAGGAGGCACGACTGCGGCCGGCGAGCATCATCGGCGGCATCAGGAGGGGCCGGTTCGGGCACGTCGCGGCGGAATGGCCGGCCTCACGGGCCCGGTTGCGCCCCGACTCGGACGTGGACGTCGTAGACCTCGCCACGGCCCGGCCGGCCGACGTGACGTCCGCCGGAGGGGGGAAGGCCGTGGTGTGCGGCCCGACCGGCTTCGCCGCCCAACCGGCCAAGGAGCCTCTGAGACGGCGCCCTGGACCTCTTTCTCACCGGCGCGTTCAGCGTGCCGGTTCGCTCAGCACAGCCACTTCGTACTGGAGGAACTGATTCATGGGTGACAACCACACCGCGGTGTCGGTGCTCGGCCTCGGCCTGATGGGGCAGGCCCTGGCGGCCGCCTTCCTGAAGGCGGGTCACGCCACCACCGTGTGGAACCGTTCGGCGGACAAGGCCGACGGCCTCGTCGAGGACGGCGCTGTCCTCGCCGCGACCCCCGCCGACGCCGTGGCCGCGAGCGACCTGGTGATCGTGTGCGTCTCGACGTACGACGTGGTGCACGACGTCATCGGCTCGCTCGGGGACGCCCTGCACGGCAAGACCCTCGTCAACCTGACCACGGGCTCCTCGGAGCAGGCCCGGCAGACCGCCGCGTGGGCGGCGAAGAACGGCGCGCAGTACCTCGACGGCGCCATCATGATCACCCCGCCCGGCATCGGCGCCGAGACCTCCGTCCTCTTCTACGCGGGCGACCGGGCCGTCTTCGACGCCCACGAGCCCGTGCTGAAGCTCCTCGGCGGCGGCACCACCTACCTCGGTACCGACCACGGCAAGCCCGCCCTGTTCGACGTGTCGCTGCTCGGCCTGATGTGGGGTGCCCTCAACAGCTTCCTGCACGGCGTGGCCATCGTGGAGACCGGCGGCGTCAAGGCGCAGGAGTTCCTGCCCTGGGCCCACATGTGGCTCGACGCCATCAAGATGTTCACGGCCGACTACGCCGCCCAGATCGACGCCGGCGACGAGAGGTTCCCGGCCAACGACGCCACCCTGGAGACGCACCTGGGCGCGCTCAAGCACCTCGTCGAGGAGTCCGAGGCCCTCGGCGTCGACACCGGACTGCCCAAGTACTCCGAGGCGCTGATGGAGGGCATCATCGCCCAGGGGCACGCCAGGAACAGCTACGCCAGCGTCGTGAAGGCGTACCGCCGCCCCAGCCGGTAGGCAGCGGGCCCGGTATCGGCTGCACCCTTGACGAAGGGCCGGTCGCGGCTTCACCGCCGTTACCGGCCCCTTCCCGTGCCGTCGAGCCACTGACACCCGCGGGCGCCGCGCACGCCGCAGGCCGGACTGGCGACGCTCCCCGATGACGCACCCCCGCATTGCCCCGCCCTCCCGGGATGCGGTTGGATCACCGAACCGGCTGAACGAGACAGTGATCCGAGGAGAGTTGATGGCAGCAGAGGGGGAGCGGCCGGAGAGCACGTCCACGGGCCACACCGGGGAGGCGGCCGCACACTTCACGACCGGTGGCGGCGCGTGGCCCCCGATGCCCGCTCCGCGCACGGACGAGGACGCCGGCGCACTCCTCGACGTGCTCACCGAGGTGCGGTCCGACCTCGCGCGCCTGCAGGATGCGGACGAGATCAGCGCGTTGAGAGACCAGTGCGACGCGGCCGTGGACGAGATCTCCCGGACCGGTCGCGTCACGCTCGACCTCGTCGCCCGGCTCCGGGACCGTCTCGCGGCAGCCGAGCCGGTCCGGTCGGTCCTGGCCTCCGGTGCCGCTCTCGCCCTGACCCTCGACCGGGTGGAGGGCCGCCTGCGTACGCCGCGCCTCGCCGAGGAGCAGATGAGCCGGGCCCGGCCCGCCGGTCGCGCACGCCCCGGCGGGTACGGAACCCCGGCCGGTCACACCCCACCCGGACCCAGCACCGGCTCCGACGACGACGAATGGCCCGACCCCGCCGATGGGTGACATCGCCAAGGGGGTGCTGGGCGGGGCCTGGACCCTGCTCGTGGGCTGGATCCTGCCCACCGCGCTGAACCTGGCCGTCTTCCTGCTCGCCGTCGCCCCGAGCCTTCGCGGCCTCGGCCCGCTCGAACGGCTGCGCGGCGCGAACGGACCAGGCACCGGTATCACCCTGCTGATCGGGGCGCTGCTGCTCGGCCTCGTCGCCAACGCCTGCCAGAACGCGCTCTACCGGGTCCTGGAGGGGTACCTGCTGTGGCCGGCCCGGGCCTTCGAGGCCGGCTGCCGCCGCAGCCGCCGGACCAGGGCGTACCTCGCGGACCGGCTGACCGTGCTCCGTCTGGAACGCCGCGCGGCCGAGCAGGGAGCGCTGGGGCCCGGGGACGCGCAGGAGCTCGCCGGGCTGCTGGCCGACCCGCGGCTCGCCCGGGCCGCCCGGCGGGACCGGCGCCGCACCGCTGTGCAGCGCGGGCTGCTGCGCGAGCGGTTCGCCCGGTTCCCGATCGCCGACGACCAGATCGCCCCGACCCGGCTGGGCAACGCCATCCGCCGCTTCGAGGAGTACGGCTGGGACCGCTACCGCCTCGACACCCAGTTGCTGTGGAACGAACTCACCGGCTGCGTCCCGGACCAGATCCGCCGCCAGAGCGAACTCGCCCGCGCCAGCGTCGACTTCTTCGTGGCCCTGCTGTCCGGCCACGTCGCCGTGGCCCTGGCGGCTGCTCTCGCCCTGGCGGTCGGGAGCCGGCCCGACCGGCTCGCCCTGGTGAGCACCCTCGTCGTCCTCACCGGGCTCGTTCCGGTCTGGTACCGGTCGGCCGTCACGGCCACCGACGAGTGGGCCGCGGCCGTCCGTGCGCTGGTCAACACCGGTCGCAAACCCCTCGCGGCCTCGCTCGGTCTCGCCCTCCCGCAGACCCTCGCCGCGGAACGCGCCATGTGGACGATGGTGTCCCGGCTCTCCCGCATTCCCTACCACGAACGCGCCGCGGCCCTGGACCCCTATCGCGCCGAACCCACCACCGACCCGGTCTGACAAGCCTCGTCCCGGCTCGCGGACGGTCGCGATCCGGTCGCCCGCGGCTCCGGCCGGGCCCACGGTCCGGTCGTGGGCGGCCTGCCGAACCGGACGCCCGCACGGCCGGGCGGCCCCGTCGCGGCACGCCGGGCGCACCGGACGGGGGCGAGGCGGTGCCGCCCGACGCCTCTCCCCCCGGTGACAAGACGTCGCAATCGCGCCGTTTTCGGTACGTGGCGTACGGCGAGGTGAGCGACGGCTCGCGCGGCGGGAGAATGGTGAGTGCCTGACAGCGGCACTGCGAGAGCAGGCAGCTGCCAGAGTGTCAGGCCTGCTCCGACATCAGGCCGCCCCCCACATGTGATCGGACCGTCTTCAGACCGGCACGCACGCGCCGGAACGGAGGACTGACTCATGGCCACCCCGCTCACCGCCGCCCGGCTCGTCGCCGCGTTGAAGGCCGAGGGCTGCACCGTTCGCGAAGTCGCCGGCTGGCGCACCAACAACCGCAACCACAAAGGACCTTGGGGTCCCGTACACGGCGTGGTGATCCACCACACCGTCACCGGCCCCGGCACGGACGTCGTCGGGCTGATCTTCCACGGCCACAGTGCTCTGCCCGGCCCGCTCGCCACCGGGTGCATCACCAAGGACGGCGTCGTCCACCTCACCGGCAACGGCCGGGCCAACCACGCCGGCGGCGGGGACGGCGACGTCCTCGACGCCGTCATCGGCGAGTCGTACGGCACGTATCCGCCCCCGACGCACGAGCACGACGGCTCGGCCGGCTCGGTCGACGGCAACGCCCGCTTCTACGGCTGGGAGTGCGAGAACAAGGGCGACGGCAGGGACCCGTGGCCGCCCGCCCAGTACCTCGCGATGGTCAAGGCGACCGCCGCGGTCTGCCGCGCGCACGGCTGGGGCCCCAAGAGTGCCATCGGCCACCTGGAATGGAGCGACTGGAAGGTCGACCCGCGCGGATTCGACATGGCCGGCTTCCGCCGGGACGTCGCCGATGCCCTGGCCCTCCCGGCGGGCCGGTGGGAAGGAGAGGACCCCATGCCCCAGTACGTCAACCTCGGTGCCGCCGAGCCGTACGACCTCGCGCCCGGCGCGTGGGACTCGGTCGAGTTCACCGCGGAATGGACCGACGAGACCGGCGACCACGCCGCCGGGGGAAGCGTCTTCGCCCGCGGCCCGGCCCGCTTCGGCGGAACCCTCAGCCTGCACATCGACGGACTGCCGGCCGGTGCCGTCGTCCAGGCGCGCATGACGGAGTACGAGGACGACGAGCAGCGCGTGGACCACCCGATCCACGAGATCGTCGGGACGGGCGGCGGCACCTTCGTGGTCGTGCCCGTGACGAAGCGGGTCGCGTCGGGCCGGAGCATGCGGGTGCGGCTGCTGAACCAGGGCGCCGTACCGGTCACCGTCGTCAGCGCCGTACTGACCGTGCTGGTCTGGAAGGAGACCTGAGCGCCGGAGGGTCGTGACGAGGGCGAGGGGCTCTGGGAGCCCCTCGCCCTCGACGCGTTCGGCAGGCGGTGAGGCGGCGAGGTGGGGTGGCCGGGCCGCGGGGGCGGGGTTTCGCGGGTCCTCCGGAAGATCTTTCGCCCAATCAGATGACAATGAAAATGGTTATCGGTAGCGTCTCCGGCGGTACCCCGCGTCCTCCCCGTCGAGGGCCCGCCGGGCTGCCCGCATGCCTCGAACTCATCGTGAAGAAAGGGGAGTCGTGGCTCATCTGTTGGTGGTCGAGAGCTGGGTCGGTTCCATGAGCCGACTGCTGCCGAGGGCGATCCGGGAGAACGGGCACGCGTTCACGTTCCTCACCCGCGATCTGCACCACTACCTGCGCTCGGCACCGGAGGGGACGGCCCATCCGCTGCTCGGGGCCCGCCACATCATCACGTCCGACACCAACGACATCGAGGCGCTGCTCCCGGAGGCCGAGCGGCTGCACGGCGTGCTCGGCTTCGACGGGGTCGTCACCTCCTGCGACTACTACCTGCCCGCCGTGGCGCGGATCGCGGAGCGGCTCGGCCTGCCCGGCCCGGGGGCCGAGGCGGTCGGCGACGCCTGCCGCAAGGACGCCACCCGCCGCGTCCTGCAGGACGCCGGGGTGCCCGGACCGCGCTTCGCCGTGGCGGAGGAGTGGGCCGGCATCGCCCGGGCCGCACACGGCATCGGCTATCCGCTGGTCGTCAAGCCGGTCGACCTGTGCGCGGGCATGTACGTGCGCCGGGTCGACGACGAGGCCCAACTGGCTGCCGTCTGCCGCGAGTTGGACGGCTTCCCGCTCAACGCCCGCGGCCAGCGGCGCACCCCCGTGGTGCTGCTCGAAGAGCTGCTGGACGGGCCCGAGGTGAGTGTCGAGACGGTGTCGTACGGCGGCGCGGTCCAGGTGGTGGGCGTGACCGACAAGAGCGTCGCCGGCGCACCCGCCTTCGTCGAGACCGGGCACATGTTCCCGGCCGCCCTCCCGTCCGCCGACGCCGAGGCCGCCGAGCAGACCGCCCTGGCCGCGCTCAAGGCCCTCGGGCTGACCGACGGGGTCGTGGCGCACACGGAGATCAAACTGACCTCCGCCGGACCACGCGTGGTCGAGGTCAACCCCCGGCCGGCCGGGAACCGCATCACCGAACTCGTACGGCACGTCACCGGGATCGACCTCGCCGCCGCCTGCGTGGACGTCGCCCTGGGCCGCGCGCCCGACCTGCGGCACACGGACACCGGGCTGCGCAGCGCCGCCATCGGTTTCCTGGTACCGGGATCGTCGGGCACCCTCGCAGCGCTCGACGGCCGCGGGACCGAAGACCTGCCCGGGGTTCTGGAAGTGCAACTCGCCGAGCCGGGACGGGCGGTGAAGGCCGCGGGCAGCAACAACGAGTACCTGGGGCACGTCATGGCCGGCGACCCCGACGGGCTCGGGGCCCGCGCCCGCGTCGAGACGCTGCTGGACGGACTGCGGGCCGGGCTGGTGATCCGGTGACCACCGCCCTCACCGGCACCTGCCGGTCGTACGAGGACCTGGTGGGCCTGGTGCGCGCCGGGGTCTTCGGGCCCGACCCGGGCGCCCTGCGCATCGCCGTCGCGTTCACCACCCGCCAGGCCGTCCGGCACGACGGGCGCGGCACCGGCTACCGCAACGAGGTCCTCAGCCTGCGTCTGGCCGCGGCCGTCGGCTCCTGCGCGGTCGAGCCCGGGACACTGCCGGACAGCGCCGTCGAGGAGTGCGTGGGCGCGGACGTGGCCGGGCTGCTGGAGCACCCGCTGCCACCGGTGCGGGTGGCGGCCCTCGACGCCTACCTGATGCACGTCCTGCCGCACACCCCGGAGCACGGGGCCACGCCGGTCGCGCTGCCGGGCGGGTCGTCGCTGGAGAAGTCCCGGGCCCGGGCGAACGCCGTCGCAGATCTGCTCGACCTGCCGCCCGGCGCCACCGTCCTCGTGGTCGGGGTGGTCAACTCCCTGCTCGAAGCGCTGCGTTCGCGCGGACTGCGCTACGTGCCCTGCGACCTCAAGGGCGAGCGCACCGAGTGGGGCGAGCCGGTCGTCACGGACGCGCTCGCCGCGGCGGAAGGGTGTGACGCCCTGCTCGTCTCCGGCATGACCCTGGGCAACGGCACCTTCGAACCGCTGCGGCGGCACGCGCTCGCCCACGGCAAGCAGCTGGTGATGTTCGCCCAGACCGGGAGCGCCGTGCTGCCCCGCCTCCTCGGGCAGGGCGTCACCGCGGTGTGCGCGGAGCCGTACCCCTTCTTCTGGCTGGACGGCGGCCCCGGCGTCCTCCACCACTACGACGGCTCCTGTCCGGGAGGCCGGCGATGACCACGACCGCCGTCCTGCCCGACGCCCGCCGCGAGCTGCTCTCGCTGGTCGGCAGAACCCCGCTGGCCCGGATCGCCGCCGACCTGCCGGGCCCGCACCCCGGTTTCTGGGCCAAGCTCGAAGGACTGGCGGCGGGCGGGATGAAGGCCCGGGCCGCCGTGTCCATGCTGCTGGGCGCCCGCGACCGCGGCGAACTGCTGCCCGGCGCACCGGTCGTGGAGTCCACCTCCGGCACGCTCGGCATCGGCCTCGCCTTCGCCGGACAGGCACTCGGCCATCCCATCGTGCTGGTCGGCGACCGCGAACTGGAACCCTCCATGCGGCAGTTGCTGCTTTCGCACGGGGTGCGGCTGGAGATCGCCGGCCGTCCGGCGGAGCGGGGCGGCTGGCAGGCCGCCCGCCTCGCCCTGCTGCGCGGCCTGCTCGCCGAACTGCCCGGCGCCTACTGGCCCGACCAGTACAACAACCCCGACAACACCGCCGGCTACGCCTCCCTGGCCGCCGAACTCGCCGTGCAGCTCGACCACCTCGACATCCTGGTGTGCAGCGTCGGCACGGGCGGGCACAGCGCCGGCATCATCGGCCCGCTGCGCCGGCACTGGCCCGCCCTGCGACTCATCGGCGTCGACTCCACCGGCTCCACCATCTTCGGCCAGCCCGCCCGGCCCCGGCTGATGCGCGGCCTGGGCAGCAGCATCCACCCGCGCAACGTCGCCTACGACGCCTTCGACGAGGTCCACTGGGTCGGCCCCGCCGAGGCCGTCGACAGCTGCCGGCGGCTGGCGCGGGGCGCCTTCGTCAGCGGCGGCTGGAGCACCGGAGCCGCGGCCCGGGTCGCCGCCTGGGCGGCCCGCGTCCACCCCGGGGCGGTCGTCGCCACCGTCTTCCCCGACGGCCCGCACCGCTACCTCGGCACCGTCTACGACGACGACTTCACCACCGCTCACGGCCTCGATCCGTCGACCGCGGCCACCCGGCCCGTCGAGATCCCGCACCCGTACGCGGCCGAGGCCGCCGGCTGGGTCCGCTGCACCAGGGTCACCGACCCGCTCGCCGCCCCCGGCCGCCGAAAAGAGCGCCCGTGAAGTCCCGTCTGCGCACCGTGCGCCTCGAACTCACCGAGCCGCTGCGCATCTCCCGTTCCGTCATGGCCGCACGCGACGCCGTCTGGCTGACCGTCGAGCACGACGGACTGCGCGGCCACGGCGAGGCCGTCACCAGCGTCTACTACGGACTCGGCACCGACCGGCTGATACGGCTCCTCACCGCGGCGGACCCCGGCCGCTTCGCCGATCCGGAGAGCGCCCTGGAGGCGCTGCGAGCGGGGGAGTGGCCCGGCATCGACGTGCCGGCCGCCGTGACCGCCGCCGTCGAGTCGGCGCTGCTCGACCTGGCCGGCAAGCGGGCGGGTGTCCCCGTGCACCGCCTCCTCGGGGCCGCCGAACCGCCCGTCGCGGCCACCGCACGCACCATCGGCATCACGACCCCCGGCCGGGCGGCGGCGCAGGCACGCCGTCTCGCCGCGAGCGGCTTCGAGATCATCAAGGTCAAAGCCGGCGCCCCCGACCCCCAGGACGACATCGAACGGGTCCGCTCCGTCCGCCGCGCCGCACCCCGGGCCCGGCTGCTCCTGGACCCCAACGGCGCCTGGTCCATGGCGCAGGCGGCCGCCCTGCTGCCGCGTTTCGCCGACCTCGGGGTGGAGGCCGTGGAGCAGCCCGTCGCCCCCGGCGACCCGGACGCCCTGGGCGCCCTCGCGGAACGCGCACCGCTGCCCGTCATCGCCGACGAGGACGCCGTGGACCTGGACGATGTGCGCCGCCTCGCCGGACGCGTCCAGGGCGTCAACGTCAAACTCGCCAAGTGCGGCGGCGTGCACACCGCCCTGCGCATCGCCGAGTCGATCGAGGGCAGCGGCACCGCACTCATGCTGGGCTGCCTCACCGCCAGCACGCTCGGCCTGGCTCCCGCCGTCCACCTGGCCGGCCGCGCCCGCTGGGCCGACCTCGACGGACACCTGCTGCTCGCCCACGACCCGTGGAGGGGCATCGGCGGAGGCGACGGCGTCGTACGGGCGAGTGGCTCTCCGGGGCTGGGCGTCGAGGAGGTGGCGGCACGTGAGGACGTGGCATGAGATACGGCGCTTCCCACCCGCCGTGCGGCTGCTGCTGGTCAACCAGTTCGGCGTCAACACCGGCTTCTATCTGCTCATCCCCTACCTCGCCACCCACCTCACCGAGAACCTCGGCCTGTCGGCGGCGGTCGTCGGCGTCGTCCTCGGCGTGCGCAACCTCAGCCAGCAGGGCCTGTTCATCATCGGCGGCTCCGCCTCCGACCGGCTGGGCGCGCGCGGCGTCATCATCGCCGGATGCGCCCTGCGCACCCTCGGGTTCGCGCTGTTCGCGCTCGGCGACGGGCTCGCGGTGCTGCTCGCCGCCGCCGTGCTCAGCGGCGTCGCCGGGGCGCTGTTCAACCCGGCCGTGCGGGCCTATCTCGCGCAGGAGGCGGGGGAGCGCAGGGCCGAGGCGTTCGCCCTGTTCAACGTGTTCGCGACGACCGGCGCGCTCGTCGGGCCGCTGCTGGGCAGCGTGCTGCTCCTCGTCGACTTCCGTACGTCCGCCCTGACCGCCGCCGGGATCTTCGCGGTGCTCACCGTGGCCCAGGCCCTCGTCCTGCCCGTGCGCAAGGCCGAGCCGAGTGCGGGTGGCGTCCTCGGGGACTGGCGGGAGGTGCTCGGCAACCGGGCGTTCCTGGCCTTCTCGATCGCCGTGGTCGGCCTGTTCACCCTGGAGAGCCAGCTGTATCTGCTGCTGCCGGACAGGGCGAGGCAGGCCACCGGCTGGGACGGGGCGGCAGGCGTGGTCTTCCTCGTCGGTACCGTGGCGAACCTGGCGCTCCAGCTGAGGATCACCCGAATACTCAAGTCCCGTGGTAGCAGGGCTCGTTGGATTTCCGGCGGTCTCGCGGTGATGGGGCTGGCCTTCCTGCTGCCGGCCTTCGGCCCCGGCCTGCTGCCGCTCCTGGCCTGCGCCCTGCTGCTCTACCTCGGCCTCATGGCCGCCCAGCCGTTCGTCATGGAGCTGATCCCCGGCTTCGGCCGCCCCGAACTGACGGGCACGTACTTCGGGATCTTCTACGTCGTCTCCGGCGTCGCCGCCGCCCTCGGCAACGCCGCCGTCGGCTGGGCCATGGACACCGGAGCGCGGAACGCCGTATGGCTGCCCTGGGTGAGCTGCGCGCTCTGCGGCCTCGTCTCCGCGCTCGGCGTGGCCTGGCTGCACCGGCTCGGTGCCCTGCCCGCCCGCGGCGCCCCCCAGGCCGCCGCCCCGGCCGGGGAGAGGAGCACGGCATGACGAGCGGCAACCTGCTCACCGACCACCCCGCGCTGTACGAGGCCCGCTTCCCCGACGCCGAACGACGGGCCGCCCGCTGGACGGAGGACCGCCTGCGCCACCACGGCGCCGGGCCACGCGTGCTGGACATGGGCTGCGGTACCGGCCGCGACGCCGCCGGACTGCACCGGGCCGGCCGGACCGTCACCGGCGCCGACCTCTCCGACGCGATGCTCGCCCACGCCCGCGCCCACCATCCCGGACCCCGGTACGTCCGGGCCGACCTGCACGGTTTCGATCTCGGCCGGTCGGCGTTCGACGCCGTCGTCTGCCTGGACAGCTCCCTGCTGTACTGCCACACCAACAACCAGCTCGACGGCTTCCTCGCCTCCTGCCGCCACGCCCTCGCCCCGGGCGGACTGCTCGTCGCGGAGATGCGCAACGGCGCGTACTTCCTGGGCCGGACCGGCCTGCTGGAGCGGCCCGTCGTCGACGCGTTCACCTGGCAGGGCATCACCTACCGGTCCACGACGACCCTCACCCTCGACCGCGCCGCCCAGCTCCTGCGCCGGACCCGAACATGGACCACCGGCGACTCCTCCCCGCCCGTCAGGCAGCACTCCGCCTGGCGCCTGCTGTTCCCGCACGAACTGCGGCACTTCCTCGCCGCGCACGGATTCGAGGTGCTCGAACTCCACGACGGCCCCGGCCCGCGCACCGAACCCCCCTGGCCGGAGGCCACCTCGCCCGGCACGGCCACCGACGGCGACCGGCTGCACCTCGTCGCGCGGCTGCACACCCCCTGACACGAAGGACCAGTCATGGACGACAGACCCTTTTCCGGCCTGCACCGCCGCGGCTTCCTCGCCGCGACCACCGGCGCCGCCGCCCTCGCCCTCACCGGCTGCGGCGGCACCGACGACAAGGCGGCCGGCAGCGGCGACGGACCGCCCCGGCGGGGCGGACGCCTGCGCGCGGCCTTCGCCGGCGGCGGCGCGAGCGAAACCCTCGACCCGCACCTGGCCAACCTGTTCGCCGACGTCGCCCGCGCCAAGGCCCTCTACGACAAACTCGCCGACTACGGCGCCGACCTCTCCGCCCGGCCCCGCCTCGCCGAGAAGTGGGAGTCCGACAAGAACCTGGACCACTGGCGGGTGACGCTGCGCCAGGCCACCTTCCACGACGGGAAGCCGGTCACCGCCAAGGACGTCCTGTACAGCTACCGCCGTATCGCCGACCCCGAGAAGGCCTTCCGTGCCAAGGCGTCCCTGGAGCCCATCGACCTCGACGCCAGCCGCGCCACGGACGAGCGAACCGTCGAGTTCGTCCTCAAGCGCCCCACGGCCGAATTCCCCAACATCCTCGCCGCGTTCGGCGCGTACATCGTCCCCGAGGACGCCACCGGCTTCGACGACAAGCCCATCGGCTCCGGCCCCTTCCGGTTCGTGTCCTTCACCCCCGGCCGCTCCGCCGTCTTCCGCCGCTACGAGGACTACTGGGACGGCGCCCCGCACCTCGACGAGATCGAGTTCGTCGTCGCCAACGAGGAGTCCGCGCGCGTCAACGCCCTCCTCGCGGGACAGGTCGAGTACGCGCACGAGCTCAACCCCACCACCGCCCGCGCCCACGAAGGCCGGGGACAGATCGAGATCGTGCGGCTGCGCAACAGCGCCATGCAGGCGTTCTGCATGAAGACCGACCGGCCGCCCTTCGACGACAAGCGGGTGCGCGAGGCCTTCTTCCTCATCGCCGACCGGCAGGAACTCGTCGACGGCGCCCTGTCCGGCGCCGGCGAGGTCGGCAACGACCTGTTCGGCAAGGGCTACGAGTACTACGCCTCCGCACTGCCGCAGCGCGAGCGGGACCTCGACCGCGCCCGGGCCCTGCTCAAGCAGGCCGGCGCCGAGAAGCTGAAGGTCACCCTGGACACCTCGGCCGTCGCCGCGGGCTTCACCGAGGCCGCGAGCATCTTCCGCGACCAGGCCGCCGAGGCCGGCGTCACCATCGACGTGAAGACAGGCAGCAAGGACTCCTACTGGAGCGACATCCTCGACGGCGGCACCCTGTGCTGCTACCGCTCCGGTGCCATGCCCATCGAGGCCCACATCTCCCAGCGCCTGCTCACGAACTCCACGACCAACGCCACCAAGTGGCACCACAAGGACTTCGACGCCCTCTACCAGCAGGCCCAGTCCACCCGGGACAAGACCGAACGGACCGCTGTCTACACGCGGATGCAGCGCCGCCTGTACACCGAGGGCGGCTTCCTGATCTGGGGCTTCGCGGACTGGATCATCGGAACGGCACGCAAGGTCAGGGGAGTGGAGACCAAGGCCCCCGCCAACACCCTCGACTGGGCCCGCTTCGACACGGTGTGGCTGGCGTGAAGCGGAGCGGTCCGCGCTCGTTCGTCGCCCGGCGGCTGGTGCTCGGTGCCGTGCAGACCGTGGCCGTCGTGCTGCTGGTCTTCGCGCTCACCGAGGCGCTGCCGGGCGACGCCGCGGTCGCCCTCGCGGGCGACCAGCCCGACCCCGCCCGCATCGCCGCGATCCGCGCGTCCATGGACCTGGACCGGCCCGCCCACGAACGCCTCGCGGACTGGGCGACGGGCATGTTGCACGGCGACTTCGGCACCTCCCTGACCTCCGGCCGCCCGGTCAGCGGATACATCGCCGACGGTTTCGGCCCGAGCCTGCTGCTGGCCGCCCTCACCCTCGCCCTGCTCGTCCCTCTGGGGTTCGGGCTCGGCGTGCTCGCCGCCCGCCACGAGGGGCGGCTCGTCGACCGGTTGATCAGCTCGGCGACGCTCGCCGTGTACGCCGTTCCCGAGTTCGCACTCGGCGTGCTGCTGGTGACGGTCTTCGCGCTGAAACTGACCTGGCTGCCGCCGACGGCGGTCGGCTTCGGCACGGACCTGCTCGGCCACCCCGCCGTGCTGGTGCTTCCCGTGCTGGTCCTGCTGTCCCGCCCGGTCTGCTCCCTGTCCCGGCTGGTCCGCGCCGGCATGGTCGACGCCCTCGCCTCGCCGTACGCGGCCCACGCCCGCCGCTACGGTGTCCCCGGCGCCCGCGTCCGCTACGCCCACGCGCTGCCCAACGCCCTCGCTCCGGCTGCGCAGCAACTCGCCCGCACCGTCGACTGGTTGCTGTGCGGGGTCATCGTCGTGGAGGCGCTGTTCGTGATCCCCGGCCTGGGCACGGTCCTCCTCGACGCCGTCGCCGAGCGGGACGTGCCCGTGGTGCAGGGGCTGGCGGTGGTGTTCGGCGTGCTGACCGTCGTACTGAACCTGGGCGCGGACGCGCTGGCGTACCGGCTGACGCCCCGGGCGGGGGTGGCGGCGTGACGGCTGACGCGCCGGGCGGGGGTGGCGGCGTGACGGCTGACGCGCCGGGCGGGCGTGGCGGCGTGAGGGTGACGCGCCGGTTCCTCCTCGGCCTCGTGATCGTCGCCGCCCCCGTCCTGCTCGCCCTCCTGGGACCCCTGTTCGCCGGTGCGCCCGGCCCCCGCGCCGCCTCCTTCACCCTCGGCGGCGGCCACTGGCTCGGCACCGACTTCGTCGGTCGCGACGTCTCGCGGCAGGTGCTGCACGGCGGCCGCACGGTCGTGCTGACCGCGCTCGCCGCGACGGCCCTCGCCTACCTCGTCGCGCTGCCGGTCGGACTCGCCGGCGCGCTCACCCACGCGCGACGCCTGGAGGACCTGCTGATGCGCCCCCTGGACGTGCTGCTCGCCGTACCGTCGCTGCTGCTGATCCTGCTGGTGGCATCCGTGTTCTCGCCCGGCGCCACGGGTCTCGCGCTGCTCGTCGCGCTGGTGAACGTGCCCGACGCCGCGCGGATCGTCCGGGCCGCCGCGGCCGAGGCCGCCTCCCGGCCCGCCGTGGAGGCGCTGCGCATGCAGGGCGAGACGTGGTGGCGCGTCGCCGTCGGCTACGTCGGCCGCTCGGCCCTGCGCACCCTGGCCGCCGACGCCGGCATCCGGCTGACGGGTGTGCTGTACCTGGTGTCGACCGCCGCGTTCCTCGGTGTGGGAGTCGCCCCGGACGCCGCCGACTGGGCGGTCATGGTCGACCGCAACCGCACCGGACTCCTCGTGCAGCCCTGGGCGGTCGTCGTCCCCGCACTGCTGATCGTCGCCCTGACGACGGGCACCAACCTGCTCTTCGACGCCGCACTGGAGAAGAGCCCGAGAAGGAAGGGACGGCGGCCGTGAACGACGCCACGGACCCGGCGGAACCCGCCGCCGAGATCAACGGCCTGCGGGTGGAGATCGACGGCCGGGCGATCGTCGACGGAGTGCGCCTGCGGGTGCTGCCCGGCCGGGTGACCGCCCTGGTCGGTGCCTCCGGCAGCGGCAAGACCACCATCGGGCTGGCGCTGCTGGGGGAGTACCCGGCCGGTGCCCGCGTCACGGGGGAGGTGCGCCGGCCGGGAGAAGGCCCGGTGGGCTACGTGCCCCAGCACCCGGCCGCCGTGCTCAACCCGGCCCGTCGCATCAGCGCCCTGCTCGACGACATCGCCCGCCCGCAGGTGCGCCATTTGCCCCGCCCCGAACGCCGTGGCGCGGCTCGACGACTGGTCCTGCGAGCCCTTTCGGAGGCACAACTCCCTGGTCCCGCGGACTTGTTGCGGCGTTACCCGCACCAGCTCTCCGGTGGCCAGCAGCAGCGTGTCGTCCTCGCCCAGGCCCTCCTCCTCGGCGCCCGGGTCATCGTCGCCGACGAACCCACCACCGGGCAGGACGTGCTCACCAAGAGGGCCGTCGTCGACCGGCTGGCGGCGGTCGCCGCCCGCGGTATCGCGGTCGTCCTGCTCAGCCACGACCTCGACGTCGTCCGCGCGCTCGCCGACGACGTCCTCGTCCTGCGCTCCGGTCAGGTCGTGGAGTCGGGCCCCGTGGAGCGGCTGTGGAAGGCACCTCGCCACGAGTGGACCCGCCGGCTGCTGGAGGCGCAGCGCCCGGCACCGCGGGTCGACGCACCCGTCGACCCCGGTCAACCCGTCCTCGAGGTACGGAGTCTGACCGCCGTGCACGACCCCGGGACCACCGTCCTGCGCGTCCCGCACCTCGCCCTGCACCCCGGCACCTGCCTCGCCGTCGTCGGCCGCTCCGGCAGCGGCAAGACCACCCTCGCCCGCTGCCTGGCCGGACTGCACCGCAACCACGACGGCGAGATCCTGCTCGACGGCACCGCACTGCCGCGCAGCCTGCGCCGCCGCGGCCGGGCACAACTCGCCGCCGTGCAGTACGTGTTCCAGGACGCCCTGGCCTCCTTCGACGAGCACCGGCCCGTCCTCGCCCAGGTCGCCCGCACCGCCGTCCGGCTGCGCGGCACCGCCGAGGACACGGCCACGGACGAGGCCCGCGCCACCCTCACCCGCCTCGGCCTCCCGGACGAGCTCACCCGCCGCCGCCCCGGCGAGCTGTCCGGCGGCGAACTCCAGCGCGCCGCCCTCGCCCGCGCCCTCCTCGCCCGGCCCCGGGTCCTGGTGTGCGACGAGATCACCTCCGGCCTGGACACCGTGAGCCGCCGCGGCCTCCTCGACCTGCTCGCCGGCCTGGTCCGCGACCGCGGCGACCTCGCCCTCGTCCTGATCACCCACGACCTGGACACGGCGGCCCTCGCCCACCGCATCGCCGTACTGGACGCCGGTGAACTCGTCGAACAGGGCCCTGCCCAGCAGATCCTGACCGCACCCCGGCACCCCCTCACCACGGCCCTGCGGGAGACGATCGCCCGTCCCGGTACGTACACGCGGGCATGAACCGAAGCGAGCCATGTCCGTTACGAGTTGAACGAACGCACGGCCCTGTGATTAGGGTGCGGGCGATGTTCTGCGCACACTCCCTTCCTTTACTCCCTGCCGGAAGAGGCGACCACGCCTCGAGCCGCTTCGGGAGGGCCCGTGAGTGACACGATGACCGCGGTCCGCCCGGGCGCGGAAACGACCCGGAGTGCGCGCACGGAAGAGCCCGCCGCCGCGACCCGCCCGGCCCGGCAGCGGGACGCGTACTTCGACAACGCCAAGTACCTCGCGATCGTGCTCGTGGCCGTGGGGCACGCCTGGGAGCCCCTGCGCCAGGACAGCAGGACCGTCACCGCCCTCTACACCCTCGTCTACGCCTTCCACATGCCGGCGTTCGTCCTCATCTCCGGCTACTTCTCACGTACGTTCGACGGCAGCCCGGCCCGGCTCCGGCGTCTGGTCACCGGCGTCGCCGTCCCGTACGTGGTGTTCGAGACGGCGTACACCCTGTTCACCCGCTGGTCCAGCCAGGACCCCGGCCGCCCGGTCAGCCTGCTGGACCCCCTGTACCTCACCTGGTTCCTCGCGGCCCTGTTCGTCTGGCGGCTGACCACGCCGCTGTGGCGGCTGGTGCGGTGGCCGCTCCCGCTCGCCCTGGTCATCGCGATGGCGGCGACGACCGCGCCGTCCATCGGGCACGACCTCGATCTGCAGCGCGTCCTGCAGTTCCTGCCGTACTTCGTGTGCGGTCTGCTGCTGCGGCCGGAGCACTTCCGGCTGGTGCGACGCCGCGCGGCGCGGGCCCTCGCCGTGCCGGTGGCCGCCTGCGCCCTGGGCCTGGCGTACTGGGCGGTGCCCCGGATGGACTACGCCTGGTTCTTCCACGCGGACAGCGCCCCGGAACTGGGCGTCCCGGTCCCGTACGGGCCCCTGATGACCCTGGCCGTCTTCGGCTGCTCCCTCGTCCTGGTGGGCTGCTTCCTCGCCTGGGTGCCCGGGCGGCGGACCTGGTTCACGGTGCTGGGCGCCGGGACCCTGTCCGGCTACCTGCTGCACGGTTTCGTCGCGCAGGCCGCGAAGCACTGGGGCTGGTACGAGCCGGCCTGGGTGCGCGGGCCCCTCGGCGTGATCGCCGCCACCCTGGTCGCGGCCGTGGTCGTCACCACGCTGTGCGCACCGCCCGTACGGCGGGCCTTCCGCCGGGTGACGGAGCCCCGGATGGCGTGGGCCTTCCGCGGCACGGACACCGGCCGGGCCGGAATCCGCCGAGCTGCGCCCTGACCGTCCGGCCCGCACGCTGGAAGGACAGCACACGTCTCGGCGAGGGAGTACCGGCATGGCGAAGGGCCGCAGCGAGGGCGGGAAGCCGAAGAAGGGCGACAAGGTCACCTGGAGCACTCACGGCAGCCGCACCGAGGGCGAGGTGGAGCGGGAGATCACCGAACGGACAGAGGCGTCCGGCCGCACGGTCGACGCCTCGCCGGACGACCCGCAGTACGAGGTGCGCAGTGACAAGTCCGGCAGGACCGCGGTGCACAAGCCGTCCGCGCTCAAGAAGAAGAAGTGAGGCGCCGTGGACGGCGGGGAACGCGAGGAGACCTGGAACGACTTCCGTGAGCTGGTGAACATGACCCCGGCCGGTCTGGAGAAGTGGCTGGAGTCCGACGACTCGCAGAACGCGGGGCAGCACCAGGACGGGGGCGAGTCCACCGGACACGCCTCCGGCCGTCGGATCGTGGAGATCCTGCGGACCAGGAAGGGCGACCTCACGGACGACGACTACCGGCACATGCGCAAGGTCGTCGGCTATGTCCGCCGTCACCTGGCTCAGCGGCCCTCCGGGGACGTACGGGACTCACGATGGCGGTACTCCCTGATGAACTGGGGCCACGACCCGCTCGAGGGGTGACGGCCCGGCGCGGGAGCGCCCGCGCGGATCCCCAGGAGGCGCGATGCCCCCCGGGAGTCACGCCGCGCCGGTCTCCTGCGGGGCCACCGCGACCCCGTTCAGCGCCTGGCTCATCTGGTGCTGGGTCTCTTCGGCGACCACACGGGCCTCCTCCACGACGTCACCGCGTTCGCGTATGAGGCTCTCGTAGATCGGCAGCTCTCCGGTCGATGTCGCGTCAGGTGTCACGGTGCTGTTCCTCTCGCTTTGCAGACGGGATCCGGGGGGTCCGAGTAAGTCTGCGTCACGCCCTCTCACCGTGTTACTCACCCCCGGGATGTCCAGATTTCCGTCACGTGTTTCGCGAATTCCTCACGTTTGCTTCCGTGCTTCCGCGCGAAGCGGGATGCCGTGGCCGCGTGCGCTGCGCATGCGAAAGGGCCCCGGGAATCGCTTCCCGGGGCCCTTCGCGCGGATGGCGTCAGAGAGACGTCGTGTGGATGCCCGCGTGGCCGCCCGCGGCCGCGCCCTGCGGCGAGACGGCCGCCTGCACGGCGGCGCAGGCCTCGCCGGCCAGGGGGCCGACCAGGCCGGCGGAGAGGCCGCCCACGAGGCCCGCGGAGACATCGACGCCGCCCGCGTTGCCGCCGGCGACGGCGTCCAGGTCGGCGTCGGTGAGCTCGGCGGTGTCGACCCGAGAGGTGAGGTTCATGGGGGTGTTTCCCTTCGCGTGAATGTCTCGCAGTGGCGGTGAGCGCGGGTGCCCGCGGGATCCGGAGTTCGGGATTCCGCCCCGGCCGCTCCCGCCGTGCGCAGGATCAAAGCACCCCCCGGAGCAGAGATCCAACCGCCCGCCGGCGCCGCGTACCTCCTCGCGGCCACCGCCTTCACCGCTGTGACCTCCGGGTCACGGGATGCGCCCATTCCTTCACACAGCCCGTCGCCCGGCCGCGCGCGGGACTCTTGCGCCCCGATTTCCGAAGCGGGCACTTCACCCCCAAATCCCCAGGTCGCGGCCGGGGCGCGGCCACACCCCGGGCGCCGCGCGACCTCCCGGCGCACGGTGTGCAGATGTGCTGGATGTTCGGACCCGGTACGCGTAAGGCGACGGGCTCGGTCCCCGGGGCAGCCCGCGGCCACGGGCCCCCTGGGCCGCGGGCTCTCCCTCGTGTCGGGCGACGAGCCTGCCTCCTGGAGGCGCGGGCTCCGCCTTGTGCCGGGCCACGGACCCTGCCCCACCGCGAGCGTCGCCCCCTCGCGACCACGGGGCCGCCCCTCAGCAGCAGGCCCCGCCCCCTCAGGTCACCCCCGTCGGCTGCAGCAGCCGGGCCAGCAGGTCGTCCAGGGTGACCAGGCCGGAGAGCCCGCCGGCGTCGTCGCGGACCACGGCCAGGGAAGAGCGGCGGCGGCGCAGTACCTCGATGGCGTCGGCGACCGTGGCGGTCTCCGCAAGCTCGGGCACCGGACGGGCGAGGTCCCGCGCGGTCGTGGCCCGGCCGCGGGCCCGGGCCACCAGGGCGTCCCGGGCGTGCACCGAGCCGAGGACCGTGCCGTTCTCCCGGACGAGCAGCCGGGTGCGGTCGTGCTCGGCGGCGAAGCGCAGCAGCGCGTCGAGGCCGGCGGCCCCCTCGACCCAGGTGATCTCGGCGGCCGGGATCCGCAGCGCGGCGACCGGCGTCTCCGGCTCGGTCAGCGAGCGGGTCAGCAGCTCCGAGTCGGTCGCGCTGATCAGACCCAGCCGCTCCGACTCCTCCACCAGGTGCGTCAGCTGCTCCCGGTTGTGCACCGAGGCCAGCTCGTCGCGCGGGGCCACCCGGCACAGCCGTACCAGGGCGTTGCTCACCCGGTTGAGCAGCCGGATCAGCGGACGTACGGCCCGCACCACGGCCCGGAAGGGCGGGGACAGCAGCATCGCCGAACGCTCGGGGTGGGCGATCGCCCACGACTTGGGCGCCATCTCGCCGACCACCATGTGCAGGAACACCACCACGACCATCGCCACGGCGAAGGCCACGCCGTAGCTCACAGCGCTGGGCAGGCCCAGGGTGTGCAGCAGCGGGTCGAGTTCGTGCGAGATCGCCGGCTTGGACACCGAGCCCAGGCCCAGGGTGCACACCGTGATGCCCAGCTGGGCGCCGGCCAGCATCAGCGACAGCTCGCGCATCCCGGCCAGCGCGGCCCCGGCGCCGCGCCGCCCCTGCGCGGCCGCCTTCTCCATGCGGTGCCGTTTGGCGGCGACGAGGGCGAACTCGGCGGCGACGAAGAAGCCACTGCCGATCAGCAGCAGCACGGTCACGAAGACCGCCATGGGGAAACTCACGCCATCTCCTCGGCTTCCGCGGCCTCCACGAGCAGGCCGATCCGGACGCGGTCGGCCACGTGCCGGTCCAGCGTGCGGACGTCGATCACGGCCCGGCCGCCCTCGGGCAGCTCGACCGTGACCCGGTCGCCGACCGTCGGGAAGCGGCCGAGCCGGTCCACGACCAGTCCGGCCACGGTGTCGTAGTCGTCGTCCTCCGGAAGCCGGACACCGGTCGCCTCGGCCACCTCGTCCACCCGGCGGCCGGCGTCCACCAGCCAGCCGTCGCCGTCCGCGAGGGCGAGCACGGTGACCTTGTCGGACTCGTCGGCGATGTCACCGACCAGCTCCTCGGCGATGTCCTCGTACGTGACGACGCCCGCCACACCGCCGTGCTCGTCCAGGACGACCGCGAACTCGTCGTCGTGCTCCCGCATCCGCGTCACCGCGTCGGGCAGCGGCAGCGTGTCCGGCAGCAGCAGCGGTTGCCGGGCCACCTCTGCGGCACGTGCCCCGGCCAGTCGGGCGGCGGGCAGCGCCATCAGCTCGCGCACGCCCAGCACGCCCGCGATGTCGTCCGGGTGGTCGCCGAGCACCGGGTAGTTCGAGTGGCCGTGCCGGGCGATCAGGCCGATCGCCTCCTCGGCACCGGCGTCCTTGCGGACGAACACGGCGTCGGCGCGCGGCACCATCACCTCGTGCAGGGTGCGCTCGGAGAACTCCAGCGCGTGGTCCAGCAGCGCGGCGGTGTCCTCCGGCAGCTCCCCCCGCTCGTGGAACTCGCCGATCAGATGGCCCAGCTCCTCCAGGGTGGCGCCGTGGTGCAGCTCCTCGACGGGCTCGATCCCCGCCTTGCGCAGCAGCCGGTCGGCCGCGCCGTCGAAGACCCGCACGACGGGGCCGACGACCCTCAGATACGCCAGGGTGGACGGGGCCAGCGCCTTCGCCAGCCGCTCGGGCACGGCGATGGCGAGGTTCTTCGGGGCCAGTTCGCCCAGCACCATCTGCACGACCGTGGCCAGCACGAAGGCGAGCACGACGGCGACGGTGCCGACGGCCGCGCCGGGCAGGCCGAGACCCGACAGGGCCGGCCTGAGCAGCGCGGACACCGACGGCTCGGCGATGAAGCCGACCACCAGGCCGGTGACGGTGATGCCGAGCTGCGCGCCGGACAGCATGAAGGACAGCCGCTCCAGCACCGTGAGGGCCCGGGCGGCCCCGCGGTCCCCGGCCTCGGCCTCACGCGCGAGGGTGAGCCGGTCGGCGGAGACGTAGGCGAACTCCTGGGCGACGAAGTAGCCGGTGCCGGCGGTCAGCACGAACACGGCGAGCAGGCCCAGCAGGGCCTCCGCGGCACTCATCCGACACCACCCCGCCGTGTGCCGCGATCACTGGTTCCGAGGCGGGATGGTCGGGGACTGTGCCCCGGAGGGTCCGTCGGTCTGGCGGACAAGAAGGTGCTCCTTGGACGGGTGGTGTGTCATCCGGTTCAACGCTCGCCGTCGCCCCGGTGTTCCCGGATTCTACGGCCGTGTAGATGAAACGGCCGCGGACCGTGCGGTTCGCCAGGGGCTGTCCTGTCAGCCGGGGCGCACGACCTCCTGCACGTCCGCGCTCGACAGCGTCTGCGGCGACGCCGTGAACGCGCGCAGACGGATGCGGACCCCCGGGCGGGGCAGCGGGAAGCGGCCCGTGGGCGGCCGGAGTTCGTACGGGGCAGTGTCGTGCGCGGGCAGGGTGCGCGGGCCCCGGACGACCCGCCAGTACGCGGCCATGCCCTGGCCGGTGGTCAGCATGAAGTGCGGGGTGAGCGGGCTGTCGCCGGTGTTGGTGACCTGCAGGGCGAGGCGGGAGACGGTCGCCGCGGTGGGGTGGCGGACCGCCGTGACCCGCATCCGCAGGGGCGGTGTGCCCGTCGCCGCCACGGCGGCGCAGGCAAGGGCCGGTGCCAGCAGCAGGATCGTCGCGGTGACCCGCGCCGGACGCCCGTGCGCCCCGGCCAGGAGGCCCGGACGGGGCTGCCAGGCGCGGACGAACGCCGACGCCGGAGCGGTCACCACCGCCGCCAGCCACAGCGGCGTCATCAGCAGGTAGTAGCCGTCCTGCGACCGGGTCGCCAGGTAGAAGACGCACCACGGCAGCACGGTCGCGGCAGGCCCCAGCCGCCGCACGAACAGCGTGAACAACGCGAGCAGCCCGGCGAAGAGCAGCAGGCTCGCATGGGAGTACCAGCCGATCCGGTCGCTGCCGCCGGTGAGGTACAGCGAGATGCCGACCACGCCCTGGCCGTGCAGCACCGCCCCCTGGGTGAGCGGCAGGGCGATCCCCGTGAGCCAGCGCCCCGGCTCGCTCACGGCGAAGTAGGCGTTGATCAGCAGCCACCCGCCGGCCGCGGCTCCGGCGAACCGCAGCACCACCAGCGCCGCCGCCCGGCCGCCCAGCTCACCGCGCCGCACCGCGAAGATCCCGGCCAGCAGGAACGGCGCCAGGAACCAAGGGAGTTGCTGGGCCGCGCACGCCACACCGAGACACACCGCCCGTCCCAGTCCCGCGGCCCCGAGCCGCCCGCCCTCCCCGGTACGGGGCCAGCGCACCACCACCGGCACCAGCAGCGCCAGCGCCACGACCGCCGGGTAGCCGAGCCGCCCGTACGACGGCAGCATCCCGAAGCCCAGGCACACCAGGGTCACCGCCGACCGCCACGGCGCCGGCAGCATCCGCCACAGCACGACCGTCCCGGTGATCAGCGCGCCGGTGCTCACCGCCGTCGCCGGAGTGCCGCCGTGGCCCAGCCACAGCAGCGGCACCGTCAGCAGCGGGGCGAGCGGCGGGTAACCGTAGGTGAAGTCGTAGCCGCCGGTCACCGTCGGGGTCAGGGCCACCCCGTGGCCGAAGAGCCAGGGCCACGGCTGCCCGTACACGGGGCGCCCCGCGGCCAGTTCCCGCGCCGCCTGGGTGGTGAGCAGGGCCTCGTCGGAGCCGTTGTGCATCATGATCCACGCGCACAGGGTGAGCGTCACGCCGGTCACCAGCACGCACAGGTCCACCCGGGCCAGCGACCGGACCCGTCGGACGACCAGGGCCAGCACCCCGCACGTCAGGATCGACGCGTAGCACAGCGAGATCACGGCGGCCACCGCAGGACGGTGACCGGCCGCCGACGTCCACACCGCGCGCGTGCCGATCAGCAACCCGATGTCGGCGAGCAGGGTCAGGACGCGGTGCCACTGGGCCGGGGGAGCCGGCGGTGCGGAGAGCGCCGACTGGGTGCGCGGGCCGGGCACCAGCAGCGTCGTTTCTGCCGAATACACGCCGCCGGACGCTAATCGCCGCCGGTGAGCGGGGCCCGGAGGGAGGTGAAGATTCCGGTGTGCTCCGGGTAAGGGCCCTGTTCGGCCGGCACACGGCTCGGTTCCGTACACGGCTCGGTTCGGAACACGGCTCAGTACACGTCCCGCACGTACCGCTTGTCCGCCGCGAGCTGCTTCACGTACGCGGCGGCCTCGGACTCGCCCAGCCCGCCGTGCGCCATCGCGATGTCCCGCAGCGCCCGGTCCACGTCCTTCGCCATCCGGGAGGCGTCGCCGCAGACGTAGAAGCGGGCCCCGTCGCGCAGCCAGTGCCACAGCTCCGGCCCGTGCTCGCGCATCCGGTCCTGCACGTACACCTTGTTGCGCTGGTCCCGGGAGAAGGCGGTGTCCAGCCGCGTGAGGCTGCCCTCGTCGAGCAGCGCCGTCAGCTCCTCCTCGTAGTAGAAGTCCGTCGCCCGGTGCTGCTCGCCGAAGAACAGCCAGGAGGGGGCCCGGTGGCCGAGCGCCCGCCGCTCCTCGAGGAAGCCGACGAAGGGCGCCACACCGGTCCCCGGACCGACCATGATCATCGGGGTCGAGGCGTCGGCGGGGGGCCGGAAGTGCGGTGAGCGCTGCACGAACACCGGTACCTCCGTGTCCGGTTCGGCGTCCGCGAGGTACGGCGAGCAGACCCCGCCGCGCGCCCGGCCGTGCAGGTTCTCGTACCGCACCACGGACACCGTCAGCGACACCCGGTGCGGGTCGGCCAGCGGGCTCGACGATATGGAGTACAGCCGCGGCTGGAGCCTGCGCAGCACCCCGGCCCACTCCTCGGCGCCCGCCCGCACCGCGTACTCGGCGAGCACGTCCACGGCCTGCCGCCCCCAGCTCCACTGCGCCAGCCCGTCCTTGTTGTCCGGCCGCAGCAGCCTGCGCAACTCGTGCTTGTCCCGCGCGCGTTCGGCGACGAAGCGGAGCAGGTCGGGGGTGATGCGGGTGATGTCGAGATGCCGGTGCAGCGCCTCCCCGAACGGCACCTCGCCGACACCGTCGACCGTCACGGCCGCCCCGGCGTCCACCCCGGTCACCGCCAGCCATTCCTCCACCAGCGAGGGCGCGTTGACCGGCCGCACACCGAGGGCGTCCCCGGCCTCGTACGCCAGGTCCGTCCCGCTCGTGTCGAAGGTGAACCGCCGTACCTCCTTGCCCGCCCCGGCCCGGCTGAGCAGCCGGTTGCCGACGAGCCGGGCCGTGGTGACCGGCTTGCACGTGGCCGTGGGCTTCGCGGCCGGGGCCGCGGACTCCTCAGCCGGCGCCGCGGACTGCTGCCCCAGCGCCGAGAGCACCTGGTCGAGCCACTGCCCGGCGGACGGCTCGAAATCCGGCTCGCAGTCCGTGCGCGGGGCGAGCCGCACCCCGCCCAGTTCACCGAGGCGCGCGTCCAGCCGCCGCCCGTGGCCGCAGAAGTCGTCGTACGAGGAGTCGCCGAAGGCCAGCACCGCGTACCGCACCCCGTCCAGCCGCGGGGCCAGCTCGCCGGAGAGCGCGTCCCAGAAGCCGGAGCCGTTGTCGGGCGCGTCGCCGTCCCCGAAGGTGCTGGTGATGAACAGCAGGTCGGCCGTGCGGGCGAGCGTGCCGACGTCGGCGTCGTCCATGCCGACGAGAGTCGTACGGTGCCCCGTCGAGGTCAGCCGCTCGGCGGTGGCGGTGGCGAACTCCTCCGCGTTCCCGGTCTGCGAGGCCCACAGCACGACGACCTCGCGCCCGGGGCGGTCCTGCGGCGCGGCCTCCCCGGTGCGTGAGTACATCCCGGCCAGCACCCCGTTGACCCACAGCGCGTGCTCGGGCGAGAAGGGCGCGTCGGCCGGCAGCACCGGCACCCCGGGGGCGCCCGAGCCGAGCCCGGCGAGGAAACCGGTGAGGTACTGCCGCTCCTGGGCGGAGAGCACCGGGGGAGGGGAGGGCTCCAGGCCGAAGGGGTTCGCGGGGCCCGGCGTGACCGCCGTGGGTACCAGGGGCGGTGCCTCCGCTGCGGGCGCCGCTGCCTGACGTGCCGGCGCCGCCACCTTCGCCAGCGACACCGCACACGCCTTGAACTCCGGCTGGTACGACAGCGGATCCACCGCGTCGCTCGTCACCGCGTTGATGCTCAGGTACTCGCCGAACAGGTCGTTCCAGTGGAACGGCGCGAAGCAGCACCCCGGCCGCACCCGGTCCGTCACCACGGCCGGCAGCACGGCCCGCCCGCGCCGGGAGGCCACCTCGACGAGGTCGTCCTCGGCCACCCCGAGCGCCGCGGCGTCTTCCGGGTGCAGTTCCACGAACGGCCCCGGATTCAGCTTGTTGAGCTTGGCGACCTTCCCGGTCTTGGTGAGGGTGTGCCACTGGTGCTGCACCCGTCCGGTGTTGAGCACGAACGGATAGTCGTCGTCGGGGAGTTCGGCGGCGGGCAGATGCGGCCGCGCGAAGAACACGGCCCGCCCGGAAGCCGTGGGGAAGCGCAGCCCCTCCTCACCCACGTAGCGGATCGGATTGCGCTGCGGCCCGTCCTCCCGCGCGGCCGGCCACTGCACGGGCGTCTCGCGCAGCCGCTCGTAGGTCACCCCGCGCAGGTCCCAGCCGGTCTTCGGGTTCCAGAACCGCCGGATCTCCTCGAAGACCTGCTCGGCGCTGTCGTAGGAGAACCCCTTTTCGTACCCCATCGCGCACGCCACCTCGGCGATGATGCGCCAGTCGGCCATCGCCTCCCCGGGCGGGTCCGCCGCCTGCCGGGTCAGGGTGAGGTTGCGCTCGCTGTTGACGAACACCCCCTCCGCCTCGGTCCACATCGCGCCGGGCAGGACGACGTCGGCGTACGCGTTGGTCTCGGTGTCCGTGAACACGTCCTGCGTGACGACGAACTCGGCGGCTTCCAGACCCTCGATGACCGTGCGGCGGTTGGCGACCGAGGCGACCGGGTTGGTGCAGA
Organism: Streptomyces sp. NPDC029041; assembly: GCF_040637515.1. NCBI lineage: Bacteria > Bacillati > Actinomycetota > Actinomycetes > Kitasatosporales > Streptomycetaceae > Streptomyces > Streptomyces sp. NPDC029041. The sequence goes on along the minus strand of NZ_JBEZWO010000006.1, from coordinate 358,363 downwards.
TGATCCAGCAGGCCTTGATCTCTCCCTCGGCCATCCGCCGGAACATGTCGACGGTGCCCTGCCCGGCCCCGTCGGCGCGCAGGGTGCCCGGCGGCAGCTCCCACACCTCCTCGGTGAACGCCCGCTCCTCGTCGACGAGCACCGACCGCTGCCCCGGCAGCCCCGGCCCCATGTAGCCCATCTCGCGCCCGCCCATGGCGTTGGGCTGCCCGGTCAGGGAGAACGGCCCGGCGCCCGGACGGCAGATCGCCCCCGTGGCCAGATGCAGATTGACCAGGGCGTTGGTGTTCCAGGTGCCGTGCGTGGACTGGTTCAGCCCCATGGTCCAGCAGCTCATCCACCGCGTGCCCGCCGCACCGATGATCCGGGCCGCCTCGCGCAGGTCGTCCTCGGCCAGGCCGGTGATCCCGGCGACGGCCGCCGGGTGGTAGTCGGCGAGGAACCCGGGCATCGCCTCCCAGCCCTCGGTGTGGCCGGCCACGAACTCCGGGTCGGTGTGCCCTCCCTCATGCAGCAGATGCAGCAGGCCGTTCAGCAACGCGAGGTCGGTCCCCGGCCTGACCTGCAAAAACAGATCCGCCTTGGCGGCGGTCGCGGTCCTGCGGGGATCGACGACGATCAGCTTGGCGCCCGCCTTGACCCGCTCCATCATCCGCAGGAACAGGATCGGATGGCAGTCGGCCATGTTGGACCCGATGACCAGGAAGGCGTCCGCCCGGTCGAAGTCCTCGTACGACCCGGGCGGCCCGTCCGCGCCCAGCGACAGCTTGTAGCCGGTGCCCGCGCTCGCCATGCACAGCCGCGAGTTCGACTCGATGAGGTTCGTGCCCACGAAGCCCTTGGCCAGCTTGTTCGCCAGATACTGCGCCTCCAGGCTCATCTGCCCGGACACGTAGAAGGCGACCGCGTCCGGCCCGTGCTCGTCGACGATCGCCCGCAGCCGCGCCGCCGTCTCGGCGATCGCGTCGGCCACGGGTGCCGGCACCGCCTCCTCGCCCCGGACGTCCCGCACCAGCGCGCCGGTCAGCCGCCCGGGCGCGGCGAGCAGGTCGGCCGTGGTCGCACCCTTGGTGCACAGCCGCCCCGCGTTCGCCGGATGCGCCTTGTCGCCGGACGCCTTCAGCACCGTGCGCCGCCCGTCCGGGCCGGTCCCCACATCGAGCACGAGGCCGCAGCCGACACCGCAGTACGAGCAGACGGTGCGCACCTGCCGCGTGTCCGGCCGGTCCGAGGGGGTCGTGGTCATACCCCCGACGGTACGAATCGCCCGTTACGCCTCTGTCACACGGCTTGATCATCGGGGGTTACGCCCGTCACACAGCCGCCTTCCGGCCGTTGTGAGGTGCAATGAGGTCGCGGAGCGTGTCGCATTGGGCCGAACGGGTGACTCTGCGCAAGAATTGCCCGATGCAGACAGCGAGCGCGAGCCAGGACGGAGCATGCCGGTGAACAGCCACGATGTCACCGACGAACAGTGGGAGGGGCTCGCCCAGGTCGTGCCGCTGCGGGGCCGGGACGCCTGGCCGTCCGCCGTCGGCCACCGGTCCATACCCGAGGCCGAGACGGAGACCCGCCGCCGTTTCGTCGTCCTGCGCGTGAACGTCTTCGCCGACGCGCGGGACGTCGCCGAGCGGCTGATGGCGGGCGTCCCCGTCCTCCTCGACCTCACCGGGGCGGAGACGGAGGTCGCCAAGCGGGTCCTCGACTTCAGTACGGGTGTGGTCTTCGGGCTGGCGAGCGGGATGCACCGGGTGGACCGCAACGTGTTCCTGCTGACCCCGGCGGGGACCGAGGTGACGGGGCTGATGGAAGGCGCGGGGCTCCCCGGGGTGTGACAGTAGCCCGTTCGTAGGAAGCCCTCGAAGACGGAACGGTTCGTCCCCTTGGCGGAGGCCTACCGTCCGGCTATGACCCAGCCCACCCTCCCCGACCGGCCCGGTCCTTCCGGTCGGCCCGCCCCTTCCGGCCGGCCGGCTCCCTCCCGGTCCGACCCTCCCGGCCGGCAGGCTCCCTCCGGCCGGCCCGCCTCGTCCGGCCGGCCCGCTTCTTCCGGCCGGCAGGCTCCCCCCGACCAGTCCGCCGCCCCCGGCGCATCCGCTCGCCCCGTCCACCACGACCGCCCGAGCGTCACCGAGCTGCGCCTGGCCGCCTTCACCATCCACCGCCGCGCCGCGTTCCCGCTCGGGCCCCTCACCCTGCTCGCCGGCCGAAGCGGCTGCGGCAAGACCAGCGTGCTGCGGGCGTACGAGGCCCTCGCCCGGCTCGGGGGCGGCGCCGAGCTCGGTGAGGCGTTCCCCGACCCGGTCGCCTGTGTGCCGGAGCGTGCCCGGCCCGACGCGCAGCGCCGCCGCGGCTTCCGCATCGGCTGTACCGCCGACGGCCCCTACGGCCCGGTCCGTCTCGACGTGGCCGTGCAGGCCGAGCCGGAACTGCGTGTCGTGGGCGAGCGGTTGACGTCCGGCGGGCTGGTCCTCCTGGAGACCGCCCTGCGCGACCCGGGCAAGCGCGCCGTGCAGGCCGCCTGGCACACGGCCGGGCCGACGCCCGTGACCCGCGGCCCGCTCCCGGACGACCGGCTCGGCACCGCCCTGCTGCCCCTGCGCGTCGCCGGCAGGACACCGGGGCAGCGCAGGGTGCTGGCGGCGGCCGAGCAGATGGTCGTCGCCCTGCGCTCGGCCTTCGCCTGCGACCCCGAACCCGCCCGTATGCGCGACCCCGTGGCGGCCGGCTCCGGCCGCCTCCGGGGCGGCTGCGGCAATCTCGCCGACGTCCTGTGGCGTACGCGGGCCGAGTGCGGGCGCCGGCACGCGCAGCTCGTGGCGGCGGTGCGGGCCGGTTGCAGCGGGCCGGTGGCGGACGTGGTCGCCCGGCTGGAGGGCGACGGAAGGGTCGCCGCCGCCGTCGACCGGGGCGACGGCCTGCACACGGACCTGGGCCGGCTCGGTCACGGCGAACTGCGCTACCTCGCCTTCGCGTTGGTCCTCCTCACCGGACCCGGTGTGCTGGAGGTCGACCCGGCCGGCGAGGTGCCCGCCGCCCTGCAGTCGCTCACGATCCTCGCCGACGGCTTCGACCGGGGCCTGGACCCGCGGCAACGGCGGGAACTGCTGAGCCTCGCGGCCCGGATGTGCGAGCGGGGGCACATCCGGCTGGTCGGCGCGGTCAGCGACGGTTCGTGGGCCACCGGGACGGAGGGGGCCACGGTGGTACATCTGGACCGTGACTGATCCACTGGACGCATCGCAGCCCGGCCCCCACGGCGAACCCCTCGATGTGGCGGCACTGCAACGTCGCCTGGCCGATTTCGCAGCCGCGAGGAACTGGCAGCCGTACCACACCCCCAAGAACCTGGTCGCCGCGCTCAGCGTGGAGGCCTCCGAACTGGTCGAGATCTTCCAGTGGTTGACACCCGAGGAGTCGGCCCGGGTCATGGCCGATCCGGACACCGCGCACCGCGTCACCGACGAGGTCGCCGACGTGCTCGCGTATCTGCTCCAGCTGTGCGAGGTGCTCGGTATCGATCCGCTCGCCGCGCTGAACGCCAAGATCGACCGGAACGAGCGGAGGTTCCCGATCTGACGTACGCCCAGTCGGCTGGAGGGAAAAAGTCCACTTGTACTCTGAGTAATCGAATAGCGGCCCGAATCCGAATCGTTGTCCGCAATTTTCCGCCTTCCTCTGGCTTTTCGTCTCACACCCCCTCACGCTGGGTAGTGAACAAGGGAGTGTGGGCGGACGGACGCGCGCAGCGCGTCGGACAAGACGGGGGCAGCGCATGGACGCGGTGCGGCTCATCGTGACGAGCAGGCGGTCCCTGGCGGCGGGCGGCGACGCGCGGGAGACCCTGGCAGAGGTGTGGCAGGCCCAGGCCCTCGCGCAAGCCATCGGCAGCCGCCTCGCGGTCGCCGGACCACCGGAACTGCGCGGTGAGGCACTGGGGTTGACGGAGCTGGCGGGCCGGGGTTGCGGTGTCCTCGACCCACCGGTGCTGGCCCCCGGCGAGCTGCTGGCGGGTCAGCTCACCGAGTTGGGCGACGCCCGCCACACCCTGATGTACCTCGGCGGCCTCCTCGGCGAGGTCGGCATCGCCCTGGTCGCCCTGGCCAGCGCCGCCGACGACGAGGGCACGTACTGGCAGTGCATGGAGGCCATCGACGCGGCGGACGAGTCCCGCGACCGCGTCCTGGAGATGCTCCGCAGACTCGCCGACCGGGAACTGGCGCTGCCGGAGAGGGAAGCGGGATAGGGGGACGGGTCAGGCAGGCGGGGGACGCGCGAGGACCGCCCCGAGCGCGGGGGGCGGCCGGCCGCGCGCGAGACCCTAACCCGCCGGCCCCTCCTCGACGACATGCCGTTCGGCATGGCCCGCCGCCTGAAGGTCCGCGTCCAACGCCGACAGATCCGCGTTCAACGCCGCCATCAGCTCCTCCATCTGCTGCAGCAGCCCTTTCGGCTGCCCGGCCCCGCCCTGCTGCGGCACGGTCTCTTCGGACATGACGGCCTCCTCGGCCCCCGGCCCCCGGGGAGGCCGACGCGGGTGACGCCCCGGCGGTCCACCCCCCGGTGCGGAAGCCGGGGGCTCCGGCTCCGCCCGAGCCAACGATCACCATCGGGGCCGGTCACTGGCCCGGCCACCCGCGCCCCGCGGTACGGACGTAATTTCACCCGACCGGGGACCGGACGGTAGGGGGACCGAGGGCGTGATCGCACACCCCGGCGTGCAGGATGGAAGCATGGATCTGCGCATCTTCACCGAGCCCCAGCAGGGGGCCACCTACGACACTCTGCTCACCGTCGCCAAGGCCACCGAGGACCTCGGCTTCGACGCCTTCTTCCGTTCCGACCACTACCTCCGCATGGGCAACGTGGACGGCCTGCCCGGCCCCACCGACGCCTGGATCACCCTGGCCGGACTCGCCCGCGAGACCAAGCGCATCCGCCTCGGCACCCTGATGACCGCCGGCACCTTCCGGCTGCCCGGCGTGCTCGCCATCCAGGTCGCCCAGGTCGACCAGATGTCCGGCGGCCGCGTCGAACTCGGCCTCGGCGCCGGCTGGTTCGAGGAGGAGCACAAGGCCTACGGCATCCCCTTCCCCAAGGAGAAGTTCGCCCGGCTCGAGGAACAGCTGGAGGTCGTCACCGGCCTGTGGGGGACGGCCCCCGGCAAGACCTTCGACTTCCACGGCACCTACTACGACCTGGCGGACTCTCCCGCCCTGCCCAAGCCCGCCCAGCAGAAGATCCCCGTGCTCGTCGGCGGCCACGGCCCGTCCCGCACCCCGCGGCTGGCCGCCAAGTACGCCGACGAGTTCAACATGCCCTTCGGGTCCGTCGAGGACAGCGAGCGCCAGTTCGGCCGGGTCCGCGCCGCCGCCGAGGAGGCGGGCCGCAGCGGTGACGAGCTGACGTACTCCAACGCCCTCGTCGTCTGCGTCGGCAGGGACGACGCGGAGGTCGCCCGCCGGGCCGCCGCGATCGGCCGTGAGGTCGACGAGCTGAAGCTCAACGGCCTGGCCGGTTCCCCGGCCGAGGTCGTCGACAAGATCGGCCGCTACGCCGAGATCGGCTCGAGCCGCATCTACCTCCAGGTCCTCGACCTCGACGACCTCGACCACCTGGAGCTGATCTCCGCTCAGGTTCAGTCGCAGCTGGCGTAACCGGCCCCGCCGAGCCGCCCTCGATAACCGAAGGCGCTGGTGGGCACAGGTGTGCGAAGCTGTGGACGTCGTCCTGCCGAGCCCCCAGGATCACCCTTCCTGGGGGCTCTCGCGCGTACGGCGCCGACACCGTCCACCCAGCCGGAGAGGCCCTCCGCATGTTCCTGACGATCACGACCACCGGCACGCCGGAACGCCCCGCCACCGACCTCGGCTACCTGCTGCACAAGCATCCCGACAAGGCGCAGGCGTTCTCCACCTCCTACGGCACGGCCCACGTCCTCTACCCCGAGGCCGAGGCCGGGCGCTGCACGGCGGCGCTGCTGCTGGAGGTCGACGCGGTGGCACTGGTCAGGCGCGGCAAGGGCAAGGGCCGCGGCGGCGCCCCGGACGCGGCACTCGCGCAGTACGTCAACGACCGTCCCTACGCGGCCTCCTCCCTGCTCGCCGTGGCGCTGAGCAGCGTCTTCTCCAGCGCGATGAAGGGCGTCTGCAACGCCCGGCCGGAGCTGCCCGGCCAGGCCAGGCCGCTGCGCGTCGAGGTGCCCGCGCTGCCCGCCCGGGGCGGCCCGGACCTCGTAGCGAAGCTCTTCGAGCCGCTCGGCTGGACCGTCACCGCCGAACCGGTGGCACTGGACACCGAGTTCCCCGACTGGGGCGACTCCCGGTACGTGAGCCTCGTCCTGGAAGCGGACACGCACACCGTCGCCGAGGCGCTGCGCCACCTCTACGTCCTGCTCCCCGTCCTGGACGACGCCAAGCACTACTGGGTCGCCCCCGACGAGGTCGACAAGCTGCTGCGCGTCGGAGAGGGCTGGCTGCCCGGCCACCCGGAGCAGCGGCTGATCACCAGTCGCTACCTCTCGCGCCGCTGGTCGCTGACCCGGCAGGCCACCGAGCGCCTGGAGCTGGTGCGTCTCGCGGAGACCGACGACAGCGAGGTCGAGGAGATCGACAACGCCGTCGAGGCGGAGACCGAGGCCGAGGAGAAGCCGACCCCGTTGGCCGTGCGGCGCCGCGAGGCGATCGTCATGGCGCTGAGGCAGTCCGGAGCCGCCCGGGTCCTCGACCTCGGCTGCGGCCAGGGCCAGTTGGTGCAGACGCTGCTCAAGGACCCGGCGTTCACCGAGATCGTGGGCGTGGACGTGTCGATGCGGGCGCTCACCCTCGCCTCCCGGCGCCTCAAGCTGGACCGCATGGGCGAGCGGATGGCGTCCCGCGTCCGGCTCTTCCAGGGCTCGCTCGCCTACACCGACGTCCGGCTCAAGGGATACGACGCCGCCGTGCTCAGCGAGGTGATCGAGCACCTCGACCTGCCCCGGCTGCCCGCTCTGGAGTACGCGGTGTTCGGCTCGGCGCGTCCGAGGACGGTCCTCGTGACCACCCCGAACGTCGAGTACAACGTGCGCTGGGAATCCCTCCCGGCCGGCCACGTCCGGCACGGCGACCACCGCTTCGAGTGGACCCGCGCCGAATTCCGCGCCTGGGCCGAGGCGGTGGCCGAACGGCACGGCTACGGCGTCGAGTTCGTCGCCGTGGGCCCCGACGACCCCGAGGTGGGCCCGCCCACCCAGATGGCCGTGTTCACGATGACCACCCCGAAGGAGGCGAAGGCGGCATGACCGACGAGACGCAGGGGCGCGTGCTGCCCGTCACCGACCTGTCCCTGGTGGTGCTGATCGGGGCGTCCGGCTCCGGCAAGTCCACCTTCGCCCGCAGGCACTTCAAGCCCACCGAGGTCATCTCCTCCGACTTCTGCCGCGGTCTGGTCTCGGACGACGAGAACGACCAGAGCGCCACCAAGGACGCCTTCGACGTCCTGCACTACATCGCGGGCAAGCGCCTGGCCGCCGGCCGCCGCACCGTCGTGGACGCGACCAGTGTGCAGTCCGACGCCCGCCGTCAGCTGATCGACCTGGCCAAGCAGTACGACGTGCTGCCGATCGCGATCGTGCTCGACGTGCCCGAGGAGGTGTGCGCCGAACGCAACGCGGCCCGCACGGACCGCGCCGACATGCCCCGCCGGGTCATCCACCGCCACACCCGCGAACTGCGCCGCTCCCTCAGGCACCTGGAGCGCGAGGGCTTCCGCAAGGTGCACATCCTGCGGGGCGTGGAGGAGGTCGAGCACGCCACGGTCGTCACCGAGAAGCGCTTCAACGACCTCACCCACCTCACCGGCCCGTTCGACATCATCGGCGACATCCACGGCTGCGCCGCCGAGCTGGAGGCGCTGCTGGCCAAGCTGGGCTACGCCGACGGCGTCCACCCCGAGGGCCGCACGGCCGTCTTCGTCGGCGACCTGGTCGACCGCGGCCCGGACAGCCCCGGCGTGCTGCGCCGCGTGATGGCGATGGTGAAGTCCGGCAACGCACTGTGCGTGCCCGGCAACCACGAGAACAAGTACGGCCGCCACCTGCGCGGCCGCAAGGTCCAGCACACCCACGGCCTCGCCGAGACCATCGAGCAGATGGCGGGCGAGAGCGAGGAGTTCGTCGCCGAGGTACGGGAGTTCCTCGACGGTCTGGTCAGCCACTACGTCCTCGACGGCGGCCGGCTGGTCGTCTGCCACGCCGGTCTGCCCGAGAAGTACCACGGCCGCACCTCCGGCCGGGTCCGCAGCCACGCCCTGTACGGCGACACCACCGGGGAGACCGACGAGTTCGGGCTGCCGGTGCGCTACCCGTGGGCGGAGGACTACCGGGGCCGGGCCGCGGTCGTCTACGGCCACACGCCCGTACCGGAGGCCACCTGGCTCAACAACACCATCTGCCTGGACACCGGCGCGGTCTTCGGCGGCAAGCTCACCGCGCTGCGCTGGCCGGAGCGCGAGCTGGCCGACGTCCCGGCGGAGCAGGTCTGGTACGAGCCGACGAAGCCGCTGCGCTCCGAGGCACCCGGAGGGCAGGACGGCCGCCCGCTGGACCTGGCGGACGTGCGGGGCCGCAGGGTCGTGGAGACCCGGCACCAGGGACGCGTCGCGATCCGCGAGGAGAACGCGGCGGCGGCCCTGGAGGTCATGAGCCGCTTCGCGGTGGACCCCCGTCTGCTGCCGTACCTGCCGCCGACCATGGCCCCGACCGCCACGTCGCACGTGGAGGGCTACCTGGAGCACCCGGCGGAGGCGTTCGCCCAGTACAAGGAGGACGGCGTCGCGCGGGTCGTGTGCGAGGAGAAGCACATGGGCTCGCGGGCGGTGGCCCTGGTGTGCCGCGACGCGGAGGCGGCGCGCAAGCGCTTCGGCGTGGACGGCCCCGCGGGGTCCCTCTACACCCGCACCGGCCGCCCCTTCCTCGACGACGAGGCCCTCACCGAGGAGATCCTGGACCGGGTGCGCGCGGCGATCGGCGAGGCCGGTCTGTGGGAGGAGCTGGAGACGGACTGGCTGCTGCTGGACGCCGAGCTGATGCCCTGGTCGCTGAAGGCTTCCGGGCTGCTGCGGTCGCAGTACGCCGCGGTGGGCGCCGCGTCCGGCGCGGTGCTCCCGCAGGCGCTGGCCGCCCTCCGGGGTGCGGCGGCGCGCGGCGTGGACGTGGCAGACCTCCTGTCCCGCACCGGTGAACGCGCCACGGACGCCGCCGCGTTCACCGAGGCCTACCGCCGCTACTGCTGGACCACCGACGGCCTGGACGGCGTGCGCCTGGCGCCGTTCCAGATCCTCGCCGTGCAGGGGCGCAACCTCGCCGGCCTGCCGCACGACGAGCAGCTCGCCCTGCTCGACCGGCTCGTCGAGCACGACGGCAGCGGCCTGCTGCAGACCCCCCGCAGGCTCTACGTCGACACCGCCGACCCGGAGTCGGTCCGGGCCGGCATCGACTGGTGGCTGGAGATGACCGGCCGCGGCGGCGAGGGCATGGTCGTCAAGCCCGTCGGCGCGGTGGTCCGCGACAGCCAGGGCCGGCTGGTGCAGCCGGGCATCAAGTGCCGCGGCCGCGAGTACCTGCGGATCATCTACGGCCCGGAGTACACGCGCCCGGAGAACCTCGCCCGGCTGCGCTCGCGGTTCCTCAACCACAAGCGGTCCCTGGCGATCCGCGAGTACGCCCTGGGCCTGGAGGCCCTGGACCGGCTGGCCGGGGGCGAGCCGCTGTGGCGGGTGCACGAGGCGGTGTTCGGGGTGCTGGCACTGGAGTCGGAGCCGGTGGACCCGCGGCTGTGAACGGGTGGGCGACGGTGTGGCCGTCGCCCACTCCCGCTTGTCACCGCGCACCCCACCCCGCCCGTTGTCGTCATCCGGACACGAACAGAAGTGCGCCGAAACATGCGGGGTGCGCGTCAACCCGGGCCCGGGCGGTCAGGATGGAGGCATGGCATACCACGTCCACTCCGAGGCCGGGCGGCTGCGCCGCGTCATCCTGCACCGGCCCGATCTCGAGCTCAAAAGGCTCACCCCCAGCAACAAGACCTCGCTGCTCTTCGACGACGTGCTGTGGGTGCGCAGGGCCCGCGCCGAGCACGACGGGTTCGCCGACGTGCTGCGCGACCGCGGTGTCGCCGTCCACCTCTTCGGTGACCTGCTGGCCGAGACGCTCGAGGTCCCGGCGGCCAGATCCCTCGTCCTGGACAGGGTCTTCGACGAGAAGGAGTACGGCCCGCTGGCCACCGACCCGCTCAGAGCCGCCTTCGAGAACCTGCCCGCGCCCGACCTGGCCGAGGTCCTGATCGGCGGCATGACCAAACGCGAGTTCCTGGACGTGAACCCCGAGCCGACCTCGGTGCGCTTCCACGTCATGGAGCTGGACGACTTCCTGCTGGGCCCGCTGCCCAACCACCTCTTCACCCGGGACACCTCCGCCTGGATCTACGACGGGGTGTCCATCAACGCGATGCGCTGGCCGGCCCGGCAGCGCGAGACCGTGCACTTCGAGGCGATCTACCGGCACCACCCGCTGTTCCGCGACGAGACGTTCCACGAGTGGTCGAAGGGCCAGGCCGACTACCCGTCGACCATCGAGGGCGGGGACGTGCTGGTCATCGGCAACGGGGCCGTGCTCATCGGCATGAGCGAGCGCACCACCCCGCAGGCCGTGGAGATGCTCGCGCACAAGCTGTTCGCCGCCGGGTCCGCCGAGACGATCGTGGCCCTCGACATGCCCAAGCGGCGTGCCTTCATGCACCTCGACACCGTGATGACGATGGTCGACGGCGACACCTTCACCCAGTACGCGGGCCTCGGGATGCTCCGCTCGTACACCATCGAGCCGGGGGTCGGCGAGAAGGAGCTGAAGGTCACCGACCACCCGCCGGAGCACATGCACCGCGCGATCGCCGCAGCCCTCGGCCTGAACGAGATCCGTGTGCTGACCGCCACCCAGGACGTGCACGCGGCCGAACGCGAGCAGTGGGACGACGGCTGCAACGTGCTCGCCGTCGAACCCGGGGTCGTGGTCGCCTACGAGCGGAATTCCACCACCAACACCCACCTGCGCAAACAGGGCATCGAGGTGATAGAGATCCCCGGGAGCGAGCTGGGCCGGGGCCGGGGTGGGCCGCGGTGCATGAGCTGCCCGGTCGAACGTGACCCCGTGTAGCAGGGCCCCGGGGCCAGTGCCCTGAACCCTGCCCCGCCAGGCCCTCGTATATACATGCCGAGGTTCGTATAGTATTCCAGCAGTTTCGTGTCCCCGTATCCCTGGAGCGCCCCCATGGCGACTGTCCCGACCGCCCTCGCCGGCCGCCATCTCCTCAAAGAGCTGGACTTCACCGAGGACGAGTTCCGCGCTCTCGTCGAGCTGGCCGCCGACCTCAAGGCCGCCAAGAAGGGCGGGATCGAACCCCGGTACCTCCAGGGCCGGAACATCGCGCTGATCTTCGAGAAGACCTCCACCCGCACCCGCTGCGCGTTCGAGGTCGCGGCCGCCGACCAGGGCGCCTCGACCACGTACCTCGACCCCTTCGGCTCCCAGATCGGGCACAAGGAGTCGGTCAAGGACACCGCGCGGGTGCTGGGCCGGATGTACGACGCGATCGAGTACCGGGGCGACAGTCAGCAGAAGGTGGAGGAGCTGGCGGCGCACGCCGGTGTCCCCGTCTACAACGGGCTCACCGACGACTGGCACCCCACCCAGATGCTCGCCGACGTCCTGACCATGACCGAGCACTGCGCCAAGCCGCTGGGCGAGGTCTCCTTCGCCTACCTCGGTGACGCCCGTTTCAACATGGGCAACTCCTACCTGGTCACCGGCGCCCTGCTCGGCATGGACGTACGGCTCGTCGCGCCGAAGGAGTACTGGCCGGCCGAGGAGATCGTCGACCGGGCCCGCGCGCTCGCCGTGACCAGCGGTGCCCGCATCACGCTCACCGAGACCGTGGACGAGGGCGTCCGTGGCGCCGACTTCGTCGCCACGGACGTCTGGGTCTCCATGGGGGAGCCGAAGGAGGTCTGGGCCGAGCGCATCACCGCTCTCGCCCCGTACGCCGTGACCATGGACGTCCTGCGCGCCACCGGCAACCCGGACGTGAAGTTCCTGCACTGCCTGCCCGCCTTCCACGACCTCGGCACCAGGGTCGGGCAGGAGATCCACGCGGCCTACGGGCTGGAGTACCTGGAGGTCTCCGACGAGGTCTTCGAGTCGGCCCACTCGGTCGTCTTCGACGAGGCGGAGAACCGGATGCACACCATCAAGGCGGTCATGGTGGCGACCCTGGCCTGAACGGGCCCGGCGCCGAGCGTCACACCGTCCGGCGCCGCTGAGCCGGCACCGCGGACAGCCTGAACCAGACCGCCTTGCCCGACTCGGTCGGCCGGTGCCCGCAGGAGGAGCTCAGGGTGCGGATCAGCAGCAGCCCGCGCCCGTGCTCCTGCCAGGGGTCGGGCGGTCCGCCGGCCGGACACGTGAGGTCGCCGGGCGGGGCCGGGTCGGTGTCGTGCACCTCGACCTGGCAGCCCGACGGCATAAGCTCCACGACCAGCTCTATCGGCGTCCCGCCCGTGGTGTGCTCCACGGCGTTGGCCACGAGCTCCGCCGTCAGCAGCTCCGCGGTGTCGCAGTCCGCCCCGTGGTCCAGCTCGGTCAGCGCCGTACGGACCAGGGCACGGGCCACGGGCACCGCCGCTGCGGTGTGGGGCAGCGCGATGCGCCAGGAGGCGGGGGCTGAGGGGAGTTCGTACAAGGCGGGTCCGTTCATGGAGCAGGACATCCTGCTTTCAACCTGATGAATGGTACGGCGCCGCTCTCCGGAGGCGTCCGAGGGGCACCGTCGGAGGCGCCCTTGCCTCCGTGCCGGACGGCTTACCCAGGTGAACGCGCCGCCGCGCACCGCTGCTCCCGCCGTTACGCCGGTGTGGACGACCTGTGACGGATGTGACCGGGCCGGATCGCGCAGGGCCGGTCACCGAAGTCCTACCCGTACGGCCTATCGCGCACTCATGACGACAGTCACGAATGGGTGATAGCTTCATGGGGTAGAGCTCAGTGAGGCAGTGCCCGCCCGAGGAGGCCGCACGTCATGAGTCCCTTCACCGGCTCCGCCGCCCGCACCCCCGGCTGGGAGCATCTGCGCGTCGAGACCGACGACGGCGTCGCGACCGTCACCCTCGCCCGCCCCGAGAAGCTCAACGCGCTCACCTTCGGTGCCTACGCCGACCTGCGCGACCTGCTCGCGGAACTGTCACGGGAGCGGTCCGTACGGGCTCTGGTGCTGGCCGGCGAGGGCCGCGGCTTCTGTTCCGGCGGCGACGTCGACGAGATCATCGGCGCGACACTCGGCATGGACACCGCGCGGCTGCTGGACTTCAACCGCATGACCGGCCAGGTGGTCCGCGCGATCCGGGAGTGCCCGTTCCCGGTGATCGCGTCACTGCACGGTGTGGCGGCGGGCGCCGGAGCGGTCCTTGCCCTGGCCGCGGACTTCCGGATCGCCGACCCCACCACCCGCTTCGCGTTCCTCTTCACACGCGTCGGCCTCTCCGGCGGTGACATGGGCGCGGCCTACCTCCTGCCCCGGGTCGTCGGCCTGGGTCACGCGACCCGCCTGCTGATGCTGGGCGACCCGGTCCGCGCCCTGGAGGCGGAGCGCATCGGCCTGATCAGCGAACTGACGGAGGAGGGCCGGGCGGACGAGACGGCCCGGCAACTGGCCCACCGCCTGGCGCAGGGCCCGGCCCTGGCGTACGCCCAGACCAAGGCACTCCTGACGGCCGAGCTGGACATGCCCCTGGCGGCGTCGATCGAACTCGACGCCTCGACCCAGGCCCTGCTGATGACGGGCGAGGACTACGCCGAGTTCCACGCGGCGTTCACGGAGAAGCGGCCTCCCAAATGGAGCGGACGGTGACGGCCACGCCCTCAGGGGCGCGGGGCTGTGCTGAATTTGCGGCTACCGCCGCGCGGGCGCGAACAGCCACCGGCAACCCGCACCCGCACACCGAGCCCGATGAACCACTACGCGTCGCCATCATCGGCGGCGGCCCGGGAGGGCTCTACGCCGCCGCCCTGCTCAAACGCCTCGACCCGGCACGGGAGATCACCGTCTGGGAACGCAACGCCCCCGACGACACCTTCGGCTTCGGCGTGGTCCTCTCCGACGAGACCCTCGGCGGCATCGAACACGCCGATCCGGAGGTCTACGAGGCCCTCCGACACGACTTCGTACGCTGGGACGACATCGACATCGTCCACCGCGGCAACCGCCACACCTCCTCAGGACACGGCTTCGCGGCCCTGGGGCGCAAACGGCTGCTCGAGATCCTCCACACCCGCTGTCGCGACCTCGGCGTCGACCTCCGCTTCCACACCGAGGCCCCGCAGGACCTGCCGCACACCCACGACCTGGTCATCGCCGCCGACGGCGTCCACAGCACCACCCGCGAGAGGCACGCGGACGTCTTCCGCCCCCGGGTGACGACCCACCGCTGCCGCTACATCTGGCTCGCCGCCGACTTCCCCTTCGACTCCTTCCGCTTCGAGATCGCCGAGACCGAGCACGGCGTGATGCAGCTGCACGGCTACCCCTACGCACCCGACGCCTCGACGGTGATCATCGAGATGCGCGAAGAGGTCTGGCACGCGGCGGGATTCGACGAGCTCGGCGAGGCGGAGTCGATCGGGCGCTGCGCCAAGATCTTCGCGGAGGCGCTCCACGGCCGTCCCCTGACGTCGAACAACTCCACCTGGACGACATTCCGCACGGTGGTCAACGACCGCTGGTCGCACGGCAACGTCGCCCTCCTCGGGGACGCCGCCCACACCGCCCACTTCTCCATCGGCTCCGGCACCAAGCTCGCCGTCGAGGACGCGCTCGCCCTGGCCGCCTGCCTGGAGGAGCAGGGCTCGCTGCCCGAGGCCCTGGCCGCCTACGAGGCGGAGCGGCGACCGGTCGTCGCCTCCACGCAGCGCGCGGCCCGGGCCAGCCTGGAGTGGTTCGAGAACCTCCCCCTGTACGTGGACCGGCCGCCCCGTCAGTTCGCCTTCAACCTGCTCACCCGCAGCCGCCGCGTCACGCACGACAACCTGCGGCTGCGCGACCCCCGCTTCACGCGGAAGGTGGAAGACGAGTTCGGCTGCCCGCCCGGCACGCCCCCCATGTTCATGCCGTTCCGGCTGCGCGGCCTGACCCTGCGCAACCGGGTCGTCGTCTCGCCCATGGACATGTACTCGGCCCTCGACGGTGTCCCCGGTGACTTCCACCTCGTCCACCTGGGGGCCCGGGCGCTGGGCGGGGCCGGACTGGTGATGACCGAGATGGTGTGCGTCAGCGAGGAGGGCCGCATCACGCCCGGCTGCGCCGGCCTCTACACCGGCCGGCAGGCCGAGGCATGGAAGCGGATCACGAACTTCGTGCACACCCAGGCGCCCGGCACCGCGATCGGCGTGCAGCTCGGCCACAGCGGCCGCAAGGGCTCCACGAAACCGATGTGGGAGGGCATGGACGAGCCGCTGGAGGAGGGCAACTGGCCACTCGTGGCCCCCTCGGCGCTCCCGTACAAGCCGTTCAGCCAGACGCCGCGCGAGTTGTCCCGCGCCCAATTGACGGACATCCGCGAGCAGTTCACGGCGTCCGCGGTCCGCGCCGCCCGGGCCGGCTTCGACCTGCTCGAACTGCACTGCGCGCACGGCTACCTGCTGTCAGGCTTCCTCTCCCCGCTGACCAACCGGCGCACCGACGCCTACGGCGGCTCCCTGGAGAAGCGGCTGCGCTTCCCCCTGGAGGTCTTCGACGCCGTACGGAACGTGTGGCCGGGGGAGCGGCCCATGACCGTCCGTGTCTCCGCCACCGACTGGGCCGAGGGCGGCACGAGCGCCGAGGACGCCGTCGAGATCGCCCGGGCCTTCGCCGCGCACGGCGCCGACGCCATCGACGTGTCGACGGGGCAGGTCGTGGCGGACGAACGGCCGGAGTACGGGCGGTCGTACCAGACGCCGTTCGCGGACCGCATCCGCCACGCCACCGGCATCCCGGTGATCGCGGTCGGCGCGATCTCCAGCTGGGACGACGTGAACTCCCTGATCCTCGCGGGCCGCACCGACCTGTGCGCCCTCGCCCGCCCCCACCTCTACGACCCGAACTGGACCCTGCACGCCGCGGCCGAACAGGGTTACACGGGCCCCGGCGCGCCCTGGCCGGCCCCGTACCGCGCGGGCAGCCGCCGCCCCCGGACGGGCCGCCTGGACGCCCCCAAACCGCGGCTCGATCTCGGAGCCGGTGACGCCCGCGGCCGTTAGGATCCGTGGCATGCCCCTGACGCTGGACGACGTCGACCGGTTCGAAGCCTCCCGACCGCGCCTGGAGGCCGTGGCCTATCGGATGCTCGGGTCGGCGAGTGAGGCCGAGGACGCCGTCCAGGAGACGTTCCTGCGCTGGCAGGCCGCCGACACCGACCGCATCGAGGTCCCCGAGGCCTGGCTGACGAAGGTGCTCACCAACCTGTGCCTCAACCAGCTCACCTCGGCCCGGGCGCGGCGCGAGACGTACGTGGGGCAGTGGCTGCCCGAGCCGCTGCTCGCCGGGGACCCGATGCTCGGGCCCGCCGACACCGCCGAGCAGCGCGAGTCGGTCTCGTACGCGGTGCTCGTCCTGCTGGAGCGGCTCTCCCCGAACGAGCGGGCGGTCTACGTCCTGCGAGAGGCCTTCGACTATCCGCACCGCGAGATCGCGGAGATCCTCGACATCACCGAGGCATCCAGCCAGCAGATCTTCCACCGCGCGAAGAAGCACGTCGCGGACGGCAGGGCCCGCACCCGCACCGAGATCGACGAGACCGCGGCCCGGCGGATCATCGACGAGTTCCTCGCGGCCGCCTCCAGTGGCCGGACCGAGCCGCTCGTCCAGCTGCTCACCGGGGACGCAGTCGCGATCGGCGACGGCGGCGGGAAGGTCCCGGCCCGTGCCAAGGCGTTCGAGGGCGCCCTCGCGGTCGCGAAGTTCATGCGGGGCCTGTTCAAGCCGAGCGCGGCCAAGCGCGCCCTGGTCGGCGGTTCGCCCGACGTCTACGCCTGGAGCGCCAACGGCGACCCCGCCCTCGTGGTGGTCGTCGACGGCCGGGTCGTCGGCGTCATGTGCCTGGAGGTCGCCGCGGACGGCATCGCCGCCTTCCGCAACCAGGTCAACCCCGACAAGCTCGAACGCGCGACGCGGCTGTGGGCCGCAGGCGACCACGGGGAGCCCCTGCTCAGGGTCTTCTGACCCGGCCTCCCGTGATGTGACGTGGATCACATCGCACTCCTGTCAGGAAACGGCGGGCCGTCCGGTTCAAGAGGCGAACCCGCTGAAGACAGCCGTCATGACAGGAGCCACGCCATGCAGCACCGCATCGTCGTCCTCGGAGCCGGCTACACCGGAGCCACCGCCGCCGGGCGCCTCGCCAGGCGACTGCACCGAGAAGACGTCGCCATCACCCTGGTGAACGCCGAGCCCGACTTCGTCGAGCGCGTCCGGATGCACCAGCTCGCCGCCGGCCAGGACCTCGCGCCCCGGCCCTTCGGCGAGATGTTCGAGGGCACCGGCGTCGCAGTCGAGCAGGGGAAGGTCACCGCCGTCGACGTGGACCGCAGGACCGTCACCGTCGCCGCCCCGGAAGGCGCGGGGCGGCGGGAGGACGAGGTCCTGCCGTACGACACCCTGGTCTACGCCCTCGGCAGCCGCTGGAACGACCAGGGCGTGCCCGGTAGCGCCGAGCACGCCCACGACATCGCCGGCCGCCCCGGAGCGCTCCGGCTGCGTGAGCGCCTTTCCGGCCTGGCCGCCGGGGAGTCCGTGGTCGTGGTCGGCGGCGGCCTCACCGGGGTGGAGGCGGCGACCGAGATCGCCGAGGCCCGGCCGGACCTCGACGTCGCCCTCGCCGTCCGCGGCGGCTTCGGCGACTGGCTCTCGCCCAAGGGCGGCGGGCACCTGCGGAAGACCTTCGAGCGGCTCGGCATCACCGTCCACGAGCACACCGCCGTGACCGCCGTCGACGCCGACCGCGTCACCACCGCCGACGGCACGGTCCTCCCGGCCGCCGTCACCGTGTGGACCACGGGCTTCGCGGTCCACCCGATCGCGCGGGCCACCGCTCTCGAGGTCTCCGGCACCGGCCAGATCGTCGTCGACCGGACCATGCGCTCGGTGTCGCATCCGGACGTGTACGCCGTCGGCGACGCGGCCCTGGCGACGGGCCCCGGGGACAAGCCGCTGCGGATGTCGTGCGCCTCGGGCGTCCCCACCGCCTGGCAGGCCGCCGACGCCATCGCGGCCCGCCTGACCGGCCGGAAGGTCCCGAACGTGCCGGTGCGCTATTTCAACCAGTGCATCTCGCTGGGCCGCAAGGACGGCCTGATCCAGTTCGTCACCGCCGACGACCGCGCGAAGCCCGCGGCCCTGACCGGCCGGCTCGCCGCCCTCTACAAGGAGATCATCTGCAAGGGCGCGGCCTGGGGTGTCGCCCATCCGACGGTCCTGCCGGTGCGGCGCCGCCGCGTCGTGCGGGAGACCGCCGTCGCACCGGAGGGCGCGCCGGTCGGGACGGCGGCCTGACCCGTGGGGAGGCCGGCCGTCTCAGACCGGGTACGCGTGGGTCTGCGCCGCCTTCACGGTGGCCCAGACTTCCGCGCCCGGCTGGAGGCCGAGCTCGGCCGCGGCGACGGTCGTGAGGTCGGCCGCGAGGGGCAGTTCACCGGTGAGGTCGGCCCGGATCTGGTCGCCGTGGGTCTCCAGACCGGCCACCTCGCAGCGCCACAGGTTGCGGGCGCTGGAGCCGGAGGGCCGCTCGCGGTGGAGGGTGACCGCGCTCGGCGGGAACGCCACGAAGACCGGGCCGGACAGGACCTCGGTGGTGGTGAGGGACGGCCCGTAGGCCAGCCGGACGGCGTGGCCGTCCGCCTCGCCCCGGTAGAGGTTCAGGCCGACCAGCCGCGCGATGTAGTCCGTGCGGGGGTGGCGGGCGATGTCGGCCGGGGTGCCCTCCTGCACGACCCGGCCGTGTTCCACCACCACCAGCCGGTCGGCCAGCACCATCGCGTCGAGCGGATCGTGGGTGACGAGCACGGCCACCGCCTCGAACTCGGCCAGATGCCGCCGGAGCCCGGCGCGCACCTCCAGGCGGGTACGGGCGTCCAGCGCTGCCAGCGGCTCGTCGAGCAGCAGCAGCCGGGGCCGGGTCGCCAGGGCGCGGGCGAGGGCGACGCGCTGGGCCTGTCCGCCGGAGAGCCTGCGCGGCTTGGCACCGCTGTGCGCCGCGAGGCCCAGGCGGTCCAGCCACTCGGCGGCCTGCGCCCGGGCATCGGCCTTGGTCGCGCCCTGGCAGCGCGGCCCGAAGGCCACGTTGTCGAGGGCCGTGAGGTGCGGGAAGAGCAGATAGTCCTGGAAGACCACCCCGACCGGGCGGGCCTCCGGCGGCGTACGGTCCAGCTCCGTGCCGTCCAGCCGCAGATGGCCGTCGGTGAGCGGGGTCAGACCGGCCAGGGCCCGCAGCGCGGTGGTCTTGCCGGCGCCGTTCGGCCCGAGCAGGGCGACGACCTCGCCGGGCGCGACGGTCAGCGCCACGTCGAGGCGGAAGCCGCCGCGGTCCACGACGAGCCGGGCGTCGAGCCCGTCCGCCGCCGTGCCGGCGTGCGTGTCCTGGGCGTGGGTCCCGGTCATCCGGCACCACGCAGCCAACGGTCGCGCAACCCCGCCAGCACCGCGATCGACACGGCCAGCAGCACCAGGCTGAGGGCGATCGCGGCCTCCGGGTCGCTCTGCAGGGCCAGGTAGACGGCCAGGGGCATGGTCTGGGTACGGCCGGGGAAGTTGCCGGCGAAGGTGATCGTCGCGCCGAACTCGCCCAGCGCCCGGGCCCAGGCCAGCACCGCGCCCGCCGCGATGCCCGGTGCGATCAGCGGCAGCGTGACCCGGCGGAACGCGGTGAAGCGGGACGCGCCCAGCGTGGTGGCGGCCTCCTCGTAGCGGGGGTCGGCGGCCCGCAGGGTGCCCTCGACGCTGATGACGAGGAACGGCATCGCCACGAACGCCTCCGCGATCACGACCCCGGTCGTGGTGAAGGGCAGTGTGATCCCGAACCACGAGTCCAGCCACCGCCCGACGATGCCGTTGCGGCCGAGCGCCATCAGCAGCGCCACACCGCCGACGACCGGGGGCAGGACGAGGGGCAGGGTGACGAGGGCGCGTACAAGTCCGCGGCCGGGGAAGTCGACGCGGGCCAGCAGCCAGGCCAGCGGCACGCCGACGACCAGGCTCACCGCGGTCGCCGCCGTGGCGCAGAGCAGGGACAGCCTGAGCGCCTGCCACACATCCGGGCTGGTCAGCTGCCCGGGCAGGCTCTGCCACGGGGTCCGCACGAGCAGGGCGACCAGTGGCACGGTCAGGAAGGCCAGGCCGGTCAGCGCGGGGATCAGCAGCGGCAGCGGGACGCCCGTGCGGACGCGGCGGCGCCGCGGACCGCCCCGGAGGGTGCCGTCCGTGGCGCGGGGCCGGTCGGTCTGGTGGCTCACGGCTTGAGGAATCCGGCCTTGCTCAGGACCTTCCGGCCCTCGGCGGATCGCACCAGCGCGATGAACGCCTTGGCGGCCTCGGCGTTCCGCGCGTCCTTGAGCAGGGCGATCGGGTAGTCGTTGACGGCGTCGGCCGACTCGGGCAACTCCACTCCCGCCACCTTGTCACCCGCCGCGCGCACGTCCGTCCGGTAGACGACGGCGGCGTCGGCCTCCTTCAGCTCGACCTTGGTCAGCGCGGCCTTGACGTCCTGCTCGTAGGAGACGGGGGTGAGCTTCAGCCGGCTCGCGCCGAGGGCCTTCTCGGCGGCCGCGCCGCACGGCACCTCCTTGTCGCAGAGCACGACCTTCAGGTCCGGCCCGGTGAGGTCCTCCAGGCTGGTGATCTTGTGCGGGTTGCCCGGCAGGGTGGCGATCTCCAGCCTGTTGCGGACGAAGGTCGCGGGCGCCCCCGAGGCGTCCCCGGCGCCCGTGACGATCTTCATCGTCCTGGGGCTCGCCGCCGCGAAGACGTCGGCCGGGGCGCCGCCGGTGATGCTCGCGGCGAGGGAGTCGCTGCCGCCGAAGCTGAAGGTGACCTTCGTGTCCGGGTGCTCCTTCTCGAACCGCTCGCCCAGCGCCGTGAAGCTCTCCTTCAGCGAGGCCGCGGCGAACACGGTCACCTCACCGGAGAGCTTGCCCGACCGTCGCGCGTCCGGCTTCGCCGAGGAATCCGAGCCGGACGACGAGCAGGCACTCAGGGCCAGCAGGGCGGCGGCTCCAGCGGCGGCCACCTGGAGCGGGCGGCGGATCCGGCGCGCTGTACGGGTCATCACGGGTCTTCTCCCTCTGGTGGGTATGCGCCGATGATAATGCCGCAGATGCAAGGGGGAGAGCCCCTGTCGATTCGCATGAGCCAGGACTTTGATCCGCTCGGGCGGCATGTGCGTTTCTACGGCAGGCGCCGGTCTATTCGATGTGGTTCCGGCGTCCGTGGTGCTCCAGGGCCCAGCGGCCGAGGAGCGCCCCGCCGTAGACGACGAATCCCACGCCGATGAGCCAGGACTCCACCACGAGGACGACACCCACCGCTCCGTAGCTGATCGCGTTGGTGACGATGAGGGGGCTGAAGACGAAGTAGGAGAACATGCGCAGGCCGCCCAGCCCCAGCATGGTGGCCAGCGCCCCCGGGAGCAGATCACGCCAGCGGACCTGCCCGCCCAGCAGGAAGTGCTGCCCCCACCAGAAGAACAGCACCCCGGACGCCGAACTCAGCGCGATCCGCTCGGCTCCCGAGACGAGGCTGCGCGTCTGCACCTCCTGGTAGAGGTACGCGGTCATCGCGATCATCCACACGGCCTGCCGCCAGATGCGGTGCCACGGTCCGGAGAGCAGGCCCCAGATCCGCTCGTAGCCGTTCTGCACACTCCCGCCGAAGGCGACACCGAAGACGGCCAGCGCCACCCCGCCGAGCACGCTCGTGGTGCCGATGACCTTGCGCGGCGGGCTGATGATGTCCGTGAGCAGCCGTGCGGACCGCCCGGACAGCCCCATGCCGTCGGCCAGCCACGAGGCGAAGCCGCCCCGCCCCAGAGGGTCGGCGGCGGCCACCACGATCAGCAGCGGCGCCAGTGTGACCAGCGCGAGCGTGGCGAACCCCGTGGCCCGGTGCATCAGCTCCAGGTCGCGGCCCCGCCGCACCAGGGTGTGCGCACCGGCCCGCCTCCACCCGCCGTGCACCGAGCGGCCCAGCCGCCTCACCGGAGCCGGTCCGCGCGGGCGCCCGCCGTGCCCGGTGGTGTGGTGACGGTCATGCCTCGGTCCGCCTCCCGCTCCGTGCTCCGTCCGCTCGCGGACATCGTTGACCGTTCCGCGACGGAGCAAACCCGGCGAACCGGGCGGCGCCCGCGCGGGTCAGAGCCCCACGAACGCCGCGCCCGCGTCCCGCAGCCGCTCGTGCAGCCCCCGGAACACGGCCGCCGAGCGGACCCCCGGCCAGTCGGCGGGAAGCAGCTCGGACGGCAGGCCCGGATCGGTGTAGGGGAGGTGGCGCCAGGAGTCGAGCGCGAGGAGGTAGTCCCGGTAGGCCTCCTCGGCCGGAGTGTCCTCACGCTTCTGCCAGTCGCGCAGCACGCGCGCGTGGCGGTCGAGGAACGCCTCGTGCTCCTTGGCGATGGCCGCCAGGTCCCACCACCGGGCGACGGCCTCCGCGGTCGGGGCGAAACCGAGGTGGTCACCGCGGAAGAAGTCGACGTACCCGTCGAGCCGCAGCCGCTGCAGCGTGTGCCGGGTCTCCTCGTACAGCCGCGCCGGCGCGATCCACACCCCCGGGGCGGCCGTGCCGAAACCGAGCCCGGCCAGCCGGGAGCGCAGCACGTGCCGCTTCTGCCGCTCCGACTCCGGCACGGAGAACACCGCGAGCACCCAGCCCTCGTCCTCGGGCGGGGCCGAGGCGTAGATGCGGCGGTCGCCGTCGTCGAGCAACTGGCGTGCGTCCGGCGACAGTTCGTAACCGGCCGCACCCTGGGCGGTGCGGGCCGGAACGAGCAGTCC
The DNA here is from genome assembly GCF_040637515.1 of Streptomyces sp. NPDC029041. Lineage (NCBI taxonomy): Bacteria > Bacillati > Actinomycetota > Actinomycetes > Kitasatosporales > Streptomycetaceae > Streptomyces > Streptomyces sp. NPDC029041. Next base: position 335,265 of record NZ_JBEZWO010000006.1, on the reverse strand, counting down.
GCGTCTCTTCAGCCGCGACACCGAGGAGCGTACGGACGGGGCGTCCACGCCGGCCGCGGCCAGCAGCCGGATGAGTTCGGCCACCGGCACGGGGCCCGGCACGAAGCGGCCGTACGCGCCGTAGAGCGTGACGATGAGAGACCGTGGTGCATGCTGGTCGGACACGTTGATCATCTTAGGTCGTACGGATCATTCGCGGTCGCGTTCCGGTACCCCCGGGGCGCGCAGTCTGAACCGCTGCAGTTTGCCGGTGGCCGTGCGCGGCAGCGCGTCCAGGAAGACGATCTCCCGCGGGCACTTGTACGGCGCCAGCTCGCCCTTCACGAAGGCGCGCAGCGCCTCGGCGTCGCGTTCCGCGCCCTCCTTGAGGACGGCGAAGGCCAGCACGACCTGTCCGCGGGCCTCGTCGGGCCGGCCCACGACCGCCGCCTCGACCACGTCCGGGTGCCGCAGCAACGCCTCCTCCACCTCGGGGCCGGCGATGTTGTACCCGGCGGAGATGATCATGTCGTCGGCGCGGGCGACGTAGCGGAAGTAGCCGTCGGGATCGCGGACGTAGGTGTCGCCGGTGACGTTCCAGCCGCCGCGCACGTAGTCCCGCTGCCGAGGGTCGGCGAGGTAGCGGCAGCCGACCGGTCCGCGCACGGCGAGCAGTCCCGGCTGCCCGTCGGGCACGGGTTCGCCGTCCTCGTCCTGCACGCGCGCGTGCCAGCCCGGCACCGGAACGCCCGTGGTCCCCGGCCGGATCCGGTCGTCGGCCGCGGAGATGAAGATGTGCAGCAGCTCGGTGGCGCCGATGCCGTTGATGACGCGCAGGCCCGTGCGCTCGTGCCAGGCCTGCCAGGTCGCCGCGGGCAGGTTCTCGCCGGCGGAGACGCAGCGGCGCAGGGACGACAGGTCGTGCCCGTCGAGCTCGTCGAGCATCGCGCGGTACGCCGTCGGGGCGGTGAACAGCACGGAGACCCGGTGCCGGGCGATGGCGGGCAGCAGGTGCCGGGGCCCGGCCTGTTCGAGCAGCAGCGCGCTCGCCCCGGCCCGCAGCGGGAAGACCACCAGCCCGCCGAGGCCGAAGGTGAAGCCCAAGGGGGGACTGCCCGTGAACACGTCGTCGGGCACCGGCCTCAGGACGTGCCGCGAGAAGGTGTCGGCGATCGCCAGGACGTCCCGGTGGACGTGCAGACAGCCCTTGGGGCGGCCGGTGGTGCCGGAGGTGAAGGCGATCAGCGCCACGTCGTCGGCCGCGGTCGCGACGGTCTCGTACGGGGTGCCGGGCGCAGGGCGCTTCAGGAGGTCGTCCGGGGCGTCGCCGCCGTAGGTCGTGATCCGCAGGCCCGGGACCTCCGCCTTGGCGAGGTCGTCGACGGCCCGGATGTCGCACAGGGCGTGCCGCACCCGGGCGATCTCGCACATCGTGCTCAGCTCGTGGGGGCGCTGCTGGGCCAGCACCGTGACCGCCACGGCCCCCGCCTTCAGCACCGCCAGCCAGCAGGCCGCGAGCCACGGGGTGGTGGGGCCGCGCAGCAGCACCCGGTTGCCGGGGACGACGCCGAGTTCGCCGGTGAGCAGATGGGCGATGCGGTCCACCCGGGCGCGCAGGTCGCCGTACGTCCACGGCTCGCCGGTGCCGGTGAGGAACGCCGGGCGCTCGTCGGGCGGGCCGTTCAGCAGCTCGGCGGCGCAGTTGAGCCGTTCGGGGTAGTGCAGCTCCGGCAAGTCGAAGCGGAGCTCGGGCCATTGGTCCGGGGGTGGGAGGTGGTCCCGGGCGAAGGTGTCGACGTGGGCCGTGCCCCGTGGATTCATACGGTTCGCCCCCTTGGCGTGGTGGGCTCGCCTCTGGAGCGTATCGTGTTGGTGACGGCAGTCAACGGTCCGCGATAGCCTCTCAGTGGCCCCGCCGGAACGCAGGGTGGCGGAGAAGGGACCGGCGATGACCGCATTCTCACTCGAACCGTCACAACTCGCCTGGTGTGCCGAACTGCGCGCCCTGGCCGCGGAGCGGCTCCGCCCGCTGGCCGACAAGGGCGAACCGGGGCGGGTGAACCGCGCCCTGGTGGCCGAACTGGGCAGCCTCGGCCTGCTCGGACGGCTGTTCACCGCAGGCGCGCTCGACCTGTGCCTGATGCGCGAGTCCCTGGCCTACGCCTGCACGGAAGCCGAGACGGCCCTGGCCCTCCAGGGCCTCGGCGCCCATCCGGTCCACGCGTACGGCACACAGGCCCAACGCGACCACTGGCTCCCCCGGGTGACCGCCGGCACGGCGATCGCGGCCTTCGCCCTGAGCGAGCCCGGCGCGGGATCGGACGCGGCGGCGCTGGAACTCCGGGCGGAGGCGGACCCCGGCGGCCGCGGTGGCCGCTCGTCGGACGCGGTGGCGCGGGGGCCGCGGGTGGCGGCGGACGGCGACCTGCGGGGTGGCGGGGCGATGGACGCGGTGGCGCGGGGGCTGCGGGTGGCGGCGGACGGCGACCTGCGGGGTGGCGGGGCGACGGACGCGGCGGCGCGGGAGCCGCGGGCGGAGGCGGACGGGGGCCTGCAAGGTGGCGGGTCGCCGGATGCGGTGGCGCAGGCGCCTCGGGCGGAGGCGGACGGCGACCTGCGGGGTGGCGGGGCGATGGACGCGGTGGCGCGGGGGCCGCGGGTGGCGGCGGACGGCGACCTGCGGGGTGGCGGGGCGATGGACGCGGTGGCGCGGGGGCCGCGGGTGGCGGCGGACGGCGCTTCGGGGGAGGGGTGGCCGGCTCAGGGTGCTGCGGGGGACGGGCGGTCGGCAGAGGGTGCTTCGCGGGAAGGGTGGTCGGCCGAGGGTGCTGTCCTCACCGGCGTCCCCGACGGCCCCGCCCGCTGGCGGCTCACCGGTGAGAAGTGCTGGATCTCCAACGCCCCCGAGGCCGACTTCTACACCGTCTTCGCCCGCACCACCCCGGGCGCCGGGGCCCGCGGTGTCACGGCCTTCCTCGTGCCCGCCGACCGCCCGGGCCTGACCGGCCGCGGTCTCGACATGCTCTCGCCGCACCCGATCGGCGCACTCGACTTCGACGCCGTGCCGGTGACCGCCGACGACGTGCTCGGCGAGGCCGACCGCGGCTTCCGGGTCGCCATGGGGACACTCAATCTGTTCCGGCCCAGCGTCGGCGCGTTCGCCGTCGGCATGGCGCAGGCGGCCCTCGACGCGACCCTCGCCCACACCGCCGGGCGGGACGCCTTCGGGGGCAGGCTGAAGGACCTGCAAGCCGTCGCGCACCAGGTCGCCGAGATGGCCCTGCGCACGGAGGCGGCCCGGCTGATGGTCCACGCGGCGGCGTCGGCGTACGACGCGGACGCCCCCGACGTGCCCCGGCGCTCCGCCATGGCGAAACTGCTCGCCACCGAAACCGCGCAGTACGTCGTCGACGCGGCCGTCCAGCTGCACGGCGCCCGGGCCCTGCAACGGGGCCATCTGCTCGAACACCTCTACCGCGAGGTGCGCGCCCCGCGCATCTACGAAGGGGCGAGCGAGGTGCAACGCGGCATCATCGCCAAGGAGTTGTACGCCCGTCAGGAGGCCCGGTGAGCACCGAGCGCGTCAACCCGCCCGAGCTGTCCCCGCCGGCCGGCTTCTCCCACGCCGTGGTGGCCTCCGGGTCACGGGTGGTGTTCCTGGCCGGCCAGACCGCCCTCGACGCCGACGGCAAGGTGGTCGGCCGCACGCTGCCCGAGCAGTTCGGAAGGGCCCTCGCCAACCTGCTGACCGCCCTGGCCGCAGCCGGCGGCACCCCCTCGGACCTGGCCCGAGTCACCGTCTACGCCACGGACGTCGAGGCGTACCGCGCGCACGCCCGCGAACTCGGCCGCCTGTGGCGTGAGGTGGCCGGACGCGACTATCCCGCCATGGCGGTCGTCCAGGTCGTCCGGCTGTGGGACCCGGAGGCGATGGTGGAACTGGACGGCTTCGCGGTCCTGCCGTAGCGGAATGTCGGGCCGCCGTGCGGCGGCCTCGGGTCAGGCCGCGACGGCCAGTCCCTGCGCCGTCGCCCGGTGGGGCTGCACCACGCGCCCGTCGGGAAGCAGTTCGCCGGTGTCGTCGAAGACGACCGTCCCGTCGCACAGCAGGCTCCAGCCCTGCTCGGGACGGGCCGCCACGATGTGCGCGGCGGGGGAGGGGGACTCGGTCGCGGGGCACTGGGGCTGGTGGGCACACATGGCGCACCTCCACGTCGGCAGGGCCATCCGAAGGGTTCGAATGACGCGTACAGACAGACCATCCTCCCGTCCCGGCTGCAGCGGAACGGGTCGGCGGTAAGCGTGACACGCCCCGGACATTCCCAGGACGGTTCCACGACGGCCGGCGCGGACTCGCCACCGAAGGGGTGAGCATGACGGGCGCCCGGCCCGTGTGACCGGTACGAGTGGAAGCCCCGATTCCATGCCTTCCCGGAGGTTTCCCCCATGCGTGTACGTCCCCTGCTCGGCGCGGCGGCCAGTGCCGCGCTGCTCCTGCTCACGGGCGCGGGCGCGGCGCCCGCCACCGCGTCCGCCCTCGCCCCCACCGACTCCGTCACGGTCGACGCCGTGGGCCGGATCACCGCCGACGGCACCGTCACCCTGTCCGGCACCTACCGCTGCGCCGGCTCCAGCGGCCCGGTCTTCGTCAGCTCCTCCGTGAGCCAGGGCTCCTCCACGACCCGCTACGGCATCGGCGGCACCCGGGCCGTGTGCGACGGCGCCGAGCACCGCTGGGTGAACTCGGGCCGGGTCAGGTCCGGCGCGCTGGTGGCCGGGGCTGCCCATGTCCAGGCCACCGTGATGGAGCTGCGCGGCTTCGGGGGCCTGCCGCTGCCCGTCTTCCACGCGGTCAAGGACCAGGACGTCACCCTGCAGCAGGCCCCGGCGCGGCGGTGAACCGTTCGGCGGGCGTCCCGATTCCGGGGCGCCCGCCGATCCTGTTAAATTGCGAAGTCTTTGCAACAACAGGATCAGCGCAACAAGGGGTGTGAGGTCACATGTCGACCCGTCGGATACGAGGGGCCGCCGTCACGGCGGCGCTGGCCGCGGCGGTCACCGCCTGCTCGGCCCCCGGAGGCGGCGACTCGGGCGACGGCAAGGCCGGAGGGCCGGTCGTGCTCGGGGTGGCCTCCGAGCCCGACACCCTCAGCCCGCTGCTCGGCTACGGCAAGGACGGAAACTCCAAGATCTTCGACGGGCTGCTCGCCCGCGACGCCGACCTGGAGCTGAAGCCCGCGCTGGCGGCGGAACTGCCGAAGATCACCGAGGGTGGCCGGACGTACACCTACACCCTGCGCGACGGCGTCGAGTTCAGCGACGGCGAACCGCTGACGGCCGCCGACGTCGTCTACACGTACCGGACGATCCTCGACGCGAAGACCAACAACACCTTCAAGAGCGAGCTGGACGCGGTCAAGAGGGTCGAGGCGAGCGGCGACGACCAGGTCGTCTTCACGCTGAAGTACCCCTACGCCCCCTTCGCCGCCCGCACCGTCCTGCCCATCGTCCCCGAGCACGTGGCGGGGAAGCAGGACCCCAACACCGGCTCCTTCAACACCAAGCCGGTCGGCACCGGGCCGTACGTCCTCAGCCGCTGGAGCAAGGGCGAGAAGCTCACCTTCAAGGCCAACCCCCGCTACTGGGGCGGCGAGCCGAAGGTGAAGGCCTTCACCATGGCGGTCATCGGCGACGACAACGTGCGCGCCACCCGCCTGCGTTCCGGCGACCTCGACGGCGCGGTCCTCCCGCCCAACCTCGCCGCCACGTTCGAGAACGACGACGCCAAGCGCAGCTACGAGGCCCGGTCCTACGACTTCCGGGCCGTCACCCTCCCCACCGCGAACCGGGTCACCGGCGACCGCGCGATCCGCCGGGCCCTCGACGCCGCCGTGGACCGCGAGGCCATGGTCGACAAGATCCTCGACGGCGCGGGCCGCCCGGCCTACGGGCCGCTGCCCGTCGACGACCCGGCGTTCACCAAGGACATCGAGCGCACCAGGAACCTCGGCGAGGCCGGCAAGATCCTGGACGAGGCCGGCTGGAAGCCCGGCGAGGGCGGCATCCGCACCAAGGACGGACAACGGGCGTCCTTCACCCTGCTCTACCCCTCCGGCGACAAGGTCCGCCAGGACCACGCCCTCGCCTACGCCTCCGACGCCAAGAAGGCCGGCATCGAAGTGAAGGCGGAGAGCGCCACCTGGGAGGTCATCGAGCCCCGCATGAAGGACACGGCCGTCCTCGCGGGCTTCGGCAGCACCGGCGACCCCGACTTCGGCCTCTACACCCTGCTGCACTCCTCCCTCGCCGGCGACGGCTTCAACAACATGGCCCGCTACGACAACCCGGCCGTGGACCGCGCCCTCGACGACGGCCGCCGCAGCCAGGACCCGCAGACCCGCCGGGCCGCCTACGACAAGCTCCAGCGGGCCCTGGTGCAGGACCCCGGCTACACCTTCCTCACCCACATCGACCACCTGTACGTCCTGGCCGACCGCTGGGACGGACTGACCACCCAACTGGAGCCGCACGAGCACGGCTTCGCCAGCGGCCCCTGGTGGAACATCGAGGACTGGCAGCCGAAGCGGTGACCCGCCTCCCCTGGGGAGCGATGGCGCGGCTGGCGGGCCGGCGGGCCCTGTTCGCCGTCCCCGTCCTGCTCGTCGTCACCTTCGGTGTGTTCGCCATCGCCGCCGCCTCCCCCTTCGACCCCGTCAAGGCCTACGCCGGCACCGCCGCGCTCGGCGCCGACCGGCAGACCCTGGACCGGCTGCGCGAGAACCTCGGCGTGGACCAGCCCTTCACCGCCCGCTGGTGGCACTGGCTGACCTCCGCGCTCACCGGCGACCTCGGCCACTCCAGCGTCATGCGGCAGCCGGTCGCCCAGGTCATCGGCGAACGGCTCGTGTGGTCCGCGCTGCTCTGCGCCGTCGCCTTCGCCGTCGCCGTGCTGGTGGGCACGCTCCTCGGTGTGCTCGCCGCCCGCCGTCCCGGCTCGTTCACCGACCGGACCGTCACCTCCGTCGCCTACACCCTGGAGGCGGCGCCGGTCTTCTGGATCGCGTTGCTCGCCGTCTGGCTCTTCGCCCTCCAGTGGGACGTCCTGCCGGCGGGCGGCCTGACCGACACCGGCAGCGAACAGGTCACACCCGGCCAGGTCACGACCCACCTCGTGCTGCCCGCCGGTGTCCTCGCCGTGTCCCAACTGCCGTGGTTCACCCTGTACGTGCGCCAGGGCGTCGGCGATGCCCTGGCGGAGGACCCCGTGCGCGGCGCCCGGGCGCGAGGCCTGAGCGAACGCACCGTCCTGCTCGGCCACGCCCTGCGCTCCGGGCTCCTTCCGGTGCTCACGCTCATCGGCTCCCGCGTCCCCGAACTCATCACCGGAGCCCTGCTGGTGGAGAGCGTCTTCAGCTGGCCCGGCATCGCCGCCGCCACCGTCGAGGCCGCCACCGCCGTCGACTTCCCGCTGCTCGCCGCCCTGACGACGCTGGCCACCGCCGCCGTACTCGCCGGGAACCTGCTCGCCGATCTGCTCTACGGACTGTTCGACCCGAGGGTGAAACTCAGTGACATGTGACGCACCGGCGCCCGCCGGCACCCCGGCCGAGCCGGCGTGGCGGTCGCACGGCCCGAAACGCCGCTCCACCCGTGCCCTGCGCGTGCGCACCTCCGCCGTGCTGGTGGCCGCGACCGTCCTCGCCGTGCTGCTCGTGCCGCCGCTGGTGCAGCTCGACCAGCAGGCCGTCGACCTCGCCGCCAAGCTGCAACCACCGTCCTGGTCCCACCCGTTCGGCACCGACGACGTCGGTCGTGACCTGCTGCTGCGCTGCGTCTACGGCCTGCGCGTCTCGCTGCTCGTCGGAGTCGCGGCGGCACTGGCCGCGACCGTCGTCGGTACGACCGTGGGCGCCGCCGCCGGGGCGCTCGGCGGCTGGGCCGACCGGGCGCTGATGCGGGTGGTCGACACGTTCTCGTCGGTGCCGCACCTGCTGCTCGGCATCTTCATCGTCGCCATGTTCCGGCCCGGGGTGTGGCCGGTGGTGATCTCGGTCGCGCTGACCCACTGGCTTTCCACGGCCCGGATCGTGCGTGCCGAGGTGCTGTCGCTGCGGTCGCGGCCGTACATCGACGCGGCCGTCTCCGGCGGGGCGTCCCGGTGGCGGGTGGCCGTACGGCACCTGCTGCCCGCCGTCCTTCCCCAGGCCGCGCTCGCCGCCGTGCTGATGGTGCCGCACGCCATGTGGCACGAGTCGGCGCTGTCCTTCCTCGGACTCGGGCTGCCCACCCACACGGCGAGCCTCGGCACCCTGATCCAGAGCGCCCGCGGCTCCCTCCTCGCCGGCCAGTGGTGGCCGACCCTCTTCCCGGGCCTCTTCCTCATCGTCCCGACTCTCGCCCTCGCCGGTCTCGCCGGGGCCTGGCGGGAGCGGATCAACCCCCGACGCCGATCGGAGCTGATGCTGTGAGCGCCGGTATGGACCCCGTGACCCCCGTGCTGTCCGTCCGGGGACTGTCCGTGCGGTTCCTCCTGCCCGGCGGGCGCCGCGTGGCCGCCGTCACCGACGCCCGGTTCGACGTGAGGCCCGGCGAGTGCCTGGCCCTGATCGGGGAGAGCGGCTGCGGCAAGTCCGTGCTGGCCTCCGCCCTGCTCGGACTGCTCCCCGGCAACGCGCAGACCGCCGGCTCGGCCCTGCTCGGCGACCTGGACCTGCTCGCGGCCGACGAGCGGACCCTCGCCCGCACCGTGCGCGGACGGCTCATCGGCCTCGTACCGCAGAGCCCGGCCGCCCACCTCACCCCGGTCCGCACCGTCCGCTCCCAGCTGGAGGAGACGGTCGCCGCGTTGACCGCGACCCGGGGGCGCGCCGCCCTGCGGGCCGCCGCCGAGGCCGCCGCCGAACGGGCCGCGTTCCCCGTCGACCACCTCGACCGCCATCCCCACCAGCTCTCCGGCGGCCTCGCAGAACGCGCCGCCACCGCCCTCGCCCTGGTCGGCGACGCACCCCTGCTGCTCGCCGACGAACCGACCACCGGACTCGACCGCGACCTGGTGGACCGCACGGTCGACGAACTGCGCCGGCACGTGGACGACCCGGGCGGCGGACGCCGACGGGCCCTGCTGATGATCACCCACGACCTGGCGGCCGCCGAGCGCATCGCCGACCGGGTCGCGGTCATGTACGCGGGGCGTATCGTCGAACTCGCCGACGCCGCCGCCTTCTTCGGCCCGGCCGGGCCCCGCCACCCCTACAGCCGCGGCCTGCTCCAGGCCCTGCCCGGCCGCGCCTTCACCGCCATCCCGGGCATGCCGCCCGAACTCGGGGATTTCCCGGCCGGCTGTGCCTTCGCCGCCCGCTGCGACCGGGCCACCGCCACCTGCGCCGCCCCGCCGCCCACCGGCACGGTCGCCTGCCACCACCCGCATGTGCCGGAGGACCTCCGTGCTTGAACTGCGTTCCATCACCGCCGGATACGCCAGGAACGCCCCGGTGATACGGGACGTCTCCCTGACCGTCGCACCGGGCGAGTCCGTCGGCCTGCTCGGCCCGAGCGGCTGCGGCAAGTCCACCCTCGCGCGGGTGGCGGCCCTGCTGCACCGCCCCGACTCCGGCACCCTCCTCCTCGACGGCGAGCCCGTAGGGCGCTGGCGCCACCGCGCCCCACGCGCCCTGCGCACCGCGTTCGGGGTCGTCTTCCAGCAGGCCAGGCTCTCCGCGGACCCGCGGCTGCCGCTCAGCGACCTGATCGCCGAGCCTCTGCGGGCCACCGGCCGGGGCAGGGAAGTCCCCAAGCGGGTGGCCGAGTTGGCCCCCGCCGTCGGCCTCACCCCCGATCTGCTCACCAGGCGGCCGCACGAGGTCAGTGACGGCCAGCTGCAGCGCGCCTGCCTGGCCCGGGCCCTGGTGCTGCGCCCGCGCCTGCTGGTGTGCGACGAGATGACCGCGATGCTCGACGCCTCGACGGCCGCCGCTCTGGTCGCGGCCGTCGAGGACTACCGGGCCTCGACGGGCGCCGCCCTGCTGGCCGTCGGCCACGACCGCGCCCTGCTCCGGCGCTGGTGCGACCGCACCGTCCAGTGGGACAGCCTGACCTGAGGCGCTACTCCTGCACGTGCCGGATGGCGTCCAGGACGATGTGCGCCACATGGTCGTCGGTGAGGGTGTACCGCGTCTCGCGGGCCTGACGCCGGGCGGTGACGATCCGGGAGGTGCGCAGCACCCTCAGGTGCTGGGAGACCAGCGGCTGGCTGACGCCCAGGGCGGTCACCAGTTCATGGACGTACTTCCCGCCGCCGGACAGCTCCCGCACGATGCCCAGCCGAACGGGCGAGGCCAGGGCGCGCAGCAGCTCGCCGGCCGCCTGCAGAGTCGGATCCGGCTCGTCCGTCGAGGGAGAGGGCGTCGTTGTCATATGCATACATTAGCATATGACAACGATTCCCAGTTTGCTCTTCGCCCTGCCGGGGCGACTGCCGTCAGTGGTCGTCCCAGTGTCCCTCGTGGGCGGCGTGCCGGTGGCCGTCGTGCACGTAGTCCGTGTGGTCGTCGTGCCGCACGGCCAGGTGGCCGCAGTCGTCGCCGTGTTCGTGGTCGTGGTTCTGGTGCACCGCGTGGCCGTCGGTCGCGCACTCGTCGGTGTGGCCGTCGTGCGTCCGGTGGATGTGGCCGTCGTGGGCGTAGTCGGTGTGGTCGCCGTGGGTGAAGGCGAGGTGTCCGCAGTCGTCGCCGTGGGCGTGCGCGTGGTCCTCGTGGGTGATGTGCTGGGCGGTGGTCATGGGGGAGCTCCTTGCGTGTGCTGGTGCCGGCCGCGACGTGCCGGCCGCGACGTGCCGGCCGCGACTTGGCGACCCGGGCCGGACGTGGCGACATTAACATATAGCGATTCCTGCATGTATTGTCGGGGGACCCGCCGCGACCCGCCATCCGGGGCGGGGCGCACGGGTGAACGCCCGGTCTAGCGCACCGCCACGACCACGCAGCTGTCGCCGTACTGCCACACCGGGCCGGCCTGGGCGAAGCCGGCCTGCCGCACGAGCTCCAGGTGGGCGGAGAGGGGGAGTTCGGCGGGGCGCGCCGTGCCGAGGGCGGCTTCGCGGCGGCGGCGCTCGGCGAGGAGGTCGGTCAGCTCCGGGTCGTCGCCGGCCGCCGCCCACCAGGAGCTCCAGTCCTCGTGGGCGAACACGCGCTGCCGCTCGGCGCGGCACCGCCCGACGTGGGCGGCGATCCCGGCCGGGCCCGTCTGGCCCTGGGGAAAGTGGTCGCCGTTGACGAAGACGCCCCCGGGGCGCAGCAGCACGGCGAGCTGCCGGTAGGTCGCCAGCAGGGTGTCGCGGTCGAGGTAGTGCAGGGCCGTGGTGGAGACCGCCGCGTCCAGGGGCCGGTCCAGATCAAGGGCCCACGTCCAGCCGGGCGCGCCGATCTCGGCGTCGACGTAGCGGGCCGCGTCCGGGTGGTGGGTGCGGCCCAGCTCCAGCAGGACGGGGTCCCGGTCCACGGCCACGATCTCGGCGTCCGGCAGCCGCCGGATCAGCCGGGCCGCGAGGGACCCGGGCCCGCAGCCCAGGTCCACGACGAGGGGCGGGGTCGCGCGCCCCGCCATGACGTGCTCGACGACATCGGCGATCACCGTGAACCGCTCCTCGCGGTCGACGGCGTACCGCTGCTGCTGGAGCTCCCAGCGCTCCACCCACCGCTCCGCCGTCGCCAGACTCAGCCCCATCCGGTCGCGCCACCTCGCCGTATCGCACCTGACTCCCGACGGTCAGAGCCTACAGGTGGAAACGGTTCCCATTACGCATAGACGGTGGGTGTCAGGAGAGCGAGGCGAGAACCGACAGCAGCCGGTCGATCTCCTCAACGGTGTTGTACACGTGCAGACTCACCCGCACCGAACCGGTCTTCTCGCCCGCGTCACCCTGGCAGTGATGGTCGGAGCGCACCATGAACCCGTGGCTGAACAGGATGAACCCCAGGTCGCCGGAGTCGATGGCGTGGTGCCGCAGCGTCACGATGCCCTGGCGGCGCTGCACGGTCGAGTCGGCGGCGAGACTGAGCGGGCAGCCGAGGATCTCGTAGGCGTCCAGCCGGCGCAGCCCCTCGGTGAGCCGGACCGCCAAGTCGGCCGTCCAGCGCTCGATCCGGTCGACACCGGCCGCCTCCAGCCAGTCCAGGGCCGCTTCGAGCGAGGCGATGCCCACCGTGTTCGGGGTGCCGCTCCACCCGCCGGGCACGAACGCCGGCCCCCGCGCCTGCCGGGCCCACACCGCCCCGGAACCGGGCAGGGCCAGCGCCTTGTGGCCCGAGAACACGACGAAGTCCACGTCCAGTTCGGCCACGGAGACGGGCAGATGGCCGACGCTCTGCGCGGCGTCCAGGCAGATGACCGCGTCCGGGCCGACGGCCTCACGGATGCGGTGCACGTTCATGTCGCCGCCGTAGACGTGGTGCACATGGGTGGTGGCCACGAACCGCGTGCGCGGCCCGGCCCGCTGCGCCAGCGCCCGGTGGTCGTAGTCCCCCGAGCCGCTCTGGTACGGCATCGGCACCACCCGCACGTGCACGCCCTCGCGGGCGAGCAGCCGCTGGGCCTCCAGCCACGGCACGATGTTGGCCTGGTGGTCGGCGTCCGGGACGACGATCTCGTCGCCGTCGCGCAGGAAACCCGGCAGCCAGTCGCGGGCGACGGTCCGCAGCCCCTCGGTGGTGCCGGCGGTGAAGTGGACGGCGGAGCGCTCCGGCCGCGCGTCCCCGAGGAACCGGGCGACGCGCTCACGGGTCCGCTCGACGAGCTCCGTGGTGCGGTTGGCCCAGGTGTAGGTGCCGCGCCCGGAGTTGGCGTTGGACGTCGTCAGGTACCTCTGCACGGCCTCCAGCACGGCCTGCGGCTTCTGCGCCGTGGCCGCGCTGTCCAGGTACGCCAGCTCCGGATGCCCGGTGACGATGGGGAACTGGGCGCGCAGCGCCCGCTGCCACGGACGCAGATCCTCGCGGGTGAGCGGTGCGGTCATGCCGGTCAGTCCCGCACCAGGGGCGCGCCCGCGTCCCGCCAGGCGATGACGCCGCCGGCCAGGCTGCGCACGTCGGGGTGGCCCATCCGGGTCAGCAGTGCCGCGTACCGCGCCGACTGCTCGCCGACCGGGCAGGCCAGCAGCACCGGCCGGCTCCTGCTGAACGGCAGGCCGCCCCGGACGAGTTCGGCGAACAGCTCGTCGGCGATGTTGACCGACCCGTCGATGTGCAGCGCCGCGTACGCGTACGGACTGCGCAGGTCGACCACGAGCGGCCGGCCGGTGCCGATCCAGCGCCGGGCCTCCGTCACGGTGACCGACGGCGCCCCGGCGACCTCGGCGTCGGACAGGTCGGCGGGCGAGTTCTTCCGGGGCGGCCGGCCCAGCAGATCGGGGCGCCGCTGCCGGACGTAGCTCAGATAGCTCTCCACCCGGTCGCAGACGATGAAGACGGCGGTCCGCCGCTCCTCCGACTGCTCGTCCAGCGCCCGCAGATGACGGACCGCACCGAAGTAGGCCGCCCCTCCGGTGGGCCCGCCGAGGATGCCGCAACGGCGGTTCAGCGTCAGCATCCCCTCGATCGCCTCGTCCGCGCCGACCGACTCCAGCGTGTCGTACGTGTCCGGGTCGAACAGGCCGACCTCCTGCACCTCGTCGATGGTGCGGATCCCCGGGATGAAGTCCGACTTGGCCGCCACGAGGCCGACCACCCGCACCGACGGGTCCTCCTCGCGCAGGGCGCGGGCGACGCCCGTGGAGGAACCGGCGGTGCCCACACAGGCGACGAACCAGTCCGGGACCCGGCCGTCCAGGTCCTTGACGATCTCCGGCCCGGTGCCGGTGAGATGAGCCTCGGTGTTGCGCGGGTTGAAGTACTGGTCGGTGTGCAGATAGGCGCTGCCGGAGGCGGACAGCGTCCGGTGGAACAGGGTCAGCGGATCGTCCGTGGCGGTCGGGTCCAGGCACTCGCTCTGCCCGGGCAGCTCCTCGATCTCCGCGCCGAGCAGCAGCAGGAGGTCCTTGATCTCCGGCACCCGCATCCGGTTGGTGACGCTCTTGAAGCCCAGACCGTGCATGCCCGCGATGACCGCGAGGGCCTTGGCCGTGTTGCCGCTGGACAACTCGACCACCTGGCTGCCGTGTTCGACCGCCTCCGCGAGCAGGGGCCCCGCCATGCTCCAGGCGGCCCGGTCCTTGACCGAGCCGAACGGGTTGAGCATCTCCAGCTTGGCGTACAGGTCGATGTTGCGCAGGCCGTGCACGGCCGGGTCTATCCGCACCAGAGGGGTGTTGCCTATCGCCTCGGTGATGCTGTCGTACCTCACTGAGCTCCCCTCGAGGGCGTGATCGGCCAGAACTGGTCGTCCAGGCACCAGCGCCAGGCGTCGCCGTCCTGCCAGGCCGCGACCTGGCGGGCGGCGGGCTGGTGCTGGGCGCGTGTGGCGTGGAAGTCCATGGCGTAGCCCGCGGTGTTGGCGAAGGCCAGCAGGTCGCCGGGTTCCGGGCGGCGCGGCAGGAACACCGTGCGCCGGGTGATCAGGTCGCTCTCCAGACAGAGACTGCCGAAGAGGTGCACGGCCACGGGCCCCCCGCCCGGCCCGGCTCCGCCGCGGGGGAGGACGACCGGGTCCATCAGCACTCCGTGGTCCTCCAGGGCGATGTCGTCCGCCTTCGCCGCCAGCCGTACGAGCAGGGGCCCTTCGGTCTCCCGGCCGCGGACCTCCAGGACCCGCGCCAGCGACAGGCCGCACTGGTCCAGCAGAGCCCGGCCGGGCTCGGTGTACAGGTCGTACAGATGCTCCAGCAACAGCGCGGCCAGCGGGCGTCCGCCCAGTGAGGCGGCGGGCTGGGCCAGCAGCTCGTCCAGATAGGCGGCGCCGGCGACGGGCCGGTGGGCCGGGTAGAGGCCGAGCGTGCCGCGCAGGGTGCCGGACTCGTTGCGCAGCCCGTAGCCGTGCCCGCCCCACGTCAGCGGCGGACGCCGGCCGAGCACGGCCGCGGTGAGCCCGCTCGTGTACGCCTCCCACTGCTCCCGCTCGGCGAGATAGCTCACGCCGAACCCGCCGCCGACGTCCACGGCCCGCGGCCGCAGCCCCCGGCTCCGGCACGACTCCAGCGCGGCCAGACACCCTTCGAGGGCGGTTGCCTTCTCCGAGACACTCGTCGTGTCCAGATGGAAGGCCACCCCCGCCGGATCGACGGCGTCGGCATGCCGCTCGACCGCCTCCAGCAGCAGCTCCAACTCCCGTACGGGAGTGCCGAAGCGGCTGCGCCGGCTCAGCACCTTCACCCCCGCCGTCTCGAAGCCCGACAGCCGCAGCAGCACCCGTACCGGCGCGAGCGCGTGCTTGCGCACCAGGGCGGCGAGCTGGTCCAGTTCGGCGGCGGCGTCGACGCTGACCGTGACCCCCGTACGGGCCGCCAGCCACAGGAACTCGGGGTTCTTCGGACCGGTGGCCGTGATCCGGCCGGCGTCGAACCCGGCACCCAGCGCGTGCTGCAACTCGCCCAGGGACGCCACGTCCACGCCCGCGTCCGTCGCGGCGAGCCGCCGCAGCAGCGCACTGGACCGGTTGGCCTTGTGGGCGTAGAAGACCTGCCCGGGCAGATGGTGCGCCCGGTACACCGACCGGAACCGCTCCAGGTTCTCGGCGATCTGGTCCGGCACCACGACGTGCAGAGGTGAGCCCAGCGCGTCGACGAGCGAGTGCAGCGTGCCGTGCGCCGCCATGAGCGACCTCAGCCGGGGCTCCAGCCGCGGTTCGAGGTACAAGGGTTCCGGCTGCGGTCCGACGTGCAAGGGCCGGCCGTCCATGCGCGCTCCCTCCCCTGAAGCCGCAGCGCCCGGCATCCGGGCACGTCGGACACTCCTCGCGTATCGCCGTATGACCCCTATCCATTCTTCGGTCGCTTTACGCCCTGTAAGGCCAGGGCCCGGGCCTCGGTCGGTGTGAAGCGGATCACGGACGGGGGAGCGGCGCGCGCCGGGCGCGAGGCGGCGGCATCCGCGGTCGGAGGCTCGTCACGGGCGCCGGGTGCCGCACGCATGTGTCTCTCGCCCCGGGGGTACTCCGGGCCGGGAACGGCAACCGACCCGTCCGAGGAGGGACGTGGACTGGCATCCGCTGCGGCTCACCACCCCCGTCAAGCAGCACGTCTTCGGCGGCCGGGCCATCGCCGGGCGGCTGGGGCGCTCCGGGCTGCCCGACGGGCCGGTCGCCGAGACCTGGGAGGTCAGCGACGTCGAGGGCGATGCCTCGATCGTCCTGGACGGCCCCCTCGCCGGACGCACGCTCCGGCAGATCATGGCCGAACACCCGGTCGAACTGCTCGGTCCACGGCTCCCGCCCGGACCCCGTTTCCCGCTGCTCACCAAGTTCATCGACGGCCGCGGGGCGCTCCCGGTGCATCTGCACGCCGACGACACCACCGCCCGCCGCCTGGAGGGCGAACCCCACGGCAAGACGGAGGCCTGGCACGTCCTGGACGCCGCACCGGGAGCCACCGCCCTGGTCGGCGTCCGTACCGGCGTGGACCGCGACACCCTGCACCGGGCGCTGCTGGCCCAGGACTTCGACGCCGTCATGCGCCGCCTGCCGGTCCGCGCCGGCCAGACCGTCTACGTCCCCGGCGGCACCCTGCACAGCTTCGGCCCGGACACCCTCGTGTACGAGATCGAGCAGACGTCCGACATCCAGCAGCACGCCATGCGCCACCGCATGGAGGACGGCTCGCCCGTCCCCGACCACGAGTGGCACGGCAACCTCGGCCGTCTCCTCGAGGAGTGGAGGCCAGGCCCCCGGCCCGAGTTCCATCCCGGCCTGAGTATCCGTCAGGGCGACGGCGTCGTACGCACCGTGCTCTGCGCCGGCCCGTACTTCGCCCTCGAACGCTGGTCCGCCAGCCCGGCTGCGCCCCTGTCGTACCGCTTCTCCACCGTGCGGATCCTCACCAACGCGGGCGCCCCCGTCACCGTCACCGCCGGCTCCTGGACGGGCCTGCTGGACCGCGCCCGCACCCTTCTGCTGCCCGCCGTCGTCGGTGAGGTCCGCATCCAGGGCCCCGCCGACGTCCTGATCGGCTACGTGCCCGACCCGGAGGACGACATCCGCGCCCCCCTCCTCGCCGCCGGCCACGGCCCCGCCGCCGTCGCCGCCCTCGGGGAGGGGCTCTGACGGCGTGTAGCGGGCCGGTGACAATCGGGACGGATCCGTGGCAGGCCGACAGGGCAACGGTCGCGGCGGGTGGCGGGTCATACGGGGGGCAAGGGCAAAGGCCCGCGCATCCGACCGGGAACGCCGGGGGAAACCAATGGGGGAGACCATGAAGATCCGTAACCGAGGCATCCGTACCACCGTGGCCGCGCTGGCGGCCGTCGCCGGTGTCGCCGCGGCCGCCGTGCCGGCCGTCGCGGCCACCGCACCGGCCTCCGACACGCCCCGGTTCCTGGAGCCGGCCGAGCTGCCGTCGCACCCGGCCTCTGCCTGGTACGCCGGTCCGGTCACCGCCGGCCGGCCCGACCCGCTGCCGATGTGCGTGGGCGACGCGCTGCCGTCCATCACCACCCACCGGGAGTACTGGACGGAGTACGACACGAACGCCCAGCAGCTCACGGTCGAGGGGCGCAGCGAGCAGTGGGCGAAGGACTTCGCGGCACTGCTGCGCAAGGACCTCGCCGGCTGCGCGAAGAAGCTGATGCAGCAGGACCCCGACCTCACGGCCACCCAGAAGTACTACGGCCGGCTGAACGTCGAGGAGGGCGCCGACGTCTACGGCATCCACACCGTCTCCGCCTGGGGCTCCTCCGACATCGGCCTCTTCTCGGTCGGCCGTGACGGCGCGACCGTGACGATCGTCCGCTGGGGCCAGATGGGCACCTTCCAGCACGCCCAGGTGGCGGACTTCAAGGCGGCGACGGTGACGGCGGTGAACAAGCTGTACTGACGGCTCAGCCCCTGGGCGGCCCGACGGGGGCGTCGTACACGAGGAGCCCGTCGTCGCGCAGACGGGCTCCCGGTGTCGGCGCATGCGCACTCAGCCGCCCGTCGTGCATGAGGTGCCGGGCGGGGACGCCGCGGGCCAGCACCGCGAAGTCGGCGATGAGACGGCGGTGACAGCGCCACCAGACCGCCTCGCTGCACATCACGGCGGTTCGTGCGCCGGCCGCCTCCCGCAGCAGCCGGTCCATGGCGGTGACGAACTCGGGGGAGCGGGTGTGGGCGGCGTACCCGCGGAAGGACTCGTTGCGCCAGACGACGTCCGGACTGTCCGCGGGCAGCGGGCGGAACCCGCCGAGGTCGCGTTCCCACCGGTAGGCGATGCCGGCCGCCGGCATCCACTCGGCGAGCCGCTCCCGCAGCAGATCGGCGTTCCGGCGGCTCCCGGGAGCGGTCCGCACGTCCACGACGGCCGTCACACCGGCATCACGCAGCAGCTCGCCGATCTGGTCCCGGCCGGCGGTGCTGTGCCCGAAGGTCACCAGGAGCGCGTCCACAGGGGCGGACTTTCCCGTTTCGGCGTGCCCACACCTCCCGGCGGAGCCGGCAGGCGCTGTGACCTGCGGAGGACGGATAGAGTCGAGGTGGACAGGGGGTCACCCCTCCTTGTAGAGACGAGCGAGGTGCCCGTCATGGCAGCCGCAGCACTGCTCATAGGCTTCGCCATGTTCTTCTTCGCCCCGGTCGTCCCCTGGCTGCTGTTCCCGATGCACCGCCGGGCGGGGGCCGCCGCCGCGGCGGTGTGGGCGGCGGCACTCCTCGTGATGACCACTGTGGTCTGGGACGGGGCGTTCCTCGCGTCGGCGCTCCTCACGGCCTTCTCCTGCGGCGTCCGCCTCGTGGTCGAGGCCACCGGCACCCTGGAGGAACCGCGTGCACGGCGCCGTGCCCGCCACTCGGAACGCCACGGGGCGCGCGTCGCGTGACACCCCGGTGGGCCGGCCGGGGTTCGGCGGCATCCGCTCGTCAGATGTCCCGGAAGAGACCTGGTGGCTCCGTGACCTGCCGCGACGGGCCGCTGCGGGCCGGCACGCCGGCTCTTGTCCGCCCGTGGTCGCCTCACGGGCATCTTGCTGTTCAGCACCTCTCCGGACCAGGGCGATCACTTCCCGGTCGCGCAGTCTCGCACGAGCGCCTCCGTTCCCAGGCGGGTCCGGACAACGTGATGTCGCCCGACGAGCCGCTCGTCCGAGGGGCCTGTCCGCGCCACCGCGTCGGCTCACCACCCGCCCTTCCGCTACCTGCTCGCCCGGTCCGGGAGCCTCTGCGTCCCCTCCCCTTCAGCCCGCCGCTGAGCCGAGACCGACCCTGTCGGGGCTGCCGCCCTTCGAGGGGACGCCGACGGCGACCGCGCCGCGCAAGGCGGCCAGTGCGTGGGCGAGTTCGGTGAAGGAGGCTTCCGGCAGGGAGACGCTCAGGAGGGTGTCGAGTTCCTGGTCGTACACCGGGGCAGCCTCGTCGAGCAGGTTCCTGCCTGCCGGGGTGAGGTCGACCAGGGAGGAACGGCGGTCCGCGGGGTTGCAGCGGCGTACGCACAAACCTCGCTGCTCCAGGCGGTCGACGGCCTGACTCGCTCCGCCCACGGTGATCACGAGGGCGTCGGCGATGTCCTGCACGCGGCAGGCGGGGGTGTGATCGGCGGCGGCCAGGAGCACCCTGAGACTGCTCAGGGGCAGGCCGCACTCCCGGCGCAGACGCGCGTCGATGCTGCTCGACAGCAGCGTCCCGAGCCGCGCGAGATCGTCGAAGACCTGACGTGGGCGCTTCGCCATGAGGGTTCTCCTGGGGGTGTGCGGAACACTGCCGGTCCGGGCAGCCGCGGGGACGGGCCCCAGGACGGACGGGCTGCCGCCGTGGAGCCGGCGGCAGCCGAACGTCGGGTCGGGCGTCGGATCATGGGCGCTGGTTCACGGGCGTCGCGCGTGTGCGAAACCCCGCCGGTGCCATACCAGGCCGCCGCCGTCGGCGGGTTCGCCGTCCACACCGGTGACCCGGCCCACCAGAATCGTGTGGTCCCCTCCCTCCAGCACGTCGTGCCGCGTGCACCGGAGGGTCAGGGCGACGTCCTGGAGGACGGGTGCCGGATGCGCGTCCGGCACCAGCGCGAGGTCGTCGAAGCGCTGCTCGGCCGGCCGCATGAACCGCCTGACGAGGTGCTCGTCGCCCGTGCCGAGCAGGTGGACGGCGAAGGCCTCGGCACCGACCAGCGCGTCGTGCGTACGCGAGCCCCGGTCGAGGCAGACGAGGAACAGCGGCGGGCTCAGCGACAGGGACGTGACGGCGCTGGCCGTCAGACCGCGCGGTGTGCCCCGGTCGTCGTAGCACGTGACGAGGGTGACGGGTGCCGCCAGGGCGGACATCGCCGCCCGGAAGGCGTCTGCCAGTTCGGTCGCCGTGCCGCGAGCGGGCTGGGACGCGAGGAGGGTCCCGGTCATCGTGCCACCTCCAGCGGGCGGGCGGAGCCCCGCAGCCAACGCCCCTGCGGCCGGCCCGCGAACCCGGCACGCAGGTCCCAGCAGACGCGTCCCGCCTTCACCGTGGTGGTGAAGCGGCCCGTGAAGGTCCAGCCCTCGTACGCCGACCAGCCGCACAGCGACAGCACGTCGCGCCCGGAGAACTGCCAGCGCTCGGACGGGTCCAGCAGCGTCAGGTCGGCATCCGCGCCCGGTTCGAGCCGGCCCTTGCCGGGCAGGTCGAAGAGGCGGGCGGGCCCGTCCCCCATGAGCCGGGCCAGGTGCGCGGCCGCCTCGTCGGGGGCGATGTCCTGTGCGCGCAGTCCGGTCCAGACGGCCGTGGCCAGCTCCTGGACTCCGGGCAGGCCGGGGGGCGCCTCGGCGGGCGGGCGGTTCTTCTCCTCCACCGTGTGCGGGGCGTGGTCGCTGCCGAGGGTGACGGCCTGGCCGTGCAGCACGGCCCGCCACAGGCGCCGCTGGTCACGGCCGTCGCGGATGGCGGGGGAGAGCCGGGTGCGCGGACCGCGCCGGGTGGTGTCCTCGTGGGTGAACGACAGGTGGTGGCCGGTCACTTCGAAGGTGAGGGGCAGTCCCTCGGCGGCCGCCGCCGACAACAGGTCGGCCTCCTCCGCCGAGGACACGTGCAGGATATGCGCCTTCGTCCCGTAGTCGCGCACCAGGCGGACGACCTGGGCGACGGCGACGATGCCGCCGGAGCGGGGCCGGTGCGGCTCGTACCCGCCGTACGAGTCGGGGGTGCCCGATCCCGCGTCGAGGAGGTCGAAGACGTGCTGGTCCTCGGCGTGCAGGACCAGCCGGACACCTCCGCGGGCGGCGGCGGCGAAGGCCCGCCGCAGCTGCTCGCCGTCGCGGAAGACGACCGGCGCGGTGTGGTGGCCCGCCATGAACACCTTCGCGGAGGTGGCGATCCGCGGATCGATGTCCGCCAGAAGTTCCGGGTGGTCGGGATCGGCGCCGATGTGGAAGCGGTAGTCCGCCCAGGAACGGCCCTCGATCATGTCGGCCTTGGCGAGGATCCCTGCCTCGTCCAGGGACGCCGGACGGGTGTTGGGCATGTCGATGACGGTGGTCACGCCCCCGGCGAGGGCGGCACGACTGCCGTGCTCCCACGTCTCCTTGTACTCCAGGCCGGGGGTGCGGAAGTGGACGTGGGAGTCGATCAGGCCGGGCAGGACGTAGCGGCCGCGGGCGTCGAGGCGCGGGCCCGCCGGCAGGGGCTCCCCGGCCGCGAGTACGGCCGCCACGCGGCCGTCACGGATCACGACGGTTCCGTTCCGGACGCCATCGGGGGTGACGAGGCGTCCGCCCTCGACGACCAGCTCGGCGGGACCGCCGTCGGCCGTCGGCTCGGCGGGTACGGGAGGCAGGGTGCTCAGCGGTTCCATGTCAGGCTCACCAGTTCCTTGCAGAGGTCGTTGGTCGGTCCCATCAGGGCGACGGCGCGGGCGTCGCGGTCGTAGCGGTTGATCTCGTGCGAGGCGACGTAGCCGGCTGAGCCGAGCAGCCGTTCGACGGCGGCGACGACCCGTTCGGCGGCCGAGGAGGCGAAGAGCTTGGAGTGCAGCGTGGCGATGCCGGGGTCGGCGGCACTCCGCCGTCCCGCGCGCTCGACGACCGCGCGGGCGGCCTCCACCTCGGTGGCCAGGTCGACCAGTTGGTGGCGGACGGCCTGCAGTGCCGTCAGTCCGCGCCGCTCGGCGTGCCGGTGGGCGAGATCGAGGGCCGCCTGGGCCACACCGACGGAGACGGCACCGAGCGTGGCGCCGCTGTCCCGGACGCCGGCGATGATCGAGGCGGCCGCGCCGACCGGGCCCAGCCGGGTCGCGTCGGACACCTGGCAGTCGTGGACGGAGACGAAGCCGGTCGCCGAACCACGCATGCCGGTCAGCCGTAGCGACGTGTCAGGTACCAGACCGGGCGTGTCCGCCGCTACCAGGAAGAAGGTCTGACCCACGGCACCGTAACCGGTGTCGGAGCCGCCGCCGGCGCGGCTGTCCGCCGCCGGTTCCTCCGTCTGGGCCAGCACCAGGTAGACGTCCGCCAGACCGGCGCTGGTGGTGAAGGCCTTGGCACCGTCCAGGACCCAGCCGCCGTCGGGCGTGCGGCGGGCCGTGGTGGACAGCTGCTTCTTGTTCGCGCCCGCGCCGGTCTCGCTCCACGCGGAGGCGGCGAGCCAGTCGCCGCGCGCGAGCCGGGGAAGCAGCCGGCGGCGCAGGGCGGGGCTGCCGTGCTCCAGGACGCGCCTGCTGACCGCGTAGTGCTGGAAGAGCATGATCGCGGCGGAGGCGTTGACCTGCGCCACCTGTTCGACGGCGGTGTTCAGGCCCTCGGCGTCGGCGGCCGTGCCGCCGTACTCGTAGGGCAGGGCCAGGCCGAGCATTCCGCTCTCGCGCAGCAGGGCCACAGCATCCCGGTCGGGTTCGCCGCTCGCGTCGGCGGCCTGGGCACAGGCCGCGAGACGCTCACGGACCGCCGCGGTCAGCGTGGGGCCCGGGACGGCGAGCAGCGCGTCCGAGAGGGCCGGCGATTCGGGCACGGTCAGGCTGTCAGCGGAAGCCAAGACAACTCCTCGGAGGTTCGGACGGGCAGGAAGTGGCCGCGGTAGTCGACCTGTTTCTCGGCCACGGAGATCCAGGCGAGCCGACGGTCCTGCCGGCCGCCGGACATGCGGGCCGAGACGCGGATCGTGGCCCCCGGCGTGCGCAGCGCGAGCATGCCGCTCTGCGACTGCTCCGTGTGTCCGGAGAGCAGATGGGGCACCGTGCCCTCGACGGCGGCGCCCGCGGCGAGACAGGTCGCGCCGGTGAGCGCCACCGTGGGGTGCCAGGACGGCACGGAGACGGCCCGGACCGCGAGCGTGCCGGCGGCGTCCGGGAGCAGCGCGGCGACCTTCGGGAAGGCGCCCGCGGTGTCCCAGCCCTGTGCCTCGCAGACCGCGCGGCGCAGCCGGGTCATCCGGTCGAAGAGGGCGGCGTCGTCGGCGAAGAGGTCCTCGACGGTGGGGGCTCCGAGCTCGACAGCGTGCACGAAGATGTACGGATTGCCCATCGAGACCAGGGAGACGGGCACCGTCCGCCCCTCGAAGGGGATGCCGGTGACCGGGTCGCCCGTGATGAGCAGCTCCCGCACCGGCCGGGGCGGGGAGCACAGGAAGTGCGCGGTGAAGCGCGTGCCCCCGTCGGAGGTCTCCTCGGTCTCGCACACGACGTTGTCGCCGTTGTTGAGGACGTTGACCCGCACCCGGCAGCCCGGCACGAGCGGCTGGATCATGCCGGTGCGGGCGGCGGCCTCCACGGCGGCCAGGATGGAGTGCCCGCAGGAGCCGCGCAGGTCGAAGCTGTCGATGCGGTCCGGCAGGGACTGTACGAACCGGTAGTCCAGGTCGAACAGCGGGTGCCGGGAGGGCTGGACGAGCGCGTTCTTCAGAACGTCTCCGGCCCCGTGCTCGACGAGGGTCGACCGCAACTCGGTGAGCCGGGCGAGCAGTTCGGGCTCGGCCTCGGGCAGCGTGCGCGCGTCCAGAACGGCGGTGGGGCAGGGCGTGCCGTGCGCCCTGGCGAGGGTGACAGTCATGCCGCCGCCTGGAGGACCGGGGCCGGCGCGGCCAGGGGG
The DNA here is from genome assembly GCF_040637515.1 of Streptomyces sp. NPDC029041. Taxonomy (NCBI): domain Bacteria; kingdom Bacillati; phylum Actinomycetota; class Actinomycetes; order Kitasatosporales; family Streptomycetaceae; genus Streptomyces; species Streptomyces sp. NPDC029041. The sequence continues at coordinate 311,194 of NZ_JBEZWO010000006.1, read as the reverse complement.
AGCGGACCACCGGCGGCCGTGAAGAACTCCTGCCGCCACAACTGGTGTGACATCAGCGACCACAGGGCCAGGGAGACGGTGTCGCTGGGCCGGACGGCCTGCTCCTCGAAGAGCGCCTCGACCCGCTCGGGCCGGATACGGCCGTCGGCACGCAGCGTCTCGGGGGCCAGTACGTCGCGGGCCATCGCCCACAGCCGCTGACCGGGGGCCAGCATCGCGGTGACCGGGAGGGTGAAGGGCTGCTTGGGCCTCTCCAGCACACTGCGCGGTACCAGCCCCTCAGCGGCCCGGTAGAGGGCGCGTTTGACGCCCACGCCCGGTACGAGCCTGTGGCTGTCGGTGAGAGTGGCGGCGAAGCGGACGACCGACGGCTGGCAGAACGGCAGCCGCACCTCCACCGAGCTCGCCATCGACAGGTGGTCGACGCGGCGCAGGTGGTAGGCGGGCAGGCGGTAGCGCTGCTCCACCGCGGTGATGCGCTCCAGCCGGCTGCCCGGCCCGCGCCGCAGGGTGCGCCCGATACCGGCCGGCAGAGCGGGGCCCGCGCCATTCACGGCGAAGGCGTACGCGTCGGTGTAGAGGCTCTCGCGCAGGGCCCGCGGGACGGCGGCGAGGTGGTCGAGGTAGTCGTCGGCCCAGTCGGATCCGTGGTGGGCCCCCACCGCCTGCGTCATACGGCTGTAGCCGCTGAAGAGTTCGTCGGCCGCGTCGCCGGTGAGGGCGACCTTGAAGCCCGCGTCGCGGACCGCGCGGAACAGGGAGAACGTGGAGAGGGTGATGGGGTCGGCGTTGGGCTGCCCCAGGTGACGCACCACGTCGGTCATCAGGTCCGGGAAGGTGGCCGGGTCGATCTCGACCTGATGGTGCCGGGCGCCGACACTGCGGGCGACCTCGGCGGCGTAGGCGCGTTCGTCGCTGGGCCAGGTGCCGGTGTAGGCGATGTTGAAGGTGTGCAGCGCGCCGCCGCCGGTGCGGCGCGCCTCGGCCGCGAGCGCCGTGACGAGGCTGGAGTCGAGCCCGCCGGAGGTGACCGCGGCGACGGGGGCGTCCGCCACCAGCAGCCGGGACACCTCATGGGACAGCAGGTCGCGCAACTGCGCGCCGGCCTCGTCCAGGGTGCGCCCGTGGTCGGGGCGCAGGCCCTGCTCGTGGGCCATCGGACGGCGCTTGACACGCAGTCCGTCCCGGTGGCTGACGACGGCGGTGGCGGCCGCCGGCAGCACGCGGACGCCGCGGAACATGGTCCGGTCGCCGAACGGTGTCTTGGAGGTGAGGTAGGCGTCCAGGCCCGTCTCGTCCTCCTCCGCGCGCACGTCGGGGAAGCCGAGGAGCGCGGGCAGCTCGGAGGCGAAGTGGAACCGTCCGGTGGTGCGCTCCCAGTGGTAGTAGAGCGGCTTCATGCCCGAGTCGTCGGTGGCCAGGACCAGGCGCGGGGTGCCGCGCAGGTCCATGACCGCGACCGAGTACATGCCGTCCAGGTGCTCGGCGAACCGTTCCCCGTAGGTGATGTAGAGCGCCGGCAGGATGGAGCCGTCGCAGTGGTCGGCGAAGTGGAAGCCGAGTCCGGTGAGACGCTCGCGCAGTTCCCGGTGGTTGTAGATCTCGCCGTTGAAGACGACGGTGACGGGACCGAGGCGGTACGGCTGGGCACCGCCCTCGGGGTCCATGATCGACAGGCGGTTGTTGCCGAGCGCCCAGTCGGGCTGGTGTGCGACGCCCCGGGCGTCGGGGCCGCCGTGCTCCAGCAGGTCGGCGACCCGGCGCAGTTCGGCCTCGTCGGAATGGACGTTGAAGGTTCCGTAGATACGGCACACGGGGCGTTCACCTGACCTGGGAGGAGTAACCGGCGGCGGAGTAGAGCGCGGGGTCGTAGGGGCTGGGGCCGCCGCAGGTCACGAAGCGGCGGGCGGTGGGACCGGTGTGCGGGTTGCGGGCTCCGTGCAGGACCCCGGGGGCCGCGTACAGCACGTCTCCCGCCGCGACGTCGATCCAGCGGTCGCGCAGGTACATCTGGCCGATGCCTTCGAAGGCGATGAACGCCTCGTCGCTGTCGGGGTGGATGTGGACGTTGAACGTCTCGCCGGGCTGCTGGATGCCGCAGTGCAGGCACAGGCGGCTGCTGCCGTTGCCGGGCCAGAAGACGAAGTTCATGGTGGCGCGGGATTCGGCGGCCTCGACCTGGCCGGTTCCGTTGAAGCCGCGCAGCTGGGTGGTCTCGTCCCACAGCGAGGAGTGCAGGACGGGGGCGCTGCCGGGGGTGGCTCCGGCGAGCGGGGTGCGCCAGACGTACGCCGTCATCCCGGCCTCGTCGGCGGTGAGCGTGAGCGTGCGGCCGGTCGGTGCGTAGGCGGCGGAGCCGCGCTCCACAGGGCGGCCGAGGTCGCCGACCGCGGCGGTGCCGGAGCCCGCGAAGACGACGACCGTGTTCTCCTCGGCCGAGCTGTTGTCGGGAGTGAAGGACTCGCCGCCGGCGATGCGGACGACATGGAGGGTGACGTGGGTGGAGCCCGCCGCCGGGCTGACGGGGGTCGCCAGTGTGGTGCGGGCGGCGGGGCCGGTGCCCTCGAGGGGACGGAACTCCAGCTCGGCCGCGGTGATGATGCGGGCGTCGCCGAGGGCGGTGGCTGCGGTGATGGGGGGCATGCCGGTTGCTCTTTCTGTGTGCGAAGGCCGCCGCGCGGTGCGGCCTGTCGGTCCGGTTGGCGAATCGCTGGCGGAGGGGAGTTCGTTGTGCGGCGGGCGGGCGGTGGGCTTCGGTCATGAAGACCGGACAACCTGGCCGACCGCGGGCGGCGGGCGCGCACCGCGCGGTCCGTCGCACGGAAGACCAGGCCGGCGCCGAGCTGCGCTGCCGCCCCGCACGAGCCGTGAACCGGCCGCTTTCGCGGTGGCGGGGCGCGCTGTGGCCGCCTCGCTGCCGGGGTCTTCCGGTAGCGCTGTGGTCTTTCCCCGTGCTCCGCAAGGCTCGCTCGCGCCGTTCCCGGTTGTATCCCGCGTCGCTCCCGGGACGAGGGAGGCAGCGGGAACGGAGAACGCCGCTCGCGAGGCGGGGCGGCGAGGAGGGACGGTGACGGCGTCTGGGGGAGGGGCCGGAACAGGACTTCTGTTCTCGGCCCCTCCCCCTGGAAACGCCGCACGGTGCGTCCCCGGGAACGGGACGCACCGTGAAGGGCGGCGGACGGACTTGTACGCGGGCCTCGAACGGGCCGCTCGGATGCCAGAACGGGCCGCTCAGCAGGCCTTGCGGCCGGCCGTGGCCGGCGTGGGGCCGGCGGCGGGCGGCGCCGACGCGGGCGGTACCTCGGTACGGCGCGCAGGCCGGGACAGCCGTCCCTCCGCCAGGGCGAGCGCGGCGATGACGATGACGCCGCCCACCGGCACGTTCCATGTGACGGCCTCGCGCAGGGCGACCGCGCCGACGATCACGGAGAACACCGGGACGAGGTAGTTGACGCCGGAGGCGGTCGTCGGGCCGGCGTCCGCGATGAGCTGGTTCATCAGGACGAAGGCGACACCGGTGGAGGCGCCTCCGAGCACCAGGAGGGACAGCAGCGGGCCGGCCGTCAGTTCGCCCGGCAGGTCCCAGCCGATGGTGAAGGTGGTGATCAGACCGGTGATGACCGTGGCGGAGGTGAGCTGCCCGGCGGTCACGGCCAGGGCCGGGATCTTGTACGGCGCGATGAAGCGGCGCAGATAGACGAAGCTGATCGCGTAGCTGACGGCGGCTCCGACACAGGCCAGTTGGCCGCCGACGGAACCGAAACCGTCGGTCCGCCAGGGCCCGACCACGACGACCAGGCCGATGAAGCCGATGAGGAGGCCGGTCACCTTGCGGGCCGTGGGCTTCTCCGTGCTGATCGCCAGGGCCGCGAGCCCCAGGGTGACCAGCGGTGTGGCGCCCTGGATGACGCCGGCGACGGTGGCGGTGGTGTGCTGCTCGCCGATGGCGAAGAGGGTGAACGGCACGACGTTGCCGAACACCGAGGCGACGACGATGTGACCCCAGGCCTTGCGGTTGGGGAGCCCGGCCTTGGTCACGGCGACGATCAGCACGACGACCAGCGCGCCCACGAGGAGGCGCCCGAAGGCGAGTTGGAGGGGGGCGAAGGCGTCCAGCGACACCTTGATGAAGGCGAAGCTGCACCCCCACAGAGCGGCCAGCAGCACGAAGCGGGCCCAGTTGACGGGATTCATGTCGGTGTACCTCCGGGAGTTGTCGAACGGGGGACGGAGCGAAAGCGGATGGGGCGGGCGAGCCCGTGTGGATCAGGGGGTCCGGGGATCAGGGCTCGTCGATCTCGAACTGGTCGTACTTCTCCATGAGGGCCACCAGTTCGGCCCGGGTCGGGGTGTTGCCGTCGGCCAGGAGCTCGGCCAGGCCCGTGAAGTACTCTTCGCGGTTCTCCGCGGGCGTGAAGATGATCAGCATCTCCGCCGGGGCGTCGCTGTCGTTGCGGAAGCCGTGCACGGCGTTCTCAGGCACGTGCAGGAAGTCTCCGGTGTGGGCCGTGCGCCAGCCGGTTCCGTCGTGGAGGGTGACCTCGCCGGAGATGACGTAGAACGACTCCGAGATGCGGGTGTGGTAGTGCGGGGCCGCGCCTGCGGCGCCCGGGAGCATGTGGTGGTGGAACAGGCCGAGCCGGCCGTCGGTGGTGTCGGCGAGCGCGATGAACCGCGTGGTCGTCGTCTCTCCGATGCGGACCTTGACGGCCTCGCCGAACGTCCGCAGGGTCGAGTGCAGCAGGGTCATGACGCGCCGTCCCACATGCTCAGGTAGCGCTCGCCGGTGTCCGGCAGGACGGTGACGACGGTCCGGTCCCGGTACTCGGGGCGGGCGGCCACCTGGCGTGCCGCGTGGACGGCCGCGCCGGCCGAGACGCCGACGAACAGGCCCTGGCCGGAGGCGAGTCGGCGGGCCGTGTGCAGGGCGTCCTCGTCGGAGACGGCGACGACCTCGTCGATCAGGGAGACGTCGGTGGTCGGGGCGACGAAGCCTCCGTTGAGCCCGGGGATGCGGTGGCGGCCGGCCTGACCGCGCGAGAGGATCGGTGATCCCTCCGGCTCGACCGCGACGACCCGCAACGACGCGTCGTGGTCCCGCAGATGGCGTGCTATGCCGGTGAGGGTCCCCCCGGTGCCCACCGCGCACACGAGGGTGGCGGCGCGGCGCCCGGTGGCTTCCAGGGCCGCTGTGATTTCGGGACCCGTGGTGGCGTAGTGCGCCTCGACGTTGTCCTGGTTCTCGTGCTGGCAGGGGAACCAGGAGCCGTCGGTGGCCGCGTGGATCTCCTCGGCCTTCTCGATGGCTCCCGGATACCCCAGGTCGGCGGGGGTCTGCACCACCTCGGCGCCCAGCGCCGTCAGCAGACGCACCCGCTCGGTGGTGGCGTTGTCGGGCAGCACGATGACGCAGCGGTAGCCGCGTGCGGCCGCCAGCGCGGCCAGCGAGATGCCGGTGTTGCCGGAGGTGGCTTCGACGATCGTGCCGCCCGGGACCAGGTCGCCCCGACCCTCGGCCGCCTTGAGCATGTACAGCGCTGCCCGGTCCTTGCTGCTGGACATGGGGTTGGCCGCCTCCAGCTTGGCCAGTACCTCGGCGCCCGGTGCGAGACCGTCGAGTCGCAGCCGGACCAGTGGGGTGGCGCCCACCAGGTCGTCGATGCCGTCGGCGACGGCCGGCCGGGTCGGCAGGGGGCGGGTCGTACGCGGTGAAAGGGTGCGCATGGCCTGATTCCTCGTCGTGAGCGGTGCTGGTGGGTGGGGGATGCCGGGCGGGGCGGGCTACCAGGAGCCTGCCGAGGCGATGCTCGCCATGACGTCGTCGGCCCGGCGGCCCGGCGGGAGCCCGGAAGCGGTCGCCGCCAGCATCCGCATCCCCTCGGGTACGTCCTTGTTGACCAGCGCCTGGGCGCCGATGACCGCGTCGTCGCCGACGGTCACGGGGCCCAGCACGGTGGCGTTGGTGCCGAGGACGACGTTGCGGCCCACCACCGGGTGCCGGCGTGCCCCCTCCGGCCTGCGGTTGTCGCTCCACCAGCCGACCGCGCCGAGCGTCACCTGGTGGTAGATGGTCACGTCGTCACCGATCGTGCAGGTCTCGCCGATGACGACGGCGGCCCCGTGGTCGATGAACACACGGCGGCCCAGTACCGCTCCCGGGTGGATCTCCACGGCGGTGAGCCGCCGGGCCCAGCGGGACAGCACGCGGGCCGGGAGCCGTCGGCCGGCGGCGTGCAGGCGGTGCGCGACCCGGTGCGTCCACAGGGCGGTGAGCGCTGGGTGCAGCGCCGCTTCCAGACAGCTGCGGACGGAGGGATCACGCTCGACGACGACGTCCAGGTCTTCGCGCATCAGGCGAAGCAGACCGATACGGGTGGCGTCGGGCGGGGTGGCGGTCGGTGTCGCCGGGCGCGCGCCGGCCCCCGTGGACGGCCTGAAGGGCAGGACAGAGGCGGACTCCTTGGAAGTGTCGTTCATGGCTGCTCCAGTCGGCGGGGAGGTGGCAGCCGGCGGACGAGGCCGTCCTGCGGGAAGGAGAGCCTGACGGTCGCCGGCGTGGTGCGGTTCGAAGAGAGCCTCGCGGAGCCCGTTCCCGTTCCCTTCCCCCACGGTTCCCCGGCCATCGATGGGGGCCGGGAGCCCGTTCCCCGGTGCCGGGAACGCGTGGGGAGGAATTCGGGAACGGCCGGCAGGACGATTCCGGCGAGCACCGGTCCGACGCGCGCGGGCGCGTTCCACAACAGGGTTCCGCGAGAACGCTCCGCGCGAGCGGACCCGCGGGGCTCAACCCGCGGTTCCGCTCGCCGGAACGAGTCCGTAGGACCGCGTCCGCAGGAGCGCGCTCGCGGAAGCGAATCCGCGGGAGCGATCCGGTGACACACGAGCGACATCCACAGCACCTAGGCATCGACAACCGCCCGGGCCACGTGGGCCAGGCCGGCAGCGCGCCGCATACCGGACCCCGCCCACCGCCGACAACACGAGGAGCCCCCATGAGCGAGACAGACCAGCGGCCCCAAGAGCTCCCTTCTCCGGACAGTGCTCCGCACCGGCTGCTGCTGGTATGTCCCTCGCCACGGCTGGCGCACGAGGCCGTCGCGGCGGGATTCGCCGTACGGGTACTCGCCGATGCCCGCCGGCCCCCTGGAGGCATCCTGTCCGAGGCGCCGGTGGAGCTCGTCGACTTCACGGACGCCGCCGCCCTGACCGAGGCGATCGAAACGTCGGCGCGGACGCACCGTACGGAGCGACTGCTGGCCTTCGCGGGCTCGGCCGAGCTGCCCGCCGTCGCGGAGACCGCGACCCGGCTGGGGTTGTGCCCCAACCCCGCTGACGCGGCACGCCTGTTGGGCGAGCGGGCGGCGATGCGCGCCCTGCTCAACGGCAGCCGGCACTCGTACGTGGCGGCCGCCCGGGTCCGCACCGCGCAGGAACTGCCGGCCGCCGTCGAGCAGATCGGCACCGCCGTCACCGTGCGCCCGTTGCCGCCCCTCTCCCAGGGCTCCGCCCTCCGTCCGAGGGGAACGGTCGGTGAGCACTCCTATCTGGTGGAGGAGCATTTGGTGGGGCCCGAGTTCGGCGTCGTCACACTCACGGTCGACGGCATGCACCGGGTGGTGGGCATCGCGGCGCTGGGCGGTGCCTGGTGTCCGGGGAGCAGCTGTCTGTTCCCGGCGCCCCTCGGGGAACGGGAAGAGGCGGAGGCGCGGGCGATCACGACGGAACTCCTCGACCTCGCCGGGTACGAGTTCGGCTTCGCCTACACCGTGGTCGTGCTGACGGCGGACGGGCCGCGCGTGGTGCGTTCCCAGGCGCGGTATCCGGACGAACCGCTGCCCTCACTGATCGAGCTCGCCACGGGCTTCCGCGCGGAGGCGGAACTCTTCCAGGCGCTGGCCGGGAAACCCGTGCAGCCGCCCACGGCCCACCGGTGCGCGGCCGCGGCCTCCTACCGGTTGCCGGCAGGACGGCTGCTGTCGGTGTCGGGGCTGGAAGCGGTCTCCGAGCTGCCCGGCGTGCACAAGGTCCACTTCCCCTACGCATCGGGAGACGACATCCCCCGCCCCGGGCACGGAGCGGAGGGCTACGTGACGCTGACCGCGGAGTCGGCTCAGGACGCCGCGCGGACCGTCGCCGCGGCGGGTCGGCTGCTGCGCGCCGAGGTGAGCCGCCGACCGGAGACCATCTGAGACCGGAGCCCATCCGGCGGCTCACACGCCCCTGCGTGCCGCCAACCGCCCGTACGGACCGCAGGTGTCCGTACGGGCGGTTGGCGTGGGCGGGACGCGGTGGAGCGGATCGGGTTCCCGAGCGATTCCCTTCCGCTCCCGGCCGGCCGGTAACGGAAGCGGAACAGCGCGGGAGCGCTCGGCGCGACCTTCTTCCTGTCAGCACCGCAGACGCGACGACAGAAGGCAGACATCATGAGCAGCAAGGTCATCGGGACGACGACGGGCTTCCTCGCTTCCTCTGTGCTCGCCCTGGCGATGGGAGTCGGTCTCGCTTCCGGGACGGCCACCGCGGCTCCCACTCTGGACGAGGGCCCGAACCGCATCTCGAGCCTCACGCTCGTCTCCGACGAGGGCCCCAACGCCGTCACCGCCGGGACGTACGGTGATGAAGGCCCGAACATCGTGGCTGCTGGGACGTATGGCGATGAGGGACCGAACATCGTGGCTGCTGGGACGTACGGTGATGAAGGCCCGAACATCGTGGCTGCTGGGACGTACGGCGATGAGGGCCCGAACGCCGTCACCGCCGGGACGTACGGTGATGAAGGCCCGAACTTCGCCACTGTCTGACCGTAAGGAGAGCCCTGCTCCCTCGTCGGGGCTCCCGATGCCCGCCGTCGCTCACGGCGGGCATCGACACGACGGAGCAACGGCGGCGGGACGGGGGTCAGCGGCGGTACCGGCCGGGGATCCCCATGGCCCGGAAGGCGGCGTCCGCGGCCGCGCCCTGCTCGGCGGCCCCCTCGGCGTCATCCAGTGCGGCCAGGGCGCCCGCCATGCCGTCCAGGGCGTAGGCCTCCTCCACATGGTGGCCCAGCCGGGCCGCGGAGCCGTGGGCCTGCCGGTGCAGGCTCAGGGCCCGCTGGTGGTCGCCGTTGCGATGGAAGGAGCGTCCGGCGATGTTCCAGACCATGGCCTCGCGCACCGGAGCGTCCTCCAGGCCCTTGGTGGCGAGGGCCTCCTCCGCCCACTGCAGGGCCCGTTCCCGCCGGCCGAGCCGGCCCTCGGCCTCCGCGGAGAGGATCAGCTGCAGCGCCCGTTCGGCCGGAGGGAGAACCCCGGGAGCCCGCTCGCGGGCCTCTGCCAGCGTCGCGGCCGCTGCCGCGACCTCCCCCATCGCCAACTGGATCTGCGCGAGGTCGCTCAGCCCCACCAGCTCCTTCTCCACCGCGCCGATGTTGCGGGCGAGTTCCACGGAACGGGTCGCCGCCCGCACCGCCTCCTCGAAATCGCCCCGCTCCATGTGGACGCCGCTGATGTTCGACAGCGACTCCGCCTCCGCGCGCTCGGCCCCCAGTTCGCGCTTGAGGGCGATCGACCTCTCCAGCCGGAGCAGCGCCTCGTCGAAGCGGCCCGTGGTGGCGAGCAGCAGGCCGAGGATGCCGGTGTCCTTGGCCTGACCGCGCCGGTCGCCGAGGTCGACGGCCAGCCCGTGGGCCTCCACCGCGGCGGTGACGCCGTCCTCGAACTGTCCACGCTTCCAGCAGGCCACCGCCAGGTTGGACAGGCTCAGCCGCAGCAGCACGGGCTCGTCCAGCCGGCGGGCCGCGGCGACGGCGGTGCGGCACAGCCCGAGGAACTCGTCGAGCCGGCCCCGCAGGTCCAGGTGGAACACGACGTTCGCCGCGAGCAGGGCGACCTCGCGGTCGAGACCTCGCCGGAAGGCGAGGGCGATCGCCGCGAGGAGGCTGTCCTGTTCACGTTCGAACCAGTCGCGGGCGTCCTGCGGCCCCGACAGCGGCGCGAGCCCCGGCCGGAACGACGACTCCGGGCGCGCCATCCGCACCCGGCCCGGGAAGATCAGGTCACAGGCGGCGTCCGAGGCCGCGAGGGAGAACTCCAGCAGCCGCCGCACCGCGCCCGCCGCCTCGTCGCTGAACTCACCGGTGCCGCCGGAGTTCCGGGCCCTCGACAGCATGTGGGCGAAGCTGCGCACGAGGTCGTGGAAGGCGTAACGGCCCGGCTCGTGCTGCTGGACGAGGTGCATGTCGAGGAGGTACTCGAGGACCTCCTCCGACTCTCTGACGTCCGTGTCCAGGAGGGCTGCCGCCGTGTAGACGTCGAGGTCGGTGCCGGGGTACTGGCCCAGATGCCGGAACGCCTTGCGGTACCCCGCGCCCAGTCCCTCGTAGGAGAGCCGCAGCGTCACTTCCACGCTGCGTTCTCCGGCGCTGAGTTCGGCGAGGCGCTGGGTGTCGTCGCGGAGCCGGTCGACGAGGTAGCGCACGGTCCAGCGGGGGCGTTTGCGCAGCCGGGCCGCAGCGATGCGCAGGGCCAGCGGCAAGTGGCCGCTGAGGTCGGCCAGTTCAGCGACGGCCTCCGCCTCGGCCTGCGCCCGCCGCTCCCCGATCACGCTGACGATCAGGGCGACGCTGTCCGGTGGTGCCATGGTGCCCAGGGAGACGGAGTGCGCCGCGTCGAGGTCCACGAGCAGGGCGCGGCTGGTGACCAGGACGACCGTGCCGGTCGGCGAGGCCAGCAGCGGTTTCACCTGTCCCTCGTCGACTACGTTGTCAAGGAGGAGGATCATCCTGTGCCGGGTCATGGTCGAGCGCCATAACGCGATACGGCTCTCCGCGTCGTCGGGAATACGTTCACTCGGCACGCCGAGCATGCGCAGCAGCACCTCGGCGGCGGCGGCCGGGGTGAGGGGTTCCTCTCCCGGGGTGTAGCCGCGCAGGTCGAGGTGGAGCTGGGCGTCCGGGTACCGGTCGGCGAGGCGGTGCGCGGCGCGTACCGCGAGGGAGGTCTTGCCGCTGCCGCCCATACCGTCGATGGCGACGATGAGCGGTCCGGGGCCGGTGGCGCCTTCGACGAAGCCGATGAGCTTGTTCAGTTCCTCCTCACGGCCGGTGAAGTCCTGCAGGTCGTACGGCAGGGTGGAGCGGCTGTCCGTCACCACCGGCGGGACGGCAGGGAGCTCGGCGGGAGCGGCCAGCGCCGGGTCGTTGCACAGGATGGCCTGGTGCAGGTCGCGCAGGGCGTCGCCGGGGTCTATGCCGAGTTCCTCGTCGAGTACGGCGCGGATCGCGCTGTACTCGGCGAGTGCCTCGGCCTGGCGGCCCGAGCGGTACAGGGCGAGCATGAGCTGACCCCGTAACGTTTCCCTCAGGGGGCTGCTGCCCATGGCCTCGCGGATCTCGGCGACCAGTTCGGCGCCTTCTCCGGCTTCCAGCCTGAGGTCGAAGAGCTGCTCGACGGCGGTGATGCGCCGTTCCTCCAGCGCGGCGGAGGCCGCGTCGACGACCGCGCCACCGTTGCCGGACAGTACCGGTCCCCGCCACAACGCGATGGCCTCGCGCAGGAGCGCGGCGGCGTCCGCGGACTGGCCGGCGGCCTGGCGTTCGCGGGCCCCGCGCAGCGCCTCGGTGAACCGCAGCAGGTCGAGCTGTTCGGGTGTGACGGCGGCGCGGTATCCGGGTCCGTCGGTGACGATCAGGTCCCGCCCGCCGGGGATGCGCTGACGCAGTTCGGCGACGGCCTTCCGTACCTGGTGGGCAGCGGTCGCGGGAGCGTCCTCGTCCCAGACGGACTCGACGAGGCGGTGCACCGGCAGGACGCGTTGGGGTTCGAGGAGCAGTGTCACCAGGACGCGTTCGTTGACCGGACCGCCGAGGGGCACACGCTCGTCCGCGTCCCAACATTCGACGGAGCCGAGGATACGGAAGCCTATCGGCGGGGGCTGAGGCATTGACACCTGTCCTCTCTCCGGTTCCGGGGCGGCAGCTCCGAAAACCGGGAGCCTGCATGAGACGACCGCACGGCGGACCGGCCGCGGCCGTCTTCATCTTCACCTCATACAGGGAACGGCATCGGGGCGGCCGTGAGCAACACTCACATTCTGGCAGCACGGATGTGTACGGACCGTTGCGGTGTGGCGTGTCTTCATAGGGTGCCGGACGGGAAGCGATGCCCGACATCGGACATGGTCTCGCGGCGGAGACGAAGCTGTCGTTCCTCACACAAGGAGGTCGGGTGTGCGCGTGGCCGATGGCACGTGTGAGGGGCGTCGGCGAGCCGCGCGCCGGCCCGCCAGGGCGCCGACGTGCGTGCCCGCGCCGTGGGGATCACGCCCCGGAGCACGGCGTTGTCGTCCCGCTCCGCGGCGGACCCGGCCGGGCTTGCGGGTGCGGCCCCGGGCCCCCGGAAGGAGGCACCGCGCCGCGCGGTGCCCAGTCCGCGGACGCGGGTGGACCGGTCGTGCGGCGGGGCGCCGACCGTGTCCCACCGCGGTCCTGTCAACGGCTGTCCGGGGCCCCGGAGCCGGCCTGCGCGAGCGGCTTCGCCACGACCGCCGGCGTCTCCTGCGGTTCGTCGGCGAGGGTTCCGCCGCGGCCCCAGTGATCCTGCTCCACATCCCGCACGAGGACCGTCACAGCCTCCCTCGGGCATCCCGCGATTCGCGCCAGAGTCGAGGTCAACTCGCTCACGAGATCGGCTCGTTTCTGTCGGTCGTTGCCTTTCCACCAGTCCACGGTCACCACCGGCACGGCACTGTCTCCTCACATGGTGTACTCCTGCGGTGGCCCGCGTCGCGGGCCAGGAACGCCTCGACTGTCCCGGAGTCCGTTCCCGTTCCGTTCCCGGCGCGGCATCACGCAAGGCGATCAACCGGAACTACTTCAACTCCGCGTCTGGAAGCCCGCCTTGGCCGAGGCCGGGGCGGTCGCCTCGCTGGAAGAGAGCGCTCCGGACGGATCCCCGTGTCTGTGAGCCCTCCCGCGGTGCGCGCGGCAGCGCCGCCATCGACGCGGTCTTCGCACAGCCCGACGGCCGGCAGGAGCCCGGTCCCGGCCCGAAGTCCCAGAGAAGTCCCAGAGGTGCCACCGCACCCCCTTCAGGCCTGCGTCAGCGCAGGACAGACAGGGTGCGGCGGTATACGTCGCTCAGATGTCCCGGAACGTCTCGATCTGCGCCCCGACCGAGTTCAGCCGCTCCGCGAGGTCCTCGTAACCCCGGTTGATGACGTACACGTTGCGCAGCACCGACGTGCCCTCGGCCGCCATCATCGCCAGCAGGACGACCACGGCGGGGCGCAGGGCCGGCGGGCACATCATCTCGGCGGCGCGCCAGCGGGTCGGGCCCTCGACCAGGACGCGGTGGGGGTCCAGGAGCTGGAGCCTGCCGCCGAGGCGGTTCAGGTCGGTCAGGTAGATCGCCCGGTTGTCGTAGACCCAGTCGTGGATGAGGGTCTTGCCCTGGGCGACGGCCGCGATGGCCGCGAAGAACGGGACGTTGTCGATGTTCAGGCCGGGGAACGGCATGGGGTGGATCTTGTCGATCGGCGCCTCCAGCTTGGAGGGCCGGACGGTGAGGTCCACCAGCCGGGTGCGGCCGTTGTCGGCGAAGTACTCGGGCGTGCGGTCGTGGTCGAGGCCCATCTCCTCCAGGACCGCGAGCTCGATCTCCAGGAACTCGATGGGCACGCGGCGGACCGTCAGCTGCGACTCCGTCACCACGGCCGCGGCCACCAGGCTCATCGCCTCGACCGGGTCCTCGGAGGGGGAGTAGTCGACGTCGACGTCGATGGTGGGCACGCCGTGCACGGTGAGCGTGGTCGTGCCGATGCCGTCGACCTTGACGCCGAGGGCCTCCAGGAAGAAGCAGAGGTCCTGGACCATGTAGTTGGAGGAGGCGTTGCGGATGACGGTGATGCCGTCGTGCCGGGCGGCCGCGAGCAGGGCGTTCTCGGTGACCGTGTCGCCGCGTTCGGTCAGGACGATCGGGCGGTCCGGACTGACCGCGCGGTCCACCCGGGCGTGGTACTGGCCCTCGGTGGCGGCGATGTCCAGACCGAAGCGGCGCAGTGCGATCATGTGCGGCTCGATCGTGCGGGTGCCGAGGTCGCAGCCGCCGGCGTAGGGCAGCTTGAAGGCGTCCACGCGGTGCAGCAGCGGGCCGAGGAACATGATGATGGAGCGGGTGCGGCGGGCCGCGTCCGCGTCGATCGCCGCCAGGTTCAGCTCGGCCGGCGGCACGATCTCCAGGTCGACACCGTCGTTGATCCACCGGGTGCGCACGCCGATGGAGCTCAGCACCTCGAGGAGGCGGTACACCTCCTCGATCCGGGCGACGCGGCGCAGCACCGTGCGCCCCTCGTTGAGCAGTGAGGCGCACAGCAGTGCCACGCACGCGTTCTTGCTCGTCTTCACGTCGATGGCGCCGGACAGCCGGCGTCCACCGACCACCCGCAGATGCATCGGACCGGCGTAGCCGAGTGACACGATCTCACTGTCGAGGGCCTCCCCGATGCGCGCGATCATCTCAAGGCTGATGTTCTGGTTGCCGCGCTCGATCCGGTTGACGGCGCTCTGGCTGGTTCCCAGCGCCTCGGCCAGTTGTGACTGTGTCCAGCCACGGTGCTGCCGAGCGTCACGGATGAGCTTGCCGATGCGTACGAGATAGTCGTCTGCCATGAGGCTGAGGTTATCTCAGATATGAGATGCGCCCCGACCGGGGGGTCCGAACGGGTGACGGGATGTCAACCCCGCCCGGCGCGCTCAGTGTCGACGCGACCTCGTGGTGCGCCGCCATCCGAAGGGTCCGGGCAGATCCATCGAGGTCGTGCGGCGTCCTGTGCTGCTGCGGGTGTAACGGGGGCCGTTCTTTCCGCCGCCGGTGGTGATCGACCAGGAGCGCTTGTTGATGTTCAGTCGCACCCCCGGAAGGATCCGGAAACTCTTGCGGAACGTGAGCGGCATGCCTGTCTCCTCTCCGTCATGCGTGGATACCCGGTCCGTCGTGTGCGGACCTCGTTCGCATACCCGGGAAAAGGGCGCGCATGACCGCGCGAGGGGCGCCGGGGCATGACCATCCGGCGCTCGTGTACTAGAGTTATCTCGACATCGAGATATCTGCCGAGAGAGCACCGCAAGCCGCCACCCTCGGTAAGGCATACCTAACTTAGCCTTACCTTAGCGGATCGGCCGAGATGCCGTGGCGGCAGGATCGTGGTGGTACGCGCACATCAATGAAGGAGACTGTCGTGTCGGCGAACAGCTTCGACGCCCGCAGCACGCTGCAGGTGGGCGACGAGTCGTACGAGATCTTCCGGCTGGACAAGGTGGAGGGCTCGGCCCGCCTTCCCTACAGCCTCAAGGTCCTGCTGGAGAACCTGCTCCGCACCGAGGACGGCGCGAACATCACCGCCGACCACATCCGTGCCCTCGGCGGATGGGACTCGCAGGCCCAGCCCAGCCAGGAGATCCAGTTCACGCCGGCCCGCGTGATCATGCAGGACTTCACCGGCGTTCCCTGTGTCGTGGACCTCGCGACCATGCGTGAGGCCGTCAAGGAGCTGGGCGGCGACCCGGCGAAGATCAACCCGCTGGCGCCGGCCGAGCTGGTCATCGACCACTCCGTCATCGCCGACAAGTTCGGCACCAACGACGCCTTCAAGCAGAACGTCGACCTGGAGTACGGCCGCAACAAGGAGCGCTACCAGTTCCTGCGCTGGGGCCAGACCGCCTTCGACGAGTTCAAGGTCGTCCCGCCGGGCACCGGCATCGTCCACCAGGTGAACATCGAGCACCTGGCCCGTGTCGTCATGGTCCGCGAGGGCAAGGCCTACCCGGACACCCTGGTCGGCACCGACTCGCACACCACCATGGTCAACGGCCTCGGCGTCCTCGGCTGGGGCGTCGGCGGCATCGAGGCCGAGGCCGCCATGCTCGGCCAGCCGGTCTCCATGCTCATCCCGCGCGTCGTCGGCTTCAAGCTCACCGGTGAGCTGCAGCCGGGCACCACCGCCACGGACCTCGTGCTGACCATCACCGAGATGCTGCGCAAGCACGGCGTCGTCGGCAAGTTCGTCGAGTTCTACGGCGAGGGCGTCGCCGCCACCTCGCTGGCCAACCGCGCCACCATCGGCAACATGTCGCCGGAGTTCGGCTCCACCGCCGCGATCTTCCCGATCGACGACGAGACCATCAACTACATGCGGCTCACCGGCCGCAGCGAGCAGCAGCTCGCCCTGGTCGAGGCGTACGCCAAGGAGCAGGGCCTCTGGCTCGACCCGGCCGCCGAGCCCGACTTCTCCGAGAAGCTCGAACTCGACCTGTCGACCGTCGTGCCGTCCATCGCCGGCCCGAAGCGCCCGCAGGACCGCATCGTCCTCGCCGAGGCCGCCCAGCAGTTCGCCAAGGACGTCCTCAACTACGTCGAGGCGCCCGCCGCTCAGCAGACCGCGGCCTCCCCGGTCGACGAGGCCAGCGCCGAGTCCTTCCCGGCCTCCGACGCCCCGGCCTACGGCAGCCAGGAGAACGGCGCCGGCGCGCCGCAGCACGCCGACGGCACCGGTGCCGCCGTTCCGTCCAACCCGGTCACCGTGACCGCCCCCGACGGCACGTCGTACGAGATCGACCACGGGGCGGTGACGGTCGCGGCCATCACCTCCTGCACCAACACCTCCAACCCGTACGTCATGGTCGCCGCCGCGCTGGTGGCCAAGAAGGCGGTGGAGAAGGGCCTGACCCGCAAGCCGTGGGTCAAGACCACCCTCGCCCCGGGCTCCAAGGTCGTCACCGACTACTTCGAGAAGGCGGGCCTGACCCCCTACCTCGACAAGGTCGGCTTCAACCTCGTCGGCTACGGCTGCACCACCTGCATCGGCAACTCCGGCCCGCTGCCGGAGGAGGTCTCCAAGGCCGTCAACGACCACGACCTCGCGGTCACCTCGGTCCTCTCCGGCAACCGGAACTTCGAGGGCCGGATCAACCCCGACGTCAAGATGAACTACCTGGCCTCCCCGCCGCTGGTCGTGGCCTACGCGCTCGCCGGCTCCATGAAGGTCGACATCACCCGGGACGCCCTGGGCGCCGACCAGGACGGCAACCCGGTCTTCCTGAAGGACATCTGGCCCTCCGAGGCCGAGGTGAACGACGTCGTCGCCAACGCCATCGGCGAGGACATGTTCTCCAAGTCCTACAGCGACGTCTTCGCGGGCGACGCCCAGTGGCAGGCGCTGCCGATCCCGACCGGCAACACCTTCGAGTGGGACGCCGAGTCCACCTACGTGCGCAAGCCCCCGTACTTCGAGGGCATGGCCCACGAGCCGGCCCCGGTGGAGAACATCTCCGGTGCCCGGGTGCTCGCCAAGCTGGGCGACTCGGTCACCACCGACCACATCTCCCCGGCCGGCGCCATCAAGGCCGACACCCCGGCCGGCCAGTACCTCACGGAGCACGGCGTCGAGCGCCGCGACTTCAACAGCTACGGCTCGCGCCGCGGCAACCACGAGGTCATGATCCGCGGCACGTTCGCCAACATCCGCCTGCGCAACCAGATCGCGCCGGGCACCGAGGGCGGCTACACCCGCGACTTCACCCAGGACGGCGGCCCCGTCTCCTTCATCTACGACGCCTCGCGCAACTACATCGAGCAGGGCATCCCGCTCGTCGTGCTCGCGGGCAAGGAGTACGGTTCCGGCTCGTCCCGTGACTGGGCCGCCAAGGGCACCGCGCTCCTGGGCGTCAAGGCCGTCATCGCCGAGTCCTACGAGCGCATCCACCGCTCGAACCTCATCGGCATGGGCGTCCTGCCGCTGCAGTTCCCGGAGGGCCAGACCGCCGCGTCCCTCGGTCTCACCGGTGAGGAGACCTTCGACTTCACCGGCGTCGAGGAGCTCAACAACGGCACCACCCCGCGCACGGTGAAGGTCACCACCGACACCGGCGTCGAGTTCGACGCGGTCGTCCGCATCGACACCCCCGGCGAGGCGGACTACTACCGCAACGGCGGCATCATGCAGTACGTGCTGCGCAGCCTGATCCGCAAGTAAGCGGACCGCTACGGCAGTTCGAGGGCCGCGTCCCCGGGTGACCGGGGGCGCGGCCCGCGCCGTTCGCCGGATCCACCGCGCAAGCCGCTTCACTCGCCGCGGTACTTCGCCGCCGCGGCCTGCGCGAGGTCCTGCGCCTTGTCGAGGGCCGCGTCCACGGACTGCCGGCCGGCGATGGCGGCCGCGATCTGCTCGGAGACCGCCGTGCCCAGCACGGCGAACTCGGGGATGCCGAGGAAGCCGATGCCCGTGTACGGGCGGGGGCCCACGCCCGGGTCCTTCGGGTCGGCGGAGTCCGTCGCCGCCGTGTACTCCTGCCGGTACCAGGCACCGGCCGCCTGCTGGTACTCGGGCTTCTCGTACAGCGACTTGCGGTTCCCCGCGGGGGCCGCGGTCCAGCCCATCTCCCGGCCGACCAGTTCCTGGAACTGCTTGGAGGAGGCCCAGGAGATGAACTCCCAGGCGGCGTCCTTGTGCTCGGACGCCTGCTGGATGCCCCAGGCCCAGGTCCACACCCAGCCGGCCTTGTCGGTCTTCTCGTGCGGGGCCGGGACGTAGCCCACCTTGCCCTTGACCGGGGAGCTGTCGGCCTCGATCGACGAGGCCAGCGACGTGGCGTCGTACATCATGGCGCACTCGCCCTCGACGAAACTGTCCAGGATCTCCAGTACGCCCATCCGCTCGGGGTCGGGCTGGCCGTGGGAGCGGAGCAGGCCGACGTAGAACGCGACGGCCTCCTTGAACTCGGGCGAGGTCAGCCGGGCGTTCCAGTCCATGTCGTACCAGGCGCCGCCGAAGGTGTTGACGACCGTGTTGATCGGGGCGAGGTTCTGGCCCCAGCCGGGCAGGCCGCGCAGGCAGATGCCGCTCGCGCCGTCGGTTCCGTCGACCCGGGCGGCGAGGTCGGCGACCTGCTTCCAGGTCGGGTTCGCCGGCATGGTCAGCCCGTCCTTGCGGAACAGGTCCTTGCGGTACATCAGGAAGGAGCCCTCGCCGTAGAACGGCTCGGCGTAGAGCTTGCCGTCCTCGCCGGTCAGCGAGGACACCAGGTTCTCGAAGACGTCGTCCTGGTCGAAGTCCTCGTCGGCCCTCACATAGGCATCGAGCGGGGCGAGCCAGCCGTTGTCCGCGTAGATCGGGACCTCGTACGCGCTCACGCTCGCCACGTCGTAGGTGCCGGCCTGGGTCGCGAACTCGCGGTTCATCTTCTCCCGGGCCTCGTTCTCCGGGAGCACCGTGTAATCGACGGTGATGCCGGTCTCCGCCGTGAAATGCCTCTTGGTGAGCTTCTTCAGGGTCTGGATCTGCGGCACGTCCGTCGCGAGCACGCTGAGGTCGGCCCGCTCCTCCTCGCCGGGCAGATCGGTGTCCCCGCATCCGGCGAGAGCCAGACCGGCCGCGACCGCGACGGCCACGGCCGCCCGGGCGAGGCGGCTGCGTTTCATGACACCTCCGCCCCTACCCACCTTTACCCTTTCTTAGGCATTACGTGGGAAAAGGGAGGAAAGGTTAGTAAAGGTCAGGAAAGGTCGGCTTGCGCGGGCCGCGGTCACGGTCGGCCTCCTCGCGCCTGAGCGCGTCTGGACAGCGCGTCGGCCGCCACGGCGGCCAGCAGCACCCCACCGGTGATCATGAACTGCACCGCGTCCTGGACCCCCAGCAGCCCCATCCCCGAGGCGATCGACTGGATCACCACCACACCCAGCAGCACCGACCAGGGCGAGCCCCGCCCGCCGAACAGACTGGTCCCGCCGATGACGGCCGCCGCGATGGCGTTGATCAGCAGCATCCCCGAACCGGCGGCCCGGGCCGTCGTGGGACTCGCCGAGGTCAGTCCCGACGCCACGAACAGCCCGCCGAACGCGGCCAGCGTCCCCGACACCATGAACATCGCGACCCGCACCCGCTCCACCCCGATACCGGCCCGCCGCGCCGCCTCGACCCCGCCGCCGAGCGCGTACACCCGCCGCCCGTAGCGGGTACGGCGCAACAGGTAGTCCGAGACGACCAGGACCACCAGGAAGATCAGCAGCGCCAGCGGCAGCCCCTGGAACCGGTTGAGGGTGTGGGCACCGGCGAAGGCGACCACCGCGAGGAGACCGGTGCGCATCCCGATGTCGCCCTCCGTCCGGTAGGGCATCCCGGCCGCCCGGTGGCGGCTGCGCCGGCGGTGGGCGGCCAGGAAGTACCCGGCCGTGCCGAGCGCGGCGACCGCGTACGCCACCAGGTCGTTGCCGAAGTGCCGGCTGGTCAGGGAGGCGACCAGGCCCTCCTCGTCGATGTTGATGGTGCCGCTCGCCCCCAGCAGGTAGAGCGTCAGGCCGTTCCAGATCAGCAGTCCGGCCAGCGTCACCACGAACGCGGGGACGCCGAGCCAGGCGTGGAAGAACCCGTGGAAGGCACCCACGGCCGTCCCCGCGGCCACCGCCACGACCACGGCCAGCCACTCCGGCACCCCGTGGTTCACGTTCAGCACGGCGAACGCCGCCCCCGCCAGGCCGCTGACCGAACCGACCGACAGATCGATCTCCCGGATCAGCAGCACGAAAACGATCCCGACGGCCACCAGCCCGGTCCCGACGATGTCCACGCTGAGGTTGGACAGGTTGCGCGGCGAGAGGAACTTGTCGTCCAGACCCTGGAACACGATCCAGATCACGAGCAGCCCGGCCAGGACCAGCAGCGGCCCCCGCTCCCCGCCCCGCACGCTGCCGCGGACCTCCAGCGCGTACTGGCGCACACCGTCCCGCCACCCGCGGGCGGCGGCCTGTTCGCGATCGGTGGTGACCGGCCCGGCGCTGCCCGCCCCGGCCGGTCCGCCGTCCGGGTGCGGCCCGCCGCGGCTCACGGCCACGCCCCTTCGTCGCCCTTGGTTCGATGGGCCACGGCGTTGTCAGCCGCCCCCGTGACGGAGGAGATGATCTGCTCCTGGGTCACGGTGCTCACGTCGAACAGACCGTTGTTGCGGCCCAGCCGCAGCACCGCGACCCGGTCCGCGACGGCCTTGATGTCGCCCATGTTGTGACTGATGAGGATGATCGCCATACCGCGGTCGCGGACCTCCTCGATCAGGTCGAGCAGATGACTGGTCTGCTCCACGCCGAGGGCGGCGGTGGGCTCGTCGAGCAGCAGCACCTTGGGGGCGCCCATCAGCGAGCGGGAGATCGCGACGGCCTGCCGCTGCCCGGCCGACAGCGTGGCGACCGGCACCCGCACGTCGGGGATGCGGATCGACAGCGCGCGCATCAGGTCACGGGCGCGGCGCTCCATCTCCACCTCGTCGAGGACGCCCACCCGGTCGATCTCACGGCCGAGGAAGAGGTTGCCGACGACGTCCAGGTTGTCGCACATGGCGAGGTCCTGGTAGACGGTCGCGATGCCGAGGGCGTGAGCGTCGTGCGGGCGCTTGATCTGCACGAGGCGCCCCTCCCACTCGATGACCCCCCGGTCGGCCGGGCTGACCCCGGAGATCACCTTGACCAGCGTGGACTTGCCCGCTCCGTTGTCGCCCGCCAGGGCCACCACCTCACCGGCCCGGACCTGCAGGTCGACGTCCACCAGCGCCTGCACGCCGCCGAACCGTTTGGTGATGCCACGCAGGGCCAGGACGGGGGGATGGGCCACGGGGACCACCTCGCTCACCGGGTGAGCCCGGCGCGGACACAGGCCGAGCGGTCTTTCGGGGTGCAGATCTGGTCGAGTGTGTAGACACCGTTGCGGACGAGCGTCCGGCCGATCGTCTCGCGCGTCACGGCGGTCGGCGTGAGCAGGATCGCCGGGACGTCCTCGGTCGTGGGACTGTCCACCTTCGTCGTGACCAGCGAGTCGACGTCGTTGCCGCGCGCCAGGGCGACGGCCATCGCGGCCGCCGCCTCGGCCTCCTGCCGGAACGGTTTGTAGACGGTCATGTACTGCTCGCCCTTGACGATGCGCTGCACGGCGTCGAGGTCGGCGTCCTGCCCGGTGACCGGGGGCAGCGGCGCGACACGGGCGCTCTTGAGGGCCGAGATGACACCGGCCGCGATGGAGTCGTTGGCCGCGAGCACCCCGTCGATCGCGCTCGGGCCGAGCGCGCTGATCGCGGCGGACATGTGGTCGTGCGCGTTCTCCGTACGCCATCCCACGGTGTCGTACGACTTCAGGATCCGCACCTCGTCCTTCAGAACGGCCCGCGCCCCGCCCTCGTACCAGGCGGCGTTGGGGCTGGAGGGGTCGCCGTTCACCATGACGACACCGCCACCGTCGGCCCTGGCGCCCATGCCCTTCAGAAGCTCCTGGCCCTGGAGCCTGCCGACCTCGGCGCCGTCGAAACTGACGAAACCCGAGATCGGGCCCTCGGCGAGGCGGTCGTAGGCGACGACCGGGATGCCCTCGCGCTGCGCCGCGTGCACCGAGGAGCGCAGGGCCTTGGGGTCGACGACGTCCAGGAGCAGGGCCGAGACGCCCCGGGTGACCATGGAGGTCATCTGCTGCCGCTGGCTGGCCGCGTCGTTCTCGGCGTTGGCGTACACGACCCTGCACCCGGAGCACAGCTCCCCGACCCGCTTCTCGATCAGGGGCCGGTCCCACTTCTCCCAGCGGGGCACGGCCCGGCTCGGCAGCAACAGCCCGATGGTCAGCTCGCCCTCGCCCTCGCCGCCGCTGTCCGCGCACGAGCTGAGGGACACGGCCAGCAGGACCGCCAGCAGCGCGGCGGCACCGCGCAGACCCAGACCGCGCATCAGGGGCCTCCGTGGTGGGTTCCGGGGTCGCGGACGGCCCTTTCGGCGGTACGGTTCGCGGCCTGCTCCCCGGTGCCCCGCGGGCCCTGGTCACGGGCCTTGCGGCGGTCCCGGTTGCGGCCCAGGCCCCAGGTCCGGTCGCGGCCCAGGCCCCAGCCGCGGCCAGGCCTGCGCTCCTCCTCCGGCTCGCTCTCCGGCTCCTCGTCGGGCTCCTCACCGGGCTCGCTCTCCCGGCGCGTGACGACGATCTCGCTCCATACCTGCTTGCCGCCGCCCACCGGCACCGAACCCCAGGCCGCCGACATGGCCTCGACCAGGAAGAGCCCGCGCCCGCCCGTCGACTCCCAGTCCACGACCACCGGTTTGGCCGGCGCCCGGGGTGAGGAGTCGTTCACGGTCACCCGCAGCCGGTCCGCCGCCAGGGTCAGCTCCACCCGGACCGCGCCCTGCGTGTGCACCAGCGCGTTGGTGACCAGCTCCGACACCACCAGCAGGACGGTGTCGGCCTCGGCGGCGATGCCCCACGAACGCAGCGTGCGCGCGGTGAACCGGCGGGCGTGCATCACCGCGTCCGGCAGCCGCCACACCACCCAGCCCGCACGCACCGGCCGTATTCGCATCCCGTCGTAGCGCAGCAGCAGCACCGCCACGTCGTCCTCACGCCGCCCGGCCTCGCCGAGCAGTTCGTCGGCCATCCGCCCCGGGTCGGTGGGATCGGCCGCGGCGAGCGCCTGGCGCACGAGCCGCATCCCCTCGTCCACCTGCAGGTCCGCCGATTCGACCAGACCGTCCGTCACCAGCGCGAGCACCGATCCCGGCGCGAGTGCGAGGGCCGTCAGCGGGAACTCCGCCTCCGCGAGGACACCCAGCGGGAGTCCGCCCTCGACCGCGATCTCCTCGGTGCCGCCGTCGGGGTGCCGCGCCAGTGGGGCCAGGTGCCCGGCCCGGACGAACAGGGCGTTGCCCTCCTCCATGTCCAGCTCGACGTAGCAGCAGGTGGCGAACAGGTCGGTCTCCATGCCGACGAGCAGCCGGTTGGCGTGGGCGACGACCACGTCGGGAGGATGACCCTCCACGGCGTAGGCGCGGACCGCCGTACGCATCTGGCCCATGATCGTCGCGGCCCCGGCACTGTGTCCCTGCACATCCCCGATCACCAGGGCCACCTTGCTCTCCGACAGCGCGATCACGTCGTACCAGTCGCCGCCCACCTGGAGACCGCGCCGGGCGGGCAGATAGCGGGCCACGGCCGTGCCCCCGGGCAGCTTGGGGAGCCGGCGCGGCAGCAGACTGCGCTGGAGCATCGTCGCGAGCTCCTGCTCGGCGTCGTAGGCGTGCGCGCGCTTGAGGGCCTGCCCGACCAGGCCGGCGGTGGCGGTCAGCAGAGCCCGCTCCTCGGGGGCGAACTCGTGCGGGGTGTCCCAGCCGACCAGGCACACCCCGGCCACCCCGCTCCTGGCCGGCAGCGGCAGCACCGCGAGCCCGCCGGGGCCGACCCCGGCGAGCCCCGGTTCGAGGGCGGACCCCGCCGGCCACAGGCTCATCCGCCCGTCCCGCAGTGCCGCCTGGAGCGTGGGCAGGGCGGACACCGGTGCGTCGGGCCACTCCGAGCGCCACTCACGCCGCCACAGCTCCGGCCAGGCACCGGCACCCGGCGGGTCGAGCACGGTGACCGCCAGCCGGTCCTCCAGCAGTTCGGCGAGCGCCACCCGGTCGGCACCCAGCGGCTCGCGCAACGCGGCGACGACGACCCGGCTGACGTCCCGTACGGTCGTGGCGTCGTCGAGCGCTGCCGTGAGCCACTGGATCCGGGCGACGTCGCTGGCACTGCGGCGCAGCACGGGCGCCGCGCTCACCACGCCCAGCACCCGTTCGGGAGCGCCGTCGGGCCCTTTCAGCACCCGGCAGTTCAGCCGCAGCCAGCACAGTTCACCGGTGGGCCTGCGGATACGGAATTCCAGCTCACGGCGGCCCGGGGCCTGCGCGGACGGCTCGATGACCGACATCAGCGCGGGGACGTCCTCCGGCACGCTGACCGAGAGCAGGGTGTCGGTCTTGCCGTCGAAACCGCCCTCGGGGATGCCGACGAGTTCGAGCAGCGCCGGGTCCGTCTCGACCAGCCCGGTCCCGGGCGACAGGGCGAAGGACCCGACTCCCATGGCGCGCAGGGCCGAATCCAGCAGCGGTGAGGGCGCCGTCCGGTCGGCCTCGCCGCGCAGCCGCTCGGCGACGGCCTCGGCGTACTGCTCCAGGAACTCCCGCTGCTCGGAGCCGAACCCCTCCCCGGCCTCTCCCACCACGACGAGACACCCCAGCCAGCCGCCCGCGGCCCCCAGCGGCAGGGCTCCGAGCGGGGCGGAGGCGGGCACACCGTCCTCCCCTCCGGGGAGCACCACACCCGCGAGCCACACGGGCCGCCCCCGCAGATAGGCCTCGGCGACGGCCGGGCCGCCGCCTTCCGTCCCCGGGCCTGGAGGGCTGCCTCCGGGACCGGCACGGGTGGAGGGGGCGGGGGAAGGGGCGCCGGGGGCGTCGGTGTCCGGCGCCGGCCCGCTGTGACCGCTCGATGCCGGCCCGCCGGAACCGCTTCGGGCGCGATGCCCGGGTCCGACGTGCGGCGAGGCGGATCCCGCGCCAGGAGATCCCCCGGGGAGCGGGACCGCCACCCGCCCCGGCAACCGGTACCGCTGCTCCGACCCGGCGCCGACAGCCTCCACCAGCCGCAGCTCGGCCCCGTCCTCGCCGCGTACGTACACCGCCGCCAGCGTCACCCCCGCGAACGCCAGGAGCCGCGCTCGCGCGGCCGGTTCCGGAGCGGGGCGAGGCGGACCGGCGCCCCCGTCCCCCGGCGCCCGAAGACCGGGGATCGCGGCCCGGGCATCGCCGTAGTGGGGCATGTCCGCATCCACCTCCCGTCCATGCCGCAGCCACCGGCAGGTGGGAGTCCCCGGAACTCAGGCGACGACGACGCGGGCACGGGAGCGGCGGCGCGGGGTCGCGCCTCCCATGGCGGATCCACGCCGCACACGAGCGGCAGGGCACCCACACACAGAATCGCACACCTGGATAACCGAGACATATGGGGCGCCCGGCCTGGTACGTTCCGCAGGCCCGGCCGGTTCGGTCACCGGGGCCCGGGCCGCCGCTCGGCTGACGCAGCGCCGCACGACCGATCCCGCTGCCGTCACCGTCGCAGGGCGAGGCCGCGGACCTCGTCGATCCTCATCACACGGGACAGGGCGAGGTACGCGGCCGCCATCACGGCCGTTCCGGCAGCCAGGCCCAGCGCGGTGGGAAAGGTGCCGTCGCCCAGCGACGCGGCGCAGGCGCGGGCGGCCCCCCAGCCCGGCGCCGCGGCGAGGGCGGCGGCGCACACCAGTTTCGTGTACGTCCGGCGCACCTCCCCGTCGTCGAGCCGGCCGCCGAGCCTGCCGCGCAACCGCCGCGCCGTGATCACCAGCCCGGCCAGGTACGACACGGTGTAGGCGCCGGCCATGCCGGTCACCGCCCAGCGCGCGGGGAGCAGCAGGTGGCAGCAGCTGACCAGCGCGATGTTCACCGCGGCGATCCACGTCGCCATGAAGAACGGGGTGCGGGTGTCCCCGAAGGCGTAGAAGCCCCGCAGGAGGAGGTACTGCGCCGAGAACGGGATCAGCCCGAGTCCGAACGCCTGGAGCATCTGCCCGAGCGGCTGGGCGGTCGCGGCGTCGGCCGCACCGTGGGCGAACAGCAGCGCCGAGATCCGAGGGCCCAGAGCCAGGAAGAGGAACCCGGCCGGCACGACGACGACCCCGGTGACACGCAGCGCCCGCGACAGGTCGGCACGCAGCTCGGGGATCCGGCCCTCAGCGGCCGCCCTGCTCATCCGCGGCAGCAGCGCGGTCACCAGGGACACGGTCACGATCGACTGCGGCAGCATCCAGATGGTCTGCGCGTACATGTAGGCCGAGTAGCCGGCACCGGCATCCGGCAGCTCCTGGTCGGCCGCGTTGGCGAAGTTCGTCACCACGGTCAGCGCGACCTGGTTGACCAGGACGAACAGCAACGTCCACTTCGCCGCATGGACGCTCTTGCCCAGGCCCGCGCCCCGCCAGTCGAACCGCGGCCGGAACCGGAAACCCGCGGCGCGCACGAAGGGGATCAGCGCAAGGGCCTGGAGGGCGATGCCGGCCGTCGTGCCCCATCCCAGCAGCCGCACCTGTGTCGCGGTGATGTCCGCCACCCGGTCCGGGACCGTCATCAGCCCCAGGTACGCGGCGAACATGCCGATCAGCACGACGTTGTTCAGCACCGGCGTCCACATCATCGCGCCGAACCTCTCCCGGGCGTTCAGCACTTGCCCCAGGATGCCGAACAGGCCGTAGAAGAAGATCTGAGGCAGCAGGAACCGGGCGAAGACCACGGTCAGTTCGAACGCCTCGTGGCCGTCGGCGGTGTCGCGCATGTACAGGCCCACGATCTGCGGTGCGGCCCACACCGCCAGCACCGTCCCCACGGCCAGGACGCACACCACGAGCGTCACGAGCCGCTGCTCGTAGGCCCTGCCGCCGTCGGCCTCGGTGGCCCGCGCCCGGACCAGTTGCGGCACCAGCACGGCGTTGAGCGCCCCGCCGATGAACAAGGTGTACAGACTCGTCGGCACGGTATTGGCCGTGTTGTACGTGCTCGCCAGCAGTCCCGTGCCCAGTGCCGCCGCCTGAAGCACCTGCCGGACCAGCCCTGTTGCCCGGGACGCCATCGTGCCCAGTGCCATCAGCAGGGACGAGCGGGCCGCTCCGCCCCGCTTCCCCCGGCCGCCTGCCCCCGGCCGTCGCTCTCCGGCTTGCCCGCCCGTGGCCGCCGAGTCGCTCGCGGCCTTCGCCCCCTCCACCATGGCGCCAACCTACGCCGCCGGGTACCCGTTGCGGGAACCGGCCGTCCGCCCGGCCCGCCCGGAGCGTGCCGTGGCGACGGGCCCGGTCACCGTCGCCCCGGTCACCGGGCCCGCCCGTCCGGCGGTTCAGCCCACCCTGCAGGGCAGGCTGCTCGTACTGTCACCTCCCGCCCCGGAGACGACGTATCCGAACGTCGTGCTCTTGCCCGGTGCGAGGGAGCCGTTCCAGCCGGCGTTGTGGACCATCACCGCCTGGCCGTTGTAGGTCGCGTTGCCGCTCCACAGGCTGTCGACCTTCTGGCCCGCCGGGAGCCGCCAGTCGACCATCCAGCCGAGCATCGGGACCGTGCCGGTGTTGGTGACGGTCACCTCGGACTGGTGGCCGCCGTTCCAGGTGCCCGTGGTCTTGCGGGTCGCCGTGCAGGTGCCGGGCACCGGCTCGGTCGGGTTGCCCGGCTCCTTGATGCCGGTCACCTCGCCGTTGCCGCCGTCGAAGACGACGTCGGAGCAGGAGTAGAAGGTCTCCTGGCTGTCGGAGCGCTGCCAGACCATGTAGATGATGTGCCGTCCCGACTTGCCGGCGGGAAGCTTGCCCGTCCAGGAGTAGTTGGCCTCGACCGTGCCCGGGGAGCCCTTCAGCGGCGGGTGGTCGACACTCAGGAACGGCCGCTCCTCCATGTCGTTCCAGGTGAGCGTCCTGGTCGGGTCGAAGCCGTCCTTGGTGATGTAGACGTAGAACCAACCCGGGTGCGCCGCCCAGGCGTTGTACGAGAAGTCGACAGTCGCGCCCGAGGTGAGATGGGTGAGCGGCCAGTCCTTGCTGGGCGTGTTGAACCCGGTGAAGTTGGGGTTGCCGCCGCTGCACAGCTCGCCGTCCGGTACGAAGCCCCGGGTGCGGCCGGCGCCGTCCGAGCGGAGCACCGAGAACCAGTTGTAGAACGGCGTGGTGCCGCTGACCTGCTGCGCGCCTCGGCAGGCGGGATTGACCGGCTTGATCTCGCCGGTGTCCGTCAGGCCGTCCTGCCAGCACAGGAAGGTACGGCTGCCGGGCTTCATGGGGGTGCCGTGCGCCTCCGCCTCGCCGCCGGAGGTCATGACCAGGCCGATGGCCGGGACGGTCACGAGGAGGGAGAGCAGCACGAGGAAGAGGGCTCTGGCCCTGGAGGGGAGCGCCGGTCGGGGCATCGCGGATCCCCCCGGCCTGTTTGTCGCGATCATGACAGCACCATCCGTTCGTGGGGGTACGGACCTGCGGATGCGCGGGTGCGGAAGCGCGGGGTGGGGGCGGCTCGAGGGCGGGTTCCGGTCCACCGTGATGGGAGCGCTCCCACCCCGCTGTTGCGGAAGTTAGCGCCCGGCGGCACAGATGTAAACGGCTCAGGGGCAGGGGTCTGGGCCGGATGTCCCTGGCGATGTGCCGGAACGCCTCCGCCGGCGACGGCACGGGTGTGACGGCCGGACGTCACCGGCGGTCGCCCGACAGGCCCGTGGACAAGGCGAGTTGACTTTGCCTTCCCTTTGCGGTTGGCTGCGGGACTCGACCGTCATGATCCGGGGGAATCCCTTTGAAGCGCAGCCTTCGCGCCGCCGTCTGTTCCGTCGCCGTCACCGGTCTCGCGCTCGGCCTCACCGCCTGCTCCGAGGCGGTCGACCAGGTCGACAAGGCCGTCGACGAGACGTACGAGGTCACCTACGAGGTGACGGGGAAGAACATCGACTCGATCGAATTCCACGGCGGCGGGGGCAAGGCCATGGACCCGAAGATCGAGTCGGTGTCGAAGCCCGAACTGCCCTGGAAGAAGACGGTCACGCTGCGCGGCATCATGCCCGCGGCGGTCATGCCGGTCGCCGCCGACCCCGAAGGTTCCCGGATCACCTGCAAGATCATCCACAAGGGCAAGGTGATCGAGGAGCAGAGTGCCGAGGGCCTGGTGAACGCCGGCGGCTGCACCGCGGAGTCTCCGGTCGCGGGATGACCGCGGGGGAGGGGCGGGCAGGGTGACGCAGCCCCCTGACAGGGTCGCCGACAGACCGTCCGGCCTAGCGCCGCCCCGGCCCGTCAGGCCAGCACCCGCGCGCAGCCAGTCCGGTCGCCGCCGCACGTGCGCCGCGTCGCAGCCCTTGCGCCGTCCCGGCCT
>NZ_JBEZWO010000006.1:0-281356 GCF_040637515.1 Streptomyces sp. NPDC029041 | reverse complement strand
CCTGTCAGGTCAGCACCGCGTGCAGCCAGTCCAGTTGGCGCCGCACGTGCGCCGTGTCGCAGCCCTTGCGCCGTCCCGGCCTGTCAGGTCAGCACCCCGTGCAGCCAGTCCGGTCGCCGCCGCACGTGCGCCGTGTCGCAGCCCTTGCGCCGTCCCGGCCTGTCAGGCCAGCACCCGCGCGCAGCCAGTCCGGTCGCCGCCGCACGTGCGCCGCGTCGCAGCCCTTGCGCCGTCCCGGCCTGTCAGGTCAGCACCGCGTGCAGCCAGTCCAGTTGGCGCCGCACGTGCGCCGTGTCGCAGCCCTTGCGCCGTCCCGGCCTGTCAGGTCAGCACCGCGTGCAGCCAGTCCAGTTGGCGCCGCACGTGCGCCGTGTCGCAGCCCTAGCGCCGCCCCGGCCCGTCAGGCCAGCACCCCGTGCAGCCAGTCCGGTCGCCGCCGCACCTGCGCTGCGTCGCAGCCCTTGCGCCGCCCCGGCCCGTCAGCTCAGTACCCCGTGCAGCCAGTCCAGTTGGCGCCGCACGTGCACCGCGTCGCCGCCCTCGTGCCCGTTGAACGGATAGGCGTGGATTTCCTTGCGCGGGTCCGTGCCGGTCAGTTCGGCGTAGCGGTTGAAGGCGGCGTATGCCCCGCTCGGCGGGCACACGGTGTCCCGCAGGCCCACCCCGAAGTGGGCCGGGGCCTGCGCGCGGCGGGCGAAGGAAACGCCCTCGACATAGGACAGGGTCCGGAAGGCGGCACGCTCGGCGCCCCGGTGGACGGAGAGGTAGGCGGCGATCTCGCCGTAGGGCCCGGTGTCCGTGAGGTCCAGGGCGCGCCGGATCCCGCACAGCAGCGGCGCCGTGCTCAGCAGTGCCGCCAGCCCGGGCACGAGCCCCGCGACCGCCAGGGCCAGTCCGCCCCCCTGGCTGTTGCCCGCGGCGGCGATCCGCCCCGGATCGACCCCCGGCAACTTTCGTACGGCCGCGACGGCACGCACCGCGTCCGTGATCAGACGCCGGTAGTGGTAGTCCTCGGCGGCGAGCAGCCCGCGCACCGCCGGCCCGGGCCCGCCCGGTGCGACGGCGTGCGGATCGGGTGTGCCGCCGCCGCACCCGTACTGGTCGCCCTGACCGCGGTTGTCCATGAGCAGGTGCGCGTACCCGGCGTTCACCCACGTCAGGCGCTCGTGCGGAAGGCCGCGACCGCGCCCGTAGCCGGCGAACTCGACCACGGCGGGCAGCGGTTCATCCGCCCCGGCGGGCCGGCTGAACCACGCGCGCACCGGGTCGCCCGCGAAACCCCGGAACGTCACGTCCCAGGTCTGCGTCAGCCGCAGGCCCGTCTCCACGGGCCGCACCGACACGAGTGGTTCCGCCTCCCCGGCCGTCGTCAGGGTGTCCTGCCAGAACGCGTCGAAGTCGGCCGGCTCCTCGATGTCCGGGCGATGGTGCTCCAGTTCGGTCGGTGACAGGTCGAACGCCGGCACGGCAGCACCTCGCAGGAGTCGGTGGTCATCCAGAAACTTGCGAACGGGCAAGGGTGATTGACTCCGGAGTCATACCCAGCTCCTATGGGCTTCCAACGCGCCACAGGCGTCCCTCTCGAGTGCCGCAGCACCCATTGACAGCGCTTTCTCGGCCCCATAGGTTGCCGCAAGTTACCGGCAAGAGCTCGAAAGTTTCGGTTCCGCGTCCCATGTCCACGGGAGGCCCGAGCAATGAGCACGTCCACCACTTCGGCCCCACCGGGCTCAACGGACCAGCCGCCGGCCCGGGCCGCTCCCCTGGGCGGCAAGCGGGCGCCCACCCGGAGGGCATGGCGACGGGCACTGCGCCGCGACTGGCAGTTGTACTCGCTGGCGATCCTGCCGCTGCTGTTCTTCCTGGTCTTCCGCTATCTGCCGATGATCGGCAACGTGATCGCCTTCCGGCGCTTCGAGCCCGGCGGTTCGATCTTCGGTGAGGAATGGGTGGGCCTGCGCTATGTGCGGATGTTCCTCAGCGACCCCACCTTCTGGCAGGTGTTCCGCAACACCCTGTGGCTGGGCGGGCTCACGCTCGTCTTCTGCTTCCCGATCCCGATCGTGCTCGCACTGCTGCTGAACGAGGTGCGCAGGCGCTCCCTGAAGCGGTTCGTGCAGTCGGTGTCGTACCTCCCGCACTTCCTGTCGATCGTGATCGTCGCGGGCATCACGATGCAGATGCTCGCGAGCGACGGCCCCGTCAACCACGTCCTGGGTCTGCTCGGTCACGACCCGGTGCGCTTCATCCAGGAGCCCGGGTGGTTCCGCACCGTCTACGTCGGTTCCGAGATCTGGCAGACCGCCGGCTGGGGCACGATCCTCTACCTCGCCGCGCTCACCACGATCGACGAGGACCTGTACGAGGCCGCCCGCATCGACGGCGCGGGCCGCTTGCGGCAGATCTGGCACGTCACCCTGCCCGGCATCCGCCCCACCATGATCACGCTGCTGATCCTCAACGTCGGCACGTTCATGGCGGTCGGCTTCGAGAAGGTGCTGCTGCTGTACAACCCGCTGACCTATCCCACCGCTGATGTGATCTCGACGTACGTCTACCGCTCCGGCGTGGAGTCCAACAGCTTCAGCTACGCCGCCGCCATCGGCCTGTTCGAGGCGGTCATCGGCCTGGTCCTGATCACATCCGCCAACACGCTCTCGCGCCGCACCGTGGGGACGAGCCTGTGGTGAGGCCGAGCCGCCCCCAGCGGGTCTTCCAGGGCGTCAACGGGCTGATCCTCACGCTCGTCGTGCTGGTGACCCTCTACCCGTTCGTCAACATCCTCGCGCGGTCCTTCAGCGGGGAGCGGCAGATCCGGGCCGGTGAGGTGACCCTGCTGCCCAAGGGGTTCAACCTCACCACGTACCGGATCGTCTTCCAGGACTCGATGTTCTGGCGGAACTACGGCAACACCGTGCTCTACACGGTCGTGGCGACGGCCGTCGCCATGGTCCTGACGACCTGTTACGCCTACGTCCTGTCGAAGAAGCAGCTCAAGGGCCGGGGTGTGCTCGTCGGCATCGCCGTGTTCACCATGTTCTTCACCGGCGGCCTGATCCCGAACTACCTCCTGGTCACCAGCCTCGGCCTGAAGAACAGCGTCTGGGCGATCGCCCTGCCGAACGCGATCAGTGTCTTCAACCTGCTGGTGATGAAGGCCTTCTTCGAGAACCTGCCGACGGAGCTGGAGGAGGCCGCGCAGATCGACGGCCTGAGCACCTACGGCACCCTGCTGAGGATCGTGCTGCCGCTGTCCAAGGCGGTCGTGGCGACCATGGTGCTCTTCTACTCGGTGTCCTTCTGGAACTCCTGGTTCAGCGCGTTCCTCTACATGGACCGGACCGAGCTGATGCCGGTCACGGTCTACCTGCGCAACCTCATCCAGGGCGCCACCGGCGGCGGCAACGCCGGTGCCGGAACCGAGCAGCTCAGCCAGGTCGGCGCCAACATCCAGTCGGTCACCATCGTCCTCACCGCCCTGCCGATCCTCTGTGTGTACCCGTTCGTCCAGCGCTACTTCGTCTCGGGCGTGATGCTCGGCGCGGTCAAGGGCTGACCGGTTCTGCTCCTCAACTCGACTACGGAACAAGGGGGTTCCCGTGAAGAACGAAGGACGGCTGTCGCGGCGCCAGGTACTCGCCGCGGCCGGTTTCATCGGCCTCGCCACGGTCACCGGCTGCGGCGGCGGTGACGACGGCGGGGACGGCAAGGACCTGTCGAAGAAGCAGGACGGGGCCATGAAGAACTACCGGGCCGGGCAGCAGTTCAAGGCCTCCCGGCCGCTGTCCTTCGCGGTGCTGCACAACAACAACCCGGTCTACCCCATGAAGAACGACTGGCTGTTCTGGAAGGAGCTGACCAAGCGCACCGGCGTGACCCTCAAGCCGGTCGACGTGCCGCTCGCCGACTACGAGAAGAAGCGCAGCGTGCTCATCGGCGCCGGCGACGCCCCCTTCCTGATCCCGAAGACGTACCACCCCTCCGAGGTCGCCTTCGTCTCCTCGGGCGCGATCCTCCCGGTCAGCGACTACGTGAAGCTGATGCCGAACTTCCGCGAGAAGGTGCGCAAGTGGAGGCTGGAGCCCGAGCTCGACTCGATCCGCCAGTCCGACGGCAACTACTACCTGCTGCCCGGCCTGCACGAGAAGACCAAGGCCAACTACTCGCTGTCCTTCCGCACGGACGTCCTCGACCAGCACGGCCTGAGCCTGCCCACCACCTGGGACGAGGTGTACGACGTCCTCAAGACGCTCAGGCAGGAGCGCCCGGGCACGTATCCCCTCACCGACCGCTGGAGCACCAACACCCCGTTCCCCTGCGGCGCCCTGTTCAGCTACCTCGGCCAGGCGTACGGGGTGAAGGCGGGCTGGACGTACGACAACATCAGCTTCGACCACAAGGCGCAGAAGTACGTCTTCACCGGCGCGCAGGACGCCTACCGCCAGATGGTCGAGTACCTGCGCAGACTCGTCGCCGAGAAGCTCATGGACCCCGAGAGCTTCAGCCAGACCGACGACCAGGCGCTGCAGAAGCTGCTCGCCGAGAAGTCCTACGCGATGAGCGCCAACCCCCAGGTGCTGGTGCAGGACTACCGGTACAACCTGGAGAAGCAGGTCAAGGGCGCGAGGATCGAGATGGTGCCGGTGCCGCTCGGGCCCGCCGGCCCCGTGGTGCCGGGCGGCAGCCGGCTGGAGAACGGTGTCATGATCTCCAGCAAGGCGCTGAAGAGCGACACCTTCGTCGCCATGATGCAGTTCGTGGACTGGCTCTGGTACTCCGACGAGGGCCAGCGGCTGGCCCGGTGGGGCATCGAGGGCGTCACCCACACGCGCTCGGGAGGCCGGTACCGGCCGAAGCCCGGCATCAGCCTCATGGGCTCCGACCCGGACGCCCCGAAGGACATGCAGAAGGACTTCGGTTTCTACAACGGCGTCTTCGCCTACGGTGGCAGCTGGGAGCTCGTCTCCTCGATGTTCAGCCCGGACGAGAAGAAGTTCCAGGACGCCATGGCCCAGCGCCGGCAACTGCCCGTCGACCCGGCCCACCCCCTGCAGTCCTTCGAGCAGGAGCAGGCCACCCTCTGGGAGACCCCGCTGAAGGACCACGTCATCCAGAACACCCTCCAGTTCGTCCTCGGCAAGCGCCCGCTGTCCCAGTGGAACTCCTACCTCGCCGAGCTGAAGTCGAAGAACATGCAGCAACTCGTCGACCTGCACAACAAGGCCTACGAGCGGTTCAGGAAGGAGAACGGGTGATCCGCGTCCCCGAGGCGCCGAGCGGCGGGTTCACCCACGGCACGGCGGCGCACCGGCCCCTCTCGAGGCAGGGCCACCGGCACGTGCGGCGGCTGCCCGGCCGGGAGGCCGCCGCATGAGCACCGTGCGCGCCCCCGACTTCGGCACCGGAACCCTCTCCCGGGTCTGCGCCCTGATCCACACCCTCCTGACCGTCGAGGTGCTGCTCCTCCTCACGGCCTCCCCGGGGCCGGCCGCACTGCTGCTGCTCGGTCCCGACCCCGCCAACCTCCCCCTCGCGGCCCTGTGCCTGCTGCCCCTCGGGCCGGCCCTGTCCGCCGCCCTCTACGCCCTCCACCACCGCAGCCGCGACCTCACCGAGCTGCACCCGGGCCGCGCCTGTCTGCGCGGCTGGCGGCTCAACGCCGTACCGGCACTGAAGCTGTGGGCACCCCTGCTGCTGTGGCTGACGGTCATCGTCTTCACCCTCACGCACTTCTCCGCCACCGGCCTGCCCGGCTGGTGGGCGCTGCTGCTGGCGCTGATCGGTACCGGCTCCCTGCTCTGGGGCGCACACGCCCTCGTCCTCACGTCCCTGTTCGCCTTCCGCGCCCGGGACACCGCCCGCCTCGCCGCGTACTTCCTGTTCCGCCACGGCCGCGCCACTCTCGCCGCCGCCTCCCTGCTGATCCTGACGGCCGCGTCGGCGACCGCGCTGACCGAGGCCCTTCCCGCGCTGCTGGCCGCCCCTCTGCTGCTGTCCCTGCTGCATGGCAGCCGCTCGGTGATCGCCGAGACGCGCGAGCACTTCACCGCATGACGCTCAACGGGGTGGCGGTCTTTCAGAAGATCCGCCGCCCCCGCGCGTCCGGCACCCCGGACGCGCGGAAGAAGTAGCTGTTGACCTGATCGCGCCACTCACGGGCACTGCGGAGCTGCTCCTCGTAGCGCTCCGCCACCCGGGCATGGCGCGCCGGGTCCACCAGCCCGGCCAGCGAATCCCACACCGCCCGGGCCTCCTCGACCTCCTCGACCCCCTCGAAGTGGGTGTCGTAGATGTGCTGGACCACCGTCTTCCCGCTCTTCAGCACATGCCCGTACGGCACGTGGTGGAAGAACAGCAGCAGCTCGTCCGGGCAGGTCTTCGGCGACTCGTACAGCTCGGCCCACGGTGTGCCGTACTGCCCGGCGAACCCCGTACCGCCCGTCACACCGCGGTCGACCCCGACGCCGTCCCGGTCGGCGAAGTGATAGGTCCCCCACGGGCTGTACTCGTACCCCTCCACACTCGGCCCGTAATGGTGCCCCGGCTGCACCATGAAGCCGACCCCCAGGGGAGCGGTGTACTTCTCGTACGTCCGCCACGAGCCGTCCAGCACGGCGTGCAGCCCGTCGGCCAGCCGTGCGGGGGCGTCCGGGAAGCTGAGTGCGATCCACTCGTCGAGCACCGCGCCCGGCTCGGCGTCCGGCTGCCAGGCCAGCCGCCCGAAGGTGTACAGATTGGCCTGCGCCAGCGGATGCCCCGTCCAGAACGGGTCGTCACCCGCGTTGGACACGGCGACGAGCCCGCCCCGCGCCGACTCGCCCACCGTCACGCCCGGTCGGTGCCGGAACCGCAGCACTTCGCTCCACATGGGCCCCAGCCAGCAGGTGTGCCGCTGCTGCCCGGTGTACTCCTGGGTGATCTGCAGCTCCACCGCCAGCCGGGTCCGCGGCATGGCCCCGATCAGCGGCGAGACCGGTTCGCGCACCTGGAAGTCCATCGGCCCGTGCTTCACCTGGAGCACGGCACCGGCCGCGAACTGCCCGTCCAGCGGCACGAAGTGGTCGTACGCGGCCCGGGCCCGGTCGGTCGTGCGGTCCCGCCAGTCCTGGCGGTGGTCGTAGACGAACGCCCGCCAGTGCACCGTGCCGCCGAACGGCTCCAGCGCCGCCGCGAGCAGATCGGCGCCCTCGGCGTGACTGCGGCCGTACGCGAACGGCCCCGGCTGCCCCTCCGAGTCGGCCTTCACCACGTACCCGCCGAAGTCGGGGATCGCCTCGTACACCCGGCGGGTCGCCTCGGCCCACCAGCCGCGCACCGCCTCGTCCAGCGGGTCGGCGGTGGGCAGACCGCCCAGGGTGATCGGGGACGCGAAGGAGACCGACAGATGGGTGCGGATGCCGTAGGGGCGCAACGCCCCGGCGATCTCGGCCACGTCACCGATGCGGTCGGTCAGCAGAAGCGCCTCGGCCGCGTGCACGTTGACGTTGTTCACGCTCAGCGCGTTGATCCCGCACGCCGCGAGCAGCCTGCCGTACGCCCGCACCCGCTCGAGTTCGCCCCGCGCCCTGCCCTCCCGCCAGAACAGCGAGCCGCCCGCGTACCCGCGCTCCACCTGGCCCATGACCGGGTGCACGGCCACGTTGTCCCAGTGGTCGAGCATGCGCAGCGCGAGCGCGGGGTGATGGGCCTGCGGCGCCCACTCACCCCGGAACGCCGCCTCCCCGAGGCGCACCACGTGGAACAGTCCGTACAGCAGCCCCCGGCCGCCGGAGGCGGTGACGGTCGTCGTGCCGCCCTCCCGCGCGAGGGTGAAGCCCTCGTCACCGGGTTCACCGGTACCGAGGCCGAGAACCAGGTCGTACGCGCCGTCGGCGACGGCGTCCCGTACGACCCGGCCCCCGA
This sequence comes from Streptomyces sp. NPDC029041, assembly GCF_040637515.1. Lineage (NCBI taxonomy): Bacteria > Bacillati > Actinomycetota > Actinomycetes > Kitasatosporales > Streptomycetaceae > Streptomyces > Streptomyces sp. NPDC029041. The sequence continues at coordinate 273,454 of NZ_JBEZWO010000006.1, read as the reverse complement.
ACCTCCGGCAGGCCTCGGCCACCTCCCCGTGCACCGTCTCCACCAGCGGATCCGACCCCCGGATCAGCGTCCGCCGTCCGCCGACCGCCCGGAACGCGGCGGGCGGTAACCAGGCCGGATCGACACCCTCGGGCAGGACGGGCACAGCAAGCGGCATCGGACCCCCAACTCGGCTGCTCAGCAGAGCAGTTCGACTTCCGCCAGGGTTGCCTCACCGTCGAGGACCAGGCGGTACCTCTCGTACGTACCCGGTGACCTCACGGAGAACGCGCGGGTCTGTCCGTTCCACGTGAAGGACTCACCGGTGCGCCGGTCCAGCGTCCGCCAAGTCGTCCCGTCGGAGGAGCCCTGGAGCCTCCAGCCGGCCGGTGCCTTCGTCCGGTCCGCCGAGGAGGTCAGCGTGTACTGGGCCGCCTCGGCGCCCTTCGGGACCGGCAGGTCCACGGAGGTCACCGTCGCGTCCGTCGCGGATGTGTCGTCGAACAGGGCGCCGTCACCCTCCAGCACGTCCGCGCGGGGCGTCGGCACCTCGTCGTCCCGGGTGATCGACACGGGCGCGGCGTGCTCGCCCGTGCCCCAGGACGACGGCCGCGCGCCCATGTCGAACTCCAGGACACCGCCCTTGGCGACCAGTGCGTGCGGCAGCGAAGTCTTCGTCCACGCACGGCCGTTGATCTTCAAGCCCTGCACGTACACGTTCCGTGCGCTGTTGCGCGGCGCCTTCACCACCAGCTCGCGCCCGTTCTCCAGATGCACGGTCGCCTCGGTGAACAGGGGCGATCCGATCGCGTACTCGCCGCTGCCCATCACCAGCGGGTAGAAGCCGAGCGCGGAGAACAGGAACCAGGCCGACTGCTCCCCGTTGTCCTCGTCACCGTGGTAGCCCTGCCCGATCTCGCTGCCCGTGTACAGCCGGGACAGCACCTCGCGGACCTTCTCCTGCGCCTTCCAGGGCTGCCCGGCCGCGTCGTACATGTAGATCGCGTGGTGGGCGACCTGGTTGGAGTGCCCGTACATGCCCATCCGGACGTCCCGCGCCTCGGTCATCTCGTGGATAACACCGCCGTAGGAGCCGACGAACTCGGGGGAGGCGGTCTCCGGGGTGGAGAAGTAGTCGTCGAGCTTGTCCGCGAGGCCCTTCCGGCCGCCGTACAGGTTGGCCAGACCCCGGCTGTCGTGCGGAGCGGTGAACGCATACCCCCAGCCGTTCGTCTCGGTGTAGTCGTGACCCCACACCCGCGGGTCGTACCGCGAGGACTCCACCCGCCAGTCGCCCTTCGCGTCACGGCCCTGGAAGAAGCCGGCCTTCGCGTCGAAGAGGTTCACGTAGTCCCGGGCGCGGTTGAGGAAGTACTCCGACTCCTCCTTGTAGCGCCGCTCGCCGGTCTCCTCGTGGAGCCGCCGGCCCATGCGCGAGATGCCGTAGTCGTTGAGGTGGCCCTCCAGCGCCCAGGACAGTCCCTCGTGGGTCTCGGTGCTCGTGTAGCCGAGGAACGGTGAGGTGGTCATGCCCTTGCGGCCGACGCCCGGGTTCGGCGGTACGACCGTGGCGTTCTTCACCGCCGCCTCGTAGGCCGCCTCCGCGTCGAAGTCGACGCCCTTGACGTACGCGTCGGCGAACGCCACGTCCGAGGACGTGCCCGTCATGAGGTCCGCGTAGCCGGGGGAGGACCAGCGGGAGGTCCAGCCGCCGTCCTTGTACTGCTGCACGAACCCGTCGACCAGCTCGCCCGCCCGGGACGGGGTCAGGAGCGAGTAGGCGGGCCAGGTCGTCCGGTAGGTGTCCCAGAAGCCGTTGTTGACGTACACCTCGCCGTCGACGATCTTCGCGCCGGTGTGCGTCGGGGAGTCCGGGTTCGGCATGGGGGAGAAGGGCGAGGCGTAACGATGCCTGCCGCCGACCTTCTCGAATCCGGAATTCGGGTACAGGTAGAGCCGGTACAGGCTGGAGTACAGGGTCGTCAGCTGGTCGGGGGTCGCGCCCTCGACCTCGACCCGGCCGAGCAGCCGGTCCCACTGCCGCTGGGCGCCCTTCCTCACCGCCTCGAAGGACCTGCCCTCCGGGATCTCCTGGCGCAGGTTGTCCTTCGCCTGGTCGAGGCTGATCAGCGAGGTGGCCAGGCGCAGGGTGACGGTCCGGTCGTCGGCCTTGAAGCGCAGATGTCCCTTGACGCCGCTGGAGTCGCCCTCCGTCACCGGCTGGTCGAACTCGCCGTGGACGAACAGTCGGGTCGCCCCCGTCGACAGCCCGGACTTCACATCCGAGTAGCCGGTGACGACCCCGTTCTCCTTGTCGAGGGACAGCCCCGCCTGATCGGTGACATTGTCGAAGAGGACGCTCGCGTCGTCGCCGGGGTAGGTGAAGCGCAGCACCGCCGCGTGGTCGGTCGGTGCCATCTCGGCCTTCAGCCCGTTCTCGAACCGCACCCCGTAGTAGTACGGCCGCGCCGTCTCGTTCTCGTGCCGGAAGGCCAGCTCCCTGGCCTCCCGCCCGTACTCCGGGGTCCCGGTGGCCACGGACGGCGTGACCTGGAAGGTCTGCCGGTCACCCATCCAAGGGCTCGGTTCGTGGCTGGCGCTGAACGCCTGGATCGTCGGCAGGTTGTCCGCGTTGTTCGCCCGCGCGTAGTCGTACAGCCAATTGAGCGAACCCGCGTTGGTCACCGGCGTCCAGAAGTTGAAGCCGTGCGGTACCGCCGTCGCCGGGAAGTTGTTGCCCCGCGAGAAGCCGCCGCTGGAGTTGGTGCCCCGGGTCGTCACCGCGTAGTCGGACAGGTGCGCCTTCGGCCGCTCGGGTGCGACGGACTCGATGCCGATGTCGTCCAGCCAGCCCCGGAACCGCGCCGGTCCCTTGGCGGAGTCGTACGCCACGAGGATCCGGTCCACGGTCTTCCCGGCCGCGACCGACCCGATCCGCGAGGCCACGTGGTTCCACTGGTTGACGTAGAGGATCTTCGCCGCGCCCTGCCCCCGCGGGGTCAGCGGGAAGCCGTGCTGGTCGGTGGCGCGCAGGTCGCTCAGGTGGGTGCCGTCGGTGAAGGCGAGGTCGACGGAGACGTTGGTGGCGTCGTAGTCGAGGTCGCCGTCCGCCATCGACGGGAAGACGCGGTAGGCCAGCCGCGTGTTCCGGCCGACGGCCACGTTCACGTCGAAGATCTTGTTGTACGAGTACGCCGGCCCGTCGGCGGTGTGCCGGCCGGCGTACCGCAGGGCCCGCTTCCCGGTGAATCCGGCGCCCGCCTTGGCGGTGGGGGAGCCACTCGGACCGCGGTCGACCAGGGAGAGCATGTCCTGCGGGACGGGCCCGTCGGTGCCGCCCGTGGACAGCTGGAGGTCGGCGAGCTGGAGGATGTCGCCCCCGTTGTTCCCAGTGACGTCCAGCCGGAAGTGCCGGTACTCACCGGGTTCGGCGAGGTCGTACGTCTGCGTCCGGAACCGCTCGGGGAAGGTCTCGCCGGAGCGGGTGTCCAGGGTCTTCCACTCCTTGCCGTCGGCGGAGCCCTTCAGGGCCCAGTCCTTCGGGTCGCGCTCGGCGTGGTCGTTGGCCGACGTCAGCGCGTAACGCGCCACTTCGGCCGGCTTGTCCAGGTCGAACTCGACCCAGCCGGAGGCCTCGAAGGTGAGCCACTTGGTGCTCGGTTCGCCGTCGACGAGGTTCTCCTTCACCTCGCCGCCGCCCGTGTTCTCGCCGCCGGCCCGGACCTCCGTGACGCGGTCGGTCACGTTGCCCGGTATGCCGCTGCTGTAGCCGCCGTCGACGCCCGCGGCCCGCTTGCCGCCGTCGGGGGCGGTGTCGACGGCGTTGAGCCAGTCCGGAACAGGGTCGTCCGGCTCGAAGGAGGAGGCGAATTCCCGATCGGGTTTCACGGGGGTCTGCGGCAGTGCGACCGCAACGCCCTGCGAACCCAGGGCCAAAGCGAAGGCGGTCGCCGACACGACCGCCGAACCCCATCCGTGCCGAGCTTTCCGCTGCATCAACGGGTACCCTCCCTGCGCAGTGGACAACGTTGTCACCTTCATCGCGCAAGGACCAGTAGTCGCCCAAGTGGCAGGGAGTGTCAAGGGTGTTGCCTGTGGCATTCGGGCGCCGTGACCGGGATATCTCCGGCGGAGCATCCACAGGCCGTCCATACTTCCGCGAGGTCTCAACTCGGATAAGACCCACGGCCAACTCTGTGTTCGATGTTGATCCACCGGCGGGAAGTGGACTATACCTGTCGCACGCTTCACCCGATCTGCACATCACCACCCGCACGTTCCTGCACGACCCAGCGTGACCCGATCGCGGTGCCGGGGAGGATCCGGTTCACCGCCTGAGTCCTGGAGAAGGCGAGGACTTGAGCATGGGATCCACTTCCGCCGAGAACCACGGCACCGAGGGTGTCGGCCGCCGTGATCTGATCAAGAGGTCCGCCGCGCTCGGGCTGATCTCCGTCCCCACTATGAGTTTGCTGTCCGCCTGCGCGAGCAGCGGCGGCGACGACAGCGGCGACAAGGCCAAGGCCGGCAAGAAGACCGCGAAGAACCCGCTCGCCGTCAACGACACGGCCGGCATGGAATTCGTCCTGTTCGACGGCGGTTTCGGCAAGGAATACGCCGAGGACGCCGTGAAGATCTACGAGAAGAACTTCCCCGAGGTCCAGGTGAAGTTCTCCGCCACCCAGAAGATCCAGTCCACCCTGCAGCCCCGCTTCAACCAGGGCACCCCGCCGGACCTCATCGACAACTCCGGCGCCGAGCAGATGGACATGGGCGTCCTGGTCGGCAAGAACCAGCTCACCGACCTCACCCCGCTGCTGGACGCGCCCTCCTACGACGACCCGGCCAAGAAGGTCCGCGACACGCTGCGTCCCGGCATCGTGGAGATGGGCCAGTTCGACGGCGAGAAGGTCTGGATCCTCTACTACGCCTACACGGTGTACGGCGTCTGGTACTCGCAGAAGGCCCTGGACTCGCTCGACGAGCAGTACCCCGAGACCTGGGACCAGATGCTCGCGGTCTGCGCGAAGGCCAAGAAGAAGGGCATGGCGGGCTGGACGTATGCGGGCAAATACCCGTACTACATCCCGTTCTCGCTCTACCCGATGATCGGGAAGGTCGGCGGCCGCGAGGTCCTCGACGCGATCGACAACCTGGAGCCGAACGCCTGGAAGCACCCGGCCGTCAAGGCGTGCTTCGAGGCGTACTACGAGCTCTACAAGAAGGGCTACGTCCTCAAGGGCACCCCCGGCCTGGACCACATCCAGTCGCAGACCGCCTGGGCCGAGGGCAAGGCGCTGTTCATCCCGAACGGCTCCTGGGTGGAGAACGAGTCGGCCAACGTCATCCCCGAGGACTTCAATCTGGCCGTCTCCGCACCCACCGGCATCGACTCCTCCGACAAGATGCCGTTCGGCACCATCTGGGCCTCCGGCGGCGAGCCCTTCATCGTCCCGGCCAAGGCGAAGAACGCCCCCGGCGGCATGGAGCAGCTGCGCATCATGCTCAGCGAGGCCTCTTCGAAGAACTTCACCGGCAAGGTGAAGTCGCTGACCGCGTACAACGGCGGCACCGACGGCATCGCCCTCACCCCCGGACTGAAATCCGGTGTCGCGGCACTGGACAAGGCCGGCGAGAACGTGGTGAATCCCCGTATGCAGGACTGGTACGTGCAGTTGCAGAAGGAGAAGATCGGCGTCTCCGGGCTGGGCGAGATGATGGCCGGCCGCCTGACCCCGGCCGAGGCCATCAAGAAGATCCAGGGCTTTGCCGACGAGGCCGCCAAGGACGACTCCATCAAGCACTACAAGCACCAGTAACGGCACCGGAAAACCCCAATTCCGCACACGGCACCGGAGTGGCGATGCAGCACGGCAAGTACCGGTTCATCGTGGGCTTCCTCGCGTTGCCCCTGGGACTGTACGCGCTCTTCGTGGTCTGGCCGTTCATCCAGTCCATCTATTACTCGTTCACGGACTGGACCGGCCTGAGTCCCGAATTCAAGATGGTCGGTTTCGACAACTACAGCCGCATGCTCGACGACGACATCTTCTGGAAGTCGTTGCAGCACAGCCTGCTGTTCGCCCTCCTGCTGCCGGTGGTGACGATCGGCCTCGCGCTGTTCTTCGCCTTCATGATCAATGTGGGTGGCAGAAAGAGGAAGAACGGCCCGGTGGTCACCGGTGTCCGGGGCTCCTCGTTCTACAAGATCGTCTACTTCTTCCCGCAGGTCCTCTCGATCGCCATCGTCGCGTTGCTGTTCGCGTTCGCGTACAACCCGGACAGCGGCGCGATCAACTCGCTCCTGCGCGGCATCGGCCTGGACGATGTCCAGCCCCTCTGGCTGGGCGACCCCGATCAGGCCCTGTGGGCGGTGATGGGGGTCCTCGTCTGGTCCACGGTCGGCTTCTTCGTGGTCCTCTTCTCCGCCGGCATGGCCTCCATCCCCTCGGACATGTACGAGGCGGCCCTGCTGGACGGCGCGAACCGCGTCACCACGTTCTTCCGGATCACCCTGCCCCTCCTCTGGGACACGGTGCAGTCCGGCTGGGTCTACATGGGCATCCTCGCCCTGGGCGCCGAGTCGTTCGCGGTCGTGCAGATCATGACGACCGGGCCGGGCGGTCCCGACTACTCGACCACCGTCATGGTCCTGTACGTGTACCAGAAGGCGTTCCGTGACGGGCAGGCCGCCTACGCCACCACCATCGGTGTCGCCCTGCTCGTCGTCACGCTGGCCTTCGCCGCCGTGGTGATGCGGCTGGGCCGTCGCGAGCGGCTGGAGTACTGACCCATGAAGACGACCGAAACCCCCGCGCCGCTCCCGGCCGAGTCCGGAGCCCCGATCACCAAGACGGTCCTCGAGCCGCCCCCTCCCGCGAAGGAGAAGAAGGAGGGCACGGTCCTCAACGTCTTCTCCCACGGCGTCCTGGTCATCTGGGCGGTCATGGTGGTCATGCCGCTGCTCTGGGCGGTCATGACGTCCTTCAAGGACGACCGTTCCATCTTCAGCTCCCCCTGGTCGCTCCCGGACGCCCTGCACTTCGACAACTGGTCGCGGGCGTGGACCCAGGCCAACATGAGCGACTACTTCCTCAACACGGTCCTCGTAGTGGGCGGTTCACTCATCGGCACGCTGGTCCTGGGCTCCATGGCGGCCTACGTCCTGGCCCGCTTCGACTTCCCGGGCAACCGCTTCATCTACTTCCTGTTCATCGGCGGCATGAGCTTCCCGATCATGCTCGCGCTGGTCCCGCTGTTCTACGTCGTGAACAACATGGGCCTACTGAACACCATCCACGGCCTGATCCTGGTCTACATCGCCTACTCGCTGCCGTTCACGGTGTTCTTCCTCACGGCGTTCTTCCGCACCCTGCCGACGTCCATCGCCGAAGCGGCCTTCGTGGACGGCGCTTCCCACAGCCGCACGTTCTTCCAGATCATGCTGCCCATGGCCAAGCCGGGCCTGATCAGCGTCGGCATCTTCAACTTCCTGGGCCAGTGGAACCAGTACATGCTCCCCACGGTCCTCAACACCGACCCCGACAAGCGGGTCCTCACCCAGGGCCTGGTCCAGCTGGCGGTCAGCCAGGGCTACAAGGGCGACTGGTCGGGCCTCTTCGCGGGCCTGGTGATGGCGATGCTGCCGGTGCTCGCCGCGTACGTCATCTTCCAGCGGCAGGTGGTGCAGGGGCTGACGGCGGGGGCGTTGAAGTAGCCCGGGGCCGGGGCGTTGAGCAGCCCGGCGCGACGAGGTACTGCTGCGCCCACCCGTGCCGCCCCCAGCGATACGCATGCCCGCAGCTGGGCCAGAGCGCTCCCGCACCCGCGTACGGCGAGAAGGGGCCGTGTCGGGGGGTGTCCGCCCGCAGCGGTTGTCGCGTCGACGAACAGTCAGTCGGCACGCAACCCCATCGCGACGTTCCGAGGACGGACACCCCCCGGCGCGGCCCCGACCCCCACCCGGCGCCACGCGAAGACGTCCACTCCACCGAACCCGCACGGGCGCCGCAGGCAGAAAGCGCGTACCCCCACATAGCGCTCCGCAACGACTCGTACACACCCCGGAATCAGTTCAACCTCTTGACGGGAGGCAACCCGAACGGCTCAGCTTAGAGTTCACTAGTTGGACATAGACGGGGCCCCATCGATGCGGCCCCGCGCGCAGGAGGTCGTCGTGGAGACTCCGGGGTCGCAGTCATCGCTGCACCGAGCCAACCTCGAGCGGGTCGTACGGGCCGTGCGCTTGGCGGGTTCCCTCACCCAGGCCGAGATCGCGCGGACGACAGGCCTGTCCGCGGCCACGGTCTCCAACATCGTCCGGGAGCTGAAGGACGGCGGCACCGTCGAGGTCACACCGACCTCCGCCGGCGGCCGCAGGGCCCGCAGCGTGTCGCTGAGCGGCGACGCCGGCATCGTCATCGGTGTCGACTTCGGCCACACCCACCTCCGCGTCGCCATCGGCAACCTCGCCCACCAGGTCCTGGCGGAGGAATCCGAGCCCCTCGACGTCGACGCCTCGTCCACGCAGGGCTTCGACCGCGCGGAGCAGCTGGTCACCCGCCTGATGGAAGCCACCGGCGTCGACCGCTCCAAGATCGCCGGCGTCGGCCTCGGCGTCCCCGGCCCCATCGACGTCGAGTCCGGCACCCTCGGCTCGACCGCCATCCTCCCCGGCTGGACCGGCACCAAGCCCGCCGAGGAACTGGGCGGCCGCCTCGGCGTCCCTGTGCACGTAGACAACGACGCCAACCTCGGCGCTCTCGGCGAGATGGTCTGGGGCAGCGGACGAGGCGTGCGCGACCTGGCCTACATCAAGGTCGCCAGCGGCGTCGGCGCAGGCCTGGTGATCAACGGCAGGATCTACCGCGGCCCCGGCGGCACCGCCGGAGAAATCGGACATATTACACTCGATGAGTCCGGCCCGGTCTGCCGTTGCGGAAACCGCGGCTGCCTGGAGACCTTCGCGGCCGCGCGCTACGTGCTCCCGCTTCTCCAGTCCAGTCACGGCACCGACCTGACCATGGAAGGCGTCGTACGGCTCGCGCGGGACGGAGATCCGGGCTGCCGTCGGGTGATCGCCGACGTCGGCCGTCACATCGGCAGTGGAGTGGCCAATCTCTGCAACCTCTTGAACCCGAGCCGGGTGGTCCTCGGCGGTGATCTCGCCGAGGCCGGTGAGCTGGTGCTCGGGCCGATCCGGGAGTCCGTCGGCCGCTACGCGATCCCCAGTGCGGCACGCCAGTTGTCCGTTCTCCCCGGCGCCCTCGGAGGCCGTGCGGAGGTGCTCGGAGCGCTCGCTCTCGCCCTCAGCGAGATGGGCGATTCGACCCTTCTGGACGGAACTGCTCCCGGCGCGCTGCGGGCAGCCACCCCTGCCTTCACTTAGAGAACGGATGGCACCGTTGCCATCTCGTTAAGGATTTACTTCTTGACGTCGCACGTGTGGCCGAGTTGACTTCCAGCCACCTCGGCCGCAATGTCGCGGCCTCGTCAGGGAGGTTTCTGAAGTGAACACGCGTATGCGTCGCGCCGCTGTTGCTGTTGCCGCCGGTGCGATGGCCGTTTCGCTTGCTGCCTGTGGCAGCGCCAAGGAGTCGGGCGACAACGCCGACTCCACCGGGTCCGCCAAGAAGGGCGACGACATCAAGGTCGGCCTGCTCCTTCCCGAGAACGCGACCGCCCGTTACGAGAAGTTCGACCGGCCGCTCATCGAGAAGAAGGTCAAGGAGCTCACCGACGACAAGGGTGAGGTCGTCTACGCCAACGCCAACCAGGACGCCGCCAAGCAGAACCAGCAGGTCGACACGATGGTGTCGAACAAGGTCGACGTGCTGATCGTGGACGCCGTGGACTCCAAGGCCATCGCCGGCTCGGTGAAGAAGGCCAAGGACGCCGGCATCCCCGTCGTGGCCTACGACCGCCTGGCCGAGGGCCCGATCTCCGCCTACACCTCGTTCGACAACGTCACCGTCGGCAAGACCCAGGGCGAGGCCCTGCTGAAGGCCCTGGGCTCCAAGGCCAAGGACGGCCAGATCGTCATGATGAACGGGTCCGCCACCGACCCGAACGCCGCCCAGTTCAAGCAGGGCGCCCACTCCGTGCTCGACGGCAAGGTGAAGGTCGGCCGCGAGTACGACACCAAGGAGTGGAAGCCGGAGAACGCCAACTCCAACATGGAGGGCGCCATCTCCGCCCTCGGCAAGGACAAGATCGTCGGCGTCTACTCCGCCAACGACGGCATGGCGGGCGGCATCATCACGGCCCTCAAGGCCGCCGGCATCGCCGACATCCCCGTCACCGGCCAGGACGCCGAACTCGCGGGTGTGCAGCGCATCGTCACCGGTGAGCAGTACATGAGCGTCTACAAGCCCTACCCGCAGGAGGCGGACGTCGCGGCCGAGATGGCCGTCGCCCTCGCCCAGGGCAAGTCGCTCGACTCGATCGCCAAGGACAAGGTCGACAGCCCGACCACCAAGGCCGTCCCCTCCGTCCTCGTCCCGGTCGTCTCGCTGACGAAGGACAACATCAACGACACCGTCATCAAGGACGGCATCTACACCGTGAACGAGATCTGCGCGGGCAAGTACAAGGCCGCCTGCGACAAGATCGGTCTGAAGTAGGCAACCGCCACGTCCCCGCGGAGCACGGGAGTCCGAGCCGGACTCCCGTGACTCCATGCGGGGACCGGTTCGCCCCCGAGTTCCTCCGGCGCCCCGCCACATCAGCCCCGCAAGCTCCGCGGGGCGCCGGACGGATCACTCCTCCCACCCTTCTGCACAACCTCCCGCCGGGTCAGGCGGCGAAGGAGATGGTTCACGTGTCCGCTACGCCCGTGCTGGCGTTGCGCGGGGTCTCCAAGCGGTTCGGTGCCGTTCAGGCGCTCACCGACGTAGAGCTTGAGGTCCACGCCGGTGAAGTGGTCGCCCTGGTGGGCGACAACGGCGCCGGAAAGTCCACGCTGGTCAAGACGATCGCCGGCGTGCACCCCATCGATGAGGGCGTCATCGAATGGGACGGCAGGTCCGTCCAGATCACCAAGCCGCACGACGCCCAGAACCTGGGCATCGCGACCGTCTACCAGGACCTCGCGCTCTGCGACAACATCGACGTCGTCGGCAACCTCTACCTGGGCCGGGAGCTGCGCAAGCGCGGCGTCCTGGACGAGGTGGAGATGGAGCGCCGCTCCCGCGAGCTGCTCGACACGCTGTCGATCCGCATCCCCAGCGTGCGCATCCCGATCGCCTCGCTCTCCGGCGGTCAGCGCCAGACCGTGGCCATCGCCCGTTCCATGCTCGGCGAGCCCAAGCTGGTCATCCTCGACGAGCCCACCGCCGCCCTCGGCGTCGAGCAGACCGCCCAGGTCCTCGACCTGGTCGAGCGGCTGCGCGAGCGCGGCCACGCCGTGATCCTCATCAGCCACAACATGGCCGACGTTAAGGCCGTCGCGGACAAGGTCGCCGTGCTGCGCCTCGGGCGCAACAACGGCATCTTCGAGGTCAAGTCGACCTCGCAGGAAGAGATCATCTCCGCCATCACCGGCGCCACCGACAACGCCGTGACCCGCCGTGCGGCGCGCACGAACGGGGAGGTTTCCAAGTGAGCATCGACAAGACCTCCACGGCTCCCGACGACCACGTCGTGGAGAACCCCGAGGCGGCCAAGGCCGCGGTCACGGTCGTCGACCCCCGGCTGCTGGTGCGCGAGCAGGGCCTCAAGGGCTACGTCACCGAGTTCAAGCGGAAGATGAAGTCCGGTGACCTGGGCTCCATCCCCGTCGTCATCGGCCTGGCGATCATCTGGCTCATCTTCACGAGCCTGAACCCCAACTTCCTCACCGCGGGCAACCTGTCCGACATGTCCGTCGCCATGGTCGGCACGGGCATGATCGCCGTCGGCATCGTGTTCGTGCTGCTGCTCGGCGAGATCGACCTGTCGGTCGGCTCGGTGTCCGGTGTCGCGGGCGCGAGTTTCGCGGTGCTGAACGTCACCAACGGCATGAACGAGTGGCTCGCCTTCGTGCTGGCCATCCTCACCGGCACCGTCGCCGGTGTGCTGCACGGCTTCTTCTTCGCCAAGATCGGCGTCCCCGCCTTCGCCGTCACGCTGGCCGGTCTGCTGTTCTGGAACGGCCTCATGCTCCAGATCCTGGGCGAGAACGGCACGATCAACCTCGACCCGGACGGGGTCGTGGCCCAGCTGACCAGCTATTACTTCTCCGACGTGGCCGCCGCGTACGGTCTGGCCGCGGTGGTGACCGCGGGGTTCTTCCTCAGCTCCTTCCTCGGCAACCGGCGCCGCGAGGCCGCGGGCGTGCCGTCGCGGCCGCTGAGCGAGACCATCGTGCGGACCGTGCTGCTGGCCGTCGTCGCCTTCACCGTCGCGATCGTCTTCAACCAGTACAAGGGCCTGCCGCTGGCCGTGGTGATCTTCATCGTGGTCCTGCTGGTCACGGACTTCGTGCTGCGGCGCACGGCGTACGGCCGCAAGGTGTTCGCGCTCGGCGGCAGCGTCGAGGCGTCCCGCCGTGCCGGTATCAACGTGGAGATGGTCCGGATCTCGGTGTTCGCGATCTCCGGCACCTTCGCCGCGGTCGGCGGCCTGTTCATCGCCTCCAAGATCGCCGCGGCCAACCAGGGCGCCGGCGGCGGTGACCTGCTGATGAACGCGATCGCCGCGGCGGTCATCGGCGGCACCTCGCTGTTCGGCGGCCGCGGCCGCACCTGGAACGCGCTGCTCGGTGTCCTGGTGATCGTGTCCATCCAGTACGGCCTCGCCCTGGAGGGCATCGCCTCCCCGGTGCAGTACATGATCACCGGTGGTGTGCTGCTGGCCACGGTCGTCATCGACGCCGTGACCCGCAAGACGCAGAAGACCGCCGGGCGCGCGTAGCACCCGCGGAACCCGTCCGTGCCCGGCACCTTCCAGGTGCCGGGCACAGGTGTGTCGTAGGCGTGGCGCACCATGGGTAGAGCCGAACGCGTGACGTACGACGCACAGCCACGGCGCCGCCCGCAGAGGCGGAACATTAGACTCGACAAGCCCGGCAACAGCTCTACTGCAAGGAGGCACGGGTGCCGCTGCTGACCCGAATCAGGGGACCGCGCGATCTGGACCGGCTCAACCTGGAGGAGCTGAACCAGCTGGCGGAGGAGATCCGGAGCTTCCTCGTCGAAGCGGTCTCCAAGACCGGCGGTCACCTCGGCCCCAACCTCGGCGTGGTGGAGCTCACCATCGCCCTGCACCGGGTCTTCGACTCGCCCAAGGACAAGGTGCTCTGGGACACCGGCCACCAGTCCTACGTCCACAAGCTGCTCACCGGCCGTCAGGACTTCTCGAAGCTGAAGATGAAGGGCGGCCTGTCCGGCTACCCCTCGCAGGCCGAGTCCGAGCACGACGTCATCGAGAACTCGCACGCCTCGACGGTCCTCGGCTGGGCCGACGGCATCGCCAAGGCCAACCAGATCATGGAGCGCGACGACCACGTCGTGGCCGTGATCGGTGACGGCGCCCTGACCGGCGGCATGGCCTGGGAGGCGCTGAACAACATCGCCGACGCCAAGGACCGCCCGCTCGTCATCGTCGTCAACGACAACGAGCGCTCCTACGCGCCGACCATCGGCGGTCTCGCCAACCACCTGGCGACCCTGCGCACCACCGACGGCTACGAGCGCTTCCTCGCCCGCACCAAGGAGGTCCTGGAGCGCACGCCCGTCGTCGGACGGCCGCTCTACGACACCCTGCACGGCGCCAAGAAGGGGCTGAAGGACTTCATCGCCCCGCAGGGCATGTTCGAGGACCTCGGCCTGAAGTACGTCGGTCCGATCGACGGGCACGACCTGGAGGCCCTGGAGTCCGCGCTCGCCAAGGCCAAGCGGTTCGGCGGTCCGGTCATCGTGCACTGCCTCACCGAGAAGGGCCGCGGCTACCAGCCCGCCCTCCAGGACGAGGCGGACCGTTTCCACGCCGTCGGCAAGATCCACCCCGACACGGGCCTGCCGATCGCCAGCTCCGGCGCCGACTGGACCTCCGTCTTCGGCGAGGAGATGGTCAAGCTCGGCGAGGAGCGCGAGGACATCGTCGCCATCACGGCCGCGATGCTCCAGCCGGTCGGCCTGGACAGGTTCGCCAAGCGCTTCCCCAAGCGCGTCTACGACGTCGGCATCGCCGAGCAGCACGGCGCCGTCTCCGCGGCCGGCCTGGCCACCGGCGGCGTGCACCCGGTGTTCGCCGTGTACGCCACGTTCCTCAACCGCGCCTTCGACCAGGTCCTGATGGATGTGGCGCTGCACAAGTGCGGCGTCACCTTCGTGCTCGACCGTGCCGGGGTCACCGGTACCGACGGTGCCTCCCACAACGGCATGTGGGACATGTCGATCCTCCAGGTCGTGCCCGGCCTGCGGCTGGCCGCCCCGCGCGACGCCGACCAGGTGCGCGCCCAGCTGCGCGAGGCCGTCGCCGTCGACGACGCGCCGACCGTGGTCCGCTTCTCCAAGGGGGCCGTCGGCCCCGCCGTGCCCGCCGTGCGGCGCGTCGGCGGCATGGACATCCTGCGCGAGCCCGGCACCGACCGGCCGGACGTGCTGCTGGTCTCCGTCGGCGCCCTCGCGCCGATGTGCCTGGAGATCGCCGCCCTGCTCGACAAGCAGGGCATCTCCACGACCGTCGTCGACCCGCGCTGGGTCAAGCCCGTCGACGAGGCCATGGCCCCGCTCGCCGAGCAGCACCGCGTGGTCGTCACCGTCGAGGACAACAGCCGGGTCGGCGGGGTCGGCTCGGCGATCGCGCAGGCGCTGCGTGACGCGGGTGTGGATGTCCCGCTGCGCGACTTCGGCATCCCGCCGCGGTTCCTCGACCACGCCTCGCGTGCGGAGGTCCTGGCCGAGATCGGTCTGACCGCGCCGGACATCGCCCGGCAGGTGACCGGGCTGGTCGCCAAGCTGGACGGGCGCTTCGAGCGCAGTGCGGCGGATGCCGTGGACGCCGCGCGCGACTGACGCGGCCGAACGGGTTCGGGATGGGCCGGTCTCCCCACCATGAGGGTGGTGGAACCGGCCCATTGGCGTGAATTGGCCCGTGCCGGGGCATACGGATGGTGCCACCTCTCGATCATGTCGAGGACGACAAGCGTGGGAGGTACCCCGTGAGCAGTACCCTCTTCCGGACGAAGAAGGTCGAGCAGTCCATCCTCGACACCGAAGAGCCAGAACACGCGCTCAAGAAGTCCTTGTCCGCGCTGGATCTGACCGTCTTCGGCGTCGGTGTGATCATCGGTACCGGCATCTTCGTTCTCACCGGCACAGTCGCCAAGGACAACGCGGGGCCCGCGACGGCTCTGGCGTTCGTGGCGGCCGGCGTCGCCTGCGCCCTGGCCGCGCTCTGTTACGCCGAATTCGCCTCCACGGTCCCGGTCGCCGGGTCCGCCTACACGTTCTCGTACGCCTCCCTGGGGGAACTGCCCGCCTGGATCATCGGCTGGGACCTGGTTCTGGAGTTCGCACTCGGTACGGCGGTGGTGGCCGTCGGCTGGTCCGGTTACATCCAGTCGCTCATGGACAACGCGGGCTGGACGATGCCCGCGGGTCTGGGCAGCAGGGAGGGCGCCGACGCCTTCGGCTTCGACATCCTCGCCGCCGTGCTCGTCCTCGTCCTGACCGGCATCCTCGTGCTCGGCATGAAACTGTCGGCACGGATCACGTCGCTGGTCGTCGCCATCAAGGTGACGGTCGTCCTCGTCGTGATCATCGCGGGCGCGTTCCTCGTGAAGGCCGACAACTACGACCCGTTCATCCCGAAGGAGAAGCCCGTCGAGGCCGGGTCCAGTCTCGACTCGCCACTGATCCAGCTCATGTTCGGCTGGGCGCCGTCCAACTTCGGCGTCATGGGGATCTTCACCGCCGCGTCGGTCGTGTTCTTCGCCTTCATCGGCTTCGACGTCGTCGCCACGGCCGCCGAGGAGACCAAGAACCCGCAGCGCGACATGCCGCGCGGCATCCTCGGCTCCCTCGCGATCTGCACCACGCTGTACGTCCTCGTCTCGATCGTCGTCACCGGCATGCAGCACTACAGCGAGCTGTCCGTCGACGCCCCGCTCGCCGACGCGTTCAAGGCGACCGGGCATCCGTGGTTCGCGGGCTTCATCAGTTTCGGCGCCGCGGTCGGCCTGACGACGGTCTGCATGATCCTGCTGCTCGGGCAAACCCGGGTGTTCTTCGCGATGAGCCGGGACGGGCTGCTGCCGCGGTTCTTCTCGCACGTGCACCCTCGGTTCAAGACGCCGCACCGGCCGACCATCCTGCTCGGTGTGATCATCGCGATCCTCGCCGGATTCACGCCGCTGACCGAACTCGCCGCGCTGGTGAACATCGGCACGCTGTTCGCCTTCGTGGTCGTCGCGATCGGTGTGATCATCCTGCGCAGGAGCCGACCCGACCTGCCCCGGGCGTTCCGCACCCCGTGGGTGCCGGTCATCCCGATCCTGTCGGTGTGCGCGTCGCTGTGGCTGATGATCAACCTGCCGGCCGAGACGTGGGTCCGCTTCGCCATCTGGATGGCCGCGGGCTTCCTCGTCTACTTCCTGTACGGCCGTACCCACAGCCGTCTCGCCCGCGGTGAGGCGGGGGAGGAGCAGCCGAGCGTGGGGGGTGGCACGCCGTAGCCTTCGTCCGGCCGCCGGGTGGTGGTTCGGGGCCGTGTCCTACGGGCGGACCGACCGAGGCCCCGCCACCTCCGCCCCCAGCTCCCCGACCCTCCGCCGCAGCTCCCGGTCCGCCGTGACGACCAGGACGGGACGGTCGCCGGCCGACGCGACCACCTCGACGATGTGATCGTCCCCGCTGCCCGGCGCCGACGACACCCGCACCCCGGGCACGGACTCCACGCCCCGCGCGGCCCCCTCCACCACCAGGACGATCTCCACCGGGCCGGACACGGCAGGAACTTCCTCCGCGGCCAACCGGTCCCGCAGCCGTTCCGCCGCACCCCGGCGGTCGCGCCACCAGCCGTCCGGTACCGACCCGACGACATTCGCGGCGTCGACCACGACGAGGAGAGGCGAAGGCTCGTTCATGCGGCCAGGGTCGCACGGTGGGGGTGGGCCGCGCGCCGAGCCGTGGGGCCCGCATAAAGTGAACTGGTGAACGGCGACTGGCTCATCCGCGGCCGCGACGGCCGCCTCACCGTGTATCTGCCCTCCGGCGACGCCGTCTTGTGCCGGGCCGAGCGCGGCCCCGGCGGCCCCTGGGAGGACGACCCGCGCACCGTCGGCGGTGCCCAGAAGCTGCACCCGGAGGCGGCGGCCGGGCAAGGCGCCGACGGTTACGCCCACCTAGCGGCCTGGCGGCCCACCGCCCCGGGCGAGTCAGGGCTCGTGCACACCACGCACTTCCGCCCCCACCTCGCGCCCCTGGACTGGACTCCCATCGGTCACCCGGACAAGCAGGGCGACCGAACGGGGCCGCCCGCCGTGACCGTGGACGGGGCGGGGCGCGGTTATGTCTTCGTCCGCAATGGAAAGGGCGGCGTCAGCCTGCGCAACCAGAAGGTGAAGGGCGGCTGGGGAGGCTGGCTGGACCTCGAAGGGCACGACGTCGAGGGCGAGTTGGCCGCGGTCACCGGCGAGTCGGGGCTGGTCGAGCTGTACGCCGCCGTACCCGGCGGGATCCTGCGCTGGCGGCAGGAGTCGGACGGCAAGAAGCCGGTGCGGGCCGAGGGCATCGACACTCCCGTACGTCCGGGCACGCTGCGCGCGCTCGCCACGTCCGCCGAGCACACCACCCTCTTCTTCACCGACGGCTCCGGCGACCTGTGCGCCTGGCGTCCCGGTGAGAAGCCGGTGACCCTGCTGCCCTCCGCCGGCCCGGGGCCCGTCTCCGCCGTGCGGTGCGTCATCGAGGGGTACGACTGCACCGTGCTCGCCCAGCGGTCGGCGAGCGGCCGGGTCGCCTTCGCCGCGTATCCGACCGAGCAGGAGTCGGCCGGTGCCTGGTGGACCGAGTCCGGCCCCCGGCTGCCTGCCGACGCCGTCGTGTCGGTGGCCCTCGACGAGCACGAGGAGGTCGTCGCGGCCTCCCTGTCGCCGTCGACGGGGACCGTGCTGCTCACCCGCCGCAAGGACGAGCCGGGGCTGGCACTGGAGGCCTGGCGGGAGATCTGACCGCTTGCTCCACGGTGGCTCTTGTCGCCGAAGACGGACTTGTCGTTCGCCTCCGCTATCCGTGGAGGGATGCAGAAAGGGGGGCGGGTGCACGGATCGTCACCGTGCGCCCCGCCCCCCTCAGGAACAGCGCGTTACGCCGGGACGCTCGCCACGCCCTGCGCCAGGAACCTCTTGCCGTTCACGCGCTCCGAGACACCCTCGCGGTCCAGGTACGGCGTGATGCCGCCCAAGTGGAAGGGCCAGCCGGCGCCCGTGATGAGGCACAGGTCGATGTCCTGGGCCTCGGCGACGACGCCCTCGTCGAGCATGATGCCGATCTCCTGCGCCACCGCGTCGAGCACGCGGTCGCGGACCTGCTCCTCCGTCAGGACGGTGTCGCCCTGCTTCAGCAGCGCCGCCACCTCCGGGTCGAGCTCCGGCTTGCCGGAGTCGTAGACGTAGAAGCCGCGCTTGCCCGCCTTGACGACGGCCGCGAGGTTCGGGGAGACCGTGAAGCGGTCCGGGAACGCCCTGTTGAGGGTTTCCGAGACGTGCAGGCCGATCGCGGGGCCGACCAGCTCCAGCAGGA
Organism: Streptomyces sp. NPDC029041; assembly: GCF_040637515.1. Taxonomy (NCBI): domain Bacteria; kingdom Bacillati; phylum Actinomycetota; class Actinomycetes; order Kitasatosporales; family Streptomycetaceae; genus Streptomyces; species Streptomyces sp. NPDC029041. The sequence goes on along the minus strand of NZ_JBEZWO010000006.1, from coordinate 254,750 downwards.
CCAGCGGCGACATGGGCAGACCGAGCGGCTCGACGCCCTTCTCGGCGACCTCGACGGGGGTGCCCTCGTCGATGATGTTCTGGATCTCGCCCATGAAGCGGGTCAGGATGCGGTTCACGACGAACGCCGGGGCGTCCTTGGTGAGGACCGCGGTCTTCTTCAGCTTCTTGGCGACGGCGAAGGCCGTGGCCAGCGAGGCGTCGTCGGTCTTCTCGCCGCGCACGATCTCCAGCAGCGGCAGGACCGCGACCGGGTTGAAGAAGTGGAAGCCCACGACCCGCTCGGGGTGCTGCAGCTTCGACGCCATCTCCGAGACGGAGAGGGACGAGGTGTTGGTCGCGAAGATCGCGTGCGCCGGGGCGACCGCCTCGACCTCGGCGAACACCTGCTGCTTGACGCCGATCTCCTCGAACACGGCCTCGATGACGAAGTCCGCGTCCGCGAAGCCCTCGGCCTTGTCCAGCACACCGGACACCAGCGCCTTGAGGCGGTTGGCCTTGTCCTGGTTGATCCGGCCCTTGCCGAGCAGCTTGTCGATCTCGGCGTGGACGTAGCCCACACCCTTGTCGACGCGCTCCTGGTCGATGTCCGTGAGGACGACCGGCACCTCCAGGCGGCGCAGGAACAGCAGCGCGAGCTGGCTGGCCATCAGACCGGCGCCGACGACGCCGACCTTGGTGACCGGGCGGGCCAGGTTCTTGTCCGGGGCGCCGGCCGGGCGCTTGCCGCGCTTCTGCACCAGGTTGAAGGCGTAGATGCCGGAGCGCAGTTCGCCGCCCATGATGAGGTCGGCGAGGGCCTTGTCCTCGGCGTCGTAGCCCTGCTGGAGGTCGCCGTTCTTGGCGGCGGCGATGATGTCCAGCGCGCGGTAGGCGGCCGGGGCCGCGCCGTGCACCTTGGAGTCCGCGATGAAGCGGCCCTTGGCGACGGCCTGGTCCCAGCCCTCGCCGCGGTCGATCACCGGGCGCTCGATCTGGATCTCGCCCTTGAGGACGGTCGCGGTCCAGATCAGCGACTGCTCCAGGAAGTCAGCACCCTCGAAGATCGCGTCGGCGATCCCGAGTTCGTAGACCTGCTTGCCCTTGAGCTGCTTGTTCTGGTTGAGGCTGTTCTCGACGATCACCGAGACGGCCTTCTCGGGGCCGATCAGGTTCGGCAGCAGCGTGCAGCCGCCCCAGCCGGGCACCAGGCCGAGGAAGACCTCGGGCAGCGAGAACGCCGGCAGGGCCGCGGAGACGGTGCGGTAGGTGCAGTGCAGACCGACCTCGACACCGCCGCCCATCGCGGCGCCGTTGTAGTACGCGAAGGTCGGCACGGCCAGCTGGGACAGCCGCTTGAAGACCTCGTGGCCGCCCTTGCCGATGGCGAGCGCGTGCTCGTACTCCTTGAGGATCTCCACGCCCTTGAGGTCGGCGCCGACCGCGAAGATGAACGGCTTGCCGGTGATGCCGACGCCGGTGATCTCGCCGTCCGCCGCCTCCTTCTCGACCTGGTCGATCGCGGCGTTGAGGTTCGCCAGCGATGCCGGGCCGAAGGTGGTCGGCTTGGTGTGGTCGTGGCCGTTGTCCAGGGTGATCAGGGCGAAACGGCCCGCACCCAGCGGCAGGTCGAAGTGGCGTACGTGCGCACTCGTGACGACCTCGTCCGGGAACAGCTCGGAAGCCTGCTTCAGAAGCTCGGCGGTGGTGCTCACTTGTCCCCCTCGAAGTGCGGGTTCTCCCAGATGACCGTCGCGCCCATGCCGAAGCCGACGCACATGGTGGTCAGGCCGTAGCGGACGTGCGGCTGCTCCTCGAACTGGCGGGCCAGCTGCGTCATCAGGCGGACGCCGGAGGAGGCCAGCGGGTGGCCGAAGGCGATGGCGCCGCCGTACTGGTTGACGCGCTCGTCGTCGTCGGCGATGCCGTAGTGGTCCAGGAAGGCCAGGACCTGGACGGCGAAGGCCTCGTTGATCTCGAACAGGCCGATGTCGGAGATCGACAGACCGGCCTGGGCCAGCGCCTTCTCCGTCGCCGGGATCGGGCCGTAGCCCATGACCTCCGGCTCCACACCCGCGAAGGAGTAGGAGACCAGGCGCATCTTCACCGGGAGGTCGTGCTCCCGCGCGAAGTCCTCGGAGGCGATGAGCGAGGCGGTGGCGCCGTCGTTCAGACCGGCCGCGTTACCGGCGGTGACCCGGCCGTGGACGCGGAACGGGGTCTTCAGACCGGAGAGGTTCTCCAGGGTCGTGCCCGGGCGCATCGGCTCGTCGGCGGTGACCAGGCCCCAGCCCGTCTCACCGGCCTCGGCGTTGGTGCGGCGGACCGAGACCGGCACCAGGTCGGCCTGGATCTTGCCGTTGGCGTACGCCTTGGCGGCCTTCTCCTGGGAGCGCACGGCGTACTCGTCGGCGCGCTGCTTGGTGATCTGCGGGTAGCGGTCGTGGAGGTTCTCCGCAGTCATGCCCATGAAGAGAGCCGACTCGTCGACCAGCTTCTCCGAGACGAACCGCGGGTTCGGGTCCACGCCCTCGCCCATGGGGTGGCGGCCCATGTGCTCGACACCGCCCGCGATGGCGATGTCGTAGGCGCCGAAGGCGACGGAACCGGCGACCGAGGTGACGGCGGTCAGGGCGCCGGCGCACATGCGGTCGATGGAGTAGCCCGGCACGGACTGCGGGAGACCCGCGAGGATCCCGGCGGTGCGGCCGATGGTCAGGCCCTGGTCACCGATCTGCGTGGTCGCGGCGATGGCGACCTCGTCGATCTTCTTCGGGTCGAGTCCGGGGTTGCGGCGCAGCAGCTCCCGGATCGCCTTCACGACGAGGTCGTCGGCACGGGTCTCGTGGTAGATGCCCTTCGGGCCCGCCTTGCCGAACGGGGTGCGGACGCCGTCGACGAAGACGACGTCCCTGACGGTACGAGGCACGATGGCTCTCCTCCAGGGTCAGGATCTGCATTGCTGCTGCGATGCGCTGAGCGCGCGCTCAGCCCCATGCTACTTATGAGTAACGTGACTGCACACCCCTGGCAGGCGGAGCGGTGAAGGTCACACCCCATGAGGGCAGCGCCCTGCTTTCAGGGGCGCGGGGAACTGCGCGAGCAACCACACACGGCCCGCACCCCCGTACGGGCCCCTACCGAGGCGGCGCAGTGGACCCCCGAGGCGTCAGCACAGGAGTCGGCACAGGATGCGACCCACCCTCACCCCCGGTGATCACCGAGAACAGCGTCCTGGCCACCTCCGCTCCAAACCCGTGCACGTCATGGCTCATGGCCGACAGCGTCGGATGCGTCAGCCGGCACAGCTGCGAGTCGTCCCAGGCCAGCAGCGACACGTCCTCCGGCACCCGAAGCCCCATCTCCGCCGCCACCGACAGGCCCGCCACCGCCATGATGTCGTTGTCGTACACGATCGCCGTCGGCCGGTCGGCCGGTGCCGCGGTCAGCAGCGAGCGCGTCGCCCGCGCCCCCGCGTCCCCCGAGAAGTCCGTCGCCACCTGCCACGCCCCGGCCAGCGCCAGCGCCCCCGCCGCCTCGTCGAACGCCGCCGTCCGGATCGCCGTGTGCCCGAGGTCCGCCGCCCCGCCCACCCGGGCGATGCGGCGGTGCCCGAGGGCGGCCAGATACCGCACCGCCTCCGCCACGGCCGTGGCGTCGTCCGTCCACACCGACGTGAGCCCGCCGGTGAGCGAGGGATGGCCGACGGCGACCGCCGGCATCCCGAGGCGCTGCGTCATGGCCGCCCGCGGATCGTCCGCGCGGAAGTCGACGAGGATCGACCCGCCGATCTGCCGCGCCCGCCACCACGCCTCCTGGACGCCCACCTCCTCGTCCATGTTCCGCACCAGCCTCAGCAGCAGCGAGCTGGAGTGCTCGGCCAGCACGCTCTCCACGCCGGAGACGAACTCCATGTACCAGGGTTCGAGTCCCAGGACCCGCGCCGGCCGGCACACCGCCAGGCCCACCACGTCCACCCGTGATCCGGCCAGGGTCCGCGCCGTGAGGCTCGGCGCCCAGCCCAGTTCGCGCGCCGCCCGGAAGATGCGGTCCCGGGTGGCTCCCGAGAGCCCGGGCTTGTGGTTGAAGGCGAGGGACACGGCGCCCTTCGAGACGCCGGCGCGCGCGGCGACGTCCTTGATGGTGACGCGAGGGGGTGGCGTTGCCGTCATCGGGTGGGCTCCACGCAGTACAGGGCCGAACGGGCGGTCTCCGCGTCCGGAGTCTTCCAGCCGCGCACCCCGATGGTCACCTCTTCGCCCGGCAGCAGGGTGACGAGCCCCCGGTCGGCCCGCGCCCCCGGCTCCAGCCGGTCCGCCTGCAGCAGCAGGTCCCGGACCAGGGTGCGAGCGGTCACGGTGATGCCGTCCGGGGCGAGCGCGACATCGAACTCGGGCTGCGGATAGGCGACGTCACGGTCCGGCAGCGGGAAGTACACCGCCCGCAGCCCTCCCCCACTCTCGGCTTCGCTCGAGCGGGGGGACCCCCACACGTCGGCGACCAGGAACTCCTTCGGCCCGGCCGGCGTCAGCGCGCGCGGCACCTCGACCCGGGCCACGGCCCGTGGCCCGGCCGTGAACTTCACACCCGTCCGCCCCAGCACCTCGCCCGCCACCGACATCCGGCGCAGGGTGAGCGCCCCCGTCCAGTCCCCGGCCGCCTGGTTGACGGCGGCCAGCTCCAGGCCGCCGTCCCCCGCCAGGAACGTGGGCAACCGGTCCGCGTACAGCCGCCGCAGCTCGTGGTACAGCGGCTTCTCCCGGCCGTCCCCGTCGATCGCCGCCCAGGACGTCACCGGCCAGCAGTCGTTGAGCTGCCAGACGATCGTGCCCGCGCACACCGGCCAGTGCGCACGCCAGTGTTCGATCCCGGCCGCGATCGCCCGCGCCTGGTTGAGCTGCATCAGGTAGTGCCACCGGCCGAAGTCGCCCTCCGGCACGGCGAAATGCCGCGCGAGGCCCCGCTCCAGCTTGCCGTTGCCGTCGTCGGCCTTCTGGTGGTGCAGCATGCCGGGGGAGTCCGGCGCGAGCTCCTCCCCGGGCAGGGCCCGGCGCAGCGTGCTGTACGCGGGCGGCGCCTGCCAGCCGAACTCGGCGACGAAACGCGGCACGCTCAGCCGGTAGTCCGCGTAGTCCTCCCGGTTCCACACCTCCCACGAGTGGTGGGTGCCGTGCGCCGGGTCGTTCGGGTGGTGGTCCCACGACCCCGACCAGGGGCTGCCCGCCGTGTAGGGCCGGGTCGGGTCCAGCTCGGCCACCACGCGCGGCAGCATGCCCAGGTAGTAGCCCTCGCCCCAGGAGTCCCCGGCCAGTCGCGGCTCCCACTCCCAGTCCCGGAAGCCCCACAGGTTCTCGTTGTTGCCGTTCCACAGCACCAGCGAGGGGTGCGGCATGAGCCGTACGACGTTCTCCCGCGCCTCGGCCTCCACCTCGCCGCGCAGCGGCTGCTCCTCCGGGTAGGCCGCGCAGGCGAACGGGAAGTCCTGCCAGACCAGCAGCCCGAGTTCGTCGCAGGCGTCGTAGAAGTCCTCGCTCTCGTAGATCCCGCCGCCCCAGACCCGTACGAGATCCACGCCCGCGCCGGCCGCCTGCGCCAGGCGCTCCCGGTAGCGCTCGCGGGTGATCCGGGACGGGAAGACGTCGTCGGGGATCCAGTTGACGCCCCGCGCGAAGAGCCGCTCGCCGTTGACGACGAGGGTGAAACCGGTGCCGTGCGCGTCGGGTCCCCGGTCCAGGTCCACCGTCCGGAAGCCGATACGCCGCCGCCACACGTCCAGGGTGTCCTCGCCCTGCAGCAGCTTCAACTCGACCTCGTACAACGGCTGTTCACCATACCCGCGCGGCCACCACAGCTCCGCGTCCGGCACCCGCAGTCGTACGACCCCGCCCGCCCCCTCGATCTCGGCCCGCGCCCGCACCCCCGCGACGGTCGCCTCCACGGCGAGGGGGGCCTCGACCCGGGTCCGCTCCACGTCCACGGCCAGCTCGACGACACCGGCGCTCTCCTCGACGGTCACCAGGGGGCGCACCCGGGCGATCCGGGCCGTCGACCACCGCTCCAGGCGCACCGGCCGCCAGATCCCGGCGGTCACCAGGGTGGGCCCCCAGTCCCAGCCGAAGGAGCAGGCCATCTTGCGCAGGTACTGGTAGGGCTCCGCGTAGGCGGCCGGCCGCTCGCCCAGCCGGCCGCGCACGGCCTCCGCCTCCGCGTACGCCGAGACGAACCGCACGGACAGCCGCCCGGACAGGCCCGTCACGTCGAACCGGTACGAGCGGTGCATGTTGCGGACCTTGCCCAGCAGCCGCCCGTCCAGGGAGATCTCGGCGACGGTGTCGAGCCCGTCGAAGACCAGGTCGGTCTGCTCCTGCGCCGACGAGCCGTCGAGGTCCCGCTCGTACGTCCAGTCGCGGCGCCCCACCCAGGCCACCTCGGTCTCGTTGCGGCCGAGGAACGGGTCCGGGATCACCCCGGCCGCCATCAGGTCGGTGTGCACGCACCCCGGCACGGCGGCCGGCAGCCTGTCCGAGTCGTGCCGCAGGATCCATCCGTCGCCGAGCGGTGTGGCCTCCAGCATGCGCACTCCCTTAACCGGTTCAGTGAAGAGTCGGGTGTCGCTTTCGCATCGTTGGCGGAATTGGGACTTTACCGGTTGAGCAAGCGCTGTCAGAGTTCCGAACCAGCCATACCGCACGTGCTCGTCCGTCCCGAGTTCCCCTCAGCGAACGGAGCTGATGCACATGAACCGCCGTACCCTCCTCGCCCTCGTCGCGGGCGCTGCCGTGCTGGCCTCCGGCTGCACCGGCACCGGAGGCTCCGCCAAGGGCGCCGACGCCGAGGCGCCCGACGATCCCGCCAAGGTCAGCGGAACCATCACCGTCCTCACCCATCGCACCGACCTCGTGCAGGACGGGACGATGAAGAAGTACGCCGCCGAGTTCAACAGGACGTACCCCAAGGTGAAGGTCGAGTTCGACGGCATCACCGACTACGAGGGCGAAGTCAAGATCCGTATGAACACGGAGAACTACGGGGACGTCCTGATGATCCCCTCGGTGATCGAGAAGAAGGACTACCCCAGGTTCTTCGCCTCGCTGGGCAGCGAGGCCGAGCGGAGCGAGAAGTACCGCTTCACCGACTTCACGACGGTCGACGGCAAGGTCTACGGCCAGAGCCCGCTCGGCGCCCTTCCGGGGTTCATCTACAACAAGAAGGTGTGGAGACAGGCCGGGGTCACCGAATGGCCCACGACTCCGGCCGAGTTCCTCGCCGGCCTCGAGGCGATCAAGTCGAAGACCGACGCGATCCCCTACTACACCAACTTCAAGGACAAGTGGCCGCTCAGTCAGTGGACGGGCGTCAACGGCTCGGTCGGCTGTGACGAGCAGGCCACCACCAGGCTGGCCGAGGGCAACCCCTGGGCCGAGGGCGCCGACCTGCGCGTGGCGGACACCCTGCTGTACGACATCGTGCACGAAGGGCTGGTCGAGAAGGACCCGACGACCACCAACTGGGAGGCGTCCAAGCCCAAGCTGGCCAAGGGCGAGATCGCCACCATGTGGCTCGGCTCCTGGGCGGTCATCCAGATGCAGGGCGCGGCGAAGCAGGCCGGCGCCGACCCGGACGACATCGGGTTCATGCCTTTCCCCGCCCAGAAGGACGGCACGTTCTGCGCGGTGACGTCGCCCGACTACAACCAGGCCGTCAACGTCAACTCCTCACACAAGGAGGCCGCCCGCGCCTGGATCGACTGGTTCACCGAGAAGTCCGGCTACGCGCAGGACAACCTGGCGCTGTCCCCGCTCAAGGACGCCCCGCTGCCCGGCGTCCTGAAGCCGTACGAGGAGGCGGGCGTCAAGCTCCTCGAACTCGACGACAGCAAGGGCGCCGAGGTGAAGACCATCGACAACCGGTCCGAGATCGGCATCTACCAGCCCGACTACCGTCAGGAACTCGTCGACCTGGCCCGCGGCGCCAGGAAGGGCGACCCGGACGACTTCCTGGACGGCCTCGGCGAGAAGTGGACCGAGACGCAGAAGTCACTGGGGTCCTGATGACGGGCGCCACCGAGACGGCGGCCGTCGAGGCCGCCGCGCAGGCGACCGCCGCCCCGGCCCCGGCTCCCGCCCCGCGCCCGGCACGTCTGCGGCGCGGGGCCACCCCCTGGCTCTTCCTGCTCGCCCCGCTCACTCTCCTGATCGTCTTCACCTACGCACCGATCGCCAACATGGTCGCGTACAGCTTCACCGACTGGGACGGAGTGAGCCCCGAACTGCACTACACGGGCGCCGAGAACTACACCGAACTCTTCACCCGGTCCGAGCTGTTCGAGGTCTTCTGGGTCAGCGGCTACTACCTGGCGGCCTCCGTCGTCCAGATCGTCGCCGCCCTCTACTTCGCCACGATCCTCAGCTTCGACGTCCGCTTCCGGAACTTCTTCAAGGGCGTGCTGTTCTTCCCCTACCTGATCAACGGGGTGGCGATCGGGTTCGTCTTCCTCTACTTCTTCCAGGACGGCGGCACCCTCGACTCGGTGCTGAGCCTGTTCGGCGTGGAGAGCGACCGGGCCTGGCTCGGCACCCCGGAGTCGGCGAACACCTCCCTGGCCGGCGTCTCCGTCTGGCGCTACCTGGGCCTGAACTTCGTGCTGTTCCTCGGCGCGATCCAGTCGATCCCCGGGGAGCTGTACGAGGCGGCCGAACTGGACGGCGCGAACCGCTGGCACCAGTTCCGCCACATCATCGCGCCGGGCATCAGACCGGTGCTGTCCCTCACCGTGATCCTCTCGATCTCGGGCTCCCTGTCGGTCTTCGAGATCCCGTACATCATGACGGGCGGCGCGACCGGCACCGAGACGTTCGTGATCCAGACCGTGAAGCTGGCGTTCCAGTTCAACAAGACGGGGCTCGCCTCGGCGGCCGCGGTCGTGCTGTTGCTGATCGTCCTGGCGGTGACCTGGGTGCAGCGGCGCCTCGCCCCCGACGACAAGGTGGACCTCGTATGACCCCCCGCGCGGTGACCCGCGCCCTCGTGTACCTGTCGCTGATCGCCGCGACCGCGGTGGTCCTGCTCCCGCTCGCCGCGGTGTTCCTGACGTCCCTCAAATCCGAGCGGGAGTTGGCCGACGGCAGCGGAGCGCTCGCACTGCCCGACGACCCGTTGAACGTCCACAACTACGTGACGGCGTTCCAGGACGGCAGGATGCTCTCGGCCTTCGGCAACACGGCGATCATCCTGGTCGTCGCCATCGGCGGCACGGTCCTCATCGGCTCGATGACGGCCTACGCCATCGACCGCTTCCGGTTCCGCTTCCGCAAGGCGGTCCTGGCCCTGTTCCTGCTCGCCGCGCTGGTCCCCGGTGTGACCACACAGGTGGCCACCTTCCAGATCGTCAACAGCTTCGGCATGTTCGACAGCCTGTGGGCGCCGATCGCCCTCTACATGGGCACGGACATCGTCTCGATCTACATCTTCCTGCAGTTCGTCCGGTCCATCCCGGTCTCCCTCGACGAGTCCGCCCGTCTGGACGGTGCCAGCGCCTTCACCGTCTACCGCCGGATCATCTTCCCGCTGCTGAAGCCGGCGATCGCCACGGTCGTGATCGTGAAGGGGATCACCGTCTACAACGACTTCTACATCCCGTTCCTCTACATGCCGTCCGAAGATCTTGGCGTGATCTCGACGTCGTTGTTCCGCTTCAAGGGCCCGTTCGGAGCCCACTGGGAGACGATCTCGGCGGGCGCGATCCTGGTGATCGTCCCGACCTTGGTCGTCTTCCTGTTCCTCCAGCGGTTCATCTACAACGGTTTCACCCGGGGAGCGACCAAGTGATGGTGCCCCGAAGGGGCGTGGGGAACTGCGCGACAAGCCGAAAACCACCCCGCAGCCGCCGTACGACGAGAAGCCCGACGGCGGCTAGGCCTCCTTGACGGACAGCGCCTCCACGAGAACGGGCGTCACCTGCTCCACCTGCCACGGCCGGGCCCCGTGCCCGGCCAGCGCCGCAGCGACGGACTCGGCGTCCACCACCGCCGGAGGCTCCCAGCACACCCGCCGCACCGTGTCCGGCGTGATCAGGTTCTCCTGCGGCATGCCCAGCTGCTCGGCCAGCGCCGACACCCCGGCCCGGGCCGCGGACAACCGCGCCGCGGCCGCGGGGTCCTTGTCGGCCCAAGCGCGCGGCGGCGGCGGGCCGGCCACCGGCTGCCCCGGCTGCGGCAGCTGCGCCTCGCTCAGCGCCTTCGCCCGGTCCACCGCCGCCTGCCACTGCTCCAGCTGTCGCTTGCCCACGCGGTGGCCGAAACCGTTCAACGCGGCCAGCGCGTGCACATTGGCCGGAACCGCCAGCGCGGCCTCGACGATGGCCGCGTCCCCGAGCACCTTGCCCGGCGAGACGTCCCGCCGCTGCGCGATCCGGTCCCGGGTCTGCCACAGCTCGCGCACGACGGCCAGCTGCCGCCGCCGGCGCACCTTGTGCATGCCGGACGTACGCCGCCACGGGTCCTTGCGGGGCTCGGGCGGCGGAGCCGAGGCGATCGCGTCGAACTCCTGGAGGGCCCACTCCAGCTTGCCCTGCCGGTCCAGCTCCTTCTCCAGCGCGTCGCGCAGGTCGACGAGCAGTTCCACGTCGAGCGCGGCGTACCGCAGCCAGGGCTCGGGCAGGGGCCGGGTCGACCAGTCGACGGCGGAGTGCCCCTTCTCCAGCACGAAGCCCAGCACACTCTCGACCATCGCGCCGAGGCCGACCCGGGGAAACCCGGCGAGCCGCCCGGCCAGCTCCGTGTCGAACAGCCGGGTCGGCACCATGCCTATCTCGCGCAGGCAGGGCAGGTCCTGGGTGGCGGCGTGCAGCACCCACTCGGCGCCGGACAGGGCCTCGCCGAGGGCGGACAGGTCGGGGCAGGCGACGGGGTCGATCAGGGCCGATCCGGCGCCCTCGCGGCGCAGCTGCACGAGGTAGGCGCGCTGCCCGTAGCGGTAGCCGGACGCGCGTTCGGCGTCGACGGCCACGGGCCCGGAACCCGCCTCGAAGGCGGCGACCGCCCGGGCCAGTGCGGTCTCGTCCGCGATGACGGGCGGAATGCCCTCTCGCGGCTCCAGCAGAGGGGTCGGCGCCTCCGTAGCAGAAGATCCGCCGTCGTCCGGAGGGGCGCCTCCGGTGGTTCGCAGTGAGCTGTCTGCTGCGGTGTCGTGGGCGTCGGTCACATGTCAAGGGTATCCGTGTATGGACAGCGCCCGCCGACGGAACGTTCCGGCGACGGGCGCTCGAGGGTCGCAAACCAGTCATGTCGGGGAAGCAGCGGGTTCACGAACCGAGGGTGGCGTGGACGGGGCCGACGGCCGGTCCCGTGTCACGTGAGACGGGATCACCGAGGGGTCACGGCGCAGCGGGTCAGTGGATGATCCCCGTCCGCAGCGCCACCGCGACCATGCCCGCGCGGTCGCCCGTGCCGAGCTTGCGGGCGATGCGGGCGAGGTGGCTCTTGACGGTCAGGGCGGACAGGCCCATCGAGACGCCGATCGCCTTGTTCGACTGCCCCTCCGCGACCAGCCGCAGCACCTCGACCTCACGACCGGACAGTTCGCGGTAGCCGCCCGGGTGGCTCGGGGCACCCGGGGGGCGGCGGTGCAGTCGTGCGGCGGCGGCGCCGATGGGGGCGGCGCCCGGCCGGGTGGGGAGCCCGACGTTGGTACGGGTGCCGGTGACGACGTAACCCTTCACGCCGCCGGCGAGTGCGTTGCGCACGGCGCCGATGTCGTCGGCGGCGGAGAGGGCGAGCCCGTTGGGCCAGCCCGCGGCGCGGGTCTCCGACAGGAGCGTGAGGCCGGAGCCGTCCGGCAGGTGGACGTCGGCGACACAGATGTCGCGGGGGTTGCCGATGCGGGGACGAGCCTCCGCGATGGACGAGGCCTCGATGACGTCGCGCACACCGAGCGCCCACAGGTGGCGGGTGACGGTGGAGCGGACGCGGGGGTCGGCCACGACCACCATGGCGGTCGGCTTGTTCGGGCGGTAGGCGACCAGGCTTGCGGGCTGCTCGAGGAGAACGGACACCAGGCCTCCTGGGGTGCGGGACGGGGCCGGCTCGTGGGGGGTGAAGCCGGGACGAACCGTGCTTTCAAGGTCACAGTCGTCTTCGGCACCGAACGCGTCCGCCTTTAGAGAATGATCACGAATCGGTGATAACAATCCGTGCAATTCGGACACGCGGTCGATCATTCGAAGGTCGAACGGTTTCGGTCTGTGTCGATACGCGGTTGAAAGTGGCCGTATCGACAAAGTGATTCGGCCAAGAGGGGTACTCAGGTGTGATCGTCGACCGGACATGGTTGACCGCCCCGCACAAGGTCGATCAGTGCGGGGCGGTCAGAGGGCGATCAGGGGCCGGTCAGGGGCCGGTCAGGGGCCGGTCAGCGGGACTGCGGGCCTCGCCGCTGGGGCAGCGTCACCACCGAGGCGTCTCCGGGAACGGCCGGGGGCAGCCCCGCGATCTGGGCGAGCAGATCGCACCAGGCCGCCAGGTGCGCGGCCGTGTCCGGGACGCCGCCCAGGCCCTCGCGCGGCGTCCACGACGCACGGATCTCGATCTGCGAGGCGGCCGGGCGCGCGGAGAGCCCGCCGAAGTAGTGGGAGCTCGCGCGCGTCACCGTGCCGCTCGGCTCTCCGTAGGCCAGCCCGCGCGCCTGGAGCGCGCCGGTCAGCCAGGACCAGCACACCTCCGGCAACAGCGGGTCCGCCGCCATCTCCGGCTCCAGCTCCGCACGCACCAGCGTCACCAGCCGGAACGTGCCGCGCCAGGCGTCGTGCCCGGCCGGGTCGTGCAGCAGCACCAGCCGGCCGTCGGCCAGATCCTGGTCACCGTCGACGACCGCGGCCTCCAGCGCGTAACTGTGAGGAGCGAGCCGCCTGGGCGGGGGCGTCGGCTCGATCTCGATCTGGGGCCGCAGCCGCGCCGCCCTGAGCGCGTCGACGGCGGCCCGGAAGGGCAGCGGGGCGGAGTCCGCCTCCCGCCGGTCGTTCTCGGTGTCCTTCGCTTCGTCCATTCCGCCAGCGCCGTCCGACAGTCGTCCCTGAGCCGCAGCCATGCGGGAAGATTACGGGGACCGGAGCCCGGGTGCGGGGCTAGACACCCCGCGCCTCTCCAGGGGCTGAATCACGCCGTTCGGCGGCGTGCGAAACTTGGCCCCGTGAGTGCCAACGACGCCCCTCGGGCCCAGCAGCCGTCCGCCGCATACGACTCCGCCTTCCTCAAGGCCTGCCGGCGCGAGCCCGTGCCGCACACACCGGTGTGGTTCATGCGGCAGGCCGGGCGCTCACTGCCGGAGTACCGGAAGGTGCGCGAGGGCATCCCGATGCTCGAGTCCTGCATGCGGCCCGACCTGGTCACGGAGATCACGCTTCAGCCGGTGCGCCGGCACGGCGTGGACGCGGCGATCTACTTCAGCGACATCGTCGTCCCGCTGAAGGCCATCGGCATCGACCTGGACATCAAGCCCGGCGTCGGCCCGGTCGTCGAGCGCCCGATCCGCACCCGGGAGGACCTGGCGCAGCTGCGCGACCTCACCCCCGAGGACGTCTCCTACGTCACCGAGGCCATCGGCCTGCTCACCCGCGAACTCGGCGCCACGCCCCTCATCGGCTTCGCCGGCGCCCCCTTCACGCTCGCCAGCTACCTCGTCGAGGGCGGCCCCTCGCGTACGTACGAGAACGCCAAGGCGATGATGTACGGCGACCCCGGGCTGTGGGCCGACCTGCTCGACCGCCTCGCGGACATCACCGCCGCCTTCCTCAGGGTGCAGATCGAGGCGGGGGCCTCGGCGGTCCAGTTGTTCGACTCCTGGGCCGGTGCGCTGGCCCCCGTCGACTACCGCCGCTCGGTCCTGCCGGCCTCGGCGAAGGTCTTCGAGGCCGTCGCCGGGTACGGCGTGCCGCGCATCCACTTCGGGGTCGGCACCGGCGAGCTGCTGGGCCTCATGGGCGAGGCCGGCGCGGACGTCGTGGGCGTCGACTGGCGTGTCCCGATGGACGAGGCCGCCCGCCGGGTCGGCCCCGGCAAGGCACTCCAGGGCAACCTCGACCCGACCGTGCTGTTCGCCCCGACGGAGGCCGTCGAGGCCAAGACCCGCGAGGTCCTGGACTCGGCGAAGGACCTCGAGGGTCACGTCTTCAACCTCGGCCACGGCGTCATGCCGTCCACGGACCCGGACGCGCTGACGCGGCTCGTGGAGCACGTGCACACGCTGACCGCGCGCTGACGTGGGGCCCGATCGGCCGCTTCGGTGAACGCGGCCGCACGGGCGTGCGTATGTGTCGGCAACCGCCCGCGGCGCGGGGAAGGCGGGTCGCGGGGCCGACGTGAGGAACAGGCGATGAACGACCGAGTGACCCCCGCGATGCACGCCCTGCCCGACGGGGAGGCGGAGCTGACACTGGTGGTGCGGCTGCCCTGGGAGGACGTGGCCCGCCTAGGCCAGGACGCGGGGCGGCTGGCGACCCAGCTGCGGCGGCCCGTGACGCTGGAGGAGGCGGTGAGCCACCGGCTGCGGTCGACCCGGGTGGCGTCGCACGCGAAGCCGGCGGGGGAGCAGCCGCCGGCGGTGACGGCCGGGGCCGCGTCGGTGTCCTCGTTGCCGTCGCGGCCGCCGGCGGAGCAGGCGCGGCAGGCGATCGACCGGATCACCGGTACGGCCGGGACTGCATAAGGCCGTTTCGCCGTAGGGGTGCGGGTGGGGCGGCGGCTGCGGGCGCGTGGTGGCTCGTCGCGCCCACGCGGCGGAGCCGCACATCGCTGCAGCCCCGCGCCCCTGAGGGCGTGGCCGCGCCCCGCCTCACGACGATCCGCGCACTTTCGCCGCCGCCTTGCGCGCCGCCACCAGGACCGGGTCCCAGACCGGGGAGAACGGTGGGGCGTAGCCGAGGTCCAGGGCGGTCATCTGTTCCACCGTCATGCCCGCCGTGAGGGCGACGGCCGCGATGTCGACCCGCTTGCCCGCGCCCTCCCGGCCGACGATCTGGACGCCGAGGAGGCGGCCCGTGCGGTGCTCGGCGAGCATCTTGACCGTCATCGGAGAGGCGTTCGGGTAGTAGCCCGCCCGGCTCGTCGACTCGATGGTGACGGACTCGAAGCGGAGCCCGACGCGGTGGGCGTCCTTCTCGCGCAGGCCCGTGCGGGCGATCTCCAGGTCGCAGACCTTGCTGACCGCCGTACCGACCACGCCCGGGAAGGTGGCGTAGCCGCCGCCGGCGTTGGTCCCGATGACCTGGCCGTGCTTGTTGGCGTGCGTGCCGAGCGGGATGTGCCGCTCCTGGCCCGAGACCAGGTCCAGGACCTCGACGCAGTCGCCGCCGGCCCAGACGTTCTCCTGCCCGCGCACCCGCATCGAGCGGTCCGTGAGCAGACCGCCGTGCGCACCCAGGGGGAGGCCGGCGGCCCGCGCGAGGGCCGTCTCGGGGCGGACGCCGATACCGAGCACGACGACGTCCGCAGGGAACTCGCTCTCCTGTGTGACGACCGCCCTGACCCGTCCCCCGTCACCGGTGAGGATCTTCGTGACCTCGGCGTCGTTCACCATCGTGATGCCGAGGCCCTCCATGGCCTCGTGCACCAGGCAGCCCATGTCCGGGTCGAGGGTCGACATCGGCTCGCTGCCCCGGTTGACGACCGTCACCTCGTAGCCGCGCTTGATGAGCGCCTCGGCCATCTCCACGCCGATGTAGCCGGCCCCGACCACCACCGCGCGGCGGCCACGCGTGCCCTCCAGCGTGTCGAGCAGCGCCTGGCCGTCGTCCAGCGTCTGCACACCGTGCACCCCGGCCGCATCGACCCCGGGCATGTCCGGCCGGATCGGCCGGGCGCCGGTCGCGATCACGAGTTTGTCGTACGACGTCCAGGACTCCTCGCCGGAATCGACGTCACGCGCGCGTACCCGCTGCCCGTCCAGGTCGAGTTCCGTCACCTCGGTGCGCAGGCGCAGGCCGATCTCCCGGGCGCGGTGCTCTTCGGGGGTGCGGGCGACGAGTTCGTCCCGGTCGGTGACGTCGCCGCCGACCCAGTAGGGGATGCCGCATGCCGAGTACGACGTGAAGTGGCCCCGCTCGAACGCCACGATCTCCAGCTCGCCGGGACCCTTCAGGCGGCGCGCCTGTGACGCCGCGGACATGCCCGCGGCGTCACCGCCGATGACGACCAGTCGCTCCCGTGCACGGCTCATGTTCATGCGAACACGCTACGGGAGCAGGGCACTTCAGTCCCCTTCACCCGGGTGTCGCGGGTGCGTGGACTCCGGCGCCGACTCCGGCGCCGGCCGGGCCGTCGGCAGCGGGCCGAGCGCGGTCGCCGTGGGCGCCGGCGCGGGGCGGCGCGGCAGGCGGGGGCGTACGACGCGCAGCCACAGCAGGACGATCAGCGCGGCCACCGCCGCGAACGGCAGGACCGCGCCGAACGCCACCGCGAGCCAGCGCAGCATCGTCACGAAGGCGCTCCAGCCGCCCGCGAGCGCGTCCACGAACCCGGGATCGCCGTCCTCGGCCGCCTTCTTCACCGGGGTCTCGGACAGCGACAGGGTGATGGTGGCCAGGCTGGTGCGGTCCTCCAGGGACTTCTGCCGGGCGAGCAGCGCCTCCAGGTCGGCCTGGCGGGTGCTGAGCTCGCCCTCCAGGGTCACCACGTCACTGAGCTTGGTGGCCTGGTCCATCAGCTCGCGGATCCGGGCCACGCTGGCGCGCTGCGTCTTGATCCGGCTCTCCACGTCCACGACCTGGTCGGTGACGTCCTCGGCCTTCGCGCTGCGGTCGAGGAGCTTGCCGGAGCCCTCCAGGCCGGCGAGGACCTCGTCGTACTTCTCGACGGGCACCCGCAGCACGACCCGGGTGCGCTCATGGCCCTCGGCATCCCGGGTGGTGGTCTCGTTGCCGACGTAGCCGCCCGCGTTCTCCACGCCGGTGCGGGCCTCGTCCAGGGCCTTCGGGACGTCCTTGACCCGCACGGTCAGGGAGGCCGTGCGGATGATGTGGCTGGCGGCGGGCTTCGGCGGCGCCGTCGCCTTGGCGCCGCTCGCGGGGCCGCCGGGGGCGGCCTCGCCCGAGACGCCCTTGTCGTCCGCCCCGTGATCGGCGGCGGAGTTGCTGCCGCCCGACGCGTCGTCCCCGGCGCTGCACCCCGTGAGCGCGAGGGCGGCCGCCACCAGGAGCGCGGCCAGGGCCGACGCGGGGTGTCGTACGGATCGTCGTGTGCGCATACGGGCATCCCCCCGAGGGTCGATTCTGCTGACGCTTCTTCGACGCCCGGGGGGTGCCGATCGTTTGGCCCGGGACGGTTCCGATGCGGTCACGGTCGGGACTCGTCGAGGACACCGGGGCGCGGCGGCGCTGTCGGTGGGGTCTGAGAGGCTGGGGGCATGCGCGAAATCCAAGGGCGGGTCGTCGTCATCGGAGCGGGTATCGCGGGGCTGGCCGCCGCACACCGGTTGCTGGACCGCGGGGCGCGGGCGACCGTGCTGGAGGCCTCCGGCCGGGTCGGCGGCAAGCTGCTGCCCGGCGAGGTCGCCGGCGCCCGCGTGGACCTCGGCGCCGAATCGCTGCTGGCCCGCCGCCCCGAGGCGGTGGAGCTCGCCCGCGAGGTGGGCCTCGCCGACCGCCTCCAGCCCCCGGCCACGGCGACGGCCTCGCTGTGGACCCGCGGTGCCCTGCGCCCCTTCCCCAAGGGGCACGTGATGGGCGTGCCCGGCACCGCGTCCGCCCTGGCCGGGGTGCTGTCCGAGGAGGGCCTCGCCCGCATCGGGCGGGACGCCGAGCTGCCCCGCACCGAGGTCGGCGACGACGTGGCGGTCGGGGAGTACGTGGCGCAGCGCCTCGGCCGCGAGGTCGTCGACCGCCTGCTGGAGCCCATGCTCGGCGGGGTGTACGCGGGTGACGCGTACCGCATCTCCATGCGTGCGGCCGTCCCGCAGCTCTTCCAGGTGGCCCGGAGCCACACCTCCCTGACGGCGGGAGTCCGCGAGCTCCAGGCCAAGGCGGCGGCGGCCCGGCAGACCGGCCCGGTCTTCATGGGCATCCGGGGCGGCGTCGGCACCCTGCCCCTCGCGGTGGCGGAGTCGGTCCTGGCCCGCGGGGGCGAGATCCTCACGGGTACGGCCGTGACCGGGCTGCGGCGCACCCCGGAAGGCGGCTGGCACGTCGTCTCCGGTGAGCGCGAGTGGTTCGCGGAGGCCGTGATCGTCGCCGCGCCCGCCCCCGAGGCCGCCCGGCTGCTGCGCGCCGAGAGCCCCGGGGCCGCCGCCGGGCTCGACGGCGTCGAGTACGCCTCCATGGCCCTGGTCACCCTCGCCTACCGGCGCAGCGAGACGGCCCTGCCCGACGGCAGCGGCTTCCTCGTACCGCCGGTCGACGGCCACACCATCAAGGCGTCCACGTTCGCCTCGCAGAAGTGGGGCTGGATCGCCGACGAGAACCCCGGCCTGGTCGTCCTGCGCACCTCCGTCGGGCGGTACGGCGAGACGGAGATCCTCGAGCGCGACGACAGCGAGCTGGCCGACGTCTCCCGGCAGGACCTGAAGGCGGCGACGGGCCTCGACGCCACCCCTGTCGCCACCCGCGTCACCCGCTGGGACGACGGCCTGCCCCAGTACCCCGTGGGCCACCACGCGCGCGTGGCCCGCATCCGCGAGCACATCGCCCGCCTCCCCGGCCTCGCCGTCTGCGGCGCCGCGTACGACGGCGTCGGCATCCCCGCCTGCATCGCGAGCGCGTACGCCGCCGTCGACCAGGTCCACGGTGACCCGGTCACTGTGCAGGAGCTCACCGCCCACCCGGTGCAGAGCCTGCACGGCGGAGCGGGAGAATGAGGCCATGAGCAACGACGCCCCTACCCCCGAGTCCGGCAGGATCCCGAACAAGGGCAAGCTGGCCAAGGACCTCAACGAGGTCATCCGCTACACGCTCTGGTCCGTCTTCAAGCTGAAGGACGTCCTCCCCGAGGACCGCGCCGGGTACGCCGACGAGGTCCAGGAGCTGTTCGACCAGCTCGCCGCCAAGGACGTGACGGTCCGCGGCACCTACGACGTCTCGGGCCTGCGTGCCGACGCCGACCTCATGATCTGGTGGCACGCGGAGACCAGCGACGCGCTGCAGGAGGCGTACAACCTCTTCCGCCGGACGAAGCTGGGCCGCGCCCTGGAGCCCGTCTGGTCGAACATGGCGCTGCACCGTCCCGCCGAGTTCAACCGCGCGCACATCCCGGCGTTCCTCGCCGACGAGACGCCCCGCGACTACGTCAGCGTCTACCCCTTCGTGCGCTCCTACGACTGGTACCTGCTGCCCGACGAGGACCGCCGCCGCATGCTCGCCGACCACGGCAAGATGGCCCGCGGCTACCCGGACGTGCGCGCCAACACCGTCGCCTCGTTCTCCCTCGGCGACTACGAGTGGATCCTCGCCTTCGAGGCCGACGAGCTGTACCGCATCGTCGACCTGATGCGTCATCTGCGCGCCTCGGAGGCCCGTATGCACGTCCGCGAGGAGGTGCCGTTCTACACGGGCCGCCGCAAGGACGTCGCCGAGCTGGTCGCCTCGCTGGCCTGACTCAGCGGACGCCTCTGAGAGCCGAGGCCCCGGGCCTGTCCGGGGCCGTCGGTTTCGGCTCGGCGTGCGGGGCGCAGTCCGTACGCCGGCCCGGCAGCCGTCCCTCCAGCAGATACGCCTCCACGTGGCCGTTGACGCAGCCGTTCGGGCCGCCCGCCAGTCCGTGGGCGCCGGCGTCCCGCTCCGTCACCAGGACCGAGCCCGCGAGACGGCGGTGGAGGTCGAGGGCCCCGTCGTACGGGGTGGCGGCGTCCCGCTCGGCGGCCAGGATCAGCGTCGGCGGCAGCTCGCCCGGGCCGGTGCCGACGTCGAGCGGCCGCTGCCGGGGCGCCCGCCAGTAGGCGCACGGCAGGTTCGTCCACACGTTGTCCCAGGTCTCGAAGGGCGCCATCCGCGCGAGCCGGGTGTTGTCCCGGTCCCACACCGTGAAGTCCGTGGGCCAGGGGGCGTCGTTGCACTCGACGGCGAGGTACACCGCGCGTGCGTTCTCCGCCTCGGCAGCCGCCTCCGGCTGCTGTCCCGCCTGCTCGATCAGGGGCTTGGGGTCACCCTTGAGGTACGCCGACAGCGCGTGCGCGCGGTGCGGCCACTGGTCGTCGTAGTACCCGGCCTGCAGGAACGCCCCCTGCAGCTGGCCCGGTCCGACCTTCCCGCCGGCCGGTTCGGCGGCCAGCCGCGCGCTCGCCCGCCGGTAGCTGCGCAGCACTTCCCGCGCGGTCGCGCCCAGCCCGTACACGCCGTGGTGCCGGGCGACCCAGGTCCGGAAGTCCGCCCAGCGGCGCTCGAACGCCGCCGACTGGGCGAGGTTGTTGCGATACCAGATCCGGTGGGGCCCGGGGTGGACCACCGAGTCGAACACCATCCGCCGCACGTGCCCCGGGAACATCGTGGCGTACAGGGCACCGAAGTACGTCCCGTACGACGAGCCCATGAAGGTCAGCCGCTCCTCGCCGAGCGCGGCGCGCAGCACGTCGAGGTCGCGGGCGTTGTTGAGGGAGTGGTAATGCCGCAGGGAGTCGCCCACGCGCTCGGCGCAGCCGCGCGCGTACGCCTTCGCCCGTGCGACGCGTTCCTCCTTGTACGACTCCGAGGGGTGGGCCGGTGACTGCGAGGGCCCCGTGAAGTACCGCTTCGGGTCCGTGCACGACAGCGGCGCCGAACGGCCGACCCCGCGCGGGGCATAGCCGACGAGGTCGTACGCGGCCGCGATCCGCTTCCACTCGGGGAGCAGGCCGATCAGCGGGAAGTACAGGCCGGTGGCGCCCGGCCCGCCCGGGTTGTAGACCAGGGCGCCCTGCCGCCCGACGGGCTGCCCGCCGCGGCGCGGGTCCTTCCGCGTGGCCCGGGCCCTGCTGACGGAGAGTTCGATCTGCTCGCCGTCCGGGCGGGCGTAGTCCAGCGGGACGCGTACCGTGCCGCACCGCATGCTGCCGGGCAGGTCCTGCGCGTCGGGGCAGGGGCCGAAGTCGACACCGGCCGCCCTGGCCCGCGCGGCCGCCACGGCGGCGCCGCGCCGCTCCGCCGCCCCCGCCGGATCCTTGATGTCCGGGGCCCCGACGAGGGTGCTCAGCAGCAACGACCCGGCGGCCGAGTAGAGGAGGGCGGCTCTCATGCGTATCCCTTCGATGCACGGTGGCGACGAAAGGGATGTTTCGTTCGGTGAGGGGGGGAAGGCAAGCACCGTCCGCCGGTGTCGGGCTGTGTGCCCCGTGTGCGCCCCCGTCCGGTCAGTCGTGCGACTCGCGGTGCGCGAACGCGGCGCGCAGGTCCGGTTCGCCGATCGCGCTGACGCCGCGCACGGCCACCGAGGTGAGATACGTGCGGTCGTCGGCGGTGCCGTCCGCGGTCCGGGTCAGCGTGCCGAGCAACCGCCGCCCGGCCGGGGAGGCCCAGCGGGAGTAGGGGTGGATCTCGACCCGGGCGACGGCCAGGCAGCTCAGGGCCAGGGCGAGCGGCAGCGCGAACCACAAGGCGACCAGATGCCGCGGCATGTCCGGTGGAGCGGGCGTCAGCAGCGCGGCCACGCCCAGCCCGAGGACGGCGAGGGCGGCCACGCGCACCTGCCGGACGGCCGACGCGACCGTCGTACGGGCGCTGTCCGGCACCGCGAGCCCCGCGCGCACCAGCCCGTCGGCGATCCCGCGCACCGCGTCGGCCGCGGCGGCCGTGGACCGCACCGGCGCGATCCGGGACTGCCCCGCGGGACCGATGGCCCCTATCACCGACCGCTCCATCTCGTCCCGCCCGCGTGGGTCGACCACCGTGGCCCAGCCGGTGTGCGCCAGGAGCAGCCGGCGCTGACGGGCCATCGCGACCAGCGTGACGTCGGCGACCCGGCGGGGGCCGCCGGAGAGGAACGCGGCCTCGTACAGGGTGAGTTCACGACCGGAGCCGGTGTCCGCCTCCACGGCTGCGGCGCGTACGGCGGCCAGGCACAGACGCGTGCACGCCGTGCCGGCCACGGCCCAGGCCGCCAGCAGGAAAAGAACCCAGAGCATATGTTGTTTGTATGTGACACGGTCCCGAAAACACCATGCCTTGTTCACAATCCGGACCGAGTGTTGTCGGTATGTGACGTTCCGCTTCAGCCCGGTGGCGGACTGTAGGCGGGCGGCGGGAGCGTGTACGCGGGCGAGGGCGACGAGGGTGCGGAAGGCGGCGTGGCCGGCGGGACGGCCGGCCCCGGGCCGGTGGCCGGGGGAGCGCCGGCGTCGGCCAAGTCGCGGGCCACGGCGTCGAAGTCGACGCAGCCCGTTGCCTCCACGCCTTGATGTGGTCGAGACGGTCGTGTTGGCGTCGTCGGCGAGTTCGCGCACCAGGGTGTTGCGAGTGCTCGCCCGGACCTGGGCGACGAGCGGGAACACCCGGCCGTGCGCCAGCCGCAGAAGGGTGGCGAACTCGCGGTCGTACCGTGCTCCTCGCGCCCGGCCGAGCCGGTCCAGCCATTGCTTCTGCCGAGTGCTGGGCTCGTCGGGCAGGCCGAGGTGCAGCCGGGCGGCGACGCCGCGGACCCGCTCGTCCAGGAACCGGTGCCCCTCGACGAGATGCCGGCCGGCCGTCCGTACGGCCGGTGTCGTCCCCTTCGACTGTGCCTGCCGCCCCGCGGGCAGCTCCCACAGTCCCGCCAGCCGGACCTTCGTGAGGAAGTCCTGGTCCAGTGCGGACAGCGGACCGTGGCTCGTCCGCAGGGTCTGGGCGCTCAGCGCGTTCGGTACCGGTCCCGGCCGGTCCGTGTACGACCAGACCGGGAAGACCAGCGCGGCGAGCGTGGCCGTCAGGCACATGACGACGAGTCCGGTGCCGCTGAAGACGCCTCGGCCCTTGACGGGGGGTCGCGGTCGCATGGTGGTGCCTCCTGACACGGCACCGCACGCCAGTGCGCTTCGGGTGCGGAGTGACATGTGACTTCCGGGTCTACGCCAACTGCCGTACGGGCACTCGAGCGCGCAGGCCGTGACCCGGGCGACTAGCCCACCCGGGTCCTCTGGGCCGCCCGGACGCCGTCGCGGCGGTGTGCCCCGTGGCCGCCGCCCGTGCGATGGGCCATGTTGCTGACCGTCGAGCCGATCGGGCTCCGGCCGGACGCGAAGGAGGCCCCGCGGTGGGTGAGCTGTACATCGACGGCCAGTGGACGCAGGCGGCGGGCGGTGGCCGGCGCGAGGTGGTCAACCCCTATGACGCCTCGGTCGTCACCACCGTCGACGAGGCGGATGCCACCGACGTCGACCGTGCCGTGCGCGCCGCCCGGCGCGCCTTCGCCGAGGAGGACTGGGCGAACGCCCCCTCCCGCCGCCGGGCCGACCTCCTGCTGCGCGTGCACGACCTGCTGCTGCGCGACCGGGAGGACATCGCCCGCACCGAGACCCTCGACACCGGCAAGACGCTCGCCGAGGCCCGCATCGACGTGGAGGACGTGGCGAACGCCTTCCGCTACTACGCCGAACTCGCGGGCAAGGACGGCGGCCGGGTCGTCGACGTCGGCCCGGACGTCCTCAGCCGCGTCGTCTACCAGCCGGTCGGCGTGTGCGCGCTCATCGCCCCCTGGAACTACCCGCTGCTGCAGGCCTCCTGGAAGGTCGCCCCGGCCCTCGCCGCCGGCAACACCTTCGTCCTGAAACCCAGCGAGACCACACCCCTCACCACCATCACCATGATCCGGCTCATCGAGGAAGCCGGAGCCCCGCCCGGCGTCGCCAACCTCGTGCTGGGCTCCGGGGCGACCGTCGGCGCGGCCCTGACCGGCCACCCCGACGTCGACCTGATCTCCTTCACCGGCGGCCTGCACACCGGCCGGGCCATCATGGCGAGCGCCGCCGAGGGGCCGCGGAACATCGCCCTGGAACTGGGCGGCAAGAACCCCAACATCGTCTTCGCCGACGCGGACTTCGACGCCGCCGTCGACTACGCCCTCGACGCCGCCTTCCTGCACTCCGGGCAGGTCTGCTCGGCCGGTTCGCGCCTGCTCGTCGAGGACGCGCTGCACGACCGGTTCGTCGAGTCCGTCGCCGAGCGCGCCCGCGCGATCCGGCTCGGCAACGGCATGGAGGAGGGCACCGAGAGCGGACCGCTCAGCTCCGCCGAACACCGCGAGAAGGTCGAGGGCTACATCGCCGTCGCCAAGGAGGAGGGCGCCCGGCTCGTCACCGGCGGTACCCGCCCCGACGACCCGGCCCTCAGCCGCGGGTTCTTCCTGCTGCCGACGATCTTCGCCGACTGCGACCGGTCTATGCGCATCGTCCAGGAGGAGGTCTTCGGCCCGGTGGTCACCGTCGAGCGCTTCCGCAGCGAGGACGAGGCGGTGGAACTGGCCAACGACACCCGCTACGGCCTGGCCGGCGGCGTGTGGACCTCGGACGCGAGCCGCGCCCAGCGCGTCGCCCAGCGGTTGCGGCACGGAACCGTGTGGATCAACGACTTCCACCCCTACGTACCGCAGGCCGAGTGGGGCGGCTTCGGCCGCTCCGGCGTCGGGCGCGAACTCGGCCCCACGGGGCTGCGCGAGTACCAGGAGGCCAAGCACATCTACCAGAACCTCGCCCCCGCCCCCTCCGGCTGGTTCAAGGGCTGACCGGCCACCGAAGAAAGGCACCGCATGGCCACCACTCCCGCGCACGGCGACGAGTCCGCCTACGACTACGTCATCGTCGGCGGCGGCACCGCCGGCTGTGTGCTCGCCGCCCGGCTGAGCGAGGACCCCGACTGCCGCGTCTGCGTCATCGAGGGCGGCCCCAGCGATGTCGGCGACGAGCGCATCCTGCGCCTGCGCAACTGGATCGACCTGCTCGGCTCGGAGTACGACTACGGCTACACCACCGTGGAGCAGCCGCGCGGCAACTCGCACATCCTGCACTCCCGGGCCCGTGTGCTCGGCGGCTGCTCCTCGCACAACACCCTGATCAGCTTCCTGCCGCTGCCGCAGGACCTCGACGACTGGGTGAGCGGCGGCTGCTCCGGCTGGGACCCGGCGACGATCCTGCCCTACCGCGACCGGCTGCTCACACGGATCGTCCCGGTGGCCGAGGCCGACCGCAATCCCATCGCGGAGGACTTCGTCACCGCGGCCTCCCGCGCCCTGGGCGTCCCCGTCGTCGACGACTTCAACGCCCAACCCTTCACCGACGGCACCGGCTTCTTCTCGCTGGCCTACCAGCCGGAGGGCAACCTGCGCTCCTCCGCGTCCGTCGCCTACGTCCACCCGGTGCTGGACCGGCCCAACCTCACACTGAAACTGGAGACCTGGGCCCACCGGCTGATCCCCGACGCCTCCGGCCGGCTCACCCGGGTCGCGGTCCGGGGCGCCGACGGCGAACCCGCCACCGTGCGCGCCGAGCGCGAACTCCTGCTGTGCGCGGGCGCCATCGACACCCCGCGCCTGCTGCTGCTCTCCGGCATCGGACCGGCCGACGACCTGCGCGCCCTGGGCATCGCGGTACGGGCCGACCTGCCCGGCGTCGGGGAGAACCTGCTGGACCACCCCGAGTCCGTGATCGTCTGGGAGACCGCGGGGCCGCTGCCGCCCAACTCCGCGATGGACTCCGACGCCGGCCTGTTCCTGCGCCGCGACAAGAGCCAGCCGCGCCCCGACCTGATGTTCCACTTCTACCAGGTGCCGTTCACCGTCAACACCGAACGCCTCGGCTACCCCGTACCGCGGCACGGGGTGTGCATGACGCCGAACGTGCCGCGGGCCCGCTCCACCGGCCGCATGTGGCTGCGCAGCAACAACCCGGCCGAGCACCCCGCCCTGGACTTCCGGTACTTCACCGACCCCGAGGGCCACGACGAGCGCACCATCGTGGACGGCCTGAAGGTGGCGCGCGAGGTCGCCGCGACCGCCCCGCTGCGCGACTGGCTCGTCCGCGAGGTCGCGCCCGGCCCGGACGTCCTCTCCGACGCCGACCTGTCGGAGTACGGCCGCCGCGCGGCCCACACCGTCTACCACCCGGCCGGCACCTGCCGCATGGGCGCCGCGGACGACCCCCTGGCCGTCTGCGACCCCGAGCTGAGACTGCGCGGCTTCGACGGCGTGCGGATCGTCGACGCCTCGGTGTTCCCGACGATGCCCACCATCAACCCGATGGTGACGGTGCTGCTCGCCGCCGAACGGGCCGCCGATCTGATCACCGAGGGACGGAAGGCGCAGCGGTGACCGGTACCCAGCCTCCCGCGCCGGCCTCCGGCACCCCCGGCGGCGAGCCGGGCTCCGAGTTCCGCAAGGACATGGGCCCCTGGGCCAACTTCGCCCTCGGGTTCACCTACCTCTCCCCGGTGGTGAGCACCTACACCCTCTTCGGCATCGCGATCGTCGACGGCGGGCCGCCGATGATCTGGGCGTTCGTGCTGGCCGGCTGCGGCCAGTTCCTGGTCGCGCTGGTCTTCGGCGAGGTCGTCGCGCAGTACCCCATCGCCGGTGGTGTCTACCCGTGGGCCCGGCGGCTGTGGGGCAAGCGCTGGGCGTGGATGACCGGCTGGGTGTACATGTGGGCGCTGCTGGTGACCATCACCTCGGTCGCCTACGGCGCCGGGCCCTACATCGCGATCCTGTTCGGCTTCGACGCCACCGTGCACACCACCGTGCTGTGCACCGCCGTGCTCATCGTCGTCGCCATCCTCATCAACTACCTGGGAACCAAAGCCCTGTCGGCGGCGGCCATCATCGGTTTCGGCGGCGAACTCATCGGCGCCCTCGTGGTCGGTATCTACTTGCTGTCCACCCACCGCCACCACAACGTCGGCATCATCTTCGACACCTACGGGATCGAGGAGAACGGCTCCTACCTACCGGCGTTCCTGGCGGCCGCCATCATCGGCTTCTACCAGTACTACGGCTTCGAGGCGTGCGGAGACACCGCGGAGGAGGTCGCCCACCCGGGGCGCGTCATCCCCCGCGCGATGCGGCGCACCATCTACATCGGGGGCGCCGCGGCCACGTTCACCTGTATGTCGCTGCTGCTGTCGGTCACGGACTTCAATGCAATCATCTCGGGGGAGGTGGCCGACCCGGTCGTGGACGTGCTGTACGACGCCATGGGCGAGACCGGGGCCCGGCTGGTGATGGCCGTGGTGCTCATCTCCTTCCTGTCCTGCACGATCAGCCTCCAGGCCGCGGCCGGGCGGCTCATCTACTCCTACGCCCGGGACGAGATGATCGTCGGGCACGGACTGCTGCGGCGGTTCGTCCACGCCCGTGCGGTGCCGAGCTGGGCGCTGTTCGTGTCGGCGGCGGTGCCGCTGCTCATCGCCTTCGCGTCGCTGCTCTCCGAGGACGCTCTCACCAACATCGTCTCGTTCGCGATCCTCGGCATCTACGGATCGTTCCAGATGGTGGTCCTGGCGGCGCTGCGCGCCCGGCTCAAAGGCTGGCGTCCGGCGGGCGAGTTCACCCTGGGCCGCTGGGGCCTGGCGGTGAACGTGGGGGCGCTGGCGTACGGCATCTTCGCCATCGTCAACATCTGCTGGGCCCGCGCCCCGGAGAAGCCGTGGTGGGAGAACTGGATCGTGCTGCTCTGCGGCGCGGTCGTGCTGGGCACCGGCCTGCTCTACATGTTCACCACGCACCACTACGGCCGCGGCGACGCCCCTGCGGGTGACGCCGTGCCGGAGAAGGCCGGTGCGACGCCCGGAGGGCCTCCTGCCGGGGCCCGGCAGGAGTGAGACGAGGGGTGAGGGAGGCGGGCCGGGCCCCTCACCCCTCATGGCGCGGGCGAGCTCAACGCCGCTGCAGCACCCTGCGCGTGGCGCGGACGAGGCGATCGCCGGGCCGCCGGGAGCGCGGGGCAGGGCCCGACCGCTCCAGCCACCATTCCCGCAGCTCCCGCCGCGCCCGCGCGTCCCCGGGGCGCCCGGCGGACAGCAGGTACTCGGCGAAGGTGAGGGCGTCGCGCCGGTACCCGGCGGTCATCGGGCGGGTCTGGGCG
This sequence comes from Streptomyces sp. NPDC029041, assembly GCF_040637515.1. Lineage (NCBI taxonomy): Bacteria > Bacillati > Actinomycetota > Actinomycetes > Kitasatosporales > Streptomycetaceae > Streptomyces > Streptomyces sp. NPDC029041. The sequence continues at coordinate 226,779 of NZ_JBEZWO010000006.1, read as the reverse complement.
TAGCCGAGGAACGCCGTGCGGTACCCGTCCCCGAGGATCACCGGCAACTCGGGAGCGACCTTCGCCACCACGTCCGCCCGCTTCGCCGCGAGCGCCCGCGCCTGGACACCGACCCGCACCCGGTCGAACCCCTCGGGCACGGGCGTGCCCGCGACCAGCGCCGACAGCAACGCGGCCTGCGCCAGCCCGAGCCGCTGCCGGGCCCCGGCGATCCCTTCCGGATGGGGCAGGCCGGAGACGCCCCGTGTCGCCCCGGCCGCCCCGGTCTCATCACCGTGCCGCACGGCCCGGCTCCCACCGGCAGCGGCTGCCCGCGCTCCGGCGCCGGCTTCCTGCACCAGCTGACCGCCGAGGCCCACAGCCGCTTCCCGCCGTCCGGCGGCTGCCGTGAGGACCGGTTCGTCGTCGACCGTGCCGGTCTCGTCGCCGTGCCGTGTCGTGTCGATCTCGGCCACTGCCGCGTCAGGCGCTGCGGCTGCGGCTGTCGCGAGCAGCATGCCGCCGTGGCCCCGCGCTGCGTCCCGGTGTCCGGTGCGGGCCTTGCCGCGCGGCTCGCCGCCGCGGTCCGCAGCTTCCGCTCGCCGTCCGGCGGCGGTTGCCGTGAGGACCGGTTCGTCGTCGACCGTGCCGGTCTCGTCGCCGTGCCGTGTCGTGTCGATCTCGGCCACTGCCGCGTCAGGCGCTGCGGCTGCGGCTGTCGCGAGCAGCATGCCGCCGTGGCCCCGCGCCGCGTCCCGGTGTCCGGTGCGGGCGTTCCCTCCCGCTCGCCGTCCGGCGGCGGTTGCCGTGAGCAGCGGTTCGCCGTCGACCGTGCCGGTCCCCCTGTGCCGCGCAGCGGCAAGCGCGGCCGAGCGGAGCTCCGTCTTCACGCGTTCGACCGCGCCTGCCTCCAGCGCCCGGCGGATCGTGGTCAACTCGGCTTCCAGTTCCGCCGGTTCCGGGAAGTTCTCGTCCCGTTCCAGGAGGACGCCCGGGGGGCTGACGCGGGAGGCGAGGTCCGTCAGGATGTCGAGCACCGGCCGGGGGACGGGGTGGGCGTGGCTGTCGTGCCAGACGCCGTCGCGTTCGAAGCCGCCGGCGACGTGGACGTAGGCGATGGCCTCCAGGGGCAGCTCGCCGAGGGCCTTGGACGGGTCCTCGCCGCGGTTGACGTGGTTGGTGTGCAGGTTGGCCACGTCGATGAGGAGACGGACGCCCGTGCGGTCGGCGAGGTCGTACAGGAACTGGCCCTCCGTCATCTCCTCGTCCGGCCAGCAGACCAGCGCGGCGATGTTCTCGACGGCCAGCGGCACCGGAAGCGCCTCCTGTGCGATGCGCACGTTCTCGCACAGGACGTCCAGGGCGTCCCGGGTCCGGGGCACGGGCAGCAGATGGCCCGCCTCCAGATGCGGGGAGGCGGTCAGCGGCCCACCCGCCCGGACGAACGCGATGTGCTCGGTGACGAGCGGGGAGCCCAGCGCCTCCACGCGCTCGGCCAGTGCGCTCAGCCGTCCTGCGTCGGGCCGGTCCGCGCCGCCGAGGCCGAGCGAGACGCCGTGCGGCACCACGGTGACGCCGCGCTCACGCAGCCGCCGCAGGGAGTCGGGCAGGTGCCCCGGGCAGACGTTCTCGGCCACCGTCTCGACCCAGTCGATCCCCGGCATCCGCTCCACGGCGTCCGCGATCTCCGGCCGCCACCCGATGCCCGTCCCCAGTCGCTCCATCGTCCCCTCCTCCACCCCGCCCGTTCCTCGAACGTGAGGGGGGTATGGCCCAGCCGCTCGCCCCCGAACCCCGCCCGGCCCGGCTTCAGAGCAACATTTGAGGTTAGGGGCCGGGCCCGCGCCCCACTGACGGAGGCGCAAGGATCGCATCCGTCCGCGATCCGTCGTAGACCGGACCTGTGCCCGAAGGCAGCGAGCAGCCCCACCGCCCCGCGCGGAAGCGGGAGAAGGAGTTCGGGGAGGCCGCCGTCCGCCGGCTGCGGATCAGGGCCGCGGCGGTGCTCCTGGCGGGCGGCACGGCCTACTTCCTGTTGCCGCTGGAGGGCCTGGGCGCCGACCGCCCCTGGCTGGGCTGGCCGCTGTTCGTGCTGTGCCTGGCGTTCGTCGCCGTCCTGCTGCTGCGTCACGTGCGCGACGTCGTGCCGGAGAAGCCGCAGGCCCGGTCGGGCATCATGATCTCGCTGCTGATGTGCCTGGCCGTGCTGGTCTTCTCGTCCGGGTACTACGCCCTCGCCCAGCAGCCCGGTCAGTTCACCGGCCTGAGCACCCGCGTCGACGCGCTGTACTTCACCGTCGTCACGCTCGCGACCGTCGGCTACGGCGACATCACCCCGCGCGGGCAGGAGGCCCGCATGGTGACCGTCGTCCAGATCGTCTACACCTTCGTCTTCCTCACGGCGGCGGCGACCGCGCTGACGCGCCGCATGCACGCGGTGGTCGCGGAGCGCGAGCGGCGCCCGCCGCCGCCCGGACCGGGGCCGGGGCCCTACACCGGGCGGGAGGAGCGGTAGCTGAACACCGACCAGAGGACGAACAGGCCGGTCACGATCATGATGATCGACCAGAACGGCTGGTACGGCAGCCAGAGGAAGTTCGCGATGAGCGCCAGGCCGACCACGACCGCGCTCACCACCCGGGCCCAGGCGGCTCCGACGAACAGGCCGAGCCCGGCGGCCACCACGAGCACCCCGACGATCACGTGGATCCAGCCCCACGCGGTCAGGTCGAACGCGAAGGAGTACTGGCCGAAGCTGGTGTACACCTCGTCGCCGGCGATCGCCGCGATGCCCTGGAGCACCGCGAAGAGGCCGTAGACGACCATCAGGATGCCGCCGAGAACGAGCCCCCCGGCCGCCCACGGGTCGCCGGAACCGCCCGCGCCGGAGCCGTCGGGCCTCCGGTCGCCGGGGGCGGGCGGAGCGGGGGGAGGGGGCGCGGCGCTGGTCATGGCTGTCTCCTGGGGTCGGCCGGCTGGTAACCCCACTGGAGCACTCGTCCCAGGCCGCCGCGCCTGCGGCTACTCCGAACGGGTGGAAGCAGCGCGGCCCGCCCGGTGCGGCTCGCGGCGCAGCGCCGGGTGGTCCGCGACCACCGTGCACGAGCCGGGCGCGATCTCCGTGAAGCCCGCGTCGCGCACCAACGGCAGCCCGCTGCCGGTGAGTCCGGGCCAGTGAGCGGCGTCGGCCGTCCGGACGGCGAGCGGGAAACCCGTGTCGCGCCAGGCGGCCCGCTCCGCGTCGGACAGCTCCCACCAGGCCAGTTGGGCGCCATGGCCGGCCTGCGCCATGGCCTTGCCGGCCGACATGCCGAGGTCCGGGTTCAGCCAGAGCACGGGGGCGGACGGGTCCGCGTCCACCGGCGGCTGCGGGTCGTCCAGGTCGGTGCCGGAGACCTGGAGTCTGGCCAGATCCTTCGGCCAGCCGTCCAGCGGGACGGGCGGGAACACCCGCACCTCGGCAGACTTGCCGGTGACCGTGATGCCGGGCAGCGCCTCGGCCCGCCGCCACTCGGCGCCGCGCGCCCGCCGCACGACCTTGCGGATCCTGGCGTCCTGCCAGTCCCGCATCGCCCCGGCCCACTCGCCCTCGCCGGCCGACCGCTCGTCGGCCAGGATCGTCAGCACCGCCCGCGCGGCCGTCTCCAGGGCGTCCGTGCGGGCCGGCGGGTCCGCCCGCTCGATCCGTACGACGAGCGGCAGCACGAACTGCGGTGCCTCGTCGCGCGCCGAGGGCTTGGACCGGAAGGGACTGCCGCTCTCGCTCACGGGCGTCTGGTTTTCGCTCACGACCCCAGTCTGCCAGCCGAAGATCGTGCAGGATGGCCGCATGCGACCCGACCTGTGTCTGCGCAACGCGGGCCGCCGCTACGGTCTGCTGGGCCCCTGGGTGCTGCGCGGGATCGACCTGGCGGTGGCTCCGGGCCGGCTCGTCCGCGTCGTGGGCGCCAACGGCAGCGGCAAGTCCACGCTGCTGCGGCTGCTCGCCGGCATCGACGCCCCCAGCGAGGGCCGGATCACGGGCCGGCCGCGCACCGCCTACGTCCCCGAGCGGTTCCCGCCGGCCCTGCCCTTCACCGCCGTCGGCTACCTGACCCACCTCGGCACCGTCCACGGCCTGACCCGCGCGGCGGCGGCCCGGGCCGCAGGGGAGTGGCTGGAGCGCCTCGGGGCCCTCGCGTACGCCGAGACGCCGATGGCCCGGCTGTCGAAGGGCAGCAGTCAGAAGGTCGCGGTGGCCCAGGCCCTGCTGTCGGAGCCCGAGCTGCTGGTGCTGGACGAGGCGTGGACCGGTCTGGACACCGCGGCCCGCGCCGAGTTGGAGCGCGCGGTCGCCGAACGCACGGCGGCCGGCGGCTCCGTGGTCTTCGTCGACCACGACCCGCGCCGCCTCGCCGGCCTGGCCGACGCGATATACGCCGTGCGCGACGCGGGCGTCGTCCGGCAGGAGCCCGCGCAGGACCGGGCCGCGGCCGGCCCGCAGGTGCTGGTCGAGGTACAGGGGCCGCCGGACGGGCGGCTGCCCGAGGACGTACGACGGACCGTCGCCTCCGCCGAGGAGACCGGGCCCGGTGCCTACCGCCTGTCCGTCGCCGCCCCGCACACCGACGTCCTGCTCCGCACCCTGCTGACGGCCCGCCCGCCCTGGCACGTGGTGAGAGTGACACCGCAGGCGACGGACCCGGAGCGGCACGGATGACCGCCGCCGGCGCGGCACCGGGCCCCCGCACCCCGCCGCCGACCGCCGTCCCGGCACGGCCCGCCCGGTACGCCGGCCCGGGAGCGACCGCACCGAGGAGCCGCCGATGACCGCCCTGATGCTCTACCACGCCGCCCTGCTGGGGCGCTCGCAGCGCTGGCTGCCGCCGTTCCTGCTGTACGCGGCGTTCCTCGCGATCAGCATCCAGGCCGGGCAGCCGGTTCTCGACTCGCTCGGGTACACGGCCGCGGCCCTGCTGCCCGTCGCCGCGTGGCTGGCGCGGATCTGTGCCACGGGCGAGCCCGACGCCGCACGCGGATGCGTGGCGGCGGCCGCCGGGCCCGCTCGGGCCCATGTGGCCTGCCTGCTGGTGGCCCTGGCCGGTGCCGCCGCGCTCGGCACGCTCGCGACCTTCGTCGTGACGCTGCTCAGCGACCCGGTGGCCTCCGATCACCGCACCCGGGTGCCGCTTGCCTCCGCCTGTGCCGCCGGACTGCTCGCGGCCCTGGCCTGCGCCCTGCTCGGCACCGCCGTCGGCGCGCTCACCAGCCGGCCCCTGGTGCGGTCGCCGGGCCGGGCGGTTCCCGCCCTGCTGCTCGCGGCGCTGCTGTCGCTGGTGGCCACCGGCTCACCGGCCCAGGCCGCGGTGCGGGGCCTGGTCACCGGGTCGCAGCGGGGCACCGTCCCGCTGCCGCTGCTGCCCCTGGGCGCGGCAGCCCTGCTCACGGCCGGGGCACTGGCCCTGGCCGGTGCCCTGGCCTCCCGCCGATCACCCTGAGCAGGCGGATCACCCTGAACAGGCCGTGCGCTGCGCCTCCTGCCACTCACAGGCCGGGCAGAGCGTGATGCCCTTGTACGACTCGGGGTATTCCGTCGGCTCCCGGCACAGCACGCACTCCGCGTACGGCGGTCCGTCCGCCCGGGGCGGCCTGGTCGCGTCGATCAGGCAGTAGTCGTTCTCGCTCATACCTCCAGCGTAGGCCGGGGGCGAGCCGTCAGAGGTCCCGCTGCTCCAGCGGCTTGGTCGCCGGGCCCTGGATCACCTTGCCGTCCGTGTCGAAACGGGACCCGTGGCAGGGGCACTCCCAGGCACGTTCGGCCGCGTTGAAGTCGACCAGACAGCCCAGGTGGGTGCAGCGGGCGGAGACGGCGTGCAGCCCGCCGTCGTCGTCCCGGTACACCGCGAGGCGGTGGCCGTTCGCGCGGACCACGGCGCCCTCGCCGGGCGGCAGGGACTCCACCGGCGGGGAAGGCCGCAGCCGGTCTCCCACGAAGTGCCCGGCGACCTTGGCCTGCGTCTTGAGGAACGCCGGCGCCTCACGCAGCGCGGGCTTGACCCGGCGCGGATCGTACAGCGCGCTCCACTCGCACTCCTCGCCGGTGATCTGCGCGGCCAGCAGCCGGCCCGCCATGATGCCGCCGGTCATGCCCCAGCCGCCGAAGCCGGTGGCCACGTACGTGTGCCGGGCGCCCGGGTGCAGGGGGCCGATCATCGGCACCGTGTCCGTGGGCTCGGTGTCCTGGGTCGCCCACCGGTGGGTGACCTCCAGGTCCGGGAAGTGGCCGGTGGCCCAGGCGGTGAGGCGTTCGAAACGGGCCCGGGGGTCGCCGGTGCCCGGCGTGAAGTGCTCACCGGTGACGATGAGCAGCCGCCGGTCGCCCTCGTGGGGCGCGGTGCGCACCGAGCGGGTGTCTTCGTCGGGCGTGATGAACATGCCGTCCGGGTCCTGGTCCGCGGGGATCGTCCCGGCGACCACCAGCTCGCGGCGTGTGGAGAGGCGGGCGAACAGCAGGGCACGGTCGAAGATCGGGTAGTGCGTCGCCACGACGACGTCCCGGGCCCGGACCGTCGCCCCGGTCGTGGTCGACAGCCTGCACGGCTCGCCCTCGTCCAGGCCGAGGACGGTGGTGTCCTCGTAGATGTGCCCGCCGCGCTCGACCAGGTCGGCGGCGAGTGCCAAGAGGTACTTGCGGGGATGGAACTGGGCCTGCCCGGTGACCTCGACCGCACCCGCCACCGGGAAGGGCAGTCCGGTCTCCGTCACGAACGACGCGGGCAGCCCGGCCTCGGCCGCGGCCCGGGCCTCGGCGCGCAGTTCCTCCACACGGCCCGTGTCACGGGCGTAGGTGTAGGCGCTCCGCGTCTCCCACTCGCAGTCGACGCCCAGTTCCCCGGCGATCCGGGCCGCGTGCTCGATCGCCTCCGACTGGGACCGGGCGTACAGCCGTGCGCCCTCGGGCCCGCGGGTGCGCCGCAGCTTGTCGTAGACGAGCGTGTGCAGAGCGGTGACCTTGGCGGTGGTGTGTCCGGTGACGCCGGCCGCGACCCGGCCGGCCTCCAGGACGGCCACGCTCCGCCCGGCCCGCGTCAGCTCCCACGCCGTGCTCAGCCCGGCGATCCCGGCGCCGATCACCGCCACGTCGACGTCCAGGTCCTCCGTCAGCGCCGGGTGGTGGCCGTCCGGTGCCGTCTGAAGCCAGTAAGAGCTGCTGACCTGCTGGTTCTCGCTCATGAGCCGCCGAGTACCCCCGTCCGGCGGCTTCAGTGGCCCCGACGCCCCGCCGCCGCCCGAACGGGCGGATCAGGGCTGCTCCAGCAGCCGCTTCCGGCACGCGGCCACATCGAAGTCCGCCTCCGGGTAGCGCGGATCCAGCTCCTCCAGATGCTCCAGGAGCAGCCGGCTGACCGCCCAGTTGCGGTACCACTTGTGATCGGCCGGGACCAGGTACCAGGGCGCCTTCGAGGTGCCGCAGCGCTCGAGGGCGATCTCGTAGGACTCCTGGAACGCCGGCCACAGGGCGCGGTCGTCGATGTCGGAAGCGGCGAACTTCCAGCGTTTCTCCGGCTTGTCGAGGCGCTTGAGCAGCCGACGGCGCTGCTCCTCGTAGGAGATGTGCAGGAAGCACTTGATCAGGGTCACCCCGTCGCCGGTGAGGGACTGCTCGAAGCGTTTGATCTGCTCGTAGCGCCGGGCGATCTCGGGGGCGGGCGCGAGCTCCCGGACGCGGGCGATCAGTACATCCTCGTAGTGTGAGCGGTCGAAGATGCCCAGTTCGCCACGGACTGGGAGCACCTGCTCCACGCGCCACAGGAAGGGGTGCGCGCGTTCCTCGGCGGTGGGTGCCTTGAACGCGGTGATCCGGCAGCCGGACGGGTTGAGCAGGCCGATGACGTGCTTGACCGTGCCGCCCTTGCCGCTGGTGTCCATCCCCTGCAGAACCAGCAGGACCCGGCGCCGGTCGCCCGCGGTGCTCGCCGCCCAGAGCCGTTCCTGCAGGACGGCCAGCCGCTCGCCGGTCCGGGCCGTGGCCGCCTTGCCCGCCGCCTTGCCGTGGGGCCCGCCCGGAGTGGCGGCGGCGTCGTACCGGCCGAGGTCGACCGGCCGGCCCGGGGGCAGCCGCAGCCGCTCCCGCAACGAGGCGCTGTCCTTGTGGGTCACCGGGTCCCCTTCGCACTCCTGTGCCTCGACGGTCCGGCGGGGCGCCGGGCTTCGCACCCGGCGCCCGGGTCGGGAGCGGAGCGCCGGCTAGCGGCGCCAGGGGCCCGTCACCGCGAACGTGGTGCCGGGCGTGTAGCAGTTGACGTACATGGTGTCTCCGTCCGGGGAGAACGTCACCCCGGCGAACTCACCGTATTCCGGCTCCTGCTCGGTGCCGCCCGCCGCGTCGGCGGCTGGTGTGATCGCCTGCCGGTTGCGGGCCATCGCGTAGACCTCGCCGCGCCGGGTGACCCCGTAGACGTGCTGGGCGCCGTCGCCATCCTCGCAGACCATGAGGCCGCCGCCGGCCGCCAGGCAGATGTTGTCGGGCGACTCGCCCGGCAGCTGCACATCGGTGTCCGGGCCGAAGACGATCACCAGGGTGAGCCGGCGGCGCTCGGGGTCGTAGCGCCAGACCTGCCCGTAGTGGTCGGCGGCCGAGCCGTCCGACCGGCGCGCGAACGACGACACGAAGTACACCGAGCGGCCGCCCCAGTAGCAGCCCTCCAGCTTCTGCGCGTGGGTGATGCCGCCGCGGCCGAAGTCCTGGAACCGGATCGGCGTCTGCGCCGCCTGCGGGTCCGGTACGTCCACCCACTCGATGCGGTCGAACTCGGCGCCGACCTCCTGGAGGGAGGACAGGTCCGGCACACCGGGCACGCGCATGGCCTGCAGCCGCCCGCCCGCGCGCAGCGAACCCCTGCCGCCCAGCGGCCGGTTCGGCAGGAAGCGGTAGAAGAGGCCGAAGGGCTTCTCGAAGGCGTCCTCGGTCTCGTACACCACGCCCCGCCGCGGGTCGACGGCGATCGCCTCGTGCGCGAAGCGGCCCATCGACGTCAGCGGCACGGCCCCGGTGCGGTGCGGATCGACCGGGTCGACCTCGAAGATGAAGCCGTGGTCCTTGGTGTAGCCGTTCGTGCCGGCCCGGTCCTCGGTCTCCTCGCAGGTCAGCCAGGTGTCCCAAGGGGTGGGTCCGCCCGCGCAGTTGACCGCGGTGCCGGCGATCGCGACGCGCTCCGACTGCACCCTGCCCCGGGAGTCCAGCGTCAGTGCCGTACAGCCGCCCTTGCCGGCCGGGTCGTAGGTGAGGCCCTCGACGGCCGGGACCGGGATCCTGCCGCTCGCGCGGTTCTCGTGGTTGCGGACCAGGTGGACCCGGCCGCCTCTGCCCCCGAAGGCCGACATGCCGTCGTGGTTGGAGGGGACCTTGCCCTCACCGGAGCGCAGTTCGTCCCCCTCGCGGGAGAGGATCCGGTAGTGGAACCCTTCCGGCAGGTCGAGGACGCCCTTCGGGTCGGGGACGAGCGGGCCGTAGCCGGTACGGCCGAGGCCCTGGGCGGCGGCGGTGCCGGCGAAGAGTTCGGAGAGGGCGCCGGAGAACGCGATCCCGACGCCCAGGGCGCCCGTTCCGGCGAGCATCCGACGTCGGGTGGCGAAGCGACCGGATTCGGTCATGGGGAAACCTTCCTGCTGGCGGACAGGAACTGTGATCCCGCTGTGTCTATCACCTGGTGCGGGCCTCGGGAACCACGCGCGTAGCGCGCGTCACTGCTCCACGGCCCGCCGCAGCCGCTCCATGGCCTCCCCGGCCTGCTCCGTCAGGTCGACGGCGCGCTGCTCCGTCGGGTCGGCGGCACGCTCCTCGATCTCCGCGCGGTCCGTGGTCCGCGCGCGGTCCGCGGTCTCCGCGTCTCCCGCGCCCTGCGACCGCCCCGCGCCTTCCGTCGTGGTCTGCGCGCCCCGCTCCAGGAACCGCAGGAGCTCCACCGGAATGGGCAGGACGAGCGTGGAGTTCTTCTCCGCCGCCACCGCCATGACGGTCTGCAGCAGCCGGAGCTGCAGTGCCGAGGGCGTGTCGGCCATCTGGTGGGCGGCCTGGGCCAGCTTCTTCGAGGCCTGGTACTCGGCGTCGGCGTTGATGAGCCGGGCCCGCCGCTCCCGGTCGGCCTCCGCCTGGCGGGCCATGGAGCGCTTCATGGTGTCCGGCAGGGAGACGTCCTTGATCTCCACGCGGTCGATGGTCACGCCCCACTCCACGGCCGGACTGTCGATCATCAGCTCCAGGCCCTGGTTGAGCTTCTCCCGGTTGGACAGCAGATCGTCCAGCTCGCTCTTGCCGATGATCGAGCGCAGCGAGGTCTGCGCCATCTGCGAGACGGCGAAGCGGTAGTCCTCGACGTTGACGACCGCGGCCGAGGGGTCCACGACCTTGAAGTACACGACGGCGTCGACCCGCACGGTCACGTTGTCACGGGTGATGCCCTCCTGGGCCGGGATGGGCATGGTCACGATCTGCAGGTTGACCTTGCGCATCCGGTCCACCGCGGGGATCACGAGGTTGAACCCGGGCCGTCGCACGTCCCCGTGCAGACGCCCGAGCCGGAAGACGACCCCGCGCTCGTACTGCTTGACGACCCGTGCCGCGGAGGCCACGTACACCAGCGCCCCGGCCCCGACCGCGGCCACCACGCCGACCAGCTCTTCGACCATGCCGACCTCCCGGTTCAGAGGTCCGAATCCGTCCGTTTCTGTAACGATATGCCCGAACGGGGGCGTGGGGCCATGCTCGGGGATCGGGCCGAAGCGGGGCGGACGCGCATGGTCCGGGGCGCGCAGCCGGCGCGCCCCGGACCAAGGGATGGGTGATCGGTCCGCCGGCTAGGCGACGGTGACCTTCTCCGCCGGGGCCTCCTCGGGCTCCGTGACCTGTACCGGCTCCGTGACCTTCACCGGCTCCGTGCCCGTCGCGCTGTGGCGTTCGGCCCAGTTCTCCAGGGCCGTGCGGCAGGCGTGGTCGAGATGGTGCAGGCCCGAGAGGTCCAGCTCGACCGGGCGGTCCTGCGGCAGACTCTCCAGGCTGTCGAGGATCTTCGGCAGCCGCAGGAAGGTCGCGTTGCCGGACAGGTACGCCTGGATCGGGCCGGCACCCTTGTCGATGACGTCGAGCTTGATGTGCGAGGCCTCCCAGGCGGTCTTGACGACCGACAGGGCCAGACCGATGAGCACACCCTCGAACATGTTCACCGCGACGATCGACACGGCCGTGACGATCAGGATGAGCGCCTCACCCTTGTGGTCCCGCCACAGCGCCGTGATCTGGCGGAACGGGATCAGCTTCCAGCCGGCGTGCACGAGGATGCCGGCGAGGGCGGGGATCGGGATCAGGGCCAGGGCCCACGGCATCGCGGCGGCGAACAGCAGCAGCCACACGCCGTGCAGCACCCGGGAGGCCTTGGTCTTGGCGCCCGCGTTGACGTTGGCGGAGCTGCGCACGATCACGGCGGTCATCGGCAGCGCGCCGAGCAGACCGCACAGGGTGTTGCCCGCGCCCTGGGCGATCATCTCCTTGTTGTACTCGGTGCGCGGACCGTTGTGCAGCCGGTCCACGGCGGCCGCGCTGAACAGGCTCTCCGCGGAGGCGATCAGGGCGAAGGCGATGATGGTGCCCCAGATGGCCGGGTTCGCCAGTTCGCCGAAGGCCTCGGCCCCGGGCGGCTGGATGACGCCCAGCAGGCCCTCCACCTGGACGGTGGCGACCGGCAGGCCGAAGGCGAGCGTGGCGCCCGTGGCCAGGACGACCGCGGCGAGGGCGCCGGGCACGGTCTGGACCGCCTTCGGCAGCTTCTTCCAGAGCACGATGACGGCGATGGTGGCCGCGCCGATCGCGAGGGAGGTCAGGGCCTTGGTGCTGCCGAGCGTGTCGGCGAACATCCCGGGCAGGCCGGCGATCTTGCCGAGTCCGGACTCCGGGGCCTTCAGGCCCGCCGCCGCGTAGACCTGCCCGGCGATGATCACCAGTCCGATGCCGCAGAGCATGCCCTCGACGACGGAGACGGATATCGCCCGGAACCAGCGCCCGATCCCCAGGAAGCCCATGGCGAGCTGGAGCAGGCCGGCGAGCAGCACGATCACGCCGAGCGTGGCCACGCCGAACTGGCTGACGGCCTCGAAGACCAGCACGGTGAGTCCGGCGGCGGGACCGGACACCTGGAGGCTGCTGCCGCGCATCATTCCGGTGACGAGCCCGCCCACGATGCCGGTGATGAGGCCCAGCTCCGCGGGGACGCCGGAGGCGACCGCCACGCCGACGCACAGCGGGACCGCGACGAGGAAGACGACGATCGAGGCTAGGAAGTCCTGCTTCAGGTAAGGGAACTTGGCCATGGTCGCCCTCACAGCTTCTCGAAGGAGTCGGTGTCCGCGCGGTGTTCGCGCACGGTGCCGGTGTGCACTTCGTAGAACCAGGCGTGCAGCCGGAGCCGACCGTCCGTCAGGCGGCTCTCCACGCAGGGGTAGGAGCGCAGCCGCTCCACCTGGGTGAGGACATGGTTCTGCACGGCTTCGGTGACCGTCTTGTCGGCCGGGTCCGCGCACTTGGGCTCGTCACAGGCGTGCGCCAGCCAGTCGCGCACGGCGGGCACGCCGGAGAGGTCGTCGTGGCGTACCACCGCACCCACGGCGCCGCAGTGCGAGTGACCGCAGACCACGATCTCCTTGACGCCGAGGACCTCCACGGCGTACTCGATCGTGGCCGCCTCCGAGGTGGGGTGCTCGATGGAGTGCGGGGGAACGACGTTGCCGGCGGTGCGCAGCTCGAAGAGCTCGCCGGGGCGGGCGCCCGTGATCAGGGCCGGTACGACCCTGGAGTCGGAGCAGGTGATGAACAGGACGTCGGGGGACTGGCCCTCGGCGAGGTGGGCGAACTCCTCAGGGCGCTGTCCGAAGATGCGGGCGTTGTCGATGAGGGGTTGCATGAGTGTGTTGACTCCTCCTGGCGCGCAGTGGGGACGCGTCGGACGGGCATGGCAAGGGTGGGGGGGGGAATGCTGGTGCCGCTCAGCAGCGAAAGACCTGAAGTCCCGCCGGAGTGTGCGACGTCGAGGATCTCGACGTGCGGTCGTGAGCGGCTCCGGGTCTGACGGGTTCGGGACCGGTCGGCCGGACGTGCCGTTGCAGCGGCCGCTCGGGACCCGTGGGTGCGAGGTCCGCGGTGTGGGACCGGTCGCGGGTCCGCAGGGGACCGGTCGGGTCCCCGTGGTGCCCGGCGCGACAGGTCGCCGTTTCGTCGCGCAGTGCCTTCCCCAGGGGTTTGTGCTTGGGGCGCGAGGACGTGCCGGAGGGCTTCGTTCCGGGCTGAGCTTTGGCCTCGACTTGACTGTGCGTATATGCGGACGCGAAGGACGCGGTCGGTGCGAAGAACTGGAGGGCGAGCAGGACGGCGGCGAGGATCGAAACCACGGTCCGTGCCGTCGTACCTCGGTCCATGCGCCCTCCTTCCGGTGCCTCGCACGTCTAGTCCGGACCAACAGTTGGTCAACGGCCGGTCAAGAAACACGTTAACCCTGCAACGTCGTTTGCAGGGTTAACTTAACGTTTCAAGCTGAAGAGAGCCTGAAAACCGCAGGTGGGCTGGCTTGAACAAGCCCTACCCGCGGGGCGGTTGATGCGCTATGGGGAATGTGTCAGCGGGGGTCCGTGAGTGAACTCGCGTCGCGGGCGAGGGCGGTGAGCCGGGAGATGGCCCGGAAGTACTTCTTGCGGTAGCCGCCGTTCAGCATCTCGTCGCTGAACAGCCGGTCGAAGGGCAGGCCCGAGGCGAGCACGGGCACCTCGCGGTCGTAGAGCCGGTCCGCCAAAACGACCAGCCTGAGGGCCGTCGACTGGTCGGGAACCGGGTGCACACCGGTGAGGCACACGGCCTTGATCCCGTCGGTCAGAGCGCCGTACCGGCTGGGGTGGACGCGTGCGAGGTGCTCCAGGAGGGGCGAGAACGAGTCGAGGGAGGCGCCCTCGGTGGCGTGCGCCGCGCGGGTCACCTGTTCGTCGGAGTACGGCGGCGGTGCCTCGGGCAGACCGCGGTGGCGGTAGTCCTCGCCGTCGATGCGCAGGGCGCGGAAGTGGGCCGACAGGCCCTGGATCTCGCGCAGGAAGTCGGCCGCGGCGAACCGGCCCTCGCCGAGCTTGCCGGGCAGCGTGTTGGAGGTGGCGGCCAGCGCCACACCCGCGTCGACGAGCTTGCCGAGCAGGGTGGAGACCAGGACGGTGTCGCCCGGGTCGTCGAGCTCGAACTCGTCGATGCACAGCAGGCGGTGCCCGGACAGGGTCCGGACGGTCTGCTGGAAGCCGAGGGCGCCGACCAGGTTGGTCAGTTCCACGAACGTGCCGAACGCCTTGAGCGCGGGCTCGGCCGGCGTGGCGTGCCACAGGGACGCCAGCAGGTGGGTCTTGCCGACGCCGTAGCCGCCGTCGAGGTAGACGCCCCGCGGGCCGGCCGGGACCTTCTTCGGTGCCTTGCCGAATCCGAACAGCCGCCGCTTGCCGGAGCCCGGGGATCCCCCCGCGCCGAGGCCCGCCGCGAAACCCTCCAGGACCCCGACGGCCTCCGTCTGGCTGGGCTGGTTCGGGTCGGGGATGTACGTGCTGAAGCGGACGGAGTCGAACCGCGGCGGCGGCACCATCTCGGCGACCAGCCGGTCCGCGGGTACGTGCGGCTCACGGGCGCACAGGGACAGCGGGGCCGGATCGGTTATGGGGCCGCCACCGGAGGGGGCCAGGGGAGAAGACACGGTTCACCATGCTACGGCGCGTGGAACACTGCACGGCATGCGACGTCTGTTCCCTGTGACCGATGAAACAGCAGCTCCGGCGCCGGACGGCGCCTCCGGTGAGGGCGCCGGGCGGGAGTGGAGCCTTCAGGAGCTGGCCGCCGCGTACGCCTATCCGGAGCCCGGGCCCGGGGGGCCGGTGCCGTGGCTGCGCGCCAACATGGTGTCCACGCTGGACGGGGCCGCCCAGCACGACGGCCGTTCGCAGCCGATCTCCAGCGCGACCGACATGCGGATCTTCGGCACGCTGCGGGCCCTGGCCGACGTCGTGGTCGTCGGCGCGGAGACGGTGCGGAAGGAGGGCTACCGGCCCGCACGCGCACGGGAGGACTTCGCGGCCATGCGGGAGGCGGCCGGGCAGCGGCCCGCGCCCGCGATCGCGGTGGTCACGGCCAGTCTCGACCTGGACTTCTCGCTCCCGCTGTTCACCTCGCCCCTGGTCCCCACCCTGATCCTCACGGGCGCGGCGGCCCCCGCGGACCGCGTCGCCGCCGCCGAGAAGGCGGGCGCCCGGGTGGTGACCGCCGGGGACGGCATCGGAGTGGACCCCGCCCTGGCCGTCCGGGCCCTCGCCGACCTCGGCCACACCCGGCTGCTGACCGAGGGCGGCCCGCGACTGCTCGGGCAGATGGTCGCGGCCGGCGTGCTCGACGAGCTGTGCCTGACCGTCTCTCCGATGCTCACGGCGGGCGAGGCCCAGCGCATCGCCGGAGGGCCGGCGGTCACCGTCCCGCACCGCTTCGGGCTGGTGTCGATGCTGGAGGAGGACGGCTTCCTGTTCACGCGGTACGGGCGCGACCGTACCGCGTACTGAAACGCCGGGCCCGGGGTACAAGGTGTCGGCGGCCGGGGAATCCGGCCGACCGGTACGCCGTCGAAGCGGGGTGACCCGCCGTCGGTCCGTTCATCGACGGAATATGCCGTTCTGTTTGGTTTTCGGAGGGCACACTGGATCCGGCAGTACCTGTGTGCAGGATGGTTTCCGCAGGGCCCGGCACGGCCCGCGGCGAAGTGGGGCCTTGGGCCCCCGGAGCAGAAGGGGCGCCTGGTGTTCACCAGCGTATTGATGATCGAGAAGGCGCTGACGTCGGCCGACGTGGAGTTCGTCACCACCTTGCACGGTGAGGAGCAGGTCTCCTTCGAGGTGCTGCTGCAGCCGCGGGGCGAGCAGGCGGACCGCCTGCTGCGGGCCATCGACGACGTGGCGCTCGGCGAACTGGACGAGGCCGTCCGCGAAGGGGAGACGCCGGAGGGTGAGGAGGCGCTCAGCGTGGGGCAGCGGGCGCTGGAGGTGTCCCTCGCCGCGCTGCGCGCCTCGGGCAGTGCGGCGCAGGGGCGGCTGATCGAGGACCATCCGCTGGACGCGCTGAAGTCCCTGGTGGAGGAGGCCGGCGCGGACGAGGTCATCGTGCTGACCGATCCCCACTACGTGGAGGAGTTCTTCCACCGGGACTGGGCGTCGCGGGCCCGGCACAAGGTGGGGGTCCCGGTGCTGAAGCTGTTCTCGCACAGCAAGGCGTAGGGGTGCTTTCTGACGTCGGTCGGGTGCGGGTGGTGTGGGGCTGGTCGCGCCCACGCGGCGGAGCCGCACATCGATACCGCCCCGCGCCCCTGAGGGGTTGGCCCAGTCCTGCCCACTCCTGAAATAGGCTGGGGCTGCTCACTCTCGCACCCCGAACTTGGAGACACGCATGGCAGCCGGCCTTCCTCCCGCCATGGACCGACCGCACTTCATCGGGATCGGTGGGGCCGGGATGTCCGGGATCGCGAAGATCCTCGCCCAGCGCGGGGCCGTCGTGGCGGGCAGTGACGCCAAGGAGTCGGCCACGGCCGAGGCGCTGCGTGCGCTCGGTGCGACCGTGCACATCGGGCACGCCGCGGAGCATCTCGCCGACGACGCCAGCTGTGTGGTCGTGTCGTCCGCGATCCGGCAGGACAATCCCGAGCTGGCCCGCGCGGCCGAGCTCGGCATCCCCGTCGTGCACCGGTCCGACGCGCTCGCGGCGCTGATGGACGGGCTGCGGCCGATCGCCGTCGCCGGTACGCACGGCAAGACGACCACGACGTCGATGCTGGCCGTGTCGCTGAGCGAGCTGGGCCTGAAGCCCTCGTACGCGATCGGCGGGGACCTGGACGCCCCCGGCTCCAACGCGCTGCACGGCGAGGGCGAGATCTTCGTCGCCGAGGCGGACGAATCGGACCGCAGCTTCCACAAGTACGCCCCCGAGGTCGCGATCGTCCTCAACGTCGAACTCGACCACCACGCCAACTACGCGTCGATGGACGAGATCTACGCGTCGTTCGAGACGTTCGTGGACCGGATCACCAAGGGCGGCACGCTGGTGATCGCCGCCGACCACGAGGGCGCGCGGGAGCTGACCCGCCGTGTCGCCGGGCGCGGTGTGCGCGTGGTGACCTACGGCGAGTCCGAGGACGCCGGCGTGCGCATCCTGTCGGTCGTGCCACAGGGGCTGAAGAGCGAGGTCACCGTGGTGCTGGAGGGCGAGGAGCTGACCTTCACGGTCTCCGTCCCCGGCCGGCACTACGCGCACAACGCCGTCGCCGCGCTGGCGGCCGGTGCGGCCCTCGGTGTCCCGGCGGCCGAGCTGGCCCCGGCGATCGCCGCGTACACGGGCGTGAAGCGGCGGCTCCAGCTGAAGGGTGAGGCCGCGGGCGTCCAGGTCATCGACTCCTACGCACACCACCCCACCGAGATGACCGCCGACCTGGAGGCCATGCGCGCGGCGGCCGGGGACGCCCGGATCCTGGTCGTCTTCCAGCCGCACCTCTTCTCCAGGACCCAGGAGCTCGGCAAGGAGATGGGCCGGTCCCTGGCCCTCGCGGACGCCTCCGTCGTGCTGGACATCTATCCGGCGCGCGAGGACCCGATCCCGGGTATCACGAGCGAGCTGATCGTCGAGGCGGCCCGGGCCGCGGGCGCGGACGTGACGCCGCTGCACGACAAGGCCGACGTCCCGTCGGTCGTGGCGGGAATGGCGAAGCCCGGGGATCTCGTTCTCACCATGGGAGCGGGCGACGTCACCGACCTCGGCCCGCACATCCTGGACCGTCTGTCGAACTGAGGGGCTGGAGGCTCATGCCGTACGACGTGGAGAAGCCGGACGAGCAGTGGCGCGTGGAGCTGAGCCCGGGCGAGTACGCGGTGCTGCGCCAGGCGGCCACGGAACCCGCCTTCACCGGTGAGTACACCGACACCAAGACCCCGGGCGTCTACTCGTGCCGCGCCTGTGGAGCGGACCTGTTCACCTCGGACACCAAGTTCGAGTCGCACTGCGGCTGGCCGTCCTTCTTCGACCCGAAGGACAGCGACGCCGTGGAGCTGATCGAGGACCGCTCGCACGGCATGGTGCGCACCGAGGTGCGCTGCGCACGCTGCGGCTCGCACCTCGGGCACGTCTTCGAGGGCGAGGGGTATCCCACGCCCACCGACCAGCGGTACTGCATCAACTCGATCGCGCTGCGGCTGGCCCCCGAGCGGGGCTGAGGCCGGCTTCAGCGGATCCGGCACTCCTGCTGGGTGAGGCGCTTGGTGTCCCCCGCGGTGCGTCTGCACAGCACCCGCGTCTCGGACGTGCCGTCGGCGACGCGGCTGACCTCCTTGAGGACGATGCTGTGGCCGCTGCGGTCGCCGTAGAGCGGGGCGCCGGTGAAGTCGATGGTGCCGGTGGCCATGCCCTCGATCTTGACGCTGCGCAGGTTCACCCAGGTCGAGGCGCGGCTCTGCGGCCGGTCGCCGCGGGTGGCCGCCCAGAACAGGGCGCGGGTCGCGTCATGGGCGAGGGCGGTCTGGCCGCTGGCCAGGGCCGGGCTGTCGGCGCGCGGGCGGTGACCCCGCAGCCCCGGCAGGTGCTGGGCGGCGTCCTGGTAGAAGGCCGTCGTGGTGGAGGCCTTCTCCAGCTCCGCCAGGGCCGCGTGGTACAGCGTGACCTCCGGCGCGACGGAGTGGCCGCCGCCGGCGAAGTCGGCCTTGGACAGGTCGTCGCCGGTGAGGATGGCCAGGGGTTTGCCGGCGCAGCCCGGCTCGGTGCCCAGCTGGGTCATCAGGGGGTCGATGTCCTCCACCCGGCCCGCGAAGTAGATCACGGACGGGACCCGGCCGCCCCGGCAGATCTCCTGGGCGTGCGAGCGGAGTTCGGGCTTGCCGCCGCTGAGGGTGTAGCGCCGCTGCTCGAGCTGGGTGAAGCCTTGGCGTCGCAGCATCCGCTGGCCGTAGCGCGCCTGCTCGTCGGTGTAGAGGTCGTCGGTCCTCGCCGTGTCGCGGGCCAGGACGAGGGCGTACTGCCGACGGCCGGGTGTGCGCAACTGGGCGGCGATCAGGCCGAGTTGTTTGGTCTGCCACTCGTCCGTGGCGGCCAGGCTGAACCAGTTGGCGAACTCGCGGGGCAGATACGTCGCGGAGTTCGTGCCGGAGACGACCGGCAGGCCGGCCCGCATCAGGGTGCGGGTCGTCGCGCGGCTCGACTTCAGGTCGCGGCCGGTGCCGACGACTCCCACCACCGTCGGGTCGTGGGCGGCGTACGCGGCGATCGCCTCCGCCATCTCCTCCTGGTGGCCCAGGTCGACGCCGCCGTTGGCGATCAGGACCCGCAGCTTCACACTGGAGTTCTCGTTGATGACGGCCTGCGCCAGATACACGCCCGCCAGCTCCTCGGCGCCCTTCACCAGGGAGGAACCGGCCGAGCGGTCGGCGCTCAGCGGCCCCGCGTAGACGACGGTGACGAACTTGCCCGTGTGACGGGCGACGACGTCCGTGTTCTGCCGGGCGATGCGGTCCTCCAGGTCGGCCACCGTCCAGGGCGGGTCGTCGTCGGCCGTGAGCGCCTTGACGTCGTCGTCGGCCGGGGGCGCGGGCAGCCAGTCGGCGAAGCGGACCTCGTCCGTCGCGATGCCGATGCACTCCGTGCGGCCGTCGGGCCCCTGCTCGCGCCGGGTGTCCCGGTTGGCGGTCAGCACGGACGCCGAGCAGTACCGGTCGTGCAGGGCGTCGGCCCTCATGACGGTGGCCGTGGTGAGCAGGGCGATGACCAGGACCAGCGTGTGCAGGGCCCACACCAGCCGGGCGAGCGTCGGCCGGGAGGAGGCCCGCAGATGATGGCGGCCCTCCTCGAGCGGGCCCAGCTGGTCGTGCGGCAGCGGGATCTTCATCACCCACGGCAGGACGGACCGCTCCCGGCTGGGCGACTGCTCGGCCCGCAGGTTGCGGCCCCACTCCTGGTACCAGGTGCGCAGCCGGACACCGAACGTCGGCGGCGTCGCCTCCGGGGCGGGCGGAGCCTGGACGACACTGCGCTCCAGGCGCGGCACGTCGTGCGTGCGCACCGCGGCCACCACGAGCAGCGGGTCGAGCTCGCTGCGCCGGCTGCGGACGTCGCTGATGGCCCGGATCAGCTCGATGCCGCCGTTGCGGTCGTCCGCGTGCGGCAGGAACAGCATCGGCGGACGCGGCCGTTTGAAGCCGCGCAGGTCCCAGCTCCAGCGGCGGTGGTTGTCCCGCAGGTCCTCGCGCAGCGCCAGCACGCACAGCTGGAGGTGGAAGTCGCCGCCCGCCGTGAGCGCCTCGGCCACGTCGTAGGCCCGGGCCGCGATCGCCTTCCAGGAGCGGACCGGCCGCAGCAGTGACACCTCGGTGGACTCCTCCTGGTCCGCCGCCCTCAGGAACGTCGTGGTCATGAACCAGCGGCTCTCGCGGCGCAGCCAGAGGAAGATCGGGGCCCGGCCCGGCAGGACGTAGTTGAGGACGGTCAGCAGCAGCAGGAAGACGAGCCCGGCGCCGACCGCGACGTACCACTCGCTGCGGGCCAGGAGCGCGGCGAGGACGGTCACGAGACTCGCCGGGAGGATGTGCGCCATGTCGAACAGCGGCAGGCCGGAACGCCAGCGGGCGGTGTTCTTCGGCCGCCAGCGCTGCTGTGCCAGCTCGTCCAGCAGTCGCCTGTGCTGGTCCTGCCCGGCCTCGGGGCTGCCCGGGGCGGGCGCCGGCCAGCTGTCGCCGAGCGCCGCGACCGCGTCGTCGATGGCGTGCACCAGCCGCAGCCGCGGGAACGCGTAGCGCCGGTAGAGCGCCTTCGGGCCGCCCCACTTGCGCGGATCGCTCAACGCCCGGACCAGGGCCGCGGCCCGGCGCACCTCCGTGGCACCCTCGTAGGTGTCCTGCGTCACCGCGCAGCGCGTGCCGTGCGCCTCCTGGCCCGCGTGCAGCTGCCGGACCAGCCCGGCCACCGCGTCGTCGTCCCGGACCTCCTGGGCGTGGACGACGAACACCGGCATCGGCGGTTCGGTGCTCCTGCGGAAGTCCTGGATGAGGATCTCGAGCTGGTTCTGGAGGTGGCGCCCGGCGTCGCTCTCCGGCATGCCGTCGTGACCCCCAGGGCAGTCCGGCGGCGTGCGAGCGTCCTTCACCATGGGCAACCCCCCGTCAGCCTTCGGTGACTTACGACAGTAACCGGTGCCGGTGGGGTGCGAGTGGGTGACGAACGAAGTCGAGGGAGGTCCGGTCCCGCGCCGGGCGACGGCCGGGCCGGCTCGCCGGGGCCGCCGGGTGACGTACGACGGGGTCGGCAGCCTGCGCGACCCGCTGCCCGTCACCGGTGCCGATTCCCTCCCCCTGCCGCCCGGCGCGCACGTCCCGCAGCGGGCGGACGGCCCGTCACCGCTCCGTCCCGCGACGCGGTGCCGGCCGGGCCGCGGGACGGAGCGGTGCCGCGGGAGGGCGGGACGCGCACCCACTCGTGACGAACCGGGAGTTCCCGCCGCCCGCTCGCTGGGCATCGTGTCAGGGGCGTGGCCCGCGCCGTCCCGGAGGGGGAGCGGGCGGGCCGTGCCGTCCGGGCGAAGGGATGGGAAGCCATGACGTCACCGCTGCCCTCGGGCGAGACGCTGCCGCAGCCGGTGCTCAGCCCGCCGGCGTCGGTCGCGGTGTTCCTGGTCGCGACGATCGAACCCGGCGGGGAAGACGCCGTCCGGGAGGTGCTGGGCTCGCTCGCGGGCCTGGTGCGCTCCGTGGGCTTCCCCAGCCCCGACGGCGGCCTCGGCTGCGTCGCCGGGGTCGGATCCCGGGCGTGGGGACGGCTGTTCGACGGTCCGCGGCCCGCCGGACTGCACCCGTTCCGCGAACTGGCCGGGTCCCGGCACCACGCGCCGTCGACCCCGGGGGACCTGTTCTTCCACATCAGGGCCGCCCGCACCGACCTGTGCTTCGCGCTCGCCGCCGAGCTGGTGCGGCGGCTGCGCGGCGCGGTCACCGTGCGGGACGAGACGCAGGCCTTCTCCTACTTCGACTCGCGCAACCTGCTCGGCTTCGTCGACGGGACCGAGAACCCGGTCGGGCAGGCCGCGGCTGACGCGGCACTGGTCGGCGAGGAGGATCCCGGTTTCCGGGGCGGCAGTTACGCCCTGGTGCAGAAGTACCTGCACGACGTGGACGCCTGGGACGCCCTCGCCGTCGAGGCGCAGGAGAAGGTGATCGGCCGCACCAAGCTCACCAACCTGGAACTCGAGGCCCCCGGTTCGCACAAGGACGTCAACACCGTCCTCGGCCCGGACGGCGCGGAGCTGAAGATCCTCCGCTCGGCGATGCCCTTCGGCAGGCCCGGGCACGGCGAGTTCGGCACGTACTTCGTGGCGTACGCCGCGACGCCCGGCATACCCGAGACGATGCTGCGCAAGATGTTCCTGGGCGGCCCGGGCTCGGGCCCCGACCCGCTGCTGGACTACTCGCGTGCCGTCACCGGCAGCCTGTTCTTCGTGCCGCCGGCGGGCTTCCTGGAGGACCTGCCGGGCAGCGGCTGACCGGCGCCACCCGGCTCACGCCGCCGCGGCCCCGTCAGCCCCCGCCGCCGGAAATCCGGCCGTGTGCAGCACCCGCCGGTCCGCGTCCACCGCGAACACCTCGCACCTCTCACGGGCGGCCGCCCACCCGACGCCGTCCCTGCCGAGGGCGAAGGCCGCCGTCGCCACCGTGTCCGCCTCGGTCAGGGTCGGGGCCACCACGGTCAGACTGAGCAGGCCGGTCGCGGGGCGGCCGGTGCGCCCGTCGAGGATGTGATCACCGCGCTCGTAGCGGGCGGAGGTCGCCACGGCCCGGTCCGTGACGTCCAGGACCGTGCAGAGCCGGTCGGCCTGTTCGGGGTGGCGCACGCCGACACGCCAGGGGCCGCCGGAGGCGATCACATCGCCGCCGGCGTTCAGGCAGAAGCGCCGCGCGCCCGCCGCCCACAGCAGCTCCGCTCCCCGCTGCACCGACCAGCCCTTCACCACGGCGCAGGGGTCCAGGCCGCGGCCGGGCAGGCGCACGTCGAAGGCGCCTGCGGTGGCGATCCGGTACTCCTCGCACAGGTCCAGGACCTCGCGCAGCTGCGGACCGGGCTCGCGCACCTCGCCCCGGTCCAGCCGGGACACCTCGCTGTCCGGGCGGAACGGGCTGAACCGCGCGTCGGCCTCGCGCAGCCAGGCGAACAGGGCGTCCACCGCCGCCTCGGGGACGTCCTCGTCGTCGATCCGGACCGACACCGGGAACCCCATGACGTGCTCGACGCGCCGCAACCCCCTCATCCTGCTCAGCCCCTCGCGTCGATGGCGGCCTGGAGCGACTCCTTGTAGCCGTCGCTGGTGATCGTCGCGCCGGACACCGTGTCGATGTCGGCGCTCTGCGCCCGGAGCGTCTCCTCGATCAGCTTCGGCACCGCGGCCGTGGTCTGCGGGTGGTCCGGCTGCCGGAGCATCCGCACCGAGGCGATCTTGTCGCCGTCGAAGGTGACCTCGACGCGCACCGGGCCCTTCTCGGTCTCGACGAGGGACCCCGACACGACGGTGGTCGTGGTGCCGCCCGACGAGGAGGCCGAGGGGGTGGACGCCGGTGCCGCCGCCTGCGCGGGGGCCGACGACGATCCGGTGTCGTGCGAGGGCGCGTAGCGCCAGACCGGGATCAGACCGGCGACGCTCAGGACGAGGACGGGTATGGCTCGCTTCACGGATCTCTCCTCGTCATCCGGCCAGGCTGAAGCGTTCGAAGTGGGTCTGCGGTGTCGGCACGCCCAGCTCGCGCAGGCTGCCGAGCACCGCGTTCATCATGGGCGGCGGGCCGCACAGGTAGACGTCCCGCTCGGCGATGTCCGGCACCAGCCGGGCCAGCTCCCGCGGCGCCAGCCGGTCCGGCACCGGCGGGCCGGTGACCAGGTGCAGTTCGGCGCCCCGGGCGAGCGCGAGATCGCGCAGCTCGTCGTAGAGGACGGCGTCCCGGTCCGTGGCCACCCGGTAGATCACGACCGCGTGGCCGTGCAGTTCCTCCAGCAGGGCCCGGATCGGCGTGACACCGACGCCGCCCGCGATGAGCACGGCGTCGGGGCGGGTGCGGTGCAGGGTGGTGAAGGCGCCGTAGGGACCCTCGGCGAAGACACGCGTGCCGACCTTCAGATGCCGCAGGGCCGCGCTGCCGGCACCGGCCCGCTTGACGGTCAGGCGCAGCGTCCGGCCGTCCGGGGCGGCCGACAGGGAGAACGGGTTCGCCTGCCACCAGCGGTCCCTGGTCAGGAACCGCCACAGGAAGAACTGCCCCGCCCGCGCGGGCAGCCGGTCCAGGTCGCGGCCCGTGACGTAGACCGAGACGACGTCGTCGTTCTCCGGGACGACGGCCGTCACCCGGAGCCGGTGGCGCAGGTTGCGCCACAGCGGCAGCACCAGCCGGCCGGTGAACACTGAGGCCAGGGCCACGCCCCACACGCCGTACCAGTACGCCGTCGCCACCGGCGACGAGGCGAACGTCGTCCCCGCCGCGACCTGGTGCGTGAACGCCAGCACCACCGCCACGTAGGTGTACAGGTGGATGAAGTGCCAGGTCTCGTAGGCCAGCCGACGCCGGGCGTACCGGGCCGAGACCGCTCCGACCACCAGGAGGAGCGCCAGCGCGACGATCGCCCGCAGCACGCCCTCGACCGTCTCGGCGAGGTCCACCAGCTGGTTCACCGGGTCCAGGGACGAGGCCTCGGCGTAGCCGAAGACGATGAACACCGCGTGCGCGAGCAGCAGCCACAGCACCGAGAAGCCCGTCCAGCGGTGCCAGGACGTCAGCCGGTCCATGCCGATCCGCCGGTCGAACCACGGCAGGCGCGCCACCACCAGCAGCTGGAACGCCATCAGCAGCGCCGCGTACAGCCCGGTCAGCCGGCCCAGCACGATCAGCGCGTTCGAGGCGAAACCGGCCCGCGCGAAGAACACGGCCACCACGACCGCGTTCGCCAGCAGCACCGCGTACAGTCCGGCGCGGCCCACCACTCTGGGGCGCACACCGGGGCGGGTCGCCGCCACGGGAGATGGTCGGAGGGTCGTCACGGTCGGCAGCTCCTTGATCGGCTCCTGGGACACCGAGCTTGGCGCGGAGGAGCTGTCGGGAAGCTGTCGCTCGACTTTCAAGTCTCTATCGATCCCGCGGCGGGAGGGCACGCGGCTATGGCGGCGCCCGGCCCGTGCAGCACTATGAGCGCGTGGAGAAAGTACGACTTCTCGTCGTCGACGACGACCCGCCCATCGCCGACCTCGTCGCGACCGTCGCCCGCTACGAGGGCTGGGAGGCGGTCACGGCGTACACCGGCGAGGACGCCCTGCGGCGGGCCGCCGAGTTCCACCCGGACATCGTGGTGCTCGACCTGATGCTGCCCGGCGTGGACGGCTTCGGCGTCCTGGACCGGCTGCGCGCCTCCGGCGCGATGGTGCCGGTGGTGTTCCTCACCGCCCGCGACGGTGTCGCCGACCGGGTCGCCGGCCTGACCCGGGGCGGGGACGACTACCTGGTCAAGCCGTTCGCCGTGGAGGAGCTGATGGCCCGGCTGCGGACCGTGCTGCGGCGCAGCGCCGGGCCCGCCTTCCAGCGGTCCGTGCTCCAGGTCGGCGACCTGACCATGGACGAGGACACCCGGGAGGTCCGGCGCGGCGAGCGGCTGCTGTCGCTGACCCCAACCGAGTACGAGGTGCTGCGCTACCTCATGCGCAAGTCGCCCACCGTGCTGACCAAGGCGCAGATCCTCGACCACGTGTGGGAGTACGGCTTCGGCGGCCGCTCCAACGTCGTCGAGCTGGTCGTCAGCCGGCTGCGCCGCAAGCTCGACGAGACCGACGAGGGCGGCTCGCCGCTCATCCACACCGTGCGCGGGTTCGGGTACGTGCTGCGCCAGGCCGCCGAGTGATCGCCCGGCTGCGCCGGGCCTACCCCCGCATGCGGCTCGGCACCCGACTGGCCCTCGGCCTCGGCGCCCTGTCCCTGGTCGTGTTCGCCGTCGTCGGCACCGCCCTGACCACGTACATGCGGGACTATCTGTCGGCCCAGCTCGACACCCAGCTCGGCCAGGCCCAGATCGCCCAGTCCAAGAGCATCGCCGACTACGGCACTCTCTCGGGCAAGAAGTACTACAGCTGGTTCTACGCCGTGTACGACGTGAAGAACGGCACGCCCGAGCTGCGCAGGCCGGAGGACCCGGCCGACCTGCCGAAGGACGTCGACGACTTCACCTCCCTGGCCCGGGCGCAGACCGCCGCGCACACCGAACTGCTGCGCACCGAGCACCTCAGGGGCGCGGGCTCCTACCGGCTGCGCGCCTGTCAGGTGAAACCGGGGGTGGTCCTGGTCAGCGCCGCTCCCCTGGAGGACATCGAGGACACCGTCGGGCAGCTGATCACGATGCAGGTCGTCACCTTCGCCCTCGCCCTGCTCGCGCTGGTCGTCTTCGGCCGCCGCATGCTGCGCCGCGGTCTGAAACCGCTCAGCGACATGGCGTCCACCGCGCACGGCATCGCCTCGCACGACCTGACCGAGTCGGCGGCCCGGCTCCCGCTGCGCGCCGACGGCCGGGACGGCGGCCCCGAGGTGGACGAACTGCGCACCGCCTTCAACACGATGCTGGAGCACATCGACGACTCCCTCGCCGTGCGAGCCGAGGCCGAGCAGCGGCTGCGCCGCTTCGTCGCCGACGCCTCGCACGAGCTGCGCACCCCGCTGATGTCGGTGCGCGGTTACGCCGACCTCTTCCAATACGCCGCCGCCAACGCCCCCGAGGAACGCGACCGGCACCTGGCCCGGTTGCGCGCCGAGGCCGCCCGCATGGGCGTCCTCCTGGACGACCTGCTGCTGCTCGCCCGGCTGGACGCCGCGGAGGTGGAGACACCGCTGCGCGTGCAGGAGGCCGACCTGACGGAGCTGGTGGGGCAGGCCGCGGACGCCTTCCGCGCGGCCCGCCCCGATCACCCGCTGACCGTCCTGGCGGGTCCGGGCCCGGTGACGCTGCCGATGGACCCGCTGCGCATCCGGCAGGTCGTCGACAACCTCCTGACCAACGCCGCCGTGCACACCCCCGCCGGGACGAAGGTGTCGCTGGAGGTCGCCCTCGTGCCCGGCGCGGCCGAGGTCCGGGTCGCCGACACCGGTCCGGGCATCCCGCCCGAGGACCGGGCCCGTGTCTTCGACCGCTTCTACCGCGTCGACAAGGCCCGCAGCCGCGACCGCGGCGGCAGCGGCCTCGGCCTCGCGGTCGCCCAGTCACTGGTGCGTGCCCACGGCGGCCGCATCGAGCTGAACAGCGCACCGGGAGCGACCGTGTTCACCGTGCGCCTGCCCGTGCGGGACGTACGCCCCGCGGACCGGTGACAGGCGCCCTCTAGACTCGTCCGGAAACAGCCCGTACGACCCTGGCCAACGCTTCCGCCAACCGAAGGGCTCCGGCGCCTTGATACGGATCGAATCAGTCACCAAGCGGTATCCGGACGGCACGGTGGCTGTCGACCGGCTCTCCCTGGAGATACCCGACCGCTCGATCACGGTCCTGGTCGGACCCTCGGGCTGCGGCAAGACGACCACCCTGCGGATGATCAACAGGATGGTCGAACCGAGTGAGGGCACGATCCTCCTCGACGGCGAGGACATCCAGCGCCGCCCCGTCACCACCCTGCGCCGCTCCATGGGTTACGTCATCCAGAACGCCGGGCTCTTCCAGCACCGCACGATCCTCGACAACATCGCCACCGTGCCCCGCCTGCTCGGCTGGGGCAAACAGAAGGCCCGGGCCCGGGCGGCGGAGCTGATGGAACGCGTGGGCCTCGACGCCGCGCTCGCCCGGCGGTACCCGTACCAGCTGTCCGGCGGCCAGCAGCAGCGCGTCGGCGTGGCCCGGGCGCTCGCCGCCGACCCGCCGGTGCTGCTCATGGACGAGCCGTTCTCCGCGGTCGACCCGGTTGTGCGCAAGGGCCTCCAGGACGAACTGCTCCGCATCCAGGACGAGTTGGGCAAGACCATCGTCTTCGTCACCCATGACATCGACGAGGCGATCAAACTCGGCACGATGGTCGCCGTGATGCGCGAGGGCGGTCACCTCGCCCAGTACGCTCCCCCCGCCGAGCTGCTGTCCCACCCCGCCGACTCCTTCGTCGAGGACTTCCTCGGGGCCGACCGCGGCATCCGGCGGCTGTCGTTCTTCCCCTCCGCCGAACTCCCGCTGACCACCGGCCCGGTGATCCCGGTGGACGCCACCGCCGAGCGGATCGCCGCCGCCGACGCCCCCTGGCTGCTGGTCACCGACGCCGAGGGGAAGCCCCTCGGCTGGGGTGAGCGGGGCGACCTGACGGCCGGTGACATCAGGCCCGACCGGCTCGTCCCGCACGGACGGCCGTTCGCCCCCGGCACCGACTCCCTGCGCGCCGCCCTCGACTGCGCCGTCCTCTCCCCGGCCGGCTGGGCCGTCGCCGTGGACGACGCCGGGCGGGTGACCGGCGTGGTCGCGCAGGCGACCATCGGCGAGGCGATCCGCAGCGCCCACGCCGCAGGCCACGCCGACGTGGCCGAGGTCGCGTCGTGAACGGCTTCCTCGACGGTTTCTTCGACATCCCGAGCGACCTCCAGCACAGTTACGCCGGCCTGATCGGGCTCCATCTGCGCGAGGCCCTGCTGCCCGTCCTGGCCGGCCTGCTGCTCGCCCTGCCGCTCGCCCAGCTCTGCGTCCGCTTCCGCTGGCTGTACCCGCCGGTGCTCGGCGCCACCACCATCCTCTACGCCGTCCCGTCGCTGGCCTTCTTCGTCGTCCTCATCGACTACACCGGCCAGACCGAGCTGACCGTGATGATCCCGCTGGCCGTGTACAGCCTCGTGGTGCTCGTCCCGGCCATCGTCGACGGGGTGCGGTCCGTGCCCCAGGAGACCCTGGCCGCGGCCACCGCCATGGGCTTCGGCCCCGTACGCCGCTATGCGCAGGTGCAGTTGCCGATCGCCGTGCCCGCCATCGTCGCCGGGCTCCGGGTCGCCACCGTCTCCAGCATCTCCCTGGTGAGCGTCGGCACCCTCATCGGCAACCAGGGTGCCCTCGGCAACCTCCTCGCCGACGCGCAGAAGTACGACCGTCCCGAACTGGCCGTCAACTCCGTGATCACCACGGCCGTCCTGGCCATCCTGTGCGACGCCCTGCTGGTGCTGCTGCGCGTCGCGCTGACCCCGTGGATGCCGAGCGGCGCACGCAGGCGCCCGAAGACCACAGGGCGGCAGCCCCTGCCCGCCCCCCAGGACGTGACCCGGTGAACGTACTGAACTTCGTCAACGCCTTCTTCAGCGACAGCGCCCACTGGCACGGCTACGACGGCATCCCGCAGCGCCTGCTGGAGCACGTCCAGTACTCCCTGCTCGCCCTGGCCCTCGCCGCCGCGATCGGCCTGCCCGTCGGGCTGCTGACCGGGCACACCGGGCGGGGCGGCAACGCCCTCGCCTTCATCGCCACCGCGGCCCGCGCGCTGCCCAGTTTCGGGCTGCTGGTGCTGATCGTCATCGTGATGGGCTTCGGCCTGCTGCCCGTGATGATCCCCCTGGTCGTCCTCGCCGTGCCGCCGATCCTGGTGACCACCTACGAGGCGGTGCGCACCGTCGACCCGTCCCCGGTGGACGCCGCCCGCGGCATGGGCATGCACGAGTCGCGGATCCTGTTCCAGGTCGAACTGCCGGTCGCGCTGCCGCTGATCCTGAGCGGTCTGCGCTCGGCGGCCATCCAGATCGTGTCGACGGCCACCATCGCCGCCTACGTCAGCCTGGGCGGCCTCGGCCGTTACATCGTCGACGGGCTCTACCAGCGCGACTACGAGAAGGTCGTCGGCGGCGCCACCCTGGTGGCCGCCCTGGCCCTCGTCACGCTGGCGCTGTTCTGGGCGGCGGGCCGGGTGGCCGTGTCACCGGGGGTGCGCCGGCGTTGATGGTCCGGTCTGTAACAAACCGTGACCAGGGCGTTCTTGACTGATCACTAAGCGGCTGGATTGGATCGGTGAATGACTTTCACCGCGAAGAGCAGCAGGTCCAGGACGAGGCACACCAGCGCGGCGGCCGTCGCGCTCACCGCCGCTGCGGCGCTCCTCGCGGGCTGTTCGTCCGGCGACTCCTCCGACAACCCCCTCGAGGGCGAGAAGGCGAAGGCCGGCACCGTCGTCGTCGGCTCCAACAACTTCGCCGAGAGCACCCTGCTCGCCGACATCTACGGCGAAGCGCTCAAGGCCAAGGGCGTCGAGGTCACCTACAAGCACAACATCGGCAGCCGGGAGACGTCGTACGGGCTGATGAAGAACGGCTCCGTCACCGTGCTGCCCGAGTACAACGGCTCGCTGCTGGCCTACCTGGATCCCAAGGCCGAGCAGAAGTCACCCGAGGCGGTGAACGAGGCCGTCAAGGCCAAGCTGGACAAGAGGCTGACGCTGCTTCAGTCGTCGCCGGCCGAGGACAAGGACTCGGTCACCGTGAACGCCGAGACGGCCCGGAAGTACAAGCTCACCTCCTCCTCCACCCTCGCGGACCTCAAGGACGCCGCCCCGGACCTGGTGATCGGCGGTTCGCCCGAGTTCCAGACCCGGCAGCAGGGACTGAAGGGCCTGAAGTCCGTGTACGGCCTGGAGTTCAAGTCCTTCAAGGCGCTCGACGCGGGCGGCCCGCTGACCCAGGCGGCCCTGGCCAAGAACACCATCCAGGCCGCGGACATCTTCACCACGGACCCGACCATCGTGAAGGAGAAGTTCGTCGTCCTGAAGGACCCGGAGAACCTCTTCGGGTTCGCCAACGTCACCCCGCTGGTCCACAAGGACGGCCTCTCCCAGAAGGGCGTCGACGCGCTCGACGCGGTCTCCGCGAAGCTGGACACCAAGACGCTCCTGGAGCTGGACGCGCAGGTGCAGCTGGAGAAGAAGGACCCGCTGGACGTGGCGACGGCGTGGCTGAAGTCGGCGGGCCTGAGCTGACGCACTGACGTCTCACCGGCCCGGGCACGCGACCGCCCGGGCCGGCCGCTACGCCTGCACCGCCGACGCGATCAACTGGTCGATCAGCGCGATCAGCACGTCCCGGCACGACTCGCGGTCCCGCGCGTCGCACAACAGCACCCGGACGTGATCGGGCACCGCCAGCGCTTCCCTGATCTCCTCGGGCGGGTACGGGTGTTCGCCGTGGAAGCCGTTGACACCGACGACGAACGGAATGCCCCGGCGCTCGAAGAAGTCGATCGCGGCGAAGCTGGACTCGGGCCGGCGCACGTCGATCAGGACCACGGCCCCCAGCGCGCCGAGCGCCAGGTCGTTCCACATGAACCAGAACCGCTGCTGTCCCGGCGTACCGAACAGGTACAGCACCAGTTTCCGGCTGAGGGTGATCCGGCCGAAGTCCAGAGCCACCGTGGTGGCCCGCTTCTCCTCGATGCCGTCGAGGTCGTCGATGCCCAGACCGGCCATGGTCAGGGGCTCCTCGGTGCGCAGCGGGACGATCTCGCTGACGGACCCGACCAGGGTGGTCTTGCCGACGCCGAAGCCCCCGGCGATGAGGATCTTGACCGTGTCGGGTGCCGAAGGCGCGTCAGGGGCAAGGTCAGAGCCGGCCAAGGCCGTCCCTCACTTTCTGCAGCAGGTCCAGGTCCGGGGAGGTTCGGGAGACGAGGCGCGGCGGGCGGACGGTGATCCGGCCCGCCTCCAGCAGGTCGCACAGCAGGATGACGACCACGCTCACCGGCAGGTCGAGCCGGGCGGCCAGCTCCGCCACGGCGAGCGGCTCGGCACACAGCCGCAGGATCCGGGTGTGCTCGGGCTGGCAGCGGGCCGCCGTCGCCGTGTCGGGTGGCGGATCGACCGCCGCGACCGTCGAGATGAGCGTGAAGTCGGCGCGGCTGGGCCGGGTCCGGCCACCGGTCAGAGCGAACGGCCTGACCAGCCGGCCCGCCGGATCACCTACGTCCACCTCACACGCCGGGATCGACGACGGGGCCGGCCATGCCCCGGGGTGCCGCGCTGAGGTGCTCGCCGATCTTCTTCACCAGCATGTTCATCTGATACGCCACCACCCCGACGTCCGCGCCCGGGCCGGTCAGCACGACCAGATGCGCGCCGGGGCCGGCAGAGGTCAGGATCAGATAGCTGTTGGCCATCTCGATGAGCGCCTGGCGCACCGGACCGCCCCGGAAGTCCATGCTGACGCCCTTGCTGAGGCTCATCAGCCCGGACGCGGTCGCCGCGAGCCGCTCGGCGTCGTCGCGCAGGAATCCGGTGGACTTGCTGACCACCAGGCCGTCCTCGGAGAGCACCACGGCCTGGTTCACGTCGGCGACCCGCTCCACGAGTCCGGTCAGCAGCTGGTCGAGCTGGGTGTGCGTGGCGGGGATGGGGCGTGTCATGGGGGTGTCCTTCGTCAGCGGTCGGCGGGCGGAGTCGGGGCGACGGGATCGGCGGCGGCCTGCCGGGGCACCACGGCCGTCTCGTCGGGGTGGGGCGGCTCGGTGTCGTCGTCACGGGCCCGGAGCGTGCCGCGCTGGAAGCCGGCCAAGGAGGACGCGGCGGCCTCCGCGGTGAAGTCGTCGAGGGCGCCGTCGTCGGCGGCCGGTGCGGCCTCCTCGCGCAGCTCCTCCACCAGGCTGGTCTGCGGCACCCTGCGGGGCAGCGGGGCGAGACCGTCCCGGCGGGGGAGGACCTCACGGCCGGCGGACGGGGCGGCGGAGGCGGTGCGGGCCGTGACGAGGGGTCTGAGCGCGCGAACGGCCACGGCGGCGCTCGCGGTTCCCGCCGGTGTCCCGGCGCGTTGCGGTGCCCCGCTCGGCTCGGCGTCCCTCGCGCCCCGTCCGTCCGCGGCTCCCGGCCCGTCCTCCGGGGCGCCGCCGTCCTTCGCTCCGCCGACCGTTCCTCTCGGGCCGGCCGGGGCCGCGGGTCCGTCCGGGCCGGTTCCGGCGGCGGCCCGCTGCTCGGGCACCGCGTCCTCCGCCGGCTCGCCCACCACGATCTCGTGCGGGATCAGCACGATCGCCGTGGTCCCGCCGTAGGGCGACGAGCGCAGGGTGACGGCGATGCCATGCCGGTGCGCCAGCCGGCCGATCACGAACATGCCGAGGCGCAGGTCGTCGGCGAGCGCGACCACGTCGAACTGCGGGGGCACCGCCAGCTGTTCGTTGAAGGACGCGTAGTCCTCCTCCGACATGCCGAGGCCCCGGTCCTCGATCTCGACGGCCAGGCCCTTGGCCACCATCTGGGCCCGCACCGTGACGGAGCTCGGGGCGGGGGAGTACGCGGTCGCGTTGTCGATGAGCTCGGCCAGCAGATGGATGACGTCGGCGACCGCGGGCGGGGCGACGCACACCTCCTCCTCGGTGAGCACCTCCACCCGCTGGTACTCGGCGACCTCACCGACCGCGCTGCGCAGGATGTCCATCAGCGCCACCGGCTCGCTCCAGCTGCGGCCGGGCCGTTCGCCGCTGACGATGACCAGGTTCTCCTCGTACCGGCGCAACTGGCTGGCCGTGGAGTCCAGTTCGTACAGACCCTTGAGGATGTCGGGGTCGGTGTGCTCGCGCTCCAGCGTGTCGAGCTTGCTCAGCTGGAGGTTGACCAGGTTCTGGCTCTGCCGCGCGATACCCAGGATGATCTTCTGGAAGCCGCGCCGGGTGTCGGCGAGTTCGACGGCGGTGTGCACGGCCGTGCGCTGGGCGGTGTTGAACGCCCGTGCGACCTGGCCGAGTTCGTCGTGTCCGTAGTCCAGGGGGGTGGTCGCCGACTCCGGGTCGACCGTCTCGCCCCGCTCCAGCCGGGCCACGACGTCGGGCAGCCGTTCCTGCGCGAGGTCCACGGCGGCGCGGCGCAGGCCGCGCAGCCGCCGGGAAAGCGAGCGGGTGATCCGCCACGACATGCCGACGCACAGCAGCAGAGCGAGCAGCCCGCCGGCGCTCAGCAGGGCCGCTTTGAGCAGGAGGGCGTCCGCTTTGTCGGCGCTGCGCTGCAGCAGGCTCGCCGTCTGCTGCTGGATGAGGGACGTGTACTGCTCGGACAGCCTCTCCATGGCGGCGGACCACTGCTTCTGCGCGTCCGGCAGGGCGATCCGGTCGGCGCTGCCGCTCGTGTTGCGCGAGGCCAGCACCCGGTCCTCGACGGACTGCAGCGTCTGCCAGTCCCGGCTCGCCAGGATCCGCTCGGTCTGTGTCTTGGCGCCGCCCGTCAGCTGCGGCATGACCTGGTCCTGGACCAGCCAGCGCCGCGTGTTCACCATTTCCGTGAACTGCGTCCACGTCTTGTCGTCCAGGTGTCCGGTCGGCCAGGCGAGGGTCAGCTGCGCGTCCTCCCGGGAGACCAGCTCCGCCGCGTGCTCCAGACCGATCAGCGGGCCGGCCTGCGAGGTGAGGTCGCCGTCGTCGACCTGGGACAGCTCCTGGAAGGCGTGGATCTGGTCGTCGATGATCGACGAGTACTGGTCCAGCGCCTGCTGCGCGGTGATGTCGGTCGGGTGGTCCACCTGGTCCCGGTAGTACTCCAGGCTGCCCACCGAGCCCAGCACCGAGTACAGCCGGTCGGAGATCCGCGCGGGCGCCTTCTCGATCGCGTCCGCCTGCCCGACCAGTTTGGCCACCGCCGTGTCGGTCTCCTCGCGCTGGGCGTCGAGGGCCGCCCGGGAGCCCTTCGCGGAGGACAGCCAGGCGGCCGACAGGCTGCGCTCCCGTTGCAGGGCGAGCGTCGCGTCGGTGCCCATGGCGCCGGTCGAACGGCTGAGCTCCGTCTGGTCGCGCAGCCTGAGGCCCTCCGAGAACATCTGGATCGTCGTCACGCCCCACATCGCGGCGAGGGTGACGCTGGGCACGAGGGCCAGGAACACCAGGGAGAGGCGTATGGAACCGAGGCGGCGCCGGGCACCTGTCCGTCGAGGCATCGTCGTCCTAGGGCGATCAGCGGGAGCTGAGGAACGGGGAGGAGGGGGAGCGGTCGGGGGAGGTGGGGGACGGGCGCGAGGGTGGTGCCGTCCCGGGCGCGGCACATGGAATGCGCAGGATGTTATCCGTACAAGTGGGCATGTGGGCCGGGCCTGACCGAATCTTTGGCGACACCGTCACAACACACGCCCGGTCACCGGGTCCCGGCTGCCGCGAACCGTGCCACAGCGGACACGTTCGACCTGGTCACGAACGCGGGGCCGGTGAGCACCGGCGCCGTCCCGCCGCCGCTGACGTTGCCGTTGGTCCGGTACAGCCACAGGGCGTCCACCGCCAGGTAGCCCTGCAGATAGGGCTGCTGGTCCACGGCGAACTGCACCTCACCGCTCTTCACCGCCTCGACCACGTTCCTGTTGAGGTCGAAGGTGGCGACCTTGGCCCGGCTGCCGCTCCGCCGCACGGCCTCGACGGCGCCGAGCCCGTACTGGGCGCCCAGGGCGACGACCTCGTCGATGCTCGCGTCCTGCCGCAGCCGGGCGGCGATCGTGGCGGTCACCGCCTTCATGTCGCTGCCGTCCACGTACAGGTTGTCGGTGTCGCCGCGGAACGTCTTGCGCATTCCGGCGCAGCGCGCCTCGAGCGCGACGTTGCCCCGCTCGTGCACCACGCACAGGGCGTGCCGTGCCCTGACGTCGTCCAGTTTGTCGCCGACGGCCCGGCCCGCGACGGACTCGTCCTGGCCGAAGTACTCCAGCAGGCCCGCGGGCCGCCAGGCGTCGATGCCGGAGTTGAGCCCGACGACGGGGATGCCGGCCGCCCTGGCCCGGGCGATCGGGCCCCGCATCGCCGCCGGCTTGGCCAGTGTCACCGCGATGCCGTCGACCTTGTCGCGGACCGCGTCCCGCACCAGCCCGGCCTGCGCGGCCGGGTCGGCGTCGCCCGCGTACGTCAGGTCGACGCCGTCCTTGGCGGCAGCCGTCTCGGCGCCCCTGCGCACCAGGTCCCAGAAGGCGTCACCCTTGCCGCCGTGAGTGATCAGGGCGACCTTCATCCCGCCGCCCGGTCCGCCCGCGGCGTCCCCGCCCGCCGCGTCGTCGGTCACGCCCAGGACGGAGCAGCCCGACACCAGCAGACACAGGACGGACAGCAGGGCCGCGACACGGATGCCTCTGCCGGAGGTGTGAGGCGGGCAAGCAGTGTTCATGGGGGGTGGACCTCGCTGTGCGGCCGAGCAAGAGCAGGGTGAGAGCGCAGACGGGGCCGCAAAGACGCACCGGTCGGATGACTCTCGCTGGCCCGGAGCCAACCGTGTGTGACCACCGGTCGTCAAGTGAGCGGCGACGTGCCGTGAGTTGATGCTGCCGCATCGTGATGATCTGTTCGGCCCGTCGAACGAAGAGGGGTGTCGAGGCTCTCACCTCGGCTTTTCCGTACCGTCTATGCGGTTCGGCCGACCCCTCGTGACGGCCTGACGGCCCCGCCAAACGCTCGCAGCGGTGGCCCTCCTGCCCCGCCTAGACTGAGGCGGCGCACTCGGCGAGGCAGGCGACGGAAGGGGCGGTGACGGTGGCGGCAGCCGGCGGTGGTTTCGAGGACCCCTCCGAGGACGTGCTCGCCCGGGCGGCCGCGTCCTTCGCTCTGCTCGCCTCGCCCGCCCGGCTGCACATCGTCTGGGCGCTGGCGCAGGGCGAGAGCGATGTGACCGGGCTTGCCGAGCGGGTCGGCGGCGCGCTGCCCGCGGTCAGCCAGCACCTCACCAAGCTGAAGCTGGCCGGACTTGTCCGCTCACGCCGTGAGGGCCGCCGCCAGGTGTACTACGTCGACGACCCCGACGTCGTCGAGGTCGTGCGGCTCCTGGTGGACCGGCTCACCGACCGCGCCGCTCCGGCGCCCCGCCGCCTCCATGGCCTCTGAGCCCGCCGAGGGCACCACACTGGAGGTGCTGCGGCGGCTGGAGTCGGGGCCCCGCGGGCTGACCGACACGGAAGCCGCCTCCCGGCTCGCCGCGTCCGGCGAGAACACGCTGCCGGACCGCCGCACCCCCTCCTGGCCCCGCCGGTGCGCACGCGCCCTGCGCGACCCCTTCACCGCCGTACTCCTCTGTCTGGGCCTGGTGTCCGCCGCCGTCGCCTCCTGGGGCACCGCCGTGGTGATCCTCGCCCTGGTCGCGGTCAGCTGTGTGCTGCGGGCCGGCGGTGAGCACCGGGCCGACCGGTCCCTGGCCGCCCTGCGCGAACTGGTCGCGGGCACC
Organism: Streptomyces sp. NPDC029041; assembly: GCF_040637515.1. Classification (NCBI taxonomy): domain Bacteria; kingdom Bacillati; phylum Actinomycetota; class Actinomycetes; order Kitasatosporales; family Streptomycetaceae; genus Streptomyces; species Streptomyces sp. NPDC029041. The sequence continues at coordinate 189,577 of NZ_JBEZWO010000006.1, read as the reverse complement.
GCCACGGTGCTGCGCCGCGCCGACCCCGCCGGGCAGCCGGAGCCCCGGGAGGTGCCGGTCGCCGAACTGGTCCCCGGCGACGTGCTCCGGCTCGGTCCCGGCGATCTGGTCCCGGCGGACGTACGGCTGCTGAGGGCCCGCGGGCTCATGGTGCAACAGGGGGCGCTGACCGGGGAGTCGGCGCCGGTGGCGAAGCGGGCGGCCGACGACGGAGTCCCCGGCGAGTTCGGACTGTGCTTCCAGGGCAGCACGATCGCCTCCGGCAGCGCCACCGCCGTCGTGACCGCGACCGGGGCCGCGACGCGGTTCGCCGCCGCTCACCGGGTGCCGGACGCGCCCCGGCAGGGCGGTGCCTTCGACCGGTCCGTGCACGGCATCTCCTGGGTGCTGATCCGGTTTATGCTGCTGACACCGCCGCTGGTGCTGATGGCCAACGCCACCCTGCGCGACCGCGGCCTGGAGACACTGCCGTTCGCCGTCGCGGTCGCCGTCGGGCTGACACCCGAGATGCTGCCGGTGATCGTCACGACCTGTCTGGCCCGGGGCGCGGCCCTGCTCGCCCGCGCGCACGCCGTCATCGTCAAACGGCTGCCCGCCCTGCACGACCTGGGCGCGGTCGACGTGCTGTGCGTCGACAAGACCGGCACCCTCACGCAGGACCGTCCCGTCGTCGAGCGGGCCCTCGACCCGGCCGGCCGGGAGGACCCCGAGGTGCTGCGCTGGGCCGCCGTCGGCGCCTGGTGGACCCTCCAGCTCGCCGAACTGCCCTCCCCCGACGCCCTCGACGAGGCCCTGCTGGAAGCGGCCGGGCCGGTGGGCGAGGAGTACGACGGGGTGGAGGCCGTGCCGTTCGATCCCGTCCGGCGCACCTCGACGGCCGTGGTGCGAGGCGGTCTCGGACAGCACACCGTCGTCCTCACGGGCGCCGCGGAAGCCGTCCTGGAACGCTGCGCCGCGGCGCCCGGCGAGCGCGAGCGGCTGCTCGCCCTCGCCGCCCGGGAGGCGGACGCCGGGCTGCGGGTCCTGGCCGTCGCCACGGCCGAGCGCCCCGCAGGGCCCCGCACGGCCGACGCCCGGGGGCTGGTCTTCCGGGGCCTGGTGACCTTCCGGGACGCCCTCGCCCCCACCGCCGCCGAGGCGCTGCGCGCCCTGGCCGACCGCGGCGTCACCGTGAAGGTGCTCACCGGCGACCACCCGGCCACGGCGGCCCGGGCCTGCCACGACCTGGGCCTGGACCCGGGCGAGGTACGGACCGCCGCACAGGTGACCGACGGCCCCGGTGGCGCGACGGTCGTCGCCCGCTGCACCCCGCAGGACAAGGCCCGCCTCGTCACCGCGCTGCGCACCGCCGGGCACACTGTGGGCTTCCTCGGCGACGGTGTGAACGACGTGGCCGCGCTGCGCGCCGCCGACGTCGGCATCGCGCCCCGCTCGGCCGTCGGCGTGGCACGGGAGAGCGCCGACGTCGTGCTCGCCGACAAGGACCTCACGTCGATCGGCCACGCGATCACGGCAGGCCGGCACGCCAGCGGCAACATCGCCTCGTACCTGCGCGTCACGCTCTCCTCGAACCTGGGCAACGTCGTCGCCATGCTCGGCGCCGGTCTGCTCCTGCCTTTCCTGCCGATGCTTCCCGCCCAGGTGCTCGCCCAGAACCTGTGCTTCGACGCGGCCCAGCTCGCCTTCGCCCACGACCGTCCGGGCGCTGCGGCCCTGCGCGGCCCGGCGGTGCTGAGGCCGCGCGCCTTCCTCCGGTTCGCCCTCGGTTTCGGCATGCTCAACGCGCTCGCCGACCTCGCCACCTTCGCCGTCCTCGCGCTGGTGCTGAACGGCCCCGACGCCGTGGACGACGAGGCCGTGTTCCATTCCGCGTGGTTCACCGAGAACCTGCTCACCCAGGCCGCGGTGATGCTGCTCCTGCGCACCGGCCGGCGCGACGCGGCGATCCGCCCGCCGGGCCCGGTCGGCCTGGCGGCGGCCGGCCTCACCGCCGTCGGCCTGCTCCTGCCGCCGAGCCCTCTCGGGGCGGCCCTCGGCATGACGGCGCTGCCCGCCGCGTACTACCTGTTGCCGGCCGTCGTCCTCGGCCTGTACGCCCTGGCCCTGGCGGCGGCCCGCACCCGGCACCGGCGGCGTCAGCCGTAGGTGAGGTTCGAGCAGGGGTTGTCGTCCGCGGACCTGGCCCCGTCGGCGACCTCGGACGGCACGGCGGTCGGTGCCGGGGAGGCGGAGGCGCCCGCCGCCGGGTCGTCCGCGTACGACTGCCCGAGGACGACGCTGATCCCGCTGCCGGTCGTGGACCGGAGCTCCGCCCCGGGGAAGGCCCGTGCCACGGTCCGGGCGTTCTCCTCCTGGCCCGGTCCGTACTCGACCAGCGTGGTCGTGCGGTCCTGCTCGGCCGCCGTCGCGGTGCCCGTCACGGTGAAGCCGTCCCCGGTCAGGGTGGCGGCGGCGCGGGCGGCCAGGCCGGGGACGGCGGTGCCGTTGTAGACGGCGACGTCGACGCCCTCACCGGAGACCGGCGCGGGGGAGGCGGAAGAAGCTCCGGAGCCGGATGTTCCGCCCTTCTTCCCGCCGGCGTTCTTGCCGTCGATCGTGCGGTCGGACCGGAGCGCGGCCCACAGGGCGTCCGCGTCCGGCTGGACGATCGCCACCCGTGATCCCTCGTAACGCCAGGGCAGGGTGACGAACTTGGTGTTGTGCAGGTCGATGTCCTTCAGGGACATCGCGAAGGAGATCAGCTTGTCGGCGGAGCCCAGGCCGGGGTCCACGGTGAGTGACTTCGTGGCGGCCTCGGCGAGCGGCAACAGCTTCGTGGGGGTGAGGCCCTTGCTCTTGACCTCCTTCAGCAGACTCGCCACGAACGCCTGCTGGCGTTTGATCCGGCCGATGTCGGAGCCGTCGCCGATGCCGTGCCGGATCCGGACGTAGTCCAGCGCCCTCTGCCCCGACACGGTCTGCTCGCCCTTGGGGAAGAGCAGCTTGCCCGGGGCGGTGAGATGCGGGTTGAGGTCGTTCTCGTAGACGTTCTGCGGCAGGCACACGCGCACGCCGCCCACCACCTCCGTCAGCTCCGCGAAGCCCTTGAAGTCGACGACGACGGTGTGGTCGACGCGCAGCCCGGTGAGCTGTTCGACCGTGTTCTGGGTGCAGGCCGGGTTGCCTTCGGGGGTCTGGCCGACCGAGTAGGCGGCGTTGAACATGGTGTCCGGCCGGGCCGTGGTCCAGGTGCCGTCGGGCAGTTTGCAGGGCGGGATCGTGACCAGTGTGTCACGCGGGATGGAGACGGCGATCGCGTGCCGGTGGTCGGCGTAGACGTGCAGCAGGAAGGCGGTGTCGGAGCGGCCCACGTCGTCCTTCTCGCCGCCGCCCAGCGCGTTGTTGCCGCCGGTGCGGGTGTCGGAGCCGATGACCAGGACGTTCTCGCCCTTCGACGAACCGGCGTCGGGGCGGTTGTCGGAGAGTCCGCCGGAGTCGAACGTGCTGATGTCGCCGTCCAGCTTCAGATAGAGCCAGCCGGCACCGCCCGCGGCCAGGACGAGCAGCGCCAGGGTGATCAGGAGGGCGGTGCGTATGCCGCCGCGGCGGCGGCCGCGCCGGCGCCTGCGGTCCCGGGGCGCACCCCGGTTGCCGCGACCGGTGCCCCCGCTCCGGTGCCGCGGCGGGTCCGTCGTCCGATTGCTGGTGACCGTCATCGGCGTCCGTTTGCCTCTCGCCCGTGGGTTGTACAGTTGCGCAATGTAGCAACTGTCGACGAGAGGGAGGGCAGGACGTGCTGCGCAACGGACTGGAGCCCTGGCACCTGCTGATCGTGGCGATCGTGGTGATCGTCCTGTTCGGATCGAAGAAACTGCCGGACACGGCACGGTCGCTGGGCCGCTCGATGCGGATCCTCAAGAGCGAGGCCAAGGCTCTGAAGGAGGAGGGCGCCGCGGCGCCGGAGTCCCCGGACGCGGCGCCCGCCGCACCGCCCGTCAGCCGGTCAGAACCGGCAGCGACCGATGCCCGTGCGAAATGAAGGAATCCACCGGCTCCAGCCCGTCCCCCGGCGCGGCGAGGGCGAGGCGGGGGAACCGCCCGAACAGCGCCGGCAGGGCCACGCGCGCCTCCAGCCGGCCCAGCGGGGCGCCCAGGCAGTGGTGGACCCCGTACCCGAAGGCCAGGTGATCCTTCGAGGCCCGGGTGACGTCGAAGACGGCGGCGTCCGGGCCGTGGTGCTCCGGATCGCGTCCGGCGGCGGTGTAGACGGCGAGGATCGCCTCTCCCTTGTGGATCACCGCGTCGTCCGGGCCGCCCAGTTCGCGCAGGGGGAGGTCCTCGACGGCGTAGCGCAGCGGCAGGCTGGCCACCGGCGCCTCGGCCCGCAGGGTCTCCTCGATCACGTCGTCCCAGGAGGCCCGCCCCTCGCGGACGTGCGCGAGCTGGGCGGGGTGGGTGAGCAGCGCGTGGACGGCGTTGTCGAGCAGGTTGACCGTCGTCTCGTGACCGGCGCTGATCATCAGCATCAGCGTGTCGAGCAGTTCCTGCTCGCTGAGCCGGGTGCCGCTCTCCTCCTCGTGGGCCGAGATCAGCGCGGAGGTCAGGTCGTCGGCGGGTGCGGCCCGCTTGGCGGCGACCAGTTCACCGAGGACGGCGTAGAACCGGGCGTAGATGTCGGCGACTTCCGTCGCGTCGGCCGAGGTGTGGAAGACGCCGTCCACCACGACCCGCAGCTCGGTGCCCAACTCCTCGGGCAGTCCGAGGAGTTCGCCGATGACCTGGATGGGCAGCGGATAGCAGAACTCCTCCCGCAGATCGACCGTGAGCCCGTCGGACCCCGCCTTCGCGACACGGTCGAGGAGCGCCGCGGTGATCTCCTCGATCCGGGGCCGCAGCGCCGCGGTGCGGCGGGCGGTGAACGCCTTGGAGACGAGGGTGCGCAGCCGTTTGTGCTCGGTGCCGTAGGCCGTGAACATGTTCCGCACCGCGACCCACGTGTACAGCGGCCAGTCCGTCGCGACCTCACCGTCATTCCAGCGCTGCCAGTGCCGGCGGGCGTCCTTCGACACCCGCGGGTCGGTGAGCAGCCGCTTGAGCAGCGGCGCGCTGCCGACCGCCCAGGCCGGGACACCGTGGGGGAGTTCCACGGGCGCGACGGGTCCGCGCTCACGGATCCGGGCGGCCTCGCCGTGGATGTCGCGGCCGGTCGGGTCGATCACGATCGGGCGGCTGAACTCCATCGGGCCCTCCCTGGGCTGACGGCTGATCGGGCGGCGCGCACGCAGGTGGGCGTACGCGTGACACGTCCAGCCAAGTGGCCGCGGCAGGGCGGCGCCAGGGGATGGGGGATCGCTGACCTGATTCAGGCGGTCTGGCCGGTCCTCGACTCCAGCGGCTGTGGCACGGCCTGCGCGGCCCTGGCCTCCCTGCGGCGCTGCCTGCGGCCGACGCGGGGTTCCTGGTCCGGGAGCCAGCCGAAGGCGAGGCAGCTGCCCACCAGGCCCAGGAGCAGGCCGACGAAGAAGCCGCCGAGGTTGGAGGTCAGCCAGGTGCCCAGGGTGACCAGGACCCCGACGACCGAATAGAACAGGCGCTGGGCGGGATTGAGGAGGATCAGCACGCCGCACAGCAGCATCACGGCCGGGAGCAGGTAACCGGCCAGACCCTGCATGCCGACGTGCAGGATGACGTCCAGCGACGCCTTCAGCGTGAGCAGTACCTCCACCCCGCCCAGGGCGAGCAGCAGCCCGCCCCAGAACGGGCGGCCGGCCCGCCACTGCCGGAAGGCGGGCCGGACTCCCTCGCGCGGACCGCGCGACATCAGCAACCCGATCCGCTGAAGCCGAGCTTCAGACCGGGCAGCTTGAACACACCCGCCGTCGTGGCGTAGTTGGTCTGCCGCAGGTTGGCGATGTGCACCGTGTCGGACTGCTGGCTGAACACACCCTTCGGCCCGCGGCCCTTGGGGCCGGCCTTGTTGAGCGTGCTGGCGTCGTTGCCGATCTCGATGTTGTTGAACGCGGCGTCACCGGTCAGCTCGGTCGAGTCGGTCGTCAGATCGCTGGCGGTGACCTTCTGCGCGCCCTCACCCGCCCGGATGACCAGGTTCGTGCCGCCGAGGTCGACGCTCTGGCACAGCTTGGAGAGGGTCGCGTTCTTGATCACGGACGTGACGACCAGGACCTGGCCGCCGGTGTCGCCGGCGTTGGGGCTGCCTTCGGCCATCTCGTCCAGACCGCCGAACTGCGCGAAGCCGGTGCCGTTCAGCTCGGTCGCGGTGACGGTGAACGGCATGCCGGAGATGGCGAACTGCACGCCCAGCGCCCCCTCGGCCGTGAGGACCGCGAGGCCGGCGGCGGCCAGGGCGGCCGGCACCGCCATCACGGCGGCGCGGCGCGCGCGGACCCGCCCGCGTCGCGCGGGACCGGCGTCGATCTCCGGGGCGGCTGCGCCGTCCGGTCTTTCGGGGGTGTGCTCGGCGGAGGAGGTCATGTGTGCTCCAGGTGCATGTCGGTGCGGATCGGACTTCGGTGGCACGTTGCCCTGGCGCGGACATCGACCGCGTACGCACGTCTCCCGCAACTCCCGGCGGTTGCAAGGGCTTTCTCGTTACGCCGCAGTAGCCGTTCAGGAAGTTACCGGGGGTTACATGAGGGGTCAAGGGAAGTGTGAACAAAGAGTGTCGACGGTGTGCCGGGGGTGAGCAGCCCGTGCCCCGCAAGGCTCAGCCCCCTTACAACTCCCCTGCAAGACCTTGACGTTGACGGAGGCGCAGGTCTACAACTCTCCTCGTCCCACCGGATCCGTGGCGCCGGATCCGTCACTCGGCACGTCCCCGTGTCCCGGACCCGCCCGTCCCCGTACGGGCATCTCGTCGCCCGGTCTCGTCCGCACGGGCTTTCCTTCGCCCGAGCCCACGCCACGGCATGGCCGTTTCCCCGGCGACGTGCCACCAGCCACCCCCCGCCCGGCCCGGCCGGAGGTCCCCTCCCGTGTGAGCCTCCGGCCGGTGTCCGGTCTGCCGTTGCCGGCCCGTCACGTACGGAGAAGGCGTGACGAGCCGGCAACGGCAGACGGCCCGGCGCCACCCCCTCACCCCCCGCTATGGAAAGAGGTACACCCGCATGCGTACGCGCACCCTCCTCGCCCTCACCGCCGCCGTCGCCACCCTGGGCCTCGCCGCCCCGGCCTCCGCGGCCGACACCCCCGTCCTGACCACCGCCGACGGCGCGGCCGTCGCGGTCGGTGACGCCCTCGACGCGTCCCTGGCGAGCGGCACCGCCGCCACGTTCTACTCCAGCGCGACCGGAACCAGCGGCATCTCCTGCACCAAGTCGGCGTTCTCCGCCACCGTCACCGACAACCCGGCCGCCCCCGGCACCGCCACCGAGTCCCTGACCTCGCACAGCTTCGACACCAGCGGCTGCACCACCAACGTCGTCGGGGTGCTCGGGGTCAGCGGCATCACCGTCGACAACCTGCCCTACACCACCAGCGTGTCCTCCGGCGGCACCGTCTCCGTCACCCCGGCCGCGGGCTCCACCGTCCAGTCCACGGTCAAGCTGCGCACCCTGCTCGGCAGCGTCACCTGCGTCTACCAGGCCCCCGGCCTGACCGGCACGGCGAGCAACGCCGACAACAGCATCGCCTTCACCAACCAGCAGTTCACCAAGGTGTCCGGCTCGTCGCTGTGCTTCGCCAACGCCTTCTTCACCGCCAAGTACGCCCCGGTGACCAAGGGCGGCGTCGCCGTGACCGTCAACTAGACAGCCCCCGGGCGCTGATTCAGCGCCGCCGTAGCCGTACGGCCAGGGCGGCGCCGCCGGTGAGCAACAGCACCGCCGCGGCGCCGCCCGCCAGCATGGGCGCGGACGGGCCGGCGGCAGGGCCGGAGGTGGCCAGCGGCGTGTGGTCGTCTCGAGGCGCGGGCCCGGAGGGGTGAGCGGCGGTGCCGGCCGCCGGCTTCTCGCCGGTCCTCTCGTTCTCCGGCTCGCTGCGCTGCCCGGCTTCCGCCTCCTGCGGCTCCTTTTGCTTCTGCTCCTTCTCCCGCTTCTGCGGCTCCTTCTTCGTCTCCGGGAACACCACATCGGAGCACGAGTAGTAGGTGTCCGGCGTGCTGCTGTTCTGCCAGACCGTGTACAGCACGTGCCGCCCGGTGCGGTCCGACGGCCAAGTCGCCTCGAAGCGGTACGCGCCGTCCGTCAGCGCCGGGTCCGTCACCCGGGCGAACGGCTTGTCGGGCAGGTCGGACCAGGACAGCGGCCCGGCCGGGTCGTAGCCGGGCTTCGTCAGATACATACGGAACGTACCGGTGTGCGGGATCGTCGAGACGTACCGCATCCGCAGTCTCGCGCCGGGCGTCACCCGGGTCGACGGCCAGTCGGCACGGGCGAGATCGAGGCCCCGGTAGGCGGGCAGGCCACCGCTGCACAGCTTCCCGTCCGGGACGATCTGCCGGTCCCGGCCGTTGACGTTCGCCACCCGCAGGTTGTCCCACGCCGTGAAAGGCGCTCCGTTCGCCGCGACGGCCGCACGGCAGGCCGCCGTGCCCGTGCGGTCACCACCCTCGGGCGAACAGGCCACCACCCGGCTCACCGGGTCCGTCGGAGCACCGTGCGCCCGGGCCGGCCCCGCCGCCCACAGCGGCAGCAGCAGGGGGGTCACCAGGGCGGCCGTGAGTGCGGTGCGATGTGCGGTCATGCGAGGCATCGGTCTGCTTCTCCTCGGCCCGGGCGGCGACGTTCGGTAGTGCAGTACGGGAAATCGGCCCGACGCGTTCATCACGCCACGACCTGCTCGAAAGGGGTCCATTGGACGCCCAACTGCCCGCCATAGAGGGTGGTGTTCCCGTCTGATCGAGGGTTTCCCCCGTATCCCGCTGACCTTCTCTTTGCCTATCGTTCGACCACAGCTGACCCACAGGTAACCCCGAACGGGTCCGCTTCCACTCCACGCATGGCCGGCCATCGCGTCGCTCTTCGCTTTTCGAACCACCCCCCTGCGCTTCGAGGACGAAGCGAGTCCACCGCCGCTCCGCCCAGCCCGGAGTCCGGCCACGAAAGGCAACGACCGTGCGTACCTCCCCAGAGCTCAGACGGAAGCTGATATCCGTCGCCGCCGTCTCCGCCGCCCTGCTGACCGCAGCCCCCGCCTCGGTCGCCGTCGCCCAGGAGTCCGCCCCCCGCCCGGCCGCGGTCCCGGCCGCCCAGACCGAAGCGGCCCCCGGCATCCAGGCAGAGCGCCTCATCGTCGGCTACAAGTCCGGTGCCGGCGAGGCCAAGTCCGACAAGGCCGCCGCCGCGGACGCCGCCGCCAAGGCCGAGAAGACCGGCGAGGAGATCGACTTCCAGCGCCGCCTCGGCACCGGCGCCGCCCTCGTCGAGCTGGGCAGCGACCCCACCCGTGCCGACGTCGCCGACGTCGTCGCCCAGTACCAGGCCGACCCGCAGGTCGCCTACGTCGTCCCGGACCGCCTGAACAAGCCGACGGCCGTCACCCCGAACGACACCGAGTACGGCAAGCAGTGGGACCTGTTCGAGTCCACCGCCGGCATGAACGTCCCCGGCGCCTGGGACACCACCACCGGCAGCGGCGTCACGGTCGCCGTCATCGACACCGGCTACGTGGCCCACTCCGACCTGGCCGCGAACATCGTCGGCGGCTACGACTTCATCTCCGACACCGCCGTGTCCGTCGACGGCAACGGCCGTGACAGCAACCCGGCCGACCCGGGCGACTGGTACAACGACAACGAGTGCGGCCAGGGCATCGCCGCCTCCACCTCTTCCTGGCACGGTACCCACGTGGCCGGCACCATCGCCGCCGCCACCAACAACGGCAAGGGCGTCGCCGGCGTCGCCTACGGCGCGAAGATCTCCCCGGTCCGCGTGCTCGGCAAGTGCGGCGGCTACGACTCCGACATCATCGACGCCATCACCTGGGCGTCCGGCGGCACCGTCTCCGGCGTGCCCGCCAACACCAACGTCGCCAAGGTCATCAACATGAGCCTCGGCGGGGGCGGCGCCTGCTCCAGCGCGACCCAGAGCGCCATCAACGGCGCCGTGAACCGCGGCACCACGGTCGTCGTCGCGGCCGGAAACGAGAACCAGAACGTCTCCAACGCCTCCCCGGCGAACTGCAACAACGTCATCGCGGTCGCCGCGACCAACCGCGCCGGCAGCCGGGCCTCGTACTCCAACTACGGCTCGCTCGTCGACATCGCCGCCCCCGGCGGGGAGACCCGCACCTCCACCGCCAACGGCATCCTCTCCACGCTGAACTCCGGCACGAAGACGCCGTCGAGCGAGAACTACGCCTACTACCAGGGCACCAGCATGGCCACCCCGCACGTCGCGGGCCTCGCCGCCCTCGTGAAGTCGGCCAACTCCGCCCTCACCCCGGCGCAGATCGAGTCGGCCATCAAGACCAACTCCCGCCCCCTGCCGGGCACCTGCTCCGGCGGCTGCGGCGCGGGCCTGGCGGACGCCGCCAAGACGGTCCAGGCCGTGAAGGGCGGTACGTCCACCGGCACGACCTTCTCCAGCACCACCGCCGTCGCCATCCCGGACAACGGTGCGGCCGTCGAGTCGCCGATCACCGTCACCGGCCGCAGCGGCAACGCCCCCTCCGCCCTCCAGGTCGGCGTGGACATCACCCACACCTACCGCGGTGACCTCGTCATCGACCTGGTGGCGCCGGACGGTTCGGCGTACCGCCTGAAGTCCGCCGCGTCGGACTCCGCCGACAACGTGAACACCACCTACACGGTGAACGCGTCCAGCGAGGTGGCCAACGGCACCTGGAAGCTGCGCGTCCAGGACACCGCGGCGCAGGACACGGGCACGCTCAACGGCTGGAAGCTGACCTTCTGATCCTTGTGATCCTTCTCCCAGGACTCTGAACGAGGCGGGCCACAGAGCGGGCGGGCCGGCCGGTGCGGATGGGGCACCGGCCGGCCCGCCTTTACGTATGGCCCGAGATCCCCCACAGTTAGATACCGAAACCGCTGTTTCCATTCACGAGTCGCGCTTGTTTTGCCGGATGTGCACCCGCACTCCGGCCGTACGGCGTGATGAGCGCCGTCTCAGGGTGAGTTATCGTGTACGGGGGGTAAAAACAAACGGCATGTCCCGTTCATTTCCGTCCCGGGAGAGTTCAGTCGATGGCGAGGCAGTTGCGAGCCGAGCAGACCCGCTCGACGATCATCACGGCCGCCGCTGACCTGTTCGACCGTCGCGGCTACGAATCGACCAGTCTCAGCGACATCGTGGAGCACGCTCACGTCACCAAGGGGGCCCTGTACTTCCACTTCGCGGCGAAGGAGGATCTCGCCCACGCGATCCTCGAACTGCAGTCGCACACCGCCCGCCGACTGGCGACGGAGACCGACAACCGCGGCCACACCTCCCTGGAGGCGCTGATGCGCCTCACCTTCGGCATCACCCGCATGTCCGTCGACGACCCGGTGCTGCGGGCCGGGCTGCGGCTGGCCACGGGCGGGATCCGGCCCCGGCCGCCCCTGAGCCACCCGTTCACCGAGTGGCTGGACATCGTCACGGCCCGGCTCGTCGGCGCGGTCAAGGAGTCGGACGTCCACCCCGACATCGACATCGACGTCGTGGCCCACTCGCTGGTCTGCTTCTTCGTCGGCACCCGCGTCGTGGGGCGCTCCCGGGAGCCGGTCGCGCGGCAGCCCCGCAGGACGGCCGAGATGTGGAACATACTCATCCGTGGGCTGGTCCCGGTCACCCGCCGAGCCCGCTATCTGAGCCTGGCGGCGCGCCTGGAGCGGGAGCTCGCGCCGGTGTGACCCGGGCGCCGGGCTGTTCACCCGTCGCGCTGGGCCCGCGCGTTACGGTGAGGCCCATGCCCGACACCTCCTCCGCGCCCCTGCTCCTCGGCAACCAGCCGGGCTCCTTCCCCCACAGTGTGCTGGCCGAGCGGCACCCCGCGATCATCCGGCAGGTCCGCGAGGCCTTCCCGTACGAACCCGCGCAGCACCGCGCCCTCGACGAACTGCTCGCCAACTGCACCGAGGGCGCGATCGAACCGCTCCCCGCCGACGCGCGCGACCGGGGCCGGTGGGAGGCCTGGGGGCTGCGCGAGTACACCGGCCGCTCCTGGTTCGACGTGCCGTGGCTGTGGTCCGAGAGCTGGTTCTACCGCCGGCTGCTCCAGGCCGTCGGCTGGTTCGGCCCGGGCCCCTGGCAGGGCATCGACCCCTTCCGCCCGTTCAAGCTCGCCGAACTCGACTCCGCCGACACCGACGACGAACTCGCCGCGCTGGACGACCTCGCCGACCGCCCCGCCGCCGAACAGGAGCAGGCCCTGCTGCACGGTTCCCTGTGGGGCAATCGCGCCGACCTCGGCTTCCGCCTCTCCGCCGAAGGCGCGCGGGCGGCGGACGCCGTGCCCGGCCTGGTCGCCGACGACAGCGACCGGCTCCGGTCGCTGCTGGACCGCGCCGACGGGGGCACTTTGTGCCTGGTCGCCGACAACGCGGGCCGTGAACTCGTCCCCGATCTCCTCCTCGTCGCCCACCTCCTTCGGACCGGCCGCATCGGGCAGGCGGTCCTGCACGTCAAGCCCTGTCCCTACTACGTCTCCGACGCCACCACCGCCGACGTCGTCGACGCACTGCGCCGCCTGACCGGCGCCGGGGGAGCGGCCGCCGCGTACGGGCGGCGGCTGTGGTCCGCCCTGGCCGACGGCCGCCTCACGCTGCGCGCCCACCCCTTCTCCAGTGCGCCGCTGCCGTACGAGGAGATGCCCGGCGACCTGCGCGCCGAATTCGCCTCGGCCGCGCTCACGATCGTCAAGGGAGACCTCAACTACCGCCGTCTGGTGGGAGACCGGCTGTGGGCGCCGACGACTCCCTTCGCGGACGTCACGGCTTATTTCCCCGGCCCGGTCGCCGCCCTGCGCACCCTGAAGTCCGACGTGATCACCGGCCTCGACGCGCACACCGAGGCGGCCCTGGTCGCGGCGGAGGACCAGCGCTGGCGCACCAGCGGCACACACGCGCTCATCCAGGTACGGGACCCCGGTGAGGCGTGAGGGGAAATCCGGGGCCGGGGAGGAGCGCCGCAAGTCCCTTTCGGGCCTCCCGTGTTGGCCCCGGTTCACGCGATAGTGTGATCATGTCCGGTCCGGCGGATGTCACCGCGGGACGCCGGGTAGGGCCCCGGCCATGACGCAGCCGTTCGAACTCCCGCACTTCTACCTGCCGCATCCCGCGCGGCTGAACCCGCACGTCGACGAGGCCCGGGCCCATTCGACCGAGTGGGCCCGTGAGATGGGCATGCTGGAGGGGTCCGGCGTCTGGGAACAGGCCGACCTCGACGCCCACGACTACGGTCTGCTCTGCGCGTACACCCATCCCGACTGCGACGGCCCCGACCTCTCCCTCATCACCGACTGGTACGTGTGGGTCTTCTTCTTCGACGACCACTTCCTGGAGAGGTACAAGCGCAGCCCGGACCGCGCCGCCGGCAAGGCCCACCTGGACCGGCTGCCCCTGTTCATGCCGCTGGACCTGTTCGCTCCCGTGCCGGAACCGGAGAACCCGGTCGAGGCGGGCCTCGCCGACCTGTGGGCTCGTACGGTGCCGAGGATGTCCGAGGGGTGGCGCCGGCGCTTCGCCGTGGCCACCGAGCACCTCCTCAACGAGTCGATGTGGGAGCTGTCCAACATCAACGAGGGGCGGATCGCCAACCCCGTCGAGTACATCGAGATGCGCCGCAAGGTCGGCGGCGCCCCCTGGTCGGCGGGGCTCGTGGAGTACGCGACCGCCGAAGTGCCCGCCTCCGTCGCCGGGACCCGGCCGCTGCGGGTGCTGATGGAGACGTTCTCGGACGCCGTGCACCTGCGCAACGACCTGTTCTCCTACCAGCGCGAGGTCGAGGACGAGGGCGAGAACAGCAACGGCGTGCTCGTCCTGGAGACCTTCTTCGGCTGCACCACCCAGCAGGCCGCCGACACGGTCAACGACATCCTCACCTCCCGCCTCCACCAGTTCGAGCACACGGCGTTCACCGAAGTGCCCGCCGTGGCCCTGGAGAAGGGACTGCGTCCGGACGAACTCGCGGCCGTGGCGGCGTACACGAAGGGCTTGCAGGACTGGCAGTCGGGCGGCCACGAGTGGCATCTGCGCTCCAGCCGCTACATGAACGAGAACGCGGTGCGCGGCGGCAGCAGCCCTTCGCCCGGGTGCACCGGCTTCGGCACCTCGGCGGCCGATGTCCGCACGCTGCTCGCGACGGCAGGCGTGGAGCGGCTGCGCTCCTTCACGCACGTGCCGTACCAGAAGGTCGGGCCGTCGCGGATCCCCGACATCCGCATGCCGTTCCCGCTGGAGCTGAGCCCGCACCTCGACGGCGCCCGCCGGAGCCTGCGCGCCTGGGCCGAGCGCATGGGCATCCTCGCCGAGGGCGTCTGGGACGAGGACAAGCTCCGCGCCTACGACCTCGCGCTCTGCTCGGCCGGCCTCGACCCGGACGCCACGTCCGAGGCCCTCGACCTGAGCGCCCAGTGGCTCGCCTGGGGCACCTACGGCGACGACTACTACCCGCTGGTGTACGGCCATCGCCGCGACCTCGCCGCCGCCCGGCTGACCACGGCCCGCCTGTCCGACTGCATGCCGCTCGACGGAGAGGAGCCCCCGCCGCCGGTCAACGCCATGGAACGCGGACTGGCGGACCTGTGGACGCGGACCACCGCCGGGATGACGCGCGAGGCGCGGCGCACGTTCAAGGACGCGGTCGACGCCATGACGGAGAGCTGGCTGTGGGAGCTGTCCAACCAGCTCCAGAACCGCGTGCCCGACCCGGTGGACTACCTGGAGATGCGCAGGGCGACCTTCGGCTCCGACCTCACCCTGAGCCTGTGCCGGAGGGGACACGGCCCGGCCGTCCCGCCCGAGGTCTACCGCAGCGGCCCGGTCCGCTCCCTGGAGAACGCCGCGATGGACTTCGCGTGCCTCCTCAACGACGTCTTCTCGTATCAGAAGGAGATCGAGTTCGAGGGCGAGATCCACAACGCGATCCTCGTCGTGCAGTCCTTCTTCGGCTGCGACTACCCGACCGGGCTCGGCATCGTGCACGACCTGATGGACCAGCGCATGCGCCAGTTCGAGCACGTCGTCGCGCACGAACTGCCCATTCTGTACGAGGACTTCCAGCTCACGGCGGAAGCGCGCGCGGCGATGGGGGCCTATGTGGCGGATCTGCGGAACTGGCTGTCCGGCATCCTCCACTGGCATCGCGAGGTGGACCGCTACAAGGAAGCGTGGCTGTCCCGGCGCGCCCACGGCTTCCTCCCGTACCGGCCGCCCGCCGTACCCGTGCCCGCTCTTCGCTGAGGCGTCGGCGTCCCGGCCGGAAGGCCACAGCGGCCGTACCCCATCGCCGAGGGCTGCGATCGCCCGGCCGGAGGATCACACCGGCCGGGGGCGCCCCACCTGTTCCACGGCTCGTACCGCACCGGCAACCCGCGTGCGGTACGAGCCGTGTCCGCCTCCGGCACCCCCCGACCGCCCCGTTCCCGGTCAGTCTCACTCGTTCGTGGCTCGTCGGCCGCCGATGCGCCGGGTAGAGCACCTGCCGAGATCGCTCCGGGACCCGCCGGTGGCGATCGGCACCATCCGGAGGCGAGCCATGGAACAGACCGCGCTGCGACCCAAGCCGATGCCGGGGCGGGACCCCGAGGGGGCCGCCCCCGTGACGGGACCCGGCCCGTCACGCCCGCGCCCGCACGCCGCCCGGCGCCGCGGCAGGCGGCTTCTCAACGTTCTGCTCGCCGGATTCGCCGGCGCGGTCCTGGTGCTGTCCGGAATCGGCCTCGGGGTCATGGGGCCCACGGTGCTCGGTGACGTCGGACGCCTCGACCTCCGCGGACGGCACACTCCGTCACCTCCCGTTTCCCCGCCGGCCCCCGCTCCCTCGGCGCCCACCACCGCCTCCCTCGGGGTGCAGGTCATGGACGCCCGCAAGCCCGGGGCGGTGGTCGTGGGACTGCACGTCCCCGGCCCGGCCCAGGCCGCCGGTCTGGTGCGCGGCGACGTCCTCCTCGCCTACGGCGCGACCCGGATCGACACGGCCGCCGATCTGGTCCGGGCCGTCGCGCGCACCCGCCCGGGCTCCGAGGTCAGGCTGACGGTCCGGCACCGCAGCGGCGGCTACGAGCAGCTGACACTCGTACCGGCCCTCGCCGCGTGAGGCAGGTCGACGAGGCTCGCCGCCCGCGTGACCCCCGGGCGCGCACGCGCCCGGGCGACCCTCACGGCGCGACGCGGAAGTGGCTCGTGAGCCGCCCCGAGTCGTCCAGGACGTGGAGGGCGAATCCGGGCGGCGCCTCCCGGTCCGCGATCTGCTCGCCCTCCCACGGCAGCCGCAGCGTCCACGTCACGCCGGGCCCGACGACCAGCGGCCGCCCCGCGAACGTGGTGGCGGCGGGGGTGTGGGCGTGGCCGGTGATCAGCCCGGCGATCTCGGGCCGGCGGGCCTGCAGACCGGCCAGCCGGCCGGGGTTTCGCAGCGGGTGGGAGTCGGGCAGCGGGTGGTGCAGCGCCACCGGCGGGTGGTGGAGGACGAGCAGGGCCGGCAGCCCGTCGTCGAGTTCGTCGAGGGTCGTCTCGATCCAGTCGTACGTCTCGTCGTCCAGCTCTCCGTCGTCGCGGCCCGGGACGCTGGAGTCGCACATCAGCACCGCGCCGTCGTCGAAGACCCGCACGCCGTTGACCGGCCCCTCGCCCCCGGGCCGGTCCAGCAGCGCCTTGCGGTAGGGCGTACGGCTGTCGTGGTTGCCGGGGCAGGTCAGCACCGGGAACGGGGCGTCACCGGTGCGCAGCCCCAGGATGCGTGCGGCCTCCTCGTACTCGGGCTCCGTGCCGTGCTCGGCGATGTCCCCGGTCACCAGCAGCGCGTCCACGGGGCCCGGCAGCTCCCAGAGGCGGTCGCGCACCCGCTCGGCGCGTTCCGTGGCCCGCGTGCTCCCGTCCAGATGCAGATCGCTGATGTGCGCGAGTACCAGCACCGTCGTACGCCCCCTCGATCAAACACTAATGGCAGAGCTGAATCTAAGCATTAGAGCTAACGCTTGGGCAATCCACTGCCGTTAGAAAGATCGCCGGGTGAATGCCCGCAGACGGCTCGCGCCGCCCCCGTCCGCCGGGCAGGATGCTGCCCGTAGCCCCTTCGTCCGCCTGGGAGGTCCGGATGACCGGAAGCACCACAGCGTCCTTCACCGCCGACGACTACCGGGCCCGCATGGAGCGCGCCGCGCGGACGGCCGCCGACGCCGGTCTCGCGGGCCTGCTGGTCGCCCCGGGACCGGACCTGGTGTGGCTCACCGGCTACACGCCCCCTGCGGTCACGGAGCGGCTCACCCTGCTGGTCCTCGCCGCGGGGCAGGACCCCGTCCTGGTCGTCCCCGCCCTGGAGGCCCCGGACGCGCACCGGGCGGCCGGCGCCGCCGCGCTGACCCTGCGCGACTGGACCGACGGCAAGGACCCCTACGCCGCCACCGCCGCCCTCCTCGATGCCCCGGGCCGGTACGGCATCAGCGACAACGCCTGGGCCCTGCACCTGCTGGCCCTCCAGCAGGCCCTGCCCGGCAGCTCGTACGCCTCGCTCACCGAGGCCCTGCCGATGCTGCGTGCCGTCAAGGACGCGGCGGAGCTGGACCTCATGGCGGCCGCGGGAGCCGCCGCCGACGCGACGTTCGAGGAGATCCGGAACGTCCCCTTCGCCGGACGCCGGGAAGCCGAGGTCGCCGCCGACCTCGACCGGCTGCTGCGCCGGCACGGACACCAGCAGGTCGACTTCACCATCGTCGCCTCCGGCCCGAACGGCGCCGACCCGCACCACGAGGCGGGCGAGCGCGTCATCGCCCGGGGCGACATGGTCGTCCTCGACTTCGGCGGCCTGTGCGACGGCTACGGCTCCGACACCTCCCGCACGGTTCACGTCGGCGAGCCCACCGACGAGGAGCGCCGTGTGCACGACCTGGTGCGCGAGGCCCAGGAGGCCGGCTTCCGCGCGGTGCGGCCGGGCGCGGCCTGCCAGGACGTCGACCGGGCCGCCCGCCGGGTCATCGCCGACGCCGGCTACGGCGAGTACTTCATCCACCGCACCGGACACGGGATCGGCGTCACCACCCACGAGCCGCCCTACATGATCGAGGGCGAGGAGCGGCCCCTCGTGCCCGGCATGTGCTTCTCCGTGGAACCGGGCATCTACCTGCCCGGCCGGTTCGGGGTCCGCATCGAGGACATCGTGACCGTCACCGAGGAGGGTGGGCGGCGCCTCAACACCACCCCCCGCGAGCTGGTCATAGTGGAGTGAGGCCCCGATGTCCCCAGCACGCCTCCCGAACGGCAACGGCGCGACCATGACCCAGGCACCGACACCCACCGCGGACACCGTCCGCCGGCTGGTCCAGTCCCTCCTCGACGACGCCAGGGAAGGCAGGAACGCCCAGGACACCCAAGGCGGCCGGGCCGGCAGGGAGGACCGGCAGGGCGGCAGCGGCCGCGGTCCCGACGTCCGGCCCGCCACCCCCGGTGCCGAACCCGTCACCTGGTGGGTCGGCACCCGCCACGTCCTGCGCCTGGCCCCCGACCGGGAGGCCACCGCGCGCCAGCGCCGCGAACTGCGCCTGCGCGACCTCGTCCGCCCGCACGTCCCGGTGACGGTGCCGGTCAGTGTCGCGCACGGCGAGTGGGCGCCCGGCCTGAGCTTCACGCTGGACACCAAGGTGCCCGGCGGCTCGGGAGAGGATCACGACGTGTCGGCCGTCGGCGAGGCCGACCTCGCCGGCCTCCTCACGGGCCTGCGCGAGGTGCCGGTCCGGCAGGCCGAGACGCTCGGCGTGCCGCGCGCCGCACCGCGCTCCCTGGAGGCGCTGCGCCGGGCCGCCCTGCACGCCGCCCAACGCCTGGCCGCTGCCGACGAGTTCGACCCCGCGCGCCTGAACCAGCTCACCCCGCCCGCCGCGTCCCAGCTCGCCGCCCAGCCCGGCTCGGCGGTCCTCACCCACCACGCCCTCACGGGCGGCCACCTCGTGGTCAGCGCCGACGGCAGGGTGCGCGGCGTGCTCGGCTGGGCGGGCACGGCCGTCGGCGACCCGGCCGAGGACATCGCCGGTCTCGCCCTCGCCGTCGGCGCACCCGCCGCCGTACGCGCCGCCACCCTCGCCGGCTACGGCGCCCGCCCCTGTCTGCGCGGCCTGTGGCTCGCCCGCTGCGACGCCCTGGTCCAGCTCGCCGACGACCTCGCCGGCCAGGACGCCACCGTAGTGCGGACCCGGCTGCGCCGCGCCTGGGAGCCCATCCTGCTGGAACGGGTGACGGACCTGGGGGACGCGGACGACGCCTTGTAGCGGGGCGGCGGGTACGACATCCCGTACGGCTACCCTCCGCTCATGAAGCGCACCGTCACGGCGACGTCCCTGCTGGCCGCCGCCCTCACGTGCCTGACCGGCTGCTCTGGGCACGTCGCGAACGCCACGTCCGGCGCCCCGCCGTCCCCGGTGCGGCAGACGACCCCGGCGGAACGCCTCACCGCGCTCATGGTCACGACGGCCGACCTCGGCACCGGCTACTCGGTGCGGGACTTCGACCCGACCAGGCAGAAGTCCGTCTTCGCCAGGTCCGCCCGGGAGATCACCGGCGACGGGTCCTGCATACCGCTGGCCGCCATGACGCACCAGTTGCCCCTCGGCACGCCGCAGGCCCACCTGAGCCGCGTCGTCTCGACCGAGGAGGCGCCCGGCACCCGGATCTACGTCACCCTCGCCACCTACGACCAGGGCATGGCGACGACGGCGATGGACACCCTCCTCGAGGACGCCGTGCAGGGCTGTTCCCTCGGCTTCACCGTCAAGGCGAACGGCCACGGCGAGATGTACTACCCGTTCGAGCCGGAGGAGACCCCCGACGTCGGCGACGAGGCCCTCGCGTACCGCGGCATGATCACGGAGGAGGGCGGCACGTCCCGCCCCATCCGCACCACCGTCGTACGCCACGGGGACGTGATCACCGTCTGCACCGCGGTGGGCGGCGCCCACATCGCGAGGCCGGGGCTCCTCACACCCGTCCTCGAGGCGCAGGACGCCAAACTCCCCTGATCCGCCGGGCGTTCACTCCTGCAGCAGCACCACGGCCGACTCCCCGGGCAGCCGCACCATCCCGTCCGCCCCGGGCCGGTCCACCGGCTCCCACGCGGCCAGCACCCGCGCGTGCGGCACGCCGAGCGGCAGGGCCGCCTCCTCGGAGGCCAGGTTCACCGCCACGAGGACGTCCCCGCGCCGGAAGGCGATCCAGCGGCGCTCCTCGTCACAGGCCACCTTGGTGTCGGCGAGGTCCGGGTCGGTCAGGTCCGGCTGCTCGTGGCGCAGGGCGAGGAGCTGCCGGTACCAGGCCAGCATGCGCGCGTGGGGCTCGCGGTCCGGCTCGGACCAGTCGAGGCAGGAACGGTCCCGGGTCGCCGGGTCCTGCGGGTCGGGCACGTCCTCCTCCTTCCAGCCGTGCGCGGCGAACTCCCGCCGCCTGCCCCGGCGTACGGCGTCCGCGAGCTCCGGGTCGGTGTGGTCGGTGAAGAACTGCCAGGGCGTGCCGGCCGCCCACTCCTCGCCCATGAAGAGCATCGGGGTGAAGGGCGCCGTCAGGATCAGCGTGGCCGCGCACGCCAGCAGTCCGGGGGAGAGCAGGGCCGAAAGCCGGTCTCCCTGGGCGCGGTTGCCGATCTGGTCGTGGGTCTGGCCGTAGCCCAGCAGCCGGTGCCCGGCCACCCGCGTGCGGTCCAGCGGGCGCCCGTGGTGCCGCCCGCGGAAACTCGAGTACGACCCGTCGTGGAACCAGCCGCCGGTGAGGGTCTTGGCGAGCCCGCCGAGCGAGGCGCGCGCGAAGTCGGCGTAATACCCCTGCGACTCACCGGTCAGGACGGTGTGCAGGGCGTGGTGGAAGTCGTCGTTCCACTGCGCGTGCAGGCCGAGGCCGCCCTCGGCGCGGGAGGTGATGAGCCGCGGGTCGTTCAGGTCGGACTCGGCGACCAGGAACAAGGGCCGGTCCGTCTCGGCGGCCAGGGCGTCCACGGCCGCCGACAGCTCCTCCAGGAAGTGGCAGGCGCGCGTGTCCACCAGCGCGTGCACCGCGTCCAGCCGCAGGCCGTCGATCCGGTAGTCGCGCAGCCACGCCAGCGCGCTGCCGATCAGGAACGCGCGCACCTCGTCCGAGCCGGGCGCGTCCAGGTTGACCGCGGCGCCCCAGGGGGTGTGGTGGGTGTCCGTGAGGTACGGGCCGAAGACGGGCAGGTAGTTGCCGGACGGCCCGAAGTGGTTGTGCACCACGTCGAGCACCACACCCAGGCCGAGTTCGTGGGCCCGGTCGACGAAGCGTTTCAGTGCCTCGGGCCCGCCGTACGGCTCGTGCACCGCCCACAGCGAGACCCCCTCGTAGCCCCAGCCGTGCGTGCCGGGGAACGGGGTGAGCGGCATCAGCTCCACGTGCGTGACGCCCAGTTCGGCGAGATGTCCGAGCTTTTCGGCGGCCGCGTCCAGGGTGCCCTCGGGGGTGTAGGTCCCCACGTGCAGCTCGTACAGCACCGCGCCGGGCAGGGGACGCCCCCGCCACTGCGCGCGCCAGGGGTAGCGCTCGTGATCGACGACCGCGCTCAGCCCGTCCGGGCCGTCCGGCTGCCGCCGCGAGCGCGGATCGGGCAGCACGGGCCCGTCGTCCAGCGCGAAGCCGTAGCGGGACCCGTCGCGCGCCTCGGCCTCGCCCCGCCACCACCCCGGCCGTTCCGGATCGCGTTCCAGCACACGTGTGACGTCGTCGCACCGGAGCGTCACACGACCGGCCTGTGGTGCCCACACCTCGAACTGCACGGACGGTTCCCCTTCGTCTGTTCACCGTGAGGTAGCCCGTCCATGGTGCGTCAAAAGAGATCAATCCGCTGGTGCATCCACCCATTTGCGGCGGGTCTCACCGGGTACGTGCGTCCGGCGGCCGATTTCCCGTTTTCTGGACAGCCCGGCCGCACTGCCCGACAATCACCAGCGTGACGTCGTCCTTCGAGTTCAACACGTCCCCCGCGCGGCTCTCCGACGCGGAGCGCGACCGGGTGCTGAAGGTGCTCCGTGACGGCGTCGCCATGGGCCGCCTGTCCCACGACACGTTCGTCCACCGCATGGAACTGGCGCTCGCCGCCCGCCGCCCGGACGAACTCGCCGCCCTCACCGCCGACCTGCGCACCGAGAGCCGCCTCTCGCGCCTGGTGTTCGGCACCGTCGAGGCCGTCTCGGGCTTCTCCCTGCGGCTGCGCAGGGCCTGGCAGGCCGAGCGGCTGCCCAAGCTGCAGCTGCCCCATCCCTCGCACGGTCATCCGCTGCGCATAGGGCGCGACCCCGCCAGCGGACTGCGCCTCAACCACGAGACGGTCTCCCGCGTCCACGCCGAACTCCGTCACCAGGGCGGCCTGTGGGTCCTGCGCGACCTCGGGTCCACCAACGGCACGACGGTGAACGGCAGGCGCGTGGTCGGCGCGGCCGTCGTCCGCGAGGGCGACCAGGTGGGCTTCGGCCGGATGACGTTCCGGCTGTCGGCCGGATGACCTTCCGGCCGACGGCCGGCTGACCGGAAACGAAACCACGCCCCAGCTCCGGCCTGGGCCTTACCGGCCGTCGGCCTCGGTGCCTTGGCCGAAAAGCCGTTGCGGTTCACGGTGTTGACGTGTCCCCGAAGTCGTGACTCACTGTGCGTACGCCATCTACACCTGGTGAACCGACGGCACCGTACCGGGGAGGTGTGCCCTGCCGCCCCAGCCGCGCTATCCGACCGTCGACGAACTGGGTGCCCGGGCCGCGGCCCTCGTCGCCCGCAACCCCCGTGACGCCCGGCTGCGCCGGGTCGGCACCTCCCGCGCGGGCACCCCCATGTGGCTGCTCTCCGTGGGGCACGGCAGCCGTCAGACGCTGATCGTCGCCGGCCCCCACGCCAACGAACCGGTGGGCGGCGCCACCGTGCTGCGCCTGGCCGAGCGGGCCCTGGCCGACCCTCGGCTCACCGAGGGCGCCGACGCCACCTGGAACCTGCTGCTGTGCCTCGACCCGGACGGGTCGCGCCGCAACGAAGGCTGGCTGCCCGGCCCTTACACGCTCGGCCACTACGCCCGGAACTTCTTCCGGCCCGGCTTCCTGGAACAGCCCGAGTGGCTGCCCGACGGCGCGGGCGGCGCCGCCCTGCCGGAGACCCGGGCCCTGCTCGGCCTCCAGGACGAACTGCGCCCGTTCCTGCAGTGCTCCCTGCACGGCGTCGACGTCGGCGGCGGCTTCGTCGAGCTCACCCACGACCTGCCGGGGCTCGACCGGCGCCTGGCCCACATCGCCGCCCGGCTCGGGATACCGCGCGAACTCGGCGCGTACGACGCCCTGTACTGGCCCGGCCTCGGACCCGCCGTCTACCGGATCCCGCCGCCGCGCCGGGCCGACCTGGTCGCGGCCATCACGGAGGCAGCCGTCGAGTCCACGTGGTTCCACCCGTACCGGTACGGCACCGTCACCGCGGTCGTCGAGGCGCCCATGTGGGGCGTGACGGCCGTGGCGGACGGCTCCCCGCCCGCGGACCGGGACGCCGTGCTCCGGGCCGTCAGCCGCACCCTGCGCCACGACTCGGGCCTCCTGCGGCAGCTCCTGGCCCGGATCCGGCCGCACCTGGCCACCGTGCCCGACGCGGCCCGCCTGCTCGCCCCGGTCGACGACTACCTCCTGGTCTGCCCCGGCCTCGCCGACGCCTGGGACCCCGACACCGGCGACAGCCCGGCCCATCCCCTCCCGCCCCTGAGCACCGCCCACCTGGTCGCCCTGCGCATCTCCGGGCGCCGGCTCGCGCTGCGCACCGCGGGACTGCTGCACCAGCTCGTCCGGGCCGCCGGCCGTGACCCGGCCGGGGCGCTGCCGGAGCTGGACCTGCTGATCGACCAGTGGTGCGCCGAGTACCGCGACGGCTGCGGGGCGCGCTGGATCCCGGTGGCCCGGCAGGCGGAGTACCAGGCCCGTGTGGTGCTCGCCGCGTTCGAACTGGCCGGACGGCACGCACGTGCGTGCCCCGGTCCGGGCGAGCCGGTGCCGGTGCAACGGGACTGAGCGGGAGATCGCGCGTCCGGACCGAGGCGCCGGGCGCCGGGCGCTCCGGTGCCGGGTGCCGGGTGTCTTTGTCGCCGGGCGGCGGTGTCGGGTGCCGGGTGTTTTTGTCGCCGGGCGGCGGTGTCGGGTGCCGGGTGTTTTTGTCGCCGGGCGGCGGTGTCGGGTGCCGGGCGCCGGGCGCTCCGGTGCCAGGTGCCAGGTGCCAGGTGCCGGGTGTCTTTGTCGCCGGGCGGCGGTGCCGGGTGCCGGGTGTCTTTGTCGCCGGGCGGCGGTGTCGGGTGCCGGGTGTTTTTGTCGCCGGGCGGCGGTGCCGGGTGCCTGGTCCCGAGCCTCAGGGGCCGGGGACCCACGTGTCGGGCGCCAGGTGCCCGCTGTCCCGTCGCGAAGTGTCCGGGTACCCGGGTGCCCGGGACGCCGCCGCCCCGCACCCGGCCCCTACCACGCCCTCTCGCGCGCGTGCAGCGCCGCCGCCACGACCGTGCGGGACTGGTGCTCCACCTGGTGCTCCAGAGGCACCCAGCGGGCGCGGAAGCGTTCCGCGAAAGCGCCGCTCCAGGTCGACACCAGCCCCTCGAGCTGCTTCGCCGCCTCGTCGTCGGTCCCGCGCAGCACGCGCAACAGCATCGCCGCCGCCCGCAGCGGCACACGGCGTGCGAACGCGTCCACGCTCCCGACATACGCCCGGGTGAGGTCGGCGGGCGGGGTGTGCAGCAGATCGGAGGCCAGCCCCGGCACCAGTTCGAGACCCCACCGGGCCGCCCGCAGCAACGGGCCGTCCAGGTCCGCCAGCCGGGGCAGCGCCCGGTCGAGCACGCGCGTGACCTCCAGCGCGTCCCGCTGCAGCCGGCGGGCCAGCCGCCCGATCGCCGCCGCCGGAGCCGGATGCGGAGCCGGGTCGTCCACCAGGTCGCTCGCCCACATCGGCACTTCCACCACCGCGGTCAGCCCGCCGTACCGGTGGGCGTGGTACCAGGTGCTGTGCCGCGCGTCGTCCGGCAGGCTCGGGTACGCCGGCCCGATCCCCGGCGCCGGCATGACGTGCACGCCCGGCCCGGACGCGGGCCAGCCGGCGGCGTCGGAGGCACCGGTCTCCACCGGGATGTGCAGCTCGGCCGCCGACTTCGCGAACGGCTCCGCCAGCCCGGGCACGTCCCTGGTCAGCTGCACCCAGCTGCCGCCCAGGTCGGTGCCGTGCAGGGTGACCTGGAGGTAGGGGCGCAGCTCGTCGATGACACCCGTCAGGGCCCGGGTCTCGGGCGGCAGCCGGTCCGGCGGCAGCAGGGACGGTGCCCACTCGGGCTGCTCCGGGCCCGCGGGCCGGAAGAACCCGAGGTGGTAGTCGAAGAGGCTGCGCGGGGCCGGCGTCACGTGCAGGCTCGCCCCGTCGGGGTCGGCGCACAGCAGGAAGTGCCAGGAGACGCCGTCGCGCAACTCCCGCTGCTCCAGGACCCGCCGTGCTACCGCGAGCAGGGTGCAGGAACCGGTCGGCTCGTTGGCGTGGGCCCCGGCGACCACCAGCACGGCATGGCGCGCGCGGCCCACGGACAGCAGATGCAGGGGCCTGCCCGCGCGGGAGGCACCCACCTGCCGCAGGGTGCACACGCCGGGGCGCTGAGCGGTCAACGCCCGGGCGGCTGAGACCTGTTCGGTCACCGTCGGGTAGCGCAGCTCCGGCAGGACACTCACCCCCGTCACATCCGCCCGAGTTCGCCCTCGCAGTACCCCACGGCCATGGTGCGGTGTCAAGGGCGCGACCGGGTCGCTCCAAGGGGGCGCCCGGAAGCACGGCCCACCGCCTCCTGCTGGTGCAGCCCCCGCCCCGCCAGGGTGAGGAACACCTCGCCGACCGCCTCCGACAGGGTCGGGTGCGGGTGGATGTGCCGGGCCACGTCCGAGGGTCCGGCGTCCCAGCCGACGACCAGCTGGCTCTCGGCGATCATCTCCGACACGTGCGGACCCACCAGGTGCACGCCGAGCACCCGCCCGCCCGCCTCGGTGACGACCTTCACCATCCCGCCCTGCCCGTGCACCATGCCCTTCGCCACGGCCGTCAGCGGCATGGAGCGGGCCTCCACCTCGTACCCCCGCGCCCGCGCCTCGGCCTCGCTCAGGCCGACGGCCGCCGTCTGCGGCGACGAGTACGTGACCCGGGGCACGGCCGCGTAGTCCACCGGCGCGGACGGCAGGCCCGCCAGCGTCTCGGCCACCAGCAGCCCTTCCGCGAACGACGCGTGGGCCAGTCCGAGCGACGGCGGGGGCAGCAGGTCACCCACCACGTGGACGCCGGGCACGGCCGTCTCCAGCCGGTCCCGGTCGGCCGGTGCGACGAACCCGCGTGCGTCCGTGGCGAGCCCGGCGGCGGCGAGGTCCAGACCGTCGGTGACCGGGGCCCGCCCGACCGCCACCAGCAGCCGCTCGGCCTCCACCGTGACGGTCTCGCCCCGGGCGCCGCGCACGTGCCTGGAGACGCACCCTGACGGTCTTCTCGCGCCTGCCGCCGACCGGAGCCGCGGAGAGGTTCGTCGACCTGCTGCGGACGTCCTGGCCGCACCCGCGCGCCCCGCTGCCGGTGTACGAGGACTGCCCGCAGGACGGCTCCGCGGTCGCCTGACCTCAGTCGCCCACCCTCTCCAGCAACGCCACCGGCAGTCCCTCGAACAGCTCCTCCGCGGGCGCGTGCCCGGTGAACTCGCGCCCCGGCTCCAGCACGTCCGCCCAGCGGCCCGGCGGCAGCGGCAGCCGCGTGTCCCGCCAGCCGCCGGCCTCCGCGAGCCGCAGGGACAGGCGGGTCACGGCCGTCAGCACCGCACCGGAGCGGACGAAGGCCAGGCAGTGCGCCGCCGCCGGCCCCTGCGCGGGCAGGGGCATGTACGTCGCCGTGTCACCGAAGCACTCGGGCCGCCGCGCCCGCAGCCCCAGCGCCGCCCGCGTCACCGCCGTCTTCTCCCCGGAGGTGCCGCCGGACTCCGCGGGCGGGAAGTCCACCGCCCGACGGTTGTCCGGGTCGACCAGCGCCCGGTACTCGGCCTCCGTGCCCTGGTAGACGTCCGGGACGCCCGGCATCGTCAGCTGTACCAGGGCCGTGCCCAGCACGTTGGCCCGGATGTACGGCGCCAGCGACTCCCGGAACGCGGCGACCCGCTCGCCCGGCGCCCCGCACGGCCCTGCCGCCACGAATCCCCGCACAGCCTCCTCGTACGGCGGCTCCTGCTCGGTCCAGCTCGTGTGCAGGCCCGCCTCCCGCACGTGTTTCAGCAGCGCCCCCTGCACTCGCTCCAGGGCCTGTGGGGCCGGTCCCAGCCCGAACACCGTCTGCCAGGCCGCCCACGCGAGCTGCGCGTCCGGCACCCCCTCCCCGGTGCGGGTCACCTCCGCGAGCACGTCCGCGAAGCGGTCGGGGCATTCGGTGAGCACGTGCAGCGCCGCCCGGACGTCCGCGCTGCGCTTGGTGTCGTGCGTCGTGGCCACCGTCCCGGTGAGGGGCCAGTCGCGCTGCACGCGCGCGCAGTACGCGTGGAACTCCTCCGGCGACAGGGCGGGGGCGCCCGGGTTCCCGCCCACCTCGGTCGCCGACAGCAGCGGTACGTACCGGTAGAACGCCGTGTCCTCCACGGATTTGGCCCGCAGCGCCGAGGAGGTCTGCGCGAACCGCGTCCGGAACTCCACCTGGGCGGGTTCGTCGCCGTACCGCCCCAGCACCAGGTCCCGCACCACGTCCACCGCACCGGCCTCCTCGGGCACGGCGAAGGCGTGCCGGGCATCGGCGGCGGCCTCCTCGGTGACCACGGCCGCCGCGTCGCAGGACTCGTAGGGCCGGTAGACCTCCATCCGGACCAGCAGCTCCTGGAGCGCGGTGCGCAGCGCCCAGGGGGCCCGGTCGCGCAGGGCCGGCTCCGGCGAGGTCGCGCACAGCCGGCTCGCCACCCGGGTGAGCCGGTCGGTCTCGGTCGCCAGCTCGTGCGTGAGGACCTTGTACGCCGCCCTGCGCACCGTCGCCTCCCACTGCCCGCCCCGGTCCGTCTGCGGGGCCGCGAAACGCCGGTACCGCCCCAGCAGGTCCCCGAACCCGGCGGGATCCGTGAACACCCCGTCCACGTGCCGCAGGGCGTCGTAGCCGGTGGTCCCCGCGACGGGCCAGGACGCCGGCAGCCGCTCACCGTCGGCGAGGATCTTCTCCACGACCGTCCAGCGGCCCCCGGTCGCCTCGTGCAGCCTGTGGAGGTAGTCGTCGGGGTCGGCGAGCCCGTCGGGGTGGTCGACGCGCAGCCCGTCGATCACGCCCTCGTGCAGCAGCCCGAGGATCGTGCCGTGGGTGGCCTCGAACACCTCCGGGTCCTCCACCCGCACCCCGATGAGCTCCGAGATGCTGAAGAACCGCCGGTAGTTGAGCTCGGTCCGGGCCAGCCGCCACCACACCGGGCGGTACCACTGCGCGTCCAGCAGATGCGGCAGGGGCAGGTCCTCGGTGCCCTCGCGCAGCGGCAGGACGTGGTCGTGGTAGCGCAGCACGTCCCCGTCCACGCGCAGGTCGTCGAGCACCTCGCCCAGTGGCCCGCCGAGGACCGGCAGCAGCACCTGGCCGTCCTGCGCCTCCCAGTCGATGTCGAACCAGCGCGCGTACGGCGACTTCGGGCCCTCGCGCAGCACCTCCCACAGGGCGCGGTTGTGACGCGGGGCCATGGCCATGTGGTTCGGGACGATGTCGACCACCAGGCCGAGTCCGTGCTCGCGCGCGGTGCGCGCCAGCGCCCGCAGCCCCTCCTCGCCGCCCAGCTCCTCGCGCACGCGCGCGTGGTCGACGACGTCGTAACCGTGCGTCGAGCCCGGCACCGCCTCCAGGACGGGGGACAGGTGCAGGTGCGAGACGCCGAGCGAGGCCAGGTACGGCACGACGGCCGCCGCTGCCTGGAACGGGAACTCGGGCTGCAGCTGCAGCCGGTACGTGGCCGTGGGCACCACCGGGTCAAGTCGCTCAGGTGTCATGGAGACGTACGTACCCGCCCTGCCGCCGTTCGTGTCATCCCCCGCGCCAGGTGCGCCGCGCGTCGCCCGGACGAGTGGCTTTCCGGACGACGCGCACGCGCCGGGCGGTCACACGGGCCGCTGGAGCACCGTCATGCTCCGGTCCGTCAGGGTCAGCCGGTCCCCGGCCTGCACCTTGGCGCCGGTGTCCGACGGCACACCGTCCGCGAGGGCGGTGTCGACCACGACCTCCCACTGCCGCCCGTGGTTGACCGGGACCACGAACTCCAGCGGCTTGGGCGAGGCGTTGAACATCAGCAGGAACGAGTCGTCGGTGATGCGCTCCCCGCGCGCTCCGGGCTCGGAGATCGCGTTGCCGTTGAGGAACACCGTCAGCGCCGACGCCTGCGCCGAGTCCCAGTCCCGCTGGGTCATCTCCCGGCCGTCCGGGGTGAACCAGGCGATGTCGGACAGGTCGTCGTGGGTGCCCTCCACGGGCCGTCCGTGGAAGAAGCGCCGGCGGCGGAAGACCGGGTGGTTGCGGCGCAGCCACACCATCGCGCGGGTGAAGGCCAGCAGCCCGGTGCTCGCACCGCCCTCCGCGTCCTCGTCGCCCTCGTCGGCGTTCTCGTCGGTCTCGGGCCACTCGACCCAGGAGATCTCGTTGTCCTGGCAGTAGGCGTTGTTGTTGCCGCCCTGGGTGCGGGCGAACTCGTCGCCGTGGCTGATCATGGGCACGCCCTGGGACAGCATCAGCGTCGCGATGAAGTTGCGCATCTGCCGCGCCCGCAGCCGCAGGATTTCCGGGTCGTCGGTCTCGCCCTCGGCCCCGCAGTTCCAGGACCGGTTGTGGCTCTCGCCGTCCCGGTTGTCCTCGCCGTTGGCCTCGTTGTGCTTGTCGTTGTAGGCCACCAGGTCGTGCAGGGGGAAGCCGTCGTGGCAGGTGACGAAGTTGATCGAGGCGAGCGGGCGGCGTCCGTCGTCCTGGTACAGGTCGGACGAGCCGGTCAGCCGCGAGGCGAACTCCGCGAGCGTGCGCTGCTCACCCCGCCACAGGTCGCGCACGGTGTCCCGGTACTTGCCGTTCCACTCGGTCCACAGCGGCGGGAAATTGCCCACCTGGTAGCCGCCCTCGCCCACGTCCCAGGGCTCGGCGATCAGCTTCACCTGTGAGACCACCGGATCCTGCTGCACGAGGTCGAAGAACGACGACAGCCGGTCCACCTCGTGGAACTGCCTCGCCAGCGTCGCCGCCAGGTCGAAGCGGAACCCGTCGACGTGCATGTCCGTGACCCAGTACCGCAGCGAGTCCATGATCAGCTGGAGCACGTGCGGGGACCGCATGAGCAGGGAGTTCCCCGTCCCTGTCGTGTCCATGTAGTAGCGGGGGTCGTCGGTGAGCCGGTAGTAGCGCGAGTTGTCCAGGCCCTTGAAGGACAGGGTCGGACCGAGATGGTTGCCCTCGGCGGTGTGGTTGTAGACCACGTCGAGGATCACCTCGATCCCGGCCTCGTGCAGCGCCTTCACCGCCGACTTGAACTCCAGCACCTGCTGGCCCCGGTCACCCCAGGAGGCGTAGGCGTTGTGCGGGGCGAAGAATCCGATGGTGTTGTAGCCCCAGTAGTTGTTCAGGCCCATGTCGACCAGGCGGTGATCGTTCACGAACTGGTGTACGGGCATCAGCTCCAGGGCCGTGACCCCGAGCTCGGTGAGGTGCTCGATGATCGCCGGGTGCGCGAGGGCCGCGTAGGTGCCGCGCAGCTCCTCCGGGAGCCCCGGATGGCGCATGGTGAGGCCCTTGACGTGGGCCTCGTAGATCACCGTGTGGTGGTACTCGGTGCGCGGGCGCCGGTCGTCGCCCCAGTCGAAGTAGGGGTTGACCACGACCGATGTCATGGTGTGCGGCGCCGAGTCGAGATCGTTGCGCCGGTCGGGATCGTCGAAGTGGTAGCCGTAGACCTCCTCGCCCCAGTCGATCGAACCGCTGATCGCACGTGCGTACGGATCGAGCAGCAGCTTCGCGGAGTTGCAGCGCAGCCCCCGCTCCGGGGCGTACGGGCCGTGCACCCGGAACCCGTACCGCTGCCCCGGCATGATGCCGGGCACGTACGCGTGCCGCACGAAGGCGTCGCTCTCGCGGAGCTCGATCGCCGTTTCCGAGCCGTCGTCGTGCAGCAGACACAGCTCTACTCGGTCCGCGGCCTCTGTGAAGACCGCGAAGTTGGTACCGGCGCCGTCGTACGTGGCACCGAGTGGATACGCCTCGCCAGGCCAGACCTGCATGGATACGACTCTTTCAGGTGTGCGGCGCCGGTGGGGACGCCTTGGTCCCGAGTCTCCCCGAAAGTGAGGGAACCTCCTATGACTTATCTCCCTCTTACCGAGTGACCAGTGCATACGCGGTATGCCAAACCAATGGGGTTCGTACATACTCCCGGGGCTTGGGGGAGTAGGGGGAAGACGTGCGCAACATAGTGCACCGCCACCTGGGCAAGGTGGTGGCCGGTACCGCCATCGCGGTGGCCGGGACCGCCGTGATGGTGGCGGTGACCCTGCCGGGCACGGCGGGGGCGGACGAGGGCGGCACCCGGGCGGGGCGGTCCGCCCCGCAGGCCGCGGCCGCTGGGGCGGGCGCCGCGGGGGCGGGCGGCCGGGCCGTGGCACCGGGTGTCGTCGAGGCGGCGCCCGCCGAAGGGCGGAAGGGGGAGGGCCGTGATCCGCTGACCGACGACGAGCTGCAGCGGGCCGAGAAGATCGCCCTCAGCCGGCAGCTGTTCCGGAGCAGCGAGAGCGTCGACGGGGAACGGGGTCCCGAGCCCCTCGGCGTCGACCTCGCCGAGCCCGATTCCGACGAGGCGGGCAGGCCGGACGCGCCACGGCGCGCCGACGTGACGTTCTACGACTACCGGGACGACACCCTCGTCACCCGGACCGTCGATCTCGACACAGGCAAGGTGGTGGCGACGGGCAGCCAGCACGGCGTCCAGCCGCCGCTGAGCCGCGCCGAGAAGGCCGAGGCGGCAGGTCTCCTGATCGCCGACCCACTCGGCGCGGGCCTGAAGGCCGACTACAAGGACGCCACCGGCAAGGCGCTCACCTCCCCGGACCAGCTCCAGCTCAGCGGAGCCGTGTACCGGGCCGCACCGGGCGCCCAGCCCGCCGTGCTCGACGCGTGCGGAGAGCACCGCTGCGTCCGGCTGTTCCCGAAGATCAAGAACGGTCCGTGGGTCGACGCCAGGCAGCTGGTGATCGACCTGAGCGCCCGCAAGGTCGCCCGGCTCGGTCACTGACCCGACCGCTTCACTCACCGTCCACCTCGCTCCTCCTCGTCAGGGAGTCATCTCGTCATGCGCGTGAACAGCAACAGCAAGGCCCGCACCCGCGCGGCCGTGGGCCTGACCGTGGCCGCGCTGGCCGCGGGTGCCACGGCCGGCGCGGGACCGGCCACCGCCCAGCCGAAGGCCGCCCCCGCCGCGCCGCCCGCAGCCGACTGCAGCGCCGCCTACCGCGTCGAGCAGAAGCTCTCCTCCGGCACCACCTGGCGGATGTGCTGGCGCTACGACGGCAAGGCCGGCCTCGTGCTGGAGAAGATCTCGTACCAGCCCAAGGGCGAACCCAAACCGATCAGGGTCCTCAACAGTGCCCGGCTCGGCCAGATCCACGTCCCCTACGACGACGGCAACATCGAGTACGACGACCTCACCGGCTTCGACTTCGCCCAGGGCCTGATGAACCTCGCGCCGAGCGAGTGCCCCGGCGGCACCATCAAGACCGTCAAGGTCCCGGACTCCTGGAACGAGGACCCGAACGTCAAGGGCCTGTGCACCACCACCCGCTCCCGCGGCCACGCCTACCGCATGCAGGGCGACACCGCGAACAAGGTCTTCCAGGCCGAGGGCAAGGACCTCCTCGTCTACACGGTGAACCAGGTCGGCTGGTACGAGTACATGACCGAGTGGCGCTTCCAGGACGACGGCACGATCACCATGAACGTCGGCGCCACCGGCAGCCTGTCCTGGGACGACTACGACGCCGGCGACGGCCGCGGCTGGCCGATCGGCAAGGGCGCGAGCGCGGCCAAGGCCACCAGCCACAGCCACAACGCCTTCTGGCGGCTCGACTTCGCGCTCGACGGCTCCACGAAGAACACCGTCGAGCAGTACGACTCCACCGTCAGCGCGCCCACCCGGGGCCAGCGCGCCCCCACCACCAGGACCACCCGCACCAAGGTCGCCAAGGAACTGGCCGGGGACAGCAAGAGCTACCGCTGGTGGCGTGTGGTCAGCGCGACCGGCAAGAACAAGGACGGACACGCGCGCTCCTACGAGATCGTCCCCGGGCCCACCACCAAGTACCCCGGCCGCAGCTACACCAAGCACGACGTGTACGTCACGCAGTACAACAAGTGCGAACTGTTCGCCAGCAACAACCCCGGCAACTGCGGGGCGGGCGCGGGCAAGTCCGTCGACAAGTGGGTGAACGGACAGGCCCTGACCCACCCGGTGGTCTGGACGAACATCGGCTTCCACCACATCGCCCGGGACGAGGACCAGCAGCCCATGCCCGTCCACTGGCAGGGCTTCTCCATCGTCCCGCGCGACGTCACCGCCATGAATCCGCTCACTCCGGCCGAGCTCGGCTGGCAGAACGGGCACTGGCGGCCCCGGGGTTGAGAATCAGCCTGCCCATCCGGCTGCACCGCCGACCGCTCCCGGAGTACCCTTCCTTGATCGTTGACAAGGGGAGTGCTCGGGGGAGCGGAAGGCGGTGCGCGGGTGGGCTCGGGAGGGCTGGAGCTGCCCCCTGGTGACGAGGGTCACGAGGGGAACTCCGCAGACGTCCCGGCCGGAGCCGTGTCCCTGGCGCGGCCGATGGACGCGACGGGCTCGATCGGCCCGGAACTGGACTGGGACGCCGACGCCTGGCGCGAGGTGCGCACCCGCGCCCAGCGGGCGGGCCGGGCCTACATCTGGCTGAACCTCGTCGAACAGCGGCTGCGCGCCGTCGTCGCCGCCGTGCTGCGGCCCGTCTACGAACCCGTCCACGGCGAGGACTGGGTGGTGGCAGCCGCCGGACCGGCAGGCCAGGAGTGGGTACAGCGCGCGGTGGCCGTCCGCGAGGTCAGCCGCCGCAAGGGCTACCTGCTCGACCCGGCCGACGACAACGTCCTCTCCTTCCTCACCCTGCCCCAGCTGCGCGAGCTGATGGTGCAGCACTGGCCCTGCTTCGAGCCGTACTTCGACGACCGCCGGGACGTCGAACTCGCCCTGGACGAGCTGGAGGTCACCCGCAACGTCGTCTCCCGCAACCGGGCCCTGTCCGAGGCCGTGCTCAACCAGGCCGAGCGGGCCTCGGCCCGGCTGCTGGAGATGCTCGGCGCGGGCGGTGACGTGCCCTCGGCGCGCCGGCTGCCCGTCGACGCCGTCGAGGACCTGGTCGGCGACCGGTACGCCGACGTCGTCGCCGTGCACCCCGACCGGGTGCGGCTGATGCGGCAGTTCCCGGCCGAGGACATCTTCGGCGGGGCCCGCCGCCTGGACGCCATCGGCATCGGCCTCAACCTGCTCGTGCAGAACTTCTCCGGCCGGCGTCTGGTGCGGCTGGCCGAGTCCGGCTGCCGCGTCCGGCTGCTGTTCCTCAACCCGGCCTCCAGCGCGGTCAAGCGCCGCGAGCGCGAACTGGGCATCAAACGCGGCGAACTCAGCCGGGCCGTCGAGATGAACATCCTGCACATGCGCCGGGTGCGCGCCCGGCTGCGCGACCCCGGCGCCTTCGAGATCCAGGTGTTCGACGAGACGCCCCGCTTCACCGCGTACCTGGTGGACGGCGACGGGGCGGACGGCATCGCGGTCGTGCAGAGCTATCTGCGCCGCACCCGGGGCATGGAGGCGCCGGTGTTCGTGCTGCGCAACGGCAGCAAGGTGGTCAAGTCGGGTGAGATGGATGAAAGTGGTCTCTTCCCCACGTACCGCGAGGAGTTCGAGGTGATGTGGGCGGATTCGCGGCCGGTGTCATGAACTGCGCCCCGGGGCGGGGTGGTTCTCCGGCCCGCCGCCGGGCATGAGCGGAACGCGATCCTCTGATTGTCAGTGGTGCATGCGAAGGTGGGGACCACTGGGGGAACGCACCACACGAAGGGGGACCGCCCATGGGCTGGCACCGGGAGCTGCTGGTCGGCTTCGACCTGGAGACGACGGGTACGGATCCGCGCGAGGCGCGCATCGTCACAGGGGCCGTGATCGAGGTCAGGGGCACAGAGCCGATCGGGCGCCGCGAGTGGCTGGCCGACCCGGGAGTACCGATCCCCGAGGACGCGGTGGCCGTGCACGGCATCAGCAGCGAGCGGGCGGCGGCCGAGGGCAGACCCGCCGACCAGGTCGCGGACGCCCTCGCGGACGTCCTCACCTCCTACTGGAAGACGGGCGTACCGGTCGTCGCCTACAACGCGGCCTTCGATCTCACCCTGCTCGCCGCGGAGTTGCGGCGCCACGGGCTGCCGTCCCTGCGGGACCGCCTGGGCGGCGTGGACCCGGCCCCGGTCATCGACCCGTACACCATCGACCGCCGGGTCGACCGCTACCGCCGCGGCAAACGCAACCTCGAAGCGGTCTGCGCCGAGTACGGCGTCGTCCTCGACGCCGCCCACGACGCCATGGCCGACGCCCTGGCGGCGGCTCGCCTGGCCGGGGCGATAGCCGACCGTCACCCCAAGATCGCCGGCCTCGGCCCGGCGGCCCTGCACCACCGCCAGATCGAGTGGTACGCCGAGTGGGCGGCTGACTTCCAGAGCTTCCTGCGCGGCAAGGGCGACCCCACCGCCTCGGTCGACGGGACGTGGCCGCTGCGCGAGTTGGCGGACGAGCCGGTCCGAGGCGGCGGGCAGGCGGTAGGGGGCCAGGCGCCGGGGGCCGGGCGCCGGACGGTCAGAACGGATACCACCGCACCGTCTCGTCCCCGTCCCTGAGGGACCTCACCCGCCGCTCGAACTCGGCCAGCGCCTTGGGGTTGCCCGGCGCATGCTGGGCGACCCACGCACAACTGGCCGTCTCCCGGGCCCCGCGCAGCACCCCGCAGCCCTCCCAGCCGCGGACGTCCCAGCCGTAGGCCCCCGTGAACGACGCGTACGCCTCGTCCGGCAGCCCGTACCGGTCGTGGGTCAGCGCCATCACCACGAGGTCGTGCTCCCGCAGGTCCACGGACACCGTCTCCAGATCCACCAGCACGGGCCCGTCGGGTCCGACGTGCACATTGCGCGGCAGCGCGTCCCCGTGGATCGGCCCCGGCGGCAGATGCGGTGTGAGCGCGGCGGCCCGATCGGCGAACCCGTCGCGCCGCTCACGCAGATACGCTGCGTCCGCCGGATCGATGGCATCCCCGGCGAGCCGCAGCCACCGCTCCACACCGCCCAGCAGATCGCGGGGCGGGAGTGCGAAGGGAGGAAGGGACACGGCGTGCACGACCCGCAGCAGTTCGGCCAAGTCCCGCGGCTCGGCAGGACGCACCGCCTCCGGCAGCCGGTGCCACACCGTCACCGGATGCCCGTCGATCAGCAGCGCCTTGGGCTCGGCCGCCCGCACGGCCGGCACACCCGCCTCGGCGAGCCACCCCGCCACGTCCAGTTCGCGGCGTGCCCGGTCGAGGAGTTCGGCGTCACGGCCGACCTTGACGACGAGGTCTCCGGCGGCGAACACGGCGTTCTCGCCCAGAGCGAGCAACCGCGCCGCCCCGGCCGCACCGGGCAGCACCCCTGCCGCGTCGAGTACGCCCCGCGCCCGTGCCTCGTCCATCGTCCGCCTCCCTCGTCCACGCCTCGAACCGCCCGGTTCCGGCCATCCACCGGTCAGTGTTGCATCGGCACAGGTCGGACGGCGTACGCGGTGCCTTGACGAGGCATATGGCCTCCAC
This sequence comes from Streptomyces sp. NPDC029041, assembly GCF_040637515.1. Taxonomy (NCBI): domain Bacteria; kingdom Bacillati; phylum Actinomycetota; class Actinomycetes; order Kitasatosporales; family Streptomycetaceae; genus Streptomyces; species Streptomyces sp. NPDC029041. The sequence continues at coordinate 152,593 of NZ_JBEZWO010000006.1, read as the reverse complement.
GAGCATGACCAGGCCGGCCGAGCCGCGCGAAGGGGCTGATTCCGTGACACCGGTGACCGAGGCAGCAGCTCCTTCGCCCCCGCCGCCTTCCCCATCGAGGTGGCGCACCGGCCGCAGAACCGGCGGGGAGCGGCGCCGGCAGGCCCTCGGTCACGGCGCCTGGTTCCTGGTGCTGCCCGCCCTCATCCCGATCCTCGTCCTCAGCGGCGGTCCGCTGCTGTACGGCATCCTGCTGGCCTTCACGGACGCGCAGTCGGGCCGTGTTCAGCCCACCCGCTGGATCGGCGTCCTCAACTTCCGCGACCTGCTGCACGACACGCTGTTCTGGGAGTCGTTCCGGGTCGGACTGGTGTGGGCGGTCGGCGTGACCGTGCCGCAGTTCCTGCTCGCGCTGGGCCTCGCCCTGCTGCTCAACCAGGACCTGCGGCTGCGCTGGCTCGCCCGCGCCCTGGCGATCATCCCCTGGGCCATGCCCGAGGTCGTCGTCGGCATCATGTGGCGGCTCGTCTACAACCCGGACGCGGGCATCCTCAACGAGACCCTGCGCGACCTCGGGCTGGGCGGTGGCCGGGACTGGCTCAGCGGACTGGCGACCGCGCTGCCCGCCGTGATCGTCGTCGGCGTCTGGGCGGGCATGCCCCAGACCACGGTCGCGCTGCTCGCCGGGCTGCAGAACACCCCGCGGGAACTGCACGAGGCGGCGGCGGTGGACGGCGCGGGCGCCTGGCGGCGCTTCCGCACGGTCACCTGGCCCGCCCTCAAGCCCATCGCCCTGGCCATCACCGCCCTCAACCTGATCTGGAACTTCAACTCCTTCGCCCTGGTCTACGTGCTCACCAGCGGCGGACCCGGTGGCAGGACCCGGCTGCCCATGCTCTTCGCCTACGAAGAGGCCTTCCGCTACGGCCAGTTGGGCTACGCGGCGGCGATGGGCTGCGTGATGGTGGCCGCCGTCTCGATCGCCCTGGCCGTCTTCCTCGCCGGCCGTCTCAGGGGAGGTGACGACGCGTGAAGACCGCCCGCCCGGCCCGCCTCGGCCGGTACGCCGCGCTGCTGGCCTACCTCGTCTTCCTCGCCTTCCCGTTCCTCTGGCTGGTCTCCACCGCGTTCAAGCCACCACGTGAACTGGGCAGTCTGCACCCGACGTGGATCCCGAAGGACCCCACCCTCGCCAACTTCCGGCAGGCCTTCGACGAACAGCCGCTGCTGCAGGCCGCCCTCAACTCGCTGCTCGCCGCGCTGGCGGCGGCCGTCGTCGCCGTGCTGATCGCGACGCCCATGGCCTACGTCGTCGCCCGGCGCCGCACCCGGCTCGCGAAGGCGGTGACGGGCTGGGTGGTGGTCAGCCAGGCGTTCCCGTTCGTCCTGCTGATCATCCCGCTGTTCCTGGTGCTGAAGAACCTCCGTCTGATCAACTCCATGCCGGGACTGGTGCTGGTGTACGTGGTGTGGGCGCTTCCCTTCGCGCTGTGGATGCTCGCCGGGTACGTACGGGCCGTGCCGCCCGAGCTGGAGGAGGCCGCGGCCGTCGACGGGGCGGGCCGGGTCCGGACGCTGGTGTCGGTGACCGCCCCGCTGCTCGCGCCGGGCATCGTGGCGACCGCGCTGTTCGCGTTCATCACCGCGTGGAACGAGTTCTTCTTCGCGCTCGTGCTCCTCAAGACCCCGGAGAAACAGACCCTGCCCGTGGTCCTCACCCACTTCATCGGCGCCGAGGGCGTCGCCGATCTCGGCCCGCTCGCGGCCGCCGCGTTCCTCGCGACCCTGCCCTCCCTGGTCGTCTTCGCCCTCATCCAGCGGCGGATCACGGGCGGCATGCTCACCGGGGCGGTGAAGAGCTGATGCGCACCCGCCTGCCCGCCCTGGTCCTGGTCCTCCTGCTGCTCCTCGCCGGCTGCTCCTCCGGCGGCACCCGCGACGACGGCCGGATCACCCTGCGCTTCCAGTCCCTGGCCTGGCAGGAGGAGTCCGTCGCGGCCAACAAACAGCTGGTGAAGGAGTGGAACGCCACCCACCCGGACGTCCGGGTCGAGTACGTCCAGGGCACCTGGGACAGCGTGCACGACCAGCTCCTCACCGCCTTCGAGGGCGGTGAGGCACCCGACATCATCCACGACGCCTCCGACGACCTGGCGGACTTCGCCTACGGCGGCTACCTCGCCGACCTCACCGGCCTGCTGCCCGCGAGGCTGACGTCGGACATCCCGCGGCGCAGTTGGGAGACGACCACCTTCGGGCACGGCGTCTACGGTGTGCCGTTCCTCCAGGAACCGCGCGTGCTGATCGCCAACGCCACCTGGCTCAGGAAGTCGGGCGTGCGGATCCCGACGGCACAGGAGCCGTGGAGCTGGGCCGAGTTCCGCCGGATCAGCGAACGCCTCAGCGGCCGGGGGAAGTACGGCGTCGCCTGGCCGCTGAAGGAACCCGTCTCCGCCACGCTCAACCTCTCGCTGTCGACGGGCGGGCGGCTGTTCCACCGCGGACCCGACGGGAAGGTGACGGTGCGGTTCGGAGCGGCCGACCAGGTGGTGCCGCGCACGGTTCACGCCCAGGCGAACACCGACCGCAGCGCTTCTCCGACGACCCTGGGCAGCGGCGGCTCCGACACCCTGCCCGGCTTCTTCGCGGGCCGCTATGCGATGGTCCCGCTCGGCTTCTCCTACCGCCAGCAGATCGCCCAGCAGGCCCCGGAGGGCTTCGACTGGCAGGTGCTGCCCGCTCCGGCGGGGGCCGGCGGCCCGACCCAGGGCGTCAGCCCGCAGACGCTCTCCATCGCCGAGGACTGCCCGCACAAGAAGGAGGCCGCGGAGTTCCTCGACTTCTTCCTCAGACCACCGAACATGGTCCGCCTCGCCCTCGGCGACTGGATGCTGCCCACCGGCAGGCAGGCCCTGAAGGACCCCGCACTGCACCGGACGAAGGACGGCTGGGACACCGGCACCGCCCTCGCCGAACACCTGAGACCGGCACCGGCCCAGTCCGTCCGCGGCTACCCGGAGTGGAAGGACAAGGTCGCCACACCCGCCTTCCAGGAGTACTACAGCGGGGCGATCGGCTTGCGTGAGCTGCGCGTTCGCCTGGAGGAGGACGGCAACCTGGTACTGGCGCGCTACCAGCGCTGACGGCGCCGGTCCGCCCGGGGGGGGCGTACGGCCCGGCCGTCCCGGCGACATTCTCATTGCACGATACGTCTCGTCTCGCTTACGGTCGGGCCCATGACCACTCGCGCCCATATCGCCATGTTCTCCATCGCCGCCCACGGCCACGTGAACCCGAGTCTGGAGGTGATCCGCGAGCTGGTGGCGCGCGGCCACCGGGTGACCTACGCGATCCCGCCGGTCTTCGCGGACAAGGTCGCGGACACCGGCGCCGAGGTGAAGCCCTGGAACTCGACCCTGCCCTCGCCCGACGACGACCCGGAAGCGTGGGGGGACACGCTGCTGGACAACGTCGAGCCGTTCCTGGAGGACGCCGTCCAGGCCCTCCCGCAGTTGACCGACGCCTACGAGGGCGACGAGCCGGACCTCGTCCTGTACGACATCGCCTCCTATCCGGGCCGCGTGCTCGCCCACCGCTGGGGCGTCCCCGCGGTCTCCCTCTCGCCGGCCATGGTCGCCTGGGAGGGATACGAGGAGGAGGTCGCCCGGCCGCTGTGGGAGGAGCCGAAGCAGACCGAACGGGGCCGCGCCTACTACGCCCGCTTCCAGGCCTGGCTGGAGGAGAACGGGATCGACCGGCACCCCGACGACTTCGGGGGCCGGCCCGACCGTTCGATCGTCCTGCTCCCCAGGGCCCTCCAGCCGAACGCGGACCGTGTCGACCCGAGCGTGTACTCCTTCGTCGGGGCCTGCCAGGGCGACCGCACCGCCGAGGGCGGCTGGCAGCGGCCGGCCGACGCCGAGAAGGTCGTACTCGTCTCCCTCGGGTCCGCCTTCACCAAGCAGCCCGACTTCTACCGCGAGTGCGTCAGGGCGTTCGGCGACCTGCCCGGCTGGCACCTGGTCCTCTCGGTCGGCAACCACGTCGACCCGGCCGCATTCGCCGATGTCCCGGCCGACGTCGAGGTGCACACGTGGGTGCCGCAGCTCGCGATCCTCAAGCAGGCCGACCTGTTCGTCACGCACGCGGGCATGGGCGGCAGTCAGGAGGGCCTGGTCACCGCCACGCCGATGATCGCCGTACCGCAGGCCGCGGACCAGTTCGGCAACGCGCAGACCCTCCAGGGTCTCGGCGTGGCCCGCTGCGTGCCCACCGAGGAGGCGACCGGGGAGACTCTGCGCGCGGCGGCCCTCGCCCTGGTCGGCGACCCGGAGGTGGCCCGGCGCCTGAAGGAACTCCAGGCGGAGTCGTCTCAGGAGGGCGGCACGCGGCGTGCGGCCGACCTCATCGAGGCCGAACTGGCCGTCCGCAGGCCCTGAAGCCGGCTCCCGGCGTCAGGCCGTCGTCACACCGCGACGGCCTGACGGGTGAGGGTCAGCCGGGCGTTGTCGAGCGTGGCGTCCATGCGTGCCGCCTGGCCCTTGGTGAACATGTAGCCATGCGAGAGCCCCCGCCGGGCCTGTTCCGCTCGTGGCTCCACTCCTACGAGGAGGACCACGAGGACGTCCGGGTCTACCGGCCGGACGACTTCCCCTTCCCGCTCGCGCGCGGCCGCCGCGGCATGGAGTTCGCCTCCGACGGCACCCTCGTCGACCACCCGCTGGGCCGCGGCGACGCCCCCGGTGCCGTGCCCGGCCGCTGGCGGCTCGTGTCGGACTCCCGCCTCGCGCTCACCTTCGGGGGTGCCCGGCCGGACCATTCCGCGCAGGGTGACTTGCCGCCCTGCTCGTCGGTGAGTTCGCCCGGCACGACCGGGATCAGTGGCTCCGGAACGACGAGAACGACGGCGGCGCGAGGCGACGTGAGGGGCCCGTCGGATGCCCATGCAGCCGACGGGCCCCGGCCCTCCGCGGTGGTGATCAGACCTTGAGGGGTTCGCCCTCGCCGTCCCGCGCCGCAGGCTCGGCGGCCGCCCGCGGGGCCTCGTCGTGCGTGAGGTCCGGCAGCCGGTGCAGCCACCTCGGCAGATACCAGTTGCGCTCGCCGAGCAGCGCCATCACGGCCGGCAGCAGCACGCCCCGGATGATCGTCGCGTCGATCAGCACCGCGGCCGCGAGGCCGACGCCCATCTGCTTCATGGACTGCATGGACAGCGTCCCGAAGATCGCGAACACGGCGACCATGATGACCGCGGCACTGGTGACCACCCCTGCCGTGGTGACCACGCCGTGCCGGATCGCGTCCTTCGTCGCCAGACCCCGCAACCGCGCCTCACGGATCCGGGAGACGACGAACACGTGGTAGTCCATCGACAGGCCGAACAGGATCACGAAGAGGAACAGCGGCAGCCAGGTGATGATCGCGCCGACGCCCTCCGCGCCCACCAGGGACGCGCCCCAGCCGTGCTGGAAGACGGCGACGAGGATCCCGTACGCGGCGCCCACCGACAGCAGGTTCAGCACGATCGACGTGACCGCGATGGTCAGCGAACGGAACGACAGCAGCATCAGCGCGAAGGCGAACACCACGACGAACGCGAACACCGGGACGACGGCGCCCGCCAACTGGTCGTTGAAGTCCTTCGAGCCGGCCACCTGCCCGGTGATGGGGGCCTGGACCCCGTCGACCTTGCCGAGCGTGGCCGGACGCACCTCGTCGCGCAGCCTGTCCAGGCTCTCACCCGCCTTGTCCAGGTCGGAGCCGCCGACCAGCGGGACGTAGACGAACGCGACGTTCCGCGCGTCGTGCAGCTTGATCTCCACCGGCCCCCGCGAGGCGCCCGAACTGATCGCCCGCGCACGGAAGTCGGCGAGCGCGGACTTCACCTCCGGCGCGTTGATGTCGCGCGCCTTGACGATCACCTCGGCCGGCTCGGAACCGCCCGGGAAGGCGTCGTTGAGCCGGTTGTACGTCTGCACGATGGGCAGCGAGTCACCGAACTCCTGGTCCAGGGTGAGCTGTTGCGTCTTCATGCCGAGCGCGGGAGCCGTGATGGCCAGCAGCGCACCGGCCGCCACGACGGCGGCGACCACCGGCTTGGCGAGGACGCGCCGCAGCACGGCCGTCCAGAACCGGCTGTCCTGACCGCCCCCCTCACCGCTGCCGCCCCGCTTGCGTCGCCGCAGGAACGGGATGCGGCCCTTCTCGACGCGCCCGCCCAGCAGCGACAGCAGCGCGGGCAGCACGGTCACGGACCCCACCATCGCCACCGCCACCACCATCAGCGAGGCCAGACCCATCGCCTCGAACTCGGCGAGTCCCGTGAACAGCATGCCCGCCATGGCCACGCACACCGTGACACCCGAGACGACGATCGCCCGGCCACTGGTCGCGGCGGCGATCCTCAGGGCCGTCTGCGCGTCCCGGCCGGCCTCCCGCTCCTCGCGCTCCCGGCGCAGGTAGAACAGGCAGTAGTCGACACCGACCGCCATGCCGACCAGCAGCATCACGGAGTTGGCGGTCTCGCTCATCGGCATGACGTGGCTGACGACGCCCATCAGCCCCATCGTCGCCATGATCGCGGTGATCGCCAGCACCACCGGCAGCAGCGCGGCGACGAGCGCGCCGAACGCGATCAGCAGGATGCCGAACGCCACCGGCACCGCGGAGTACTCGGCCTTCTTGAAGTCCTCGCCGTACGCGTCGCCGAACGTCTTCATCATGCTGGCGCCGCCGATCTCCTCGATCCGCAGCGACTCGTGGTCCCGCTGGACGCCCTCGACGGCCTTCAGCACCGGTTCGATCCGCTCGCCGGCGGTGTCCGCCTCGCCGCGCACGTCGAACTGCACGAGCGCGCTGCGGCCGTCCTTGGAGATCGTCTTCGTGTCGTACGGCGAGGTCACCTCGGTGACCCGGCCGGTCCCCTCGACAGCCCGCACGACGGCGTCGACGGCCTTGCGGAACTCGCCGTCCGTCGCCTTCAGCTCACCGCCCTTGGCCTGGATCAGCACCGTCTCACCGGCCGGTTCGTCGATTCCGGCGTCCTCGATGATCCGAGCGGCGGTGTGCGTCTCACCCTTCAGCTGGTCGCTGTCCTTGACGTCGACCCGGCCCGTGGCCGAACCGAGTCCCATCGCCAGGACGACGAACAGCACCCAGATACCGACGGCGGCCCATCGGTGCCGGGCGCTCCACCCGCCGGCCCGGGCGGCGAAGCCCCGCACCCGTATGTCTCCGTTCCCCATGACCGGCTTGCCCCCTCGTGATGCGGTGGCGGCCCCCTGCCGCCCCCTTTCGTTTCGAAGGTATGGGCCGGATAAAACCATCTCGTCGTGCTGCCCGGTGAAGTGACGGGGCCGGAACTCATCCCTATGGAGTGAGCATCTCCCCACTGGGGAGGACCCCCGGAGACTGTGGTCCCTTACACCTATCGACGGGCAAACCGGGCTCCTCGGGTGTGTGGATCCTGAGCAGACGGTTGTGCCCCGCAACGACCGGTGAGTAATTTACGGGGCCGGGCAACTGCCCGCAGCGGCCGTCGTGCCCACCCCCACGGGGCACGACGGCCGCTTTGTCGTGGGCTTTATCGTGAGCGGATGACGACGACATACGCGGCCCTGCTGCGTGGCATCAACGTGGGCGGCAGCAGGAAGGTCCCCATGGCCGACCTGCGCACGCTCCTGACGGACCTCGGCCACGACGACGTCCGCACCTACCTGCAGAGCGGCCAGGCCGTGTTCTCCTCCGGCCGCGGCGGCGACGAGGCGCTGGCCGCCGAGATCGCACAGGCCCTCGAGAACCACTTCGGGTTCGGCGTCGACGTGATCGTGCGCGACCACGCCTACCTCGAGGCGATCGCCGGCGCCTGCCCCTTCCCGGCCGCCGACCTGGAGCCCAGACAGCTCCACGTCACCTACTTCTCCGCACCCGTCACCCCCGACCGCTTCGCGGAGATCGACCAGGACGCCTACCTCCCCGAGGAGTTCCGCCTCGGCGACCGGGCCCTGTACCTGTACGCCCCGACCGGCCTGGGCCGCTCCAAGCTGGCCGAGCACCTGTCCAAGCCGCGCATCACCAAGGGCGTGATCGCCACGACCCGCAACTGGAACACCGTCGTCAAGCTGGTGGAGATGACGGATGCCTGAGCACAACCCCGCCGTCGAGTCCGCGATGGAGGGCGAACTCGCCCTGCTCACGCCGAAGGTCCGGCGCTCGCCCGAGCGGGTCGGGGCACTGCTCCACCCCGACTTCCACGAGTTCGGCGCCTCCGGCCGGCACTGGACCCGGGCCGGCATCATCGCGTCCCTGGCCGCCACCACCGATCCGGCAGGCCGCCCCGTCCAGGTCAGCGCCCTGAGAGGCGTCCAGCTCGCCCCGGACCTGGTCCACCTCACCTACGACACGGAGTACGACGGCAGCCGCGCACACCGCAGTTCACTGTGGCGGCGCACGGAGGGCCGCTGGCTGCTCTGGTTCCACCAGGCGACCCCGTTCAGCGAACGGGCAACGTGATCCGGCGCTCTCCCAGATAAGGCGCATACGACGTGATCACTGCCGGCACGGTCAGCCGCGGGTCCGCGAAGAGCCGCGGCCAGTCGTCCTCGGAGCGGGCCGCGGCGACCGCGTCGGCCGCCGCGAGGTCGCCCTCGGTGAGCGGCGCGTCCTTGCGGAGCCCCGGCTCCCAGCCGTCCCAGGGAAGCAGCTCCACACCGTTCAGCGCCGCCAGGTCCCGCAGGACGTTGCCCCGAACGAACCACAGGCCGCGCAGCCCCTCGACCGAGCCGATGCCGCACGTCTGCGGATCCACCCGCCCTTCGCGGCAGGCCCGCCAGACGTCACCGGCCACCCGGAAGGCGTCCCGGGGCACGTCCATCGGGTCGAACGGGACGTCGTAACCGCTGTGGACCTGAGCGTCGGCCAGCCGCAGGGCGCCGTCCGGCGCGCGGTACTCCGTGACCCAGTGGTCCTCGTACCAGCCGTCGCCGAAGTAGGCGGCGAACCCGCACCGCAGACGCGCCGGCGTCCCCGTGGCCCGCAGCAGGGAACACAGCAGGAGGGAGAAGTCCCGGCAGGTTCCCACGAACCTCCCGGCGGGCGCACGGTGTTCGGTGAGGGGGGTGGAGCCGCGCTCCCGCAGGATCCGCAGGATCTCCGTCACGTACCGGGACTCGGCGTCGTGGTGCAGCCGCTCCTCGGGCACGTCGTACCCGAACCGCCCGCCCTCGCACCGGTGGAGGATCAGACCCCTGACCAGCGCGGCCAGCCGGCGCGGCTCGCGCGGCAGGCCGCTCGCGGCGAAGTCCCCGGGGTCGCTGTACGGCGTCTGCCGAGAGAAGAAGTCCTCGTTCATGCCGGGACCCTTCACCCTGCCCCTGGGGCAAGGTCAACCCGCCGGCGCTTCACCTGAACACCGCCGCCACCCCCTGCGTACCTAGGGACGGACGGCACGAGAACGGAGTCTCGCGAGAGGAATCGCACGGCCACCGACAGGAGCCCGCAGTCATGAGCGACACGAACCTCGTCTACGCCTACGCGGTCCTGCGCCGCACCCCCGAGGCCGCGGCGGCCACGCCCCATCTGCGCGGTGTGGCCGGAGAACCCATCCATCTCATCACCCCGGCGGTCACCGGCCCGCAGCTCGCCTTCGCCGTCGGCCACGTACCGCCCGCCGACTACGACGACATCCCCCTCCAGACCCACCTCCACGACGTGGACTGGCTGGAGTCCACGGTCCGCTCCCACCACGCCGTGGTGGCCGCCCTGGTCGCCTCCGGTGCCGCCGTACTGCCCCTGCGTCTCGCCACCGTCTACCGCGACGAGGACCGCGCCCGCCAGGCCCTGGACACCCGGCGCGGCTACTTCCTCTCCCTGCTCGACCGGCTCACGGGCCACGTCGAACTCGGCGTCAAGACCTACGCCTCCCCGGACATCACCCCGCCCGAAGCCGGCACCGACACCGCACCGGACCCGATCACGGCCCTCGGAGTCGGCCGCGCCTACCAGGTCATCCGCCGCCGCAGACAACGCCGCAACGACGAGGCCTGGCGTACGGTCACCCAGGCCGCCGCCCGCCTCACCGACACCGCCGTCGCCCTCGCCGTCGACCGGGTCGCCCACACCCCCGAGCGCGGCAGTCTTGCGGGTTCGGCCCCCGGCACCAACATCGGCAACGACGCCTACCTCGTCCCGGCCGACCGCGTCCAGGCCTTCCGCACGGGCATCCTCGCGACCGCCGAGGGCACCCCCGGCCTCCGCGTGGAGATCAGCGGTCCCTGGGCCCCGTACTCCTTCGCCCTGCAACCGCAACCGTACGAGGAACCGGCGGCCTGAGCGTGGTCCCGCAGCCCGGCGGGCGTCAGGCGCTCACAGCCGCGGGCAGCGGCAACCGGGCCGCCTCGTACCGCTCCAGCACCACCCGTGCCACCTCCGGCGCCGGGCCCAGGACGTCCGCCAGGACATCTGCCTCCGCCGCGCCCCGGGCGATACGGTCCGGGAGGTAGCCGGGCGCCAGGACGTACGGGGCGACGGCGATCCGGGAGCAGCCGAGGGCGCGCAGCTCGCGGACCGCGTCCTCGGTGCGGGGCAGGGATGCGGAGGCGAACGCAGGCCGCACGGCGCACCAACCGGTGTGCCGCCACTCCCGCGCGATGTCTGCGATCACTGCGATCGCCTCCGGGTCGGTGGACCCCGCCGACGCCAGGACGACCCCGGTCGAGGACTTGTCGGCGGGAGTCAGGCCCGCCTCGTACAGGCGCCGTTCCAGGGCCGTCAGGAGCAGCGGGGAGGGGCCGAGGACGTCCGCCTGGTGGATGCGCAGCTGTGGGGGCGCGTCCGCGAGGACCGCGGGGATGTCCGCCTTGGCGTGGAACGCCCGGGTGAGCAGGAGGGGCAGGGCGACGACGTCGCGCACTCCCTGCACCGCCAGGGACTCCAGGACCCCCTGCACCGAGGGGACGTTGAAGTCCAGGAAGCCCGTCTCCACCCGTACGTCGGGGCGTGTCGCGCGCACCCGGCGTACCAGGGCGTGCACCGTCGCGGCATGCCGCGGGTCGCGGCTGCCATGGGCGATGACCAGGAGGACGGGCTTGTTCGTCATGGGACTCAGTTCTTCACCAGCAGGCCGCGGCTGCGCAGCACCCACCGCTCCAGCGGGCTGAAGATCAGCAGGTCGATGGCGATACCGACGATCAGGATGAGCAGGATCGCCTCGAACACCATGGCCATGTCGCTGGCGTTGCGGCCGTTCTCCAGCAGCTGGCCCAGGCCCACGCCGAGGTCGGGGAAGGACGCGATGATCTCGGCGGCCATCAGGGAGCGCCAGGAGAAGGCCCAGCCCTGCTTCAGGCCCGCCACGTAGCCGGGCAGGGCGGCGGGCAGGACGATGTGCCAGGTGCCCTTCAGGCCCGTGGCGCCGAGGGTGCGGCCCGCGCGCAGGAACAGCGGGGGCACCTGGTCGACGCCGGAGACCAGGCCGTTGGCGATGGAGGGGACCGCGCCGAGCAGGATCACCGCGTACATCATCGAGTTGTTCAGGCCCAGCCAGATCACCGCAGGCGGTACCCAGGCGACCGACGGCAGGGACTGCAGGCCGGACAGGATCGGGCCGATCGCCGCGCGGACGAACTTCACCCGGGCCACGATCAGGCCCAGCGGCGTGCCGATCAGCAGGGCGAAGAGGAACCCGAGCAGACCGCGCGAGACGCTGGTCCAGATGTAGCCGAGCAGTTCGCCCTGGAGCCATGCCGTCCGCACGACGTCCCACACCGCCGACGGCGCGGGCAGCTTGGTCGGGTCGTCGACGACCTTGAACGAGACGAGCGCCTGCCACACCGCCAGCACCAACGCCACGGCGAGGACGGGCGGCAGGATCTTCTGGGTGAAGGTCTGCCGGAACGGGACCCGGCTCGTCTGCCGCGTCTCCAGCGCGTCGAGGCCCGCCTCCAGCCCGGCGAGATCGTTGCCGTCCTTGGCGACGGTCGTCGAATCAGTGCTGGCCATGACGGCGGATCTCCCCACGCAGTTCTTCGGTGATCTCGACGGACAGCTCCGCCACGGCGGTGTCCTCGATGCGGCGCGGATGCGGGATGCCGACCGTCCACTCCCGCGCGATCCGCCCGGGGCGGGACGACAGCAGTACCACCCGCTGCGCGAGCCGCACCGCCTCGCGCACGTTGTGCGTGACGAACAGGACGGACACCTGCGTCTCGCGCCAGATGCGGGTCAGCTCGTCGTGCAGCACGTCCCGCGTGATGGCGTCCAGCGCCGCGAACGGCTCGTCCATCAGCAGCAGCTTGCTCTCCTGCGCGAGCGCACGCGCCAGCGCGACCCGCTGGCGCATGCCGCCGGACAGCTCGTGCACCCGCTTGCCGTGCGCACCCTTCAGCCGGACCAGTTCGAGCAGTTCCTCGGCCCGCTCCCGGCGCTCGGCCTTCGGCACGCCCCGCAGCTTCAGGGCGAGTTCGATGTTCTTGCCCGCGGTCAGCCACGGGAACAGCGCGTGCTCCTGGAACATCAGCGCCGGACGCCCGTCCGTGGCGATCTCGCCGGCACTGGGGCGGTCCAGGCCCGCCACCAGGTTGAGCAGTGTGGACTTACCGCAGCCCGAGGCCCCCAGGAGGGTGACGAACTCTCCGGGCGCGACATCGAGGGTGATGTCGTCCAGGACGAGCTGCTGTCCCGCGGGCCCCGCGAACGACTTCGACACGTGCTCGATCCGGGCGGCGTGCGTGACCGACTCGGTGTCGTCGGCGGCCTTGGCGAGGGTCGTGGCCATGGTCGTCACCTCCTGGGAACTCTTCACAATGCGGCTTCGGTCGGGCTTACTTCACGCCGAGACCGGCGTCGTCGACCGCGGGCTCGCCCTCGGCCTTGAGGACCTTGTTCAGCGGCGCGAGGTCGTAGATGCCCTTCAGGTCCGGCTTCTCCAGCAGTCCCGCCTTCACCGCGTGCTCCGCCTCGGTGTTGAGGGTCGAGGCCAGCGGGTCGTCGGTGAACCGGATCGACTTCCACGCCGGGTCCAGCACGTCGGCGGGCAGCGCCTTGCCGGTCTCCTGCTCCAGCAGCTTGTTCGCCGCTTCCTTCGCCGCGTCCGGGTTGGCGTTGATCCACTTGTTGGTCTCGACCGAGCCCTTGAGCACGGCCTCGACCACCTTCGGGTGCTTCTTGAGGAAGTCCTGCCGCACGATGATGTTCGTGATCACGAACTTCTTGTCCGGCCACAGTGCCGACTCGTCCAGCAGCACCTTGCCGCCCTCGGCGACCAGCTTCGACGCGGTCGGCTCCGGCACCCAGGCGCCGTCGATCGAACCGGCCTTGAAGGCGTCCGGGGTGACCTTGTTGTCGCTGCGGACGACCGTGACGTCACCCTTGCCGGACTGCGGGTCGACCTTCCAGCCCTGCTCCGCGGCCCAGTTCAGGAAGGCCACGTCCTGCGTGTTGCCGAGCTGCGGAGTCGCGATCCGCTTGCCCTTGACGTCCTTCAGCGACTTGACCTTGTCCGGGTCGACCACGAGCTTCACGCCGCCGGACGCCGAACCGCCGATGATGCGCAGGTTCTTGCCCGCGGACTTGGTGTAGCCGTTGATCGCCGGGGACGGGCCGATCCAGCCGATGTCGATGGACCCGGAGTTGAGCGCCTCGATCTCCGAGGGACCGGCGTTGAAGACGGCCGGCTCGACCTCGGTGGCGCCCAGGGCCTTCTGGAAGAAGCCCTTCTGCATGCCCACCAGAGCGGTGCCGTGGGTGAGGTTGCCGAAGTAGCCGATCTTGACGGAGTCGAGACCGTCGATCTTCTTGGCCCCGGCGGCGACCTTGGCGGCCCCGTCGTCCTTGGCCTGGGAACCGTAGCCGCAGGCGGCCAGAGTGAGCAGGGGGAGTGCGGCGATGACCGCGAAGCCGCGGCGCAGAGCGGATGGAGCAGGCACGGGAGGTGGTTCCTCTCACCAGGCCCGGCGGTCACGGTCTCTCAGGTCGTGGCCGGGAGGTCGGCAGGTTTTCGTCTACGGCGGTGGGGGGTGAGGGCGCGCGGGCAGTGCGCGTACGTCAGCGCACACATCGCGCCACTCCGCCCTGCCCGCTGCCGAGAGCACCGCTGCCGACGCGGCCGCCCTCCTTCGCGAACGTGGAGTAGAAATCGGAGGAGTTCATGTCAGAAGTCCCACCCGTCGTCCTCGGACGCGTCCTTGACCGGCTCCGGGGCCGCGAAGGACTCGCCGACCATGCCGGCGGTGAGGGTCTGGCCGTCGTTCGGGTCGATCAGGATGAACGAGCCGGTGCGGCGGGAGTCGGCGTAGGAGTCGACCGGCAGCGGCTCGGCGGTGCGGATCTTCACCCGGCCGATGTCGTTGGCGACGAGCTGTCCCGGGTGCGGGTGCAGGGACAGGTCGTCGAGCGTGAGGCGGGACGGGATGTCCTTGACGATCGCCTTGACCGTGCGGGTGCCGTGCTTGAGCAGCACCCGGTGCCCGACCGTCAGCGGGGCGTCGGCGACATGGCAGACCGTCGCCTCGATGTCCTGCGTGGTCGCGGGCGCGTCCTTGCTCGGCACGATCAGGTCGCCGCGCGAGATGTCGATGTCGTCCTCCAGCAGGAGGGTCACCGACTGCGTCGTCCAGGCCACGTCGACCGGCTCGCCCAGCAGGTCGATGCCGGCGATCTTCGAGGCGCGGCCCGACGGCAGCACCGTGACGGACTCGCCGACGTGGAAGGAACCGGCCGCGATCTGACCGGCGTAGCCCCGGTAGTCGGGGTGGTCCGCGCCCTGGGGACGGATCACGTACTGCACGGGCAGCCGGGCGTGGCAGTGGCTCAGGTCGTGGCTGACCGGCACCGTCTCCAGGTGCTCCAGGACGGTCGGACCGCCGTACCAGTCCATGTTCGCGGAAGGCTCCACCACGTTGTCGCCGACGAGCGCCGAGATCGGGATCGCGGTGACCTCGGGGACGCCCAGCTCCATCGCGTACGCCGTGAACTCCTCGGCGATGGCGGCGAACACCTTCTCCTCGTAGCCGACGAGGTCCATCTTGTTGACGGCGAGGACCACGTGGGGCACGCGCAGCAGGGCGGCGATGGCCGCGTGCCGGCGGGTCTGCTCGACCACGCCGTTGCGGGCGTCGACCAGGATCACCGTCAGCTCGGCCGTCGAGGCGCCGGTGACCATGTTCCGCGTGTACTGCACGTGCCCGGGGGTGTCGGCGAGGATGAACCGCCGCAGGGGCGTGGCGAAGTATCGGTAGGCCACGTCGATGGTGATGCCCTGCTCCCGCTCGGCCCGCAGGCCGTCGGTGAGCAGCGCGAGGTCCGGGGCCTCCTGGCCGCGGCTCGCGGAGACGCGCTCCACGGCCTCCAGCTGGTCGGTGAGCACCGACTTGGAGTCGTGCAGCAGCCGCCCGACCAGGGTGGACTTGCCGTCGTCGACGGAGCCGGCGGTGGCGAAGCGCAGAAGCGTCGTTTCCGCGAGTTCCTCGGTGGTGATCGTGCTCATCTTTAGAAGTACCCCTCCCGCTTGCGGTCTTCCATCGCGGCCTCGGACATCTTGTCGTCGGCGCGGGTGGCGCCGCGCTCGGTCAGCCGGGAAGCGGCGATCTCCACGATCACCTTCTCGATGGTGTCGGCCTCGGAGTCCACCGCGCCGGTGCAGGACATGTCACCCACGGTCCGGTAGCGCACGAGCCGCTTCTCGACGGTCTCGCCGTCCTTCGGCCCGCCCCACTCGCCGGCGGTCAGCCACATGCCGCTGCGGGAGAACACCTCGCGCTCGTGCGCGTAATAGATCTGCGGCAGCTCGATGCCCTCGCGGGCGATGTACTGCCACACGTCCAGCTCGGTCCAGTTGGACAGCGGGAAGACGCGGACGTGCTCGCCGGGCGCGTGCCGGCCGTTGTACAGGTTCCACAGCTCCGGGCGCTGCCGGCGCGGGTCCCACTGGGAGAACTCGTCACGCAGCGAGAACACCCGCTCCTTGGCCCGGGCCTTCTCCTCGTCCCGGCGGCCGCCACCGAAGACGGCGTCGAACTTCTCCGCCTGGATCTTCTCGGTCAGCGGCAGCGTCTGCAGCGGGTTGCGGGTACCGTCCGGACGCTCCTTGAGGACACCGCGGTCGATGTAGTCCTGGACGGAGGCGACGTGCAGCCGCAGACCGTGCTTGTCGACCGTGCGGTCGCGGTAGTCCAGGACCTCCGGGAAGTTGTGCCCGGTGTCCACGTGCAGCAGCGAGAACGGCACCGCCGCCGGCCGGAACGCCTTCAGCGCCAGGTGCAGCATGACGATGGAGTCCTTGCCGCCGGAGAAGAGGATCACCGGCCGCTCGAACTCGCCCGCCACCTCGCGGAAGATGTGCACCGCCTCGGACTCCAGGGCGTCGAGGTGGGAGAGCGCGTACGGGCTTTCGGTCTCCTCGGAAACGGTGGCGACGGTCGTCGTCATGCCAGTCCCCTTTCGCTGAGCAGGGCGTACACGGACGCCGCGGACTCCTGCACGGTCTGGTTCTGCGACTCGATGCGCAGGTCGGGCGACTCGGGCGCCTCGTACGGGTCGTCGACCCCGGTGAGCCCCGTGAGCTCACCCGCGGCCTGCTTGGCGTACAGACCCTTCACGTCCCGCTCGCTGCACACCTCGACCGGCGTGGCCACGTGCACCTCGACATACGCGGTGCCGTTCGCCTGGTGGCGCTTGCGCACCGCCTCGCGGCTGTCCTGGTACGGCGCGATGACCGGGACGAGGGCCAGCACGCCGTTGCGGGCGAGCAGCTCGGCGACGAAGCCGATGCGCTGCACGTTGGTGTGCCGGTCCTCGCGGCTGAAGCCGAGGCCCGCCGAGAGGAACTCGCGGATCTCGTCGCCGTCGAGCACCTCGACCCGGTGGCCCCCCTCGCGCAGGCGGCCGGCCAGTTCGTGGGCGATCGTGGTCTTGCCGGCGCTCGGCAGACCCGTGAGCCAGACGGTGGCTCCGGTCGTCACGTCACTCTCCTGAATCGTCGTCGTCATCCGTGCAGCCCGCACTCGGTCTTGCTGCGGCCCGCCCAGCGGCCGGCCCGCGCGTCCTCGCCCTCCAGGACCCGGCGGGTGCAGGGGGCGCAGCCGACGGAGGCGTAGCCGTCCATCAGCAGCGGGTTGGTGAGCACGCCGTGCTCGGTGACGTAGGCGTCCACGTCGTCCTGGGTCCAGCGGGCGATGGGGGAGATCTTGACCTTCTGCCGCTTCTCGTCCCAGCCGACCACCGGGGTGTTCGCCCGGGTCGGGGACTCGTCGCGGCGCAGACCGGTCGCCCAGGCCTGGTAGTCCTTCAGACCCTCTTCCAGCGGCTGCACCTTGCGCAGCTTGCAGCACAGGTCGGGGTTGCGGTCGTGCAGCTTCGGGCCGTACTCGGCGTCCTGCTCGGCGACCGTCTGGCGCGGGGTGAGCGTGATGACGTTGACGTCCATCACGGCGTCGACCGCGTCACGGGTGCCGATGGTCTCCTCGAAGTGGTAGCCGGTGTCGAGGAAGACCACGTCCACCCCGGGCATCGCCCGGGAGGCGAGGTGCGCGACCACCGCGTCCTCCATCGACGACGTCACGCAGAAGCGCTTGCCGAACGTCTCGGCCGCCCATGTGAGGATCTCCAGCGCGGAGGCGTCCTCCAGGTCGCGGCCCGCCTGCTCGGCGAGCTTCTTCAGGTCCTCGGCGGTGCGCCCTTCCTGAACGGTCGTCATATCTGTGCCCCTCCGGAATCGGATCGCTTCAGCCCCCGGGCCAGCAGCCCGAGGAACTTCAGCTGAAAGGCCCGGTTGCACGCCGCGCATTCCCACGCGCCGTGCCCGCCGTCGGCGGCCTCGCTCGGACGCAGGTCCTCGTCACCGCAGTAGGGGCAGTAGAACGGTGCCGCGCGCTCGCTCACGACAGGGCCTCCTCGCCGGCCCGCGCCGCCCAGGTGGCGAACCGCTCGCCGTCCTCGCGCTCGGCCTGGAACCGCTTCAGGACGCGCTCGATGTAGTCGGGCAGTTCCTCGGAGGTGACCTTCAGGCCGCGCACCTTGCGGCCGAAGCCGGCTTCCAGGCCGAGCGCGCCGCCCAGGTGCACCTGGTAGCCCTCGACCTGCTCGCCCTGGTCGTCGAGCACGAGCTGGCCCTTGAGACCGATGTCCGCGACCTGGATACGGGCGCAGGCGTTCGGGCAGCCGTTGAGGTTGATGGTGAGCGGCTCGTCGAAGTCCGGCAGGCGGCGCTCCAGCTCGTCGATCAGCTGCGCACCGCGCTGCTTGGTCTCGACGATGGCGAGCTTGCAGAACTCGATGCCGGTGCAGGCCATGGTGCCGCGCCGGAACGTGGAGGGCCGGGCGGTCAGGTCGAGCGCCTCCAGGGCCTCGACGAGCGAGTCGACCTGGTTCTCCTCGACGTCGAGGACGATCATCTTCTGCTCGACGGTGGTCCGCACCCGGCCCGAGCCGTGGGCCTCGGCGAGGTCGGCGATCTTCGTGAGCGTGGCGCCGTCGACGCGTCCCACGCGCGGGGCGAAGCCGACGTAGAAGCGGCCGTCCTTCTGCCGGTGCACACCGATGTGGTCGCGCCACTGCTGCGAGGGCTGGTCGGGAGCCGGGCCGTCGGTCAGCTTGCGCTTCAGGTACTCGTCCTCCAGCACCTGGCGGAACTTCTCCGGACCCCAGTCGGCGACGAGGAACTTCAGACGGGCGCGGGTGCGCAGCCGGCGGTAGCCGTAGTCGCGGAAGATCGAGATGACGCCCTCGTAGACGTCCGGCACGTCGTCGATCGAGACCCAGGTGCCCAGGCGTACGCCCAGCTTGGGGTTGGTGGACAGGCCGCCGCCGACCCACACGTCGAAGCCGGGGCCGTGCTCGGGGTGCCTGACGCCGACGAACGCGACGTCGTTGATCTCGTGCACCACGTCCAGCAGCGGCGAGCCCGAGATGGCCGTCTTGAACTTCCGGGGGAGGTTCGAGTACGCCGGGTTGTTCAGGACGCGGCGCTTCATCTCCTCCAGCGCCGGGGTGGCGTCGATGATCTCGTCCTCGGCGATACCCGCCACCGGCGAGCCGATCATCACACGCGGGGTATCGCCGCAGGCGGTGACGGTCGACAGTCCCACGCCCTCCAGCCGGTTCCAGATCTCGGGCACGTCCTCGATCCGGATCCAGTGGTACTGGACGTTCTGCCGGTCCGTGATGTCGGCGGTGCCGCGCGCGAACTCCTGCGAGATCTCGCCGATGACCCGCAGCTGACGCGTGGTCAGCGCACCGCCGTCGATCCGGACACGCAGCATGAAGTACTCGTCGTCCAGCTCCTCCGGCTCCAGGACGGCCGTCTTGCCGCCGTCGATGCCGGGCCGGCGCTGGGTGTACAGACCCCACCAGCGCATGCGGCCGCGCAGGTCGTTGGGGTCGATCGAGTCGAAGCCCCGCTTGGAGTAGATCGTCTCAATGCGTGTCCGCACATTGAGACCGTCGTCGTCCTTCTTGAACTGCTCGTTGCCGTTCAGTGGGGTGTGGTGCCCCACGGCCCACTGACCCTCACCGCGGTGACGGCTCACCTTGCGGCGCGGAGTCGCGGCGGCAGGCTTCTGCGGGGTGGCGGCCATGGTTGATACGTCCTTCGGGACAGGCGAAAATGCGGCTCTGACCTGCGCATGCGTGCGCATGGGCATAGGGCGCGTCATTGCGCAGGGGTGAGGCAGGAAAGGAAGATGTCGGGCGCGGGCTGAGTACGCTCAGTGCGCCGGACAGATGGCGCTGGACATGCGGCCGAGGTCGACGTGCCGCCGACTCACCAAGGCAATTCCAGTTCCAGACATGACGGAAGCGTGTCACGGCGATCTGGACACAGTCCAGCTTTATCCAAAATGTGGACACCCTTGTCTCGCACAGCAAGACAAGAGTGTCGTTGGTCACACTGGGAGCCGCCGAAGTGTCGGGCCAGGTCAGACGGGGAACGCCCCAGGCCACGGTCCCGGAGTGGCGACCTCCGCCTCCTCCTCGACCTTGGTGTCGAACAGCTTGAAGCCCCGCCGCTGGTAGTTGTCCATCGCGTGCTCGCCGTCCTTGCTGCACGTGTGCAGCCAGACCCGCTTGGTCGGTGTCAGTCCCGCCCAGCGGTCCGCGAGGTCCCAGGCCCGGGCCGTGCCGTACGACAGCAGGTGCCCGCCGATGCGCCGGCCGCGGAAAGCGGGGAGCAGCCCGAAGTAGACGATCTCCACGACCGCGTCGTCCTGCGCCTCCAGCTCCACGAACCCCGCGGGCGTGCCCCGGTCGTACGCCACCCACGTCTCCACGCCGGGCCGCTGAAGGTGCTCCACCCAGCGTGCGTACGGCCAGCCGAGCCGGTCCGTCCAGAGGATGTCGCCGCCCACCGACGCGTACAGGTACCTGCTGAACTCGGGCGAGGGCACCTCGGAGCGGACGACCCGGACGTCCCCGTCCGGCGCGGCGGCCGGCAGCAGGTCGGTCGGGGCGGTCTGCTCCAGGGACCAGGTGGTCACGGCGATGGTGGTCATACGGGTCAGAAAATCATCTGACCCACTCGTCTGTCGATCGGTCCCGTGCCACACCGGTAAGACACCGGGCTCCACGGGGCCGCCGGTCAGTCCAGCGCCCGGTCGACCGACGTCAGCGGCAGCGCGAACAGCGTCCGCCCCGACTGGGACCAGACCTCGCCGGTCTCCTCCCAGTAGGACAGGGAGCCCGACCCGCCGCTCCAGCAGTTGCGCGTCTCGTCCGTGCCGCACTCCGCCGCCCGGGCGCCCTCGGTGTCCTGGCGCCACAGCGTCCCGTGCCCGCCGGGACGGCCCGCCGCGCGGTCCAGGTACCAGCCCGAGCGGTACGCCAGCACTCCCCGCACGTCGGCCGCCTTCGTCTCGTACTCCTCGGTCGGGGCCGCCCGCCCCGAGGAGTCGGTGGTGAGCAGGCCGGAGCGGTCCGGGTCCCGGCTCAGCGCGTAGCGCCACAGCCGGGTGCGCCGGTCGCCGTCCGCGGGCACCCACTCGCTCGCGACCAGACTGTCGGGAGAGGTGCTGCGGTCCAGGGAGACGGTGGCCGGGCGGGGTGCGCCGCCCCCGCCGGGCAGGGTGTACGCGCCGACGGCCGGCAGCACGAACCGGTAACCGTGCGCCGACCAGCCGCCCCGCACCCGGCCGACCGCGTCGGACTCGACGGTGGCGCGCTGGATGCGGTCCATGTCGTACACGTACAGCGCGTCCCGGCTTCCCTCGCGGGTCGTCACCAGCAGCTTGTCCTGGTACCAGACCATGCCGGACAGGGCGGAGGCCAGCCCCCGGTAGTCCCGCCCGCCGTCCACCGGGACCGCCAGCAGGGCCCAGGTGTAGCGCAGAGCGCCGGGGTCGTTCGCGTCGACGAAGGCGACCTTGGCCAGGCCCTGCCCGGGGGCCGGGCCGTCCAGGGAGCCGCCCTCGGCGCCCCGGGTCCAGCCGGAGAGGATCACGCGGTTGCCGCCCCAGCGGCCGTCGTCGTCCGCGTCGCCCGAGGTCGTGACCGCGCCCGCCCGCCAGCCCCGGGTGTCGGAGCCGCCGAAGCAGTACGCGCGGGTGGCCGCCGGTTCCACCGGCAGGCTGCGCTTCTCGGCGGCCGGGCAGCCGGCCGCGTCCCGCAGCGGCAGGTCCGCGCCCTCCAGCACCGTGCCGACGCCGACCGGCCGGCCCATCTCCGACGCGAGCCGGTCCAGCCACCGCCCTGGCACCCGGCGCTCGGCCAGCGCCGGCTGCCCGGGCCCGCCGGACGCGGCGACCGGCCTGAGAGCCCCGGGGGCGTCGGTGACGGTGGCCTGCGAGGCGCTGATCAGGGTGGCGGCGGCGGTGAGCGCGAGGGCCGTCCCGGCCAGGGTCGCGCGCAGCGCCCTGCCCCGCCTGCGCCGCCGGTGTCTGCCGCGATGCTTCATAACGTCCTCCCAGACGGACCAACTGCGCCTGATGATCCGCACGTTGACGGAGGAGCAGGTGGGGTGGTCCGTAGAGGGATGCTACGGCAGGTGAGCGGTGCGCGGACGAAGACCCCGCAAATATGCGAAAGATGCACTCCGCGGGGCGCCTTGTACGGCACGCGCAGTGAACCTCAGGGCGCCGCCGCCCCGCGACGCCCGCTCACCGCCGGTGCGGTCGAGTGCGGCAGCAGATCCCGGGGGTCGGCGGGGAGCAGCACCTCGACCTCGGCCTTCTCGGCGAACCGGTACGGCCGGTGCTCCAGGAACGCCCCCAGATACCGCCGCACCCGCGACATCTCGGCACGCACCGTCACCGTGCGGGCCGGGTCCCCGAAGACGTCCCCGGCCAGCCCCGAGGCGCTGCGGCCGGAGCGGTGCACGGCGAGGAGATACAGCAACTCCGCGTGCCGGGGACTCAGTTCCCGGACCCAGGAGCCGGCCCCGCCGCGCACCTCCACCGACCAGCGCCGCGCCTGGCTGAGGTCCAGCACGATCGTGGCCGGGCCGTGGGCCGCCGGCTCGTCGCCGGCCGCCCGCACCAGCCAGCCCCCGGCCAGCGGCTCCACCGTGCACGGCCCGAGTGCCGGCAGCCGTATCGGGCCCGCCGACAACGACTTCGGCAGGGCCACGCGCGGCACGTACGGCATGCCGCTGACCGCGGCGGTCCAGCCGTCCGGGTCGACGACCAGGGCACGGCCGCCGAGCCGGGCCAGCACCGGTGCCGCCACCGCGCGCAGCCGCTCCAGCGACTCCGTGTGCATCTCCCGCAGCCGGGCCTCGGCCAGTTTGGCCACCGAACCGACCCAGGCGAGCGTCGCCGGATGCATCGTCTCCAGCGGCCCGCTCACGTCCACCACGCCGAGCAGCCGGCCGTCCCGCGGATCCGTCAGGGGAGCGCCCGCGCAGGTCCAGCCGGCCTGGGAGCGCACGAAGTGCTCCGAGGCGAAGACCTGCACGGGCCGGCGCACCACGGCCGGGGTGCCCACGCCGTTCGTGCCGACGACGTCCTCACGCCAGTCCGCGCCCAGTTCGAAGCCGAGCCCGTCCGCCTTGCGCAGCACCGGAGGGCTGCCCTCGCGCCACAGCACGCGGCCGTCCTCGTCGGCCACCACCATGATGTGGTGGGCGACGTCCGCGGCCGCCAGCAGGCCCTCCCGCAGCACCGGCAGCACATGGCGCAATACCGACGTCTCCCGCCGCCGCTGCACCTCCTCGCGGGACAGCGGGTCCGCCCGCACGTCGTGGTCCGGATCGATGCCGCCGCGCAGCCTCCGCTCCCAGGACCGCTCGATCACCGGCCGTGGTGACACCGGAGCGGGCTGCCCGGCCAGCCGCGCGGCGCGGACCTCGCTGAGGACCCGGGCCGCGCGTGCGCTGTCGACGGCGGCCAAGTGCGTGACGTCCATGCGCGTGCGCCCCCCGGAGTCGCTTTCTGACTGTGCGTCTCATAGTGCCGCCTGCCCCGGGCGGGCGCGCACAGTCCGCACACAGTCGGCAGCAAGTTGCAACCCCCTGCAACCCTGGTGGACGGCCCGGCCGTGTCCGAAACTTGATCCGCGCCGTCCCGAGCGGCGTTCAGCGGCTCGAACGGGCCAGTGCGGCGGGGGTGGTGCCGTGTCGGCGCAGCACCACCCTCGCTCCTCGCGGACGGGGCACCTTCACCTACCGCGCCAGCGGCCGGATCAGGACACCGGCCGGGCCCGCTCCACCACCGACGCGAGATCCAGCGTGTGCGGCAGCGTCCCGAAGGCCGCGCCCCCGTCACCGCCGAGCCGCCCCGCGCAGAACGCGTCGGCGACCTGCGGCGGCGCGAAACGGACCAGCAGCGAGCCCTGGAGCACCAGCGCGAGCCGCTCCGCCAGGCGCCGTGCCCGCCCCTCCACGCCCTCCAGGTCGGCGAGTTCGGTCAGCAGGTTCTTGATGGCCGCGTCCAGGCGGTGATCGGCGCCGCGCGCCTGCCCGACCTCCCGCAGATACGCGTCCAGAGCCCCCGGCTCACGCTGCAGCGCCCGCAGCACGTCCAGCGCCTGGACGTTGCCCGCGCCCTCCCAGATCGAGTTCAGCGGCGACTCGCGCACCAGCCGCGGCATCTGGGACTCCTCGACGTAGCCGTTGCCGCCGAGGCACTCCGCGGCCTCCACGGCGACGGGCGGGCACCGCTTGGTCACCCAGTACTTGGCGGCCGGGACCGCGATCCGCAGCAGCGCCCGCTCCTGCTCGCCGCCGGCGTCGTAGGCCGCCGCGAGCCGCAGCGCCAGCGTCGTCGCCGCTTCCGACTCGAGAGCCAGGTCGGCCAGCACGTTGCGCATGAGCGGCTTGTCGGCGAGCTTCCCGCCGAACGCCTCGCGGTACGTGCAGTGGTGCACCGCCTGCGCCACGGCCTGCCGCATCAGCCCCGCCGAGCCGAGCACGCAGTCGAGCCGGGTCGCCGCGACCATCTCGATGATGGTGCGCACCCCGCGTCCTTCCTCGCCGACCCGGCGCGCCCAGGTCCCGTCGAACTCGACCTCGGCGGAGGCGTTCGACCGGTTGCCCAGTTTGTCCTTGAGTCGCTGGATCCGGAACACGTTGCGCGAGCCGTCCCGCAGCACCCGCGGCACCAGGAAGCAGGTCAGCCCGTCCGGAGCCTGCGCCAGCACCAGGAAGCCGTCGGACATGGGCGCCGAGCAGAACCACTTGTGCCCGGTCAGCTCATAGGTCCCGGCCTCGGCGAGGGGCCGTGCCGCCGTGGTGTTCGCCCGGACGTCGCTGCCGCCCTGCTTCTCCGTCATGCCCATCCCGAACAGCGCCCCGGCCTTGAGGTGCGCGGGCCGCAGCTCACGGTCGTAGACCATGGACGTCAGCCGGGGCTCCCACTCGGCGGCCAGGTCCGGGTCGGCGCGCAGGGCGGGCACCGCCGCATGGGTCATCGACAGCGGGCAGCCGTTGCCCGCCTCGACCTGCGTCCACACCAGGAAGGCGGCGGCCCGCCGCAGATGTCCGGCCGGCCGGCCCCAGGCGGCCGTCAGGCCGGCCGAGACGCCCTTGCCGAGCAGCCGGTGCCAGGAGGGGTGGAACTCGACCTCGTCGACGCGGTTGCCGTACCGGTCGTGCGTGAGCAGCCGCGGCGGGTTCTCGTTGGCCAGCCGCCCCCACTCCTGCACCTGGGCCGAGCCCGAGGTCCGGCCGAGCGCGGCCAGCTCGCCGAGGACCTCCTCGCGCACGTCCGGATCCGCATGCCGGTCGACCGCCTCGGCCAGGGCCCGGTCGGCGGAGAAGACGTCGTACCCGACCAGAGGCGGGACCTGGTTCGTCACGGTGTGGGTGCTGCCTGCCATGCTGCGAACGTACCCCGCGGTAGCACCTTGGCACCCGGTGGACCCGGACCTGTCCGCGAAGACCCGGCCTGTGGGTGAGTGGGGCCGGGCTCGACGGATACCGTTAGGGGGTGCAGCCAGCAAGTGAAACCCCCGACACGCCCTCCGGGCGCCTCCACCGGGCGCGGGCCCTCTACCGGAACGTCTCCAAACGCAGGACCGCCTGGCTGTTGGTCAAGGACACCGTCAACTCCTGCGTCGAGTACCGCATCCTGGGCCTCGCGGCCGAGGCCGCGTTCTTCACCCTGCTGTCGGTGCCGCCGCTGCTGCTCAGCATGATCGGACTGCTCGGTTACGTCGACGCCTGGACCGGCGCCGACACCATCCAGAGCCTCCAGACCAACCTCCTGGAGGCCTCCCGCACGGTCCTGTCCGACCAGGGCGTCCGGGAGATCGCCCAGCCGATCCTGCACGACGTGATGAAGGGCGGCCGGCCGGACGTCATCTCCATCGGCTTCCTGTTCGCCCTGTGGTCGGGCTCCCGCGCGGTGAACGTCTTCATCGACACCATCACCGTGATGTACGGCCTCGACGGCGTCCGGGGCATCGTCAAGACCCGGCTGATGGCCTTCCTGCTGTTCATCGTGGCCCTGCTGATCGGCTCCGTGGCGCTGCCGCTGATGGTGGCCGGGCCGGACGCGGTGGTGCGGATCGTGCCCTGGTCGACGACGGTCGTGCAGGTCCTGTACTGGCCCACGGTGATCCTGCTGTCGATCGCCTTCCTGACCACGCTGTACCACGTGTCCGTCCCGGTCCGTTCCCCGTGGATCGAGGACGTGCCCGGCGCGCTGGTCGCCCTCGGCATGTGGGTGCTCGGCAGCTTCCTGCTGCGGATCTACCTGACCAGCACGGTCGAGGGCCCGACGATCTACGGCTCCCTCGCCGCGCCCGTCGCCGTGCTGCTGTGGATCGGTGTGTCCGCGTTCGCCGTGCTCGTCGGGGCCGCCGTCAACGCCGCCATCGACCGGGTCTGGCCTGCCGCCGCGACGGCCGCCGCCCGCGAGGCCAACGAGCGGCTGCGGCAGGCCCAGGTCGCCGAGTACGTCGCCCGCGCCACCGCCACGGGCGAGACCGACCCCGACATGCCCTCCGAGTTCCCCGAGCGCTGGTCCCGCTTCCTGCCCCCCGAGGACGTCTCGGCCCGCCTGCGCACCCATGTGAAGAGCACGCACGTGAAAAGCACCCAGGTGAAGAACACCCATGTGAAGAACACCGAGGTCAACGGCGGGGGGCAGCCGCCCCATGACACCTGACGGGCGAGACCCTCAGGCCTTCCAGGTCCCCGCCGCGGCCTCCTCCCGCACGAAGTCGCCGAAGTCCCGGGGCGCACGGCCCAGCACTTCCCGCACCCCGCCCGAAACGTGCGCGTTGCGGCCGTCGAGGAGGGTGTCGAAGATCTCCGTCATCCCCGCCACATCCTGCGGCGGCACACCGAAGCCGATCAGCGCCTCCGCGTAGTCCCGCGTCGGCACCGCCCGGTACGTCAGCGGGCGCCCGGTCGCCCCGGCGATCTCCGCGACGGCCTCCCCGAATGTCAGCAGCCGCGGCCCCGACAGCGTCAGGGTCCGCCCCGCGTACCGGTCGCCGGACGCCAGCGCCGTCACCACCACGTCCGCGATGTCCCGCACGTCGAGGAACGGCTCGGCCACCTCACCGGCCGGGAACACCAGCTCCCCGCGCTCCCGCAGCTCGTCGACCAGCGGCCCCTCACTGAAGTTCTGCGCGAACCACGCGGCCCGTACGACCGTCCAGTCCGCCCCCGAGGCGTGCAGTGCCTCCTCGGTCGGCAGGGCCTGGTCCTCGCCCCGCGCGGACAGCAGAACCAGCCGCCGCACCCCGAGCCCGGCCGCCTGGCGCGCCAGCGCGCCGACCGCCTCCGCGGCGCCCGGAGCGCCGACGTCCGAGGGCAGGGCGAGGTAGGCCGCGTCCGCGCCGCGCAGGGTCCCCGCCCAGGTCGAGCCGTCCCACCAGTCGAAGCCCGTCGCCCGCGACGCCGCCCGCACCGTCAGCCCGGCCGCCTCCGCGGCCCGCGCCACCCGGCTCCCGGTACGCCCCGAGGCGCCCGTCACCACCACCGTCATCCTCCGCGGCTTCCGAGCGGCGTTCACTGCCGAGTTCGTCGTCGCGTTCTCGTTCGCGTCTTCGGTCGCGTTTCCTGCCGTGTCCTGCGCCGTGTTCGTCATGTGGTCGAGTCAACTGCCGTGCGCCGTGCGCAACCATCGCTGAACGGCTCATTCCCATACGCCCGCGTCTACGCTGACCGCATGGACGCTCTCGCAGGTCTGCTGGAAGGCCCCCGCGCGCGGGGCGCGTTCATGATCAGGGCCTGCTTCGACCCGCCCTGGGCGGTGCGGGTGGAGGACCGGGCCCCGCTCACGGTGATGCTCGTCGTCCGCGGCGAGGCCTGGGTCGTGCCCGACGGGGGCGAGAGCACGCGGCTGCGGGCCGGGGACCTCGCCATCGCCCGCGGCCCGGACCCCTACACCTGCGCCGACGCCCCCGGCACGGCACCGCAGGCGGTGATCCTGCCGCACCAGGAGTGCCGCTATCCCGACGGACGGCCCCTCAACGGCTCCATGGACCTGGGCGTCCGCACCTGGGGCGACCGGCCCGACGGGGAGACCGTGCTGCTGATCGGCACCTACCCCATGCGGGGCGAGGTCGGCGGGCGGCTGCTGGACGCCCTGCCTCCGCTGCTCACCCTCACGTCCGACGTGTGGGACTGCCCCCTGACGCCGTACCTCACCGAGGAGATAGTCCGGGACGAGCCGGGGCAGGAAGTCGTCCTGGACCGGCTGCTGGACCTGCTGGTCATCGCCGCCCTGCGGGCCTGGTTCGCACGCCCCGAGGCAGAGGCACCGGCCTGGTACCGGGCCCTGGCCGACCCGGTCGTAGGCGGCGTCCTGCGCCTCCTCCAGGACGACCCGGCCCATCCCTGGACCGTCGCCGCGCTCGCCGCGAAGGCCGGGGTGTCCCGAGCGGCGCTGGCCCGCCGCTTCACCGGCCTGGTGGGCGAACCGCCCATGGCCTACCTCACCGGCTGGCGCCTCGCCCTCGCCGCCGACCGCCTGCGCGACTCCTCCGACACCCTCGACGCGGTGGCCCGCAGGGTGGGCTACGGCAGCGCGTTCGCCCTGTCGACGGCGTTCAAGCGGGTGTACGGGGTGAGCCCGGCGGAGTACCGGGGGAGGGCGGCGTAGAGGGCAGAGGGTCCCGGGGGGGTCGGGGGGCCGGGGGGAAGGGGGAGGCCGTGACCGCCGGCGCCGGGGGATGGGCCGCGTCGTCGCGTAGCGGCCTGGGCGCGCTGCCTGCGGGTGTGCCCGCGCGTGCCGGGCCGGGCGGCACGGGTGGACAAGGCGCCGGCCGGCGGATGCGCGAGCCGGCGGACACCGGGGTGAGCGGGGGCAGGCCCGGGCGCGCCGCCGGGTCGCGGCGTAGCGTGGCTCGCGTGTATCTGGAGCGGGCTTCGCGGCTGCCCGGGGCGGTCGTGTGGACCAACACCCCGTCCGGGGCCGGGGCGGGCCGGGTGCTGCCCGACGGGTGCATGGATCTGCTGTGGCACGACGGGCGGCTGATGGTCGCCGGGCCCGACACCCGTGCCCACCTCCCGGACGGTGGGACCGGCCCCTGGGCGGGAGTCCGCTTCTACCCGGGCACGGCCCCGGGACTTCTGGGCGTGCCGGCGCACGAGCTGCGTGACCGGCGTGTCGACCTCACCGATTTGTGGCCGGCCCGGCGGGTGCGGCGTCTGGCCGACGGTGTGAACTCCGCCGCCGACCCGGCGAGCGGCCTGGAGGACCTGGCGCTGCGGCAGGCAGCCGATTCCGGACCCCCCGACCTGCTGCTCCGGCAGGTCGTCACCGCCCTCGACGCGGGCCGCCCCGTCGCCGCGACCGCCGACGAACTCGGGCTCGGCCCGCGACAGTTGCACCGGCGTTCCCTGGCCGCCTTCGGCTACGGCCCCAAGACCCTGGCCCGCATCCTGCGGCTGCACCGCGCCCTCGCACTGGCCCGGGCCGGTGTGCCGTTCGCGGAGACCGCCGTCCGGGCCGGTTACGCCGACCAGGCTCATCTGGCCCGTGACGTACGGGAGTTGTCGGGCCTGCCGTTGGGTGAGCTACTCAGCGGCTAGCGGTGCGAACAGGTCCACCCCGTTGCCGTCCGGGTCGTGCACGACGGCGTACCGCTGCCCCCAGAAGGCGTCCCACGGCTTGAGCTCGCCGTGGTACCCGGAGCCGGTCAGCTCGCCGTACAGCGCGTCCACCTCCTGCGGCCCGTCGCAGCGCAGGGCGAGTGAGGCTTGGCCCCCGCCCGTGGGGCGCTGCCACCCGGGCAGGAAGGAGCGGACCGTCTCCTCGGTGTCCAGCATCAGCCGCAGCCCGCCGGGCAGCCCGGTCTCGGCGTGCGGCTGGTCCTCGGCGCCGTCCGGGAAGGCGAACCCGAGCAGGCGGTAGAAGGCGACGGAGGCGGCCATGTCGGAGACGACCAGGCCGATGGCATCGAATCGTGCAGTCATGAAGTCACCGTAGGCAGACACAGGAGACCCGGTCTTGAAGAAAACGGACGCCTCGGGCCCGGGCCCCGGCGCCGGAGCCCCGGGCCCGTGACCGCCCTGAACGACGCCCGGGCACCCCCGCCGCGCCCGCGCACGACGCCTTCCCTGCGCGCACTCGCCCCTACGTCCGCGGCGTTGTCCCTACGCGCGGCGGCGCCGTGCTCGCCCGTTCCACCAGCCGCGTCGACAACTCCGTGCGCGTGCTCTCCGGACAATGGCCGTCCATCACGCGCAGCAGCGACCGCAGCGCGGTGGCGGCCATCTCCGAAAGGGGCTGGCGCACGGTGGTCAGGGCGGGGGAGGCCCAGCGCGCCTCCGGCAGGTCGTCGAAGCCGACCACACTGATGTCGTCCGGTACCGCCAACCCCCTCTCGGCCAAGGCCTGGTAGACGCCCAGCGCCATCAGGTCCGAGCAGACGAAGACGGCGGTCGGCGGCTCGGGCAGGTCCAGGAGTTCCAGCATGCGTCGGTGGGCGACCTTCTCGTCGAACGAGGCGTGCCGGACGTACTCGGCGCGGTGCCGGATCCCTGCCGACGTGAGCGCCGAACGGTATCCGGCGATCCGCGCGGTGCTGCACATCGTGCGCCGGGGACCGGCGATGACGGCGATCCGCTCGTGGCCCAGGGCCAGCAGGTGCTCCGTGGCCGTCAGGCCGCCCTGCCAGTTCGCCGCCCCGACCGAGACCACGCCCTCCGGCGGCTCCTGCACCGGGTCGATCATCACGAACGGGATGCGGTGCTGTTCCAGCCACGCGTACTGCGAGTCGCTCAGCTCCGCGAGGTTGAACAGCACGCCGGAAGAGCCCCGGGCGACCAGTTTGTCCAGCCAGCCGCGTTCCGGCCGGCCGACCCGGGAGCGGATCAGCGCCGCCGACACCACGACCTCCAGGCCCGCGTCGTGCGCCGCCTCCTCCACGCCGTGCAGCACCGCGCCCGACCAGGAACTCTCCAGCGAGTGCACGACCAGGTCGACCAGCCGGGGCGCCTTCGCCGCGTCGAAGCGGGGTCTGCGCACGTACCCGAGCCGGTCGAGCGCCTCGGTGACGCGGCGACGGGTCTCCGGTGCCACGTCCTCGCGGCCGTTGACCACCTTCGACGCGGTCGGCACCGACACCCCCGCCTCGCGCGCCACGACCGCCAGCGTCGGACCGGCCGCCACGTTCGCACTCGCCGTACGGACCATCGGGAACCCACCTCTCCGGCCCGTCCGAGGGCCGTGGAAAGTTTCGACCAGCGCTGCACACGGCGGTCACGGGGTCCAGCCGGGCAGAAAGCGCTTCCTATCGTAGGTGGGGTGCCGGACGGCGGGAAGGCAAGGGGCTTGAGTGCTTCTCGCCAGTCAAAACTTTCGAAACCCCGAACAGTGCCTCAGCCGGGTGTGCAGGTCAGCCGAAAGCCGGTGAAGTCCGCCGTGAACGCCGCCTCCACCAGGTCCCGGGCGTGGATCCCCGCCTCGCGCCGGTGAACCGCAGCCGGGAGCGGCCGGGTCCGCCCCGTCCGGGCGATGCTCCACCACCACTACGGGCGGCGCCTGCTCCTCGACGACCGGTACCTCGCCCGGATGTGCTTCTCCGTCGCCCCCCCGGAGGGCGGGGGAGGTGACCACGGCACCACCAGCGGCGGGTTCGACCGGCTCGGCTCCGGCGCGCTGATGTACGCCGAGTGACCCGAACAGCCCCCACACCCGCTCGTGCCCCGGAATACCGGGCCACAATGAGGTGCTCTGATCTTCACGGTGCACGAGCGCGGTGAGGGGGCTGGTGGACGGATGACGGCAGACCGGACGGACCCGCAGGCGGACCCCGTGGTGAGCACGCCCTTCGGCGCTCTCCGAGGCCGGTACGAGCGCGGTGTCGCGGTCTTCCGCGGCATCCCGTACGCGGCCCCTCCCTTCGGCCCCCGCCGCTTCCGCCCGCCCGTGCCGCTTCCGCCCTGGGACGGTGTCCGCGACGCCGCTGCCTTCGGCCCCACCGCGCCGAAACCGCCGTACTCCGACGCCTTCGCCCACTACCTGTCCGACCCGGTCGTGCCCGGCGACGACTGCCTCAACCTGAACGTCTGGACCCCGCAGCCCGACCCGAAGGCCCGCCTCCCCGTCCTCGTCTGGCTGCACGGCGGGGCTCTGACCAGGGGCTCCTCTGCCGTACCCGTGTACGACGGGCATGCCTTCGCCCGTGACGGCGTGGTCTGTGTGTCCATCAACTACCGGCTGGGCGTGGAGGGCTACGGACTGTTCCCGGACACGCCCCCGAACCCGGGCCTGCGCGACCAGATAGCCGCCCTGGCCTGGGTGCACGAGGCCATCGGGGCTTTCGGCGGCGACCCCGGCCGCATCACCCTCTTCGGCCAGTCCGCCGGGGCGATCAGCATCGGCGCCCTTCTCGCCGCCCCGCAGACCCAGGGGCTGGTGCGGCGGGCCGTCCTGCAGAGCGGGCCACCCGAGGTGTCCGAGCGGGCCAAGGTACGGCGGATGGTCCGCCGGATGGCCACCCGCCTGAAGATCCCGGCCACCGCCGAGGCGTTCGCCGCCGTCGACCGCGATCTGCTGCTGCGCACCCAGGCCGAGGTGGGCAGACTGAGCAGCCCGGTGGTCGGCGGGCCCGCCTTCGGTCTCGTCATCGACGACGACGTCGTCCCGCGCGACCCTCTCCGGGCCCTCACGGACGGCGGCGCGGCCCCCGGGGTCGAGCTGCTGCTGGGCTGGACCCGCGACGAATACCGACTGTGGCTGGTGCCGGGCGGCCTCCTGGAGCGCGTCGACCGCCTCGGGGCCGTCGCCCTCGCGGGCGCCATGGCCCGCTGCCACTGCGGCAGCGAGGTCCCGCGCGGCTACCGCACCCTGCACCCCGAGGCCGGCACCGCGGAGACCGTCGGCCAGCTGGTCACCGACCATCTGCTGCGCACACCCCTGCACCACCTGGCCGACGCCCGCACGGAACCGTCGTACGTCTACGAGTTCGCCTGGCCCTCGAACCTGCCCGGTCTCGGTGCCTGTCACGCGCTGGAGCTGGGCTTCGTCTTCGACACCGGGGACGTCCCCGAGTCGCGCAAACTCGCCGGTGAGGGCGCCCCGCGGGAACTGGCCGACGCGA
Source organism: Streptomyces sp. NPDC029041 (assembly GCF_040637515.1). Classification (NCBI taxonomy): domain Bacteria; kingdom Bacillati; phylum Actinomycetota; class Actinomycetes; order Kitasatosporales; family Streptomycetaceae; genus Streptomyces; species Streptomyces sp. NPDC029041. The sequence goes on along the minus strand of NZ_JBEZWO010000006.1, from coordinate 119,692 downwards.
TGCACGGGGCGTGGGTCCGCTTCGCCACGGAGGGCGACCCCGGCTGGGAGCGCTGGGACCCGGCCCACCCGGTGCGCGTCTTCGGCGACCGGGCGCCGGACGCCGAGAACGGCCTGGCGTACACGGCGTACGGCCCCCGGGACCGTGAACTCGCCTTGTGGAGGGCCGACGCCCTCAAGCCCGCGGAACCCCTGCCTCCGGCCGTCCCCGCCGACGACTTGTCCGGCCGCGGTGCGGAACTGCGGTCAGCCGTACGGCGCCTGCGCCGCTCGGGCGCTCTGCGACGGCACTGACGCCGCCGCCACCGGGCGGGGTGTTCGGTAATCTGTTCGCCCGGGAGGGCCTGAAAGCTGCTGCCAGGAGGCCATGGCAGCCTCGGCCGTGGACCACGTCCCCTGACCACGGACGCGGCACGGCCTTCGGCCCCCGCCCGCAGGACGGACCACGAGACGACGGGGGACACCGGTGACGACCGATCACGCCTTATCGGCGGTGGGGGCGAGCAGCCCACCGCCGGAGCCCGACACGGTCATCGACGTGCGGGATCTGCGCATGCGCTACCGCAGCCAGGACGTACTGAAGGGGGTCGGCTTCACGGCCCGGCGAGGCGAAGTCGTCCTGCTGCTCGGTCCGAACGGCGCCGGCAAGACGACCACGATCGAGATCCTGGAAGGCTTCCGGATGCGCTCGGCCGGGGACGTGAGCGTCCTCGGCACCGATCCGGCCCGTGGAGACGAGAGGTGGCGCGCGCGCCTGGGCATCGTGCTGCAGTCCTGGCGCGACCACGGCAAGTGGCGGGTGCGGGAACTGCTGGCCCACCTCGGCTCCTACTACGCGCCGTACTCGACGGCTCTCGTGCGACGCCCCTGGGACGTGGACGATCTCCTCGCCGCGGTGGGGCTGACCGAGCAGGCGGACCAGCGGGTCGGGACTCTCTCCGGTGGGCAGCGCAGGCGGTTCGACGTGGCCGTCGGCATCGTGGGCAGGCCCGAGGTGCTGTTCCTGGACGAGCCGACGGCCGGTCTGGACCCGGAGGCGAGGAACGAGTTCCACGGCCTGGTGCGCGGGCTCGCGGACGAGAACACCACCGTTCTGCTGACCACGCACGACCTCGCCGAGGCGGAGAAGCTCGCCGACCGGATCCTCATCCTGGCCGGTGGCCGGATCGTGGCCGACGGCTCGGCCGCGGAGCTGTCACGTCAGGCATCGGCCGAGGCCACCGTGCGCTGGACGCGGAACGGGCGGCCGTTCGAGGAGGCCACGGCCGAGCCCACCCGGTTCGTCCGTCGGCTGTTCGAGGAGTACGGCGAGGCGATCGGAGGGCTGGAGGTGCGCCGAGCGAGCCTGGAGGACACCTACCTGACGATGGTGCGGGACATCGAGGCGGGCCGGGTTCCCGGCGAGCGGGCGGTGCAGGCTTTCGGGGAGGGTTCGGGATGAGTCCGGTGTGGCATGCGGCGCTGGTCGGGGTACGGCGCGGCTGGACGGAACTCCGGCACACGTTCACCACCGGCCAGGACGTGTTCGGGTACGTGCTCTGGACGGTTCTGCTCGTCGTGCCGCTGTTCCTGGCCAGGGACGATGCGCTGAAGGGCGCCGGGATCTCGCTCGGCGCGTTCATGTTGCCGAGCGTGCTGGGGATGACGCTCGCCTTCACCGGGATGACGACCACGGCGCAACTGCTCGCGACCGAGCGCGAGGACGGCACCCTGCTGCGGGCCAAGGCCGTGCCGCACGGCATGGTCGGCCACCTGGTCGGCAAGATCGTCATGGTCTCGGGTACGGCTCTCGCCTCCATGGCGTTCCCCTTCGCCGTCGGCGTGTTCCTGGTCGACGGGGTGGCCCGGCAGGGCGGCGGAGCGTTGCTGACGCTGGTGTGGGTGGTGCCGCTGGGCCTCCTGGCCACCTTGCCGGCGGGCGCCGTCATCGGCTCACTCGTCAGCAGTCCGCGCACCTTGGCGTTGCTGATGCTTCCGGTGGTGGGACTCGTCGTGATCTCCGGGATCTACTTCCCGCTGTCGGAGCTGCCCGCGTGGCTGCGGACCGTCGGGCAGGTCTTCCCCATGTACTGGCTCGGACTGGGTCTCCGCTCGGCGCTGCTGCCGGCCGATGCGGTCGCCGCCGAGATCGGGGCGTCCTGGCGGCACCTGGAGACAGCGGGAGCGCTGGGTGCCTGGGCGGTCGCCGGGCTCCTCCTCGCCCCCTCCGTCCTGCGCAGGATGGCCCGCCGGGAATCCGGGGCCGCGATGGCGGAACGGCACCGGAAGGCGATGCAGCGGGTCGGTTAGGAACGTGCCGTCACGGCACCGGGCGCCACCGAGTCCCGTACCGGGCGCCCCGGAAACGCACCTGCTGCGGCGGGGCGTTACGCCGTCCTCAGCGCTTCTGCGATGCCCGAGACGGCGTCCGGCCCCACCCGGCAGCAGCCGCCGATCAGCCGGGCTCCCGCCTGCTGCCAGCCCTTGACCTGGCCGGCGGTGAAGCTGGAGCGGCCGGTCCAGGCACGCGCCCCGGCGTCCCAGGTCTCGCCGCTGTTGGGGTAGACGACGACGGGCTTGCCGGTGACCCGCGCCGCCGTCGCCACGGCGGCGTCCACGTCCTGCGGCGCGCAGCAGTTCACCCCGACCGCGATCACCTCGTCCGCCTCGGCGGCAGGGGCGAAGGCCTCCTCCAGCGGCTGCCCCGCACGGGTGCGGTCACCGGCCACGGAGTACGTCAGCCAGGCCGGCACCCCGAGCCCGCGCACCGCCCGCAGCAGGGCTGTGGCCTCGTCGGCGTCCGGGACCGTCTCCAGGGCGAGGACGTCGGGCCGGGCCGCGGCCAGGACCTCCAGGCGCGGCCGGTGGAAACGCTCCAGTTCGTCCACGCTCAGCCCGTAGCGACCCCGGTACTCCGAACCGTCCGCGAGCATGGCCCCGTACGGACCGGCCGAGGCGGCCACCCACAGGGGCCGGGAGACGCGCGCCCGCCGGGCCGCCTCCCGGGCCGACTCCACGCTCAGCGTCATGAGTTCGGCCGCCCGGTCGTGGTCGATCCCGCGTCCCGCGAAGCCCTCGAACGTGGCCTGGTAGCTGGCCGTGATGGCCACGTCCGCCCCCGCCCGGAAGTAGGCGAGGTGCGCCTCGGTCACCGCCTCCGGCTGCTCGGCGAGCAGCCGGGCCGACCACAGCTCGTCGCTCAGGTCGTGACCGGCCGATTCGAGCTGGTTGGACATGCCTCCGTCGAGGACGACCGTCCCGGCGGCGAGGGCTTCTGCGAGGGAGAGGGTGCTGGTCATGCCGACGACGGTAGTCGACGTTCCGGCGCGGAACCCAGCCGCTTGTGTCCACCAGATGAACAGGTCGACCAGCATATGGGACCACGGTTACGATCAGGACCCTCCTCCTCCGCTTGTACAGGAACCCTCATGACCGTCCCCAGCCCCACCGAGGCCGCAGAACCCGCCGATCCGGCCGCCGCCGGAACCGGCCCGGCGCCCGCTCGCCGCCGCACCTTCGGCCTCGCCGCCGCCACGGCCCTCGTCATGGGCAACATCATCGGCGGCGGCATCTTCGCCCTGCCCGCCACCGTCGCCCCGTACGGCACGATCAGCCTGCTCGCGTTCCTCGTGCTCTCGGTGGGAGCCGTCCTGCTCGCGCTGCTCTTCGGCAGGCTGGCGCGGCGCAGCCCGGTGACCGGCGGGCTGTACGTCTACCCCCGGGACGCCTTCGGTGAGTTCGCCGGATTCCTGTCGGCCTGGTCGTACTGGACCATGTGCTGGGTCAGCATCGCCGCCCTGGCCGTCGCGGTCGTCGGCTACGTCGAGGTCCTCGTACCCCTGCACGGCAACCACGCCCTGCAGGCCCTCGTCGCCCTGGCCGCCCTCTGGCTGCCGGCCGCGGCGAACTTCGCGGGTACGCGCTGGGTCGGCGCGGTACAGGTCGTCTCCACGGTCCTGAAGTTCGTACCGCTGCTCCTGCTGGCCACGATCGGCCTGTTCTTCGTCGACGCGGACAACTTCGGCCCGTTCAACGCCTCCGGCCAGAGCGTCTCCGGCGCACTGGCCGCCTCCGCCGCGCTGCTGCTGTACAGCTTCCTCGGGGTGGAGTCCGCCGCCGTCAGCGCGGGCGAGGTCCGCGACCCCGAGCGCACGGTCGGCCGGGCGAGCGTCCTCGGCACCCTGGCCTCCGCCCTCGTCTACGTCCTCGGCACCATCGCCGTCTTCGGCCTGGTCCCGCACGACCGGCTCGTCGACTCCGGCGCCCCCTTCGCCGACGCCGTCAACGCCCTCACCGGCAGTTCCTGGGGCGGCACCGCCATCGCGCTGGTCGCCGTCGCCTCGATCACCGGCTGCCTCAACGGCTGGATCCTCATGGCCGCCCAGATGCCGTACGCCGCCGCCCGCGACGGCCTCTTCCCGGCGCCCTTCGCACGCCTCGGCAAGGGCGGTGTCCCCGGCTTCGGGGTGTGGGCCTGCGCGGTCCTCGGCAGCCTCCTCATCGCCCTCAACTACACGGCAGGCCCGGACACCACCTTCCGCGTCCTCGTCCTGATCACCACCTTCACCGGCTGCGTGCCCTACCTGCTGTCGGCGGCGGCCCAGTTGTACTGGCTGGCCCGCGGCACCCGCGGCCGGGTCCGCCCCGCCGGCCTGGCCCGTGACCTGACCGTCGCCGTCCTCTCCTTCGGCTTCTCCTTCTGGCTGATCGCCGGCGCCGGGTACGCGGCCGTCTACCAGGGCGTGCTGTTCCTCTTCGCGGGGATCCCGGTGTACGTGTGGCTGCGGGGACGCAAGGACAGTGCCGCGGCGGAGGCATAGCATCGGGGAAGGCCCGAAGCCGTCGCAGCGCATGCCGAAGTACGTGAGGTCCCGCAAGTCACCGCCGCGGACGCGGTGTTCGAGCCGCTCACGCCCAACCCGGGGGCAGCGTCACGGGGCCGCGCCCGCCAGGGCGGCATCGCCTTCGGCGTGAAGTACGCGGTACTCCGACCCGGCACGGTGGCGGTGGGTGACGAGGTGGAGGTTGTGGCGTGGGGGGGGAGCCCGAACTGTGAGGCCGCAGCTCAGGCCGACGGATCGGGGTCGCCCCGGCGGATGGTCCGCACGGTGAGCACCGGATTGACGGTCCTGACGGGCAGCTGACGGATGCGTGTGCGGTAGTCGGTCTCCCAGTAGCCTCCGGCACGGATATGCCGATCTGGTGCAGCCCGCCGTCGGCACGGTCGACCGGACAGGGGCCGTTGCCGGCGAGCGCGGTGCCAGGGCCCCGGTTACGCACGTATTCCTCGGACGTCCAGTGCACGATCCACGCCAGTTCGTGCGGCTGGACGTCCGCGACGACCATGCGGTGGAAGGCCGTGCCGGCAGCAGACCCGACGGGGTGCCGGCGGTCCCACTCGGCCTGGACGATGCGCACCGCCGCTGCTCGCTCGATCAGCCGTGCAGCATGTCCCGAAGGCGTAGCAGCGGACGAGTCGTGTACGGCGTCCGACTCGTGCCGTTAACGGAAATGCGGTCAACGACTCGCCCCGTCAGACCCGTTGACCTCCTCGTGGCGCACCCTTACCTTTTCCGCGTTCGTAATGACAGATGATGTTCGAGATTTCAGACGGCGTGGTGTGTTCCCCCCACCCCATGAGAGGCAGGCCGCATGAGCCGCGACCCTGTTCTGCCCACATCCCCCAGCCGCAGACTGCTGCTGAAGGGCGCCGCGGCCGCCGGCGCCTTCGCCGCCGTCCCCGCCCTCCCCGGCGTCGCCCAGGCGGCGCCCCCGGCCGCCGCCACGGAAACCGCTGCCGAAACAACCGGCGGGCGCCCGAAGCCGGCCTCCTTCGTGAACCCGCTCGTCCGCAACCGTGCCGACCCGCACATCCACCGGCACACGGACGGCTTCTACTACTTCACCGCCACCGCACCCGAGTACGACCGCATCATCCTGCGACGCTCCCGCACCCTGGGCGGCCTCGGCACGGCGGACGAGTCCGTCATCTGGCGTGCCCACGCCACCGGCCCGATGGGCGCCCACATCTGGGCGCCCGAACTGCACCGCATCGGCGGTAAGTGGTACATCTACTTCGCCTCCGCACCCGCCGAGGACGTCTGGGCGATCCGCATCTGGGTGCTGGAGAACGCCCACGCCAACCCCTTCCAGGGCACCTGGGTGGAGAGGGGCCAGATCAAGACGGCGTGGGAGACCTTCTCCCTGGACGCCACCACCTTCACCCACCGGGGCAAGCGTTACCTCGCATGGGCCCAGCACGAGCCCGGGCTGGACAACAACACCGGCATCTTCCTGTCGGAGATGGCGAGCCCGTGGACCCTGACGGGCCCGCAGGTGCGGCTCTCCACCCCCGAGTACGACTGGGAGTGCATCGGCTACAAGGTCAACGAGGGCCCGTACGTCCTCAAGCGCAACGGCCGCCTCTTCATGACGTACTCGGCCAGCGCCACCGACTTCAACTACTGCATGGGTCTGCTGACCGCCGACGCCGACAGCCACCTCCTGGACCCCATGAGCTGGTCCAAGTCGCCGACCCCGGTCTTCACCAGCAACGACACGACCAAGCAGTACGGCCCGGGCCACAACTGCTTCACGGTCGCCGAGGACGGCCGCACCGACGTCCTCGTCTACCACGCCCGCCAGTACAAGGAGATCAACGGCGACCCGCTGAACGACCCCAACCGCCACACCCGCGTCCAGAGACTGGGCTGGAAGAGCGACGGCACCCCCGACTTCGGCATACCGGTCGCCGACACCGCACCGGCGGGTGAATGACATGAGACGTGCCTGCACCACCCTGCTCGCCCTGTGCCTCGGTCTGTTCGGCGCCCTCGCCACCGCCGGGCCCGCCCAGGCCGCGCCCCAGACGATCACCAACGGCACCCGGTTCACCGACACCGCGGGCAGCCCCGTCCACGCGCACGGCGGTGGAGTCCTCAAAGTCGGCAGTTACTACTACTGGTTCGGCGAGCACCGCAACGCCGACAACACCTTCCGGTACGTCGACGCCTACCGCTCGACCGACCTGAAGAACTGGGAGTTCCGCAACCACGTCCTGACCGAGGCGAGCGCACCCGAGCTCGCGACCGCCAACATCGAGCGGCCGAAGGTCATGTACAACGCCTCCAACGGCACGTTCGTGATGTGGATGCACAAGGAGAACGGCACCGACTACAGCGAGGCCCGCGCGGCCGTCGCCGTCTCCGACACCGTCGACGGCGACTACACCTGGAAGGGCAGTTTCCGGCCGCTCGGCCAGCACATGTCCCGTGACATCACGGTCTTCACCGACACCGACGGTGCCGGCTACATGATCTCCGCCGCACGCGAGAACTACGACCTGCAGATCTACCGCCTCACCGCCGACTACACCGGCGTCGCGAGCCTGGTCGCCAACCCCTGGCCCGGCGGCCACCGCGAGGCACCGGCGCTGTTCAAGCGGAACGGCGTGTACTTCATGCTGACCTCGGGTGCGACGGGCTGGAACCCCAACCAGCAGCAGTACGCCACGGCCACGAACATCGCCGGGCCCTGGTCCGCCATGAAGAACATCGGCGACTCGACGACGTACGGCTCGCAGACCGCGTACGTCCTGCCCGTGCAGGGCAGTTCGGGCACCTCGTACCTGTACATGGGTGACCGCTGGGGCAACTCCTTCGGCGGCACCGTCAACGACTCGCGGTACGTGTGGCTGCCGCTGACCTTCTCGGGCTCGACCACCATGGCCATGTCCTGGTCGCCGGAGGTCACGATCGACACGGCCGCCGGGACCGTCACCGGCACCGGCGCCACCTACAACACGCTGATCGCCCGCCACTCCTCCAAGTGCGCGGACGTCACGAGCCAGTCGCTGTGGGCGGGTGCCCAGATCAAGCAGTACGACTGCAACGGCGGCGCCAACCAGAAGTACTGGTTCAAGCCGCTCGGGAGCGGTTACTACCAGCTGATGGTCAGGAACAGCAGCCTGTGCGTGCAGGAGAACGCGAGCACGGTCACACAGGAGAACTGCACGTCCTCCGCGACGAGCCAGCAGTGGTCGCTGACCACCACAGGCTCGTACGTGAACGTCAAGTCCCGCGCGAGCGGCGAGTGCCTGGACGTGAACGGCGCCTCCACCGCGAACGGCGCCGCTCTCATCACGTACACGTGCAACAGCGGCACCAATCAGCAGTGGACACGCGGGACATGACGGCCGCTCGTCGTTGACGGCGTGCGCTTCCGGCCGTCCGGGCCACCGTCGGCCGGAAGCGCGTCAGGCTCCCGCTGTCGCTTCGTGCGGTGAATCAGGGATGACCGTTGAATCGATGTGGCTGAAAGGGCTTTCCCCAGTAGCCGGACGGAGATTCAGGGAATGCGGCCCAAGCCCTAGAAAGCGCTTGTTCCGAACGGTACGGTCGCCCTCCAGGTCGTGTCGTGACCGGGAGGAGCCTGGAGTGAGACGTTTCAGCACCGCCGTCGCGGCGGCGGTGGCCCTGGGTGCCGGGTTGTCGTCCGTGCCGGCCCACGCGGGCCAGGGGATCGGAGACCGGGGGCTCCGCCACTGCACCGCAGGCACCTGCCACTTCGACGTTCCACCGGGCACCTACGACGTACGGGTCACCCTCGGCGGCACGGAGGCGTCCAGCACGGCCATCAGCGGCGAGACCCGCCGCACCCTGCTTCCGGAGACGCCCGCACCGGCCGGCGAGCGGGTCACCCGCAGCTTCACCGTGAACGTCCGCACCCCCGAGGGCGAGCCCACCGGCCCCGAGGGGACCCCCGGCCTCGACCTGCGGATCGGCGGCTCCGCCCCGGCCCTCGCCGGCATCCGGGTCACCCGGGCCCCGCACACCCGCCAGATCCTCCTGATCGGCGACTCCACCGTCTGCGACCAGCCCGGCGATCCGTACTCCGGCTGGGGCCAGCAACTGCCCCAGTACCTCCGCCGGGGCGTGTCCGTCGCCAACTACGCCGATTCCGGGGAGAGTACGGTCTCGTATCTGGGGAACCCGCGGCTGTGGGCCACCGTACGGCCCCTGATCCGCCCCGGCGATCTGGTCCTGGTCCAGCTCGCCCACAACGACAAGACCACGGACGAGGCCACCTACCGGGCCAACCTGGAAACCCTGGTGGCGGGCGTCCGGGAGCAGGGCGGTCAGCCGGTCCTTGTCACTCCCATCGTGCGGCGCTGGTTCAGCCCCGACGGCACGCTGAACAACGGAACCGCGCTGCTGGTCAACGGCCTCGGTGTCGACCACCCGGCCGTCGTCCGTGCTGTCGCCGCGGCGCGGGACGTCCCGCTGATCGACCTCACGGCGAAGACCAAGGCGCTGGTGGAGTCCCTCGGCGTGGCAGGCTCCAAGGCGCTGTACCTCACCGACGAGGCGCGGGACAACACGCACACCTCCGTGCGCGGTGCGACGGCCTACGCGGGCCTCGTCCGCGACGAACTCGTCACCCGGCATCTGGTGCCGAAGGGCACGGTGCGGGTGGGATGAACCCCTGGGGCGTCCCGACCGGAACCGGGGCGCCCCAGGTCCGATCCGTATCCACCGGCCCGAGCACGAAAGACACCCGATGCAGCTGCCTCCCGCCGACCGCACGACGTCCCCGTTCACCGGCTACACCCGATCCCACTGGGAGGCGGCGGCCGACTCCCTGCTCGCCGCCGTCGAGCCGTACGCCTCCGAGGACCGCGCGCTCTACCACCTGCCCGGCGACCGGGCCAGCTGGACGGGCCGCCTCTCCGACGGTCTGGAGGGCTACGCCCGCACCCTGCTGCTCGCCGCCTTCCGCCGTGACGAAAAGGCCCTGGAGCGCTACGCGGCCGGCCTCGCCGCCGGCGTCTCGGGAGTCTGGCCCCGCATCGAGGACCGCCACCAGTCCCTGGTGGAGGCGGCGTCCATCGCCCTGGCCCTGCGCCTCACCCGGGACCTGCTCTGGGACCGCCTGGACGACGGTGTGCGCCGGCGGGCGGCCGCCTGGCTGTCCGACGCCCTCACGGCGGAGCCCTGGCCCTGCAACTGGGAGCTGTTCCCGGTCACCGTGGGGGGCTTCCTGGCCGAGATCGGACACGAGCCGGACGCCTCCCGCGCGGCGATCGACCGCGGCCTGGAACGCATCGAGCAGTGGTACGTCGGCGACGGCTGGTACACCGACGGCGACGGACGCAAGTACGACTACTACAACGGCTGGGCGATGCACCTCTACCCGGTGCTGCACGCCTGGCTGGAGCGTGACGAGCGACTGCTGGAGCTGTACGGCGACCGCCTCTTCCGGCACCTCGGCGACTACGCCCGCCTGTTCGGCGGCGACGGCGCCCCCATGCACCAGGGGCGTTCCCTGACGTACCGCTTCGCCACCACGGCCCCGCTGTGGCTCGGCGCGCTGACCGGCCGTACGCCGCTGCCGCCCGGCGAGACCCGGCGGCTGGCCTCGGGCGCGCTGAAGTACTTCCTGGACCGGGGCGCGGTGGACGACCGGGGCCTGCTCTCCCTCGGCTGGCACGGCTACGACGAGTCCGTGCTGCAGGGGTATTCGGGCCCGGCCTCGCCGTACTGGGCGAGCAAGGGCTTCCTCGGCCTGCTCCTGCCCGCCGACCACGAGGTGTGGACGGCACCGGAGGAGCCCGCCCCCGCCGAACGCGCGGACTTCGTCACCCCCGTCGGCCCTCCCAACTGGCTGCTCCAGTCCACCCGTTCCGACGGCGTGGTCCGTCTCCACAACCACGGCAGCGAGGACGTCCGCTACGACCCGTACTACACGCGGCTGGCGTACTCCACCGTGACGACCCCCGCGGACTCGTACGACAACAGCGTCCTCGTCGGCGGCGACCCGAGCCGTACGGGCATCGAGCCGCTCGGCGTGGGTGAGGGCTGGGCGGCGTCCCGGCACACGGGGGGCGGGGGAGCGCGGGTGACCAGTGCGGTGCTGGTGCGCGGGGCGTCGGAGGTGCGGGCGTACCTGATCTCGGGAGCGGAGCCCGGGACGGAGGTCCGTGTGACCGGCTGGGCCGCGCCGGACGGCACCCGGGCGGAACTGCTGCCCGCCGCCGGTCTCGACGCCGAGCTCACCGGCGTCACCACCGGACAATCCACCCTGTTCGTCGCCCTGGCCCGGCTCACCGCCGAGGCGGATCCGGTACCGCTGGCGGAAACGGTCGCGGTCACCGTTTCCGGGGCGGCGGAGCTGACGGTCCGCTGGAGTGACGGGTCCGAGGCGGAGGTCCGGCTGGACGGGTCGGGCGTGCACGTCGGCTGAGGTCGCCGCCCTTCCCCGATCCGCCGTGGTCCGCCGTCCTTCGGTCCGCGCCGAAGCGATCCCGGCCTAGCGTGACGCCATGACCGCAGATCCGCAGCAGACGCCGTCCGGCCGGGCCGCCACCGCCTTCGCAGCCCTTCACCATGCCGAGGAGCCCCTGCTCCTGCCCAACGCCTGGGATCACGCATCCGCCCGGGCCCTCGCAGGGCAGGGGTTCCGGGCGGTCGGGACGACGAGCCTGGGTGTCGCGGCGGCGGCCGGTCTGCCCGACGGGGCGGCGGCGACCCGCGAGGAGACGCTGCGGCTGGCCGTGACCCTGGGAGCCGAGCCGTTCCTGCTGTCCGTCGACGCGGAGGGCGGATGCAGTGACGACCCGGACGAGGTGGCCGAGTTCGCGCGGGAGCTGTACACGGCCGGAGCGGCCGGCATCAACCTGGAGGACGGTCTGGGACCGGCCGCCCGGCACGCGGCGAAGATCGCGGCGGTCAAGCGGGCCGCTCCCGGCCTGTTCGTCAACGCCCGCACCGACACCCACTGGCTGGGCGACGGCGACGGCACCCTCGCACGCCTCGACGCCTACCAACAGGCGGGTGCGGACGGGGTGTTCGTGCCCGGTCTCACCGACCCTCGGAGGATCGAGGCGCTGGTGCGCCGCCTGGCGGTGCCCCTCAACGTCCTCTACGCGCCTCAAGGCCCGTCCGTCGCCCGCCTCGCCGACGCCGGTGTACGCCGGATCAGTCTCGGCTCGCTGCTGTACCGGCGGGCACTGGGCGCGGCTCTGGAGGCCGCGGCCGGCATCCGCGCGGGCCGGCCGCCGACGGGCACCACACCGCCGTACGACGAGGTGGCGGGGCTCGCCGCGCCGGGCCGCACGCCCGGCAGCCGGACAGCCCCCCAGGGAGTGTCGTCATAGCGTCCCGCCCACGTCGGAGGCGATGCGAGGGGGGCGGCTTCTGGTAGAACCGGGCCGTGGCTCTTCGAAGCCAGTCCGAAGACACTTCGTCCGACAGCGGCCCGTCCGCTGCCCCGGATCACGCCCTGGAGCCCGACTTGTCCTTCCGTACAGCCGGCATCCGTCCCCTGTCCCTCCTCCTGGCGACTGTGGTTGTGACCTCGGCGCTCACCGGCTGCACACTGATGGATCTCGCCCGGGACTGCGAAGGGACCGACGCCGAGGTCGGGGAGATGGCAGCGCTCGACATCCTTGACTCCCGGCCCGACGAGGCCACCGTCGCCCGGGGCTTCGAGGAGATCGACGTCGGCTGCTGGTCCGACAGCGGCGACGTCATGGTGTACGCCGAGCGGACATACGCCTTCCCCGGCACACGGGCCGACGTGGCAGCGCACTACCGGACAGCAGCGCAACAGGACGGATGGAGCCCAGACCCCGAAGCCGCGCCCGGCGACCTGAGCTTCGTCAAGGAGACCATGAGTCTCCAGATCGTCTTCCTCACCGCCGAACTTCTCGCGGAAGAGGGCCACGGAAGCCGCCCCGACCTCAGCACCGGTGCCGGTTATTCGATCAGCGTCGGCTCGTACGAATAGCGGCACTGAGGCGGGCTGCCGAAAGTTCGGTGCCGAAGAGTCATGCCCGCATCAGTGGCGAGGCGAGGGTGAGGCGGCCTGGTATCGGCCGAATCTCCACTCGTCGTCCCACAGTTCAGGGCGGCGTGTCACCGCACCGTGCTCCACCACGCAAGGTCACTCGACGTCAGAGCCTAGGTGTCGAGCGCGGCGAGCAGCAGGGAGACGGCGGTCAGGTCGGGCGCGTCGCGCAGGCAGGTCGCGGCCTGCCGGCTCCCGAACTCGCGCTGCGCGGCCGTCACGGCCGGATCGACGGCCGTCGCGGCCTGCACATGGATGTAGTTCAGGGCCGTGGCGAAGAGCATCGAGAAGGACTCCGGGCCGGTCAGGACGGCTCGGCCGCCCGCCTCGCGGTAGGCGCGCGCCACGCGCCGTGCGGAGGCGATGTCCACGTCGTTGCCTCCGGACCAGACGTAGAGGGCGCGTGCGAACTCCCGCTCCGCCGCGACGGGACCGGCGTTGTCCCAGTCCAGGAGGACGGGCCCGTCCCGGCCGATCAGCACGTTCCGGGGCTGGAGGTCCAGGTGGGAGGTCACCAGGCCTTCGGGCGCCGACGGGGTCACCCAGTGGGCCAGTGCCGGCGCGGCCGTCGCGACGAACCGGTCCAGTTCGTCCGACCACGGCAGGCCGGCGTCCCGCACCTTCTGGACGACGTCCTCCCAGTCGCCGTCGGCGGGGCACCGCTCGTACCAGTCGTCCGGGGTGCCGACGGCTCCCTCACCGGCCCGGTGGAGCAGCGCCATGGTCCGGCCGAACCAGTCCAGGACGTCCGGGTCGCGGACGTCCGCCTCGACGCCGTCGATCCAGTCGTACAGCTTCACCCAGGACACGCCGCCCGGGGAGCCGAGGCGGGAGACGTGGGCGCCGTGCCGGTCGGGGTGCAGCCGGGGCGAGGCGATGCCCAGGTCCGCAGCGGAGTTCCGTAAGGAGGCCTCGCGGGCCACCTGGGCCTCGTCGCAGCCGAAGAGGAGTTCCTTCACGGCCCAGGAGCGGCCGTTCCCGGAGAGTTTCCAGATCTGGCCGAGGGCGCCGCGGGTGACGGGTGTCATGGTCCAGGGGCCGGTGCCGAGGGAGTGGAGGTCCGCTATGGCACCGGCCGTGTCATCGGATCGTGTGCGTTCACTCATCCGGAAGTCCCCTTTTCGCCCGGCCAGTTCAGGAGCAGTACGTGCAGGGCGTCGATCGCCCTGTCCCAGGAGACCTGTACGTCGCGGGGCGCGCCGAAGGCGCCGGTGGACTCCAGGGCGCAGTAGCCGTGAAAGGTGCTGCGCAGCAGGCGCACGGCGTCGGTGAGGTCCGGTTCCTCCAGGCCGTAGGCGCGCAGCATGCCGTACGTGACGTCGGCCGTCCGTCGCATCGCGGGGGAGTTCGCGACGAGTTCCGGGTCGATGCGGATCTGGGTCGCCGCGTACCGCCCGGGGTGTTCCAGGGCGTAGGCCCGGTAGGCGGTGGCGAAGGCGGCGAGCGTGTCCCGGCCGGTCTGCCGCCCCTCGACCGCCTCCGCGATCCGGTCGGTCATCTCGCCACCGGCGAGGAGGGCCATGCGGGTCCGCAGGTCCTTCAGGCTCCGGACGTGGGTGTACAGACTCGCGTCCTTCACCCCGAACCGGCGGGCGAGCGCGGACAGGGTGACGCCCTCGAGCCCGGCCTCGTCGGCGAGTTCCACCGCGGCCGCGACGAGTCGCTCGGGGGTGAGACCGGCTCTGGGCATGGGGTCGGGGGTCACCTCTCGAAGAGCGCCGTGCCGAGGGCGAGGCCCCTCGGACGCACCACGTGATCGTAGCCGCCGACGGGTGCGCGGAAGCGCCGGACCGCGTGGGTCACCGCAGGCCCTCCGCGCCGCCACGGCCGTCTCCTCGGGGGTCGCGCCGGGGACGGGAAGTCGGTTGTCGCGCACCATGGTGATCTCTCCGGGCGGAAACGTCCGGGCACGCGCGCAGGCGGCGGCCGCGGGTACGGAGCGGTTCGCGTCCGCGGCGCCGGGGGAGCGCCGCCGGAGAGGTCACTTCACGTTTGCCGAGACCACCCGTCCCGCCTTTCGGGCTCAGCCCGCCGGACGCATCTCGCGGTCACCGCACCGTCATAAGGTGACCGGGGGAGACGGGTGCGGGACACGGGGGAGGCACCATGACGCACGGGGCGGCGCGGCGCGAGGGCGAAAGCGGCGGTTTCGCGGAGACAGCCGACGACGGCTTACACCAGTCGCGCCCGCTGTGGCGGCAGCGCGACTTCGGGATCTTCTGGGCCGCCCAGACTCTCTCCGTGCTCGGCGACTCCTTCGCACTGATCGCCCTGCCCCTCCTGGTTCTCGAGGCCACGGGATCCGTCGCCCGGATGGGTCTGCTGACCGCGGTGGGAGGGGGCGCGGCGGTCGTGGCGGCGGTGTTCGCCGGGGCGGTCGTGGACCGCGTGGACCGGCGCCGCCTGCTCATCGCCTGCGACCTGCTGCGCATGGGGCTGTACGGGGCCGTCCCGCTGGTGTGGCTGTTCGGCCCGCAGATCTGGCTGCTGTACGTGGTGCTGCCGTTGTGCGAGGCCGTCGGCATGCTGTTCGCGGTCGGCTACGTCACGGTCGTGCGCGGCCTCGTCGGCACCGAGCGGCTCACCGAGGCCAACGGCCGGCTCAACGCCACCGCCGCCGCCGCGGGTGTCCTCGGGCCGCTCTGCGCGGGGCTGGTCGCCGCGTGGTCCGGCCCGGCCGCGGCCGTCGGTGTGGACGCGGCCAGCTTCGGGGTGTCGGCGACGTGCCTGTGCTTTGTACGGTTCCGCCGCCGCACTCCGGACGAACAGCCGGGCGGGCGCACCGGACTGTGGCAGGACCTGCGCACCGGCATCGCCTTCCTGCGCGGCCACCCCGTGCTGCGCTCGCTCACCGTCCTGCTGTTCGTCTTCAGCTTCCTCACCCTCGGCATCCACGACCTGGTCATCTATCACCTCAAGCACGACCTCGGGCACGACGACGGAACCGTCGGCACCGTCATGGCGGCCGGCGCGCTCGGCACCATCACCGGCGCCCTGCTCGTGGCCAGGATCCGCCGCCGCCTCGGCTTCGGGCCGACGTGGACCGGCTCGGTCGCGGGCTGCGGCGTCGCCTTCGCCGGTCTCGGCTGGGCCCGTGAGGTGCCGGTCGTCGCGGCCCTGAGCGCCGCCTTCCTCGCCTGCGCCGCCGTGGGAGGCACCTGCTCAATGTCACTCCGTCAGGAGGTGACCCCGGAACACCTCCTGGGCCGGGTGACCTCCGCGTTCTGGACCCTGCACTACGCGGCGGCACCGATCGGTGCCGCCGTGCTGACCTGGGCCGCGGAGGAACAGGGCACGACGCCGGTCGCCCTGGCCGCCGGAGGGGCCTGCGTCCTGCTCGCCGTGGCGGCCCTGTTCACCCCGGTCCGCGGCGCGGGCCGGACCGTCAGCCGTTGATCCCGCTGTAGTGCCGCAGACTCCACCGCCACACCAGCCGCGCCGCCAGATACGCCAGCAGCCCGAGCAGCGGGGAGGCCGCCGCGAGCCAGTACGGGACTCCTGTCGCGTGGCCGTGGCCCGTCAGGACCGCCGCCGGGAAGTAGGCGACGAACGCGAGCGGAAGGCCGAAGGTGAGGAACCCGCCCACCGCCCTCGGCAGGACGTTCAGCGGGTAGCTGCCGAAGGTGCCGAGGAGTTCCTCCAGCCAGCGGCCCCACATGTCGGCGGCCGGGAACCGCAGGGACGCGCTCGCCACCACCGTGAACAGGGCGGCTTCCAGCAGCATGCCGCCGAGCACGGCCGCGACCAGGTACGTGACCCGGCCGGCCGTCCAGTCCAGGTTGCTGCGGGAGAGCGCGCCCACCATCAGGCCCGCCGCCACCGTCAGGTCCCCGATGGCGTTGGTCGGGAAGAACGCCAGCTGGATCTGCCGGTGGACCGGCATGGGGCGCATCAGGTAGATGTCGATCCGCCCTTCCTGGATCTGCCGTCCGGCCCAGTGCACGCGGCCGAGGAACAGCACGAACAGCCCGTGCGCCAGCATCCGCGTCGCCGGGATCAGCAGCACGTCGGAGCTGTCCCAGCCGCCCATCCCGGCGAACCGGGACAGCAGCACCGTCGCGAACACGATCACCGACACCTGCCAGATCGCCCCGATCGCGATCATCAGCAGGAACTCGGTGCGGTACTCCAGCTGCGCGCGGAAGTTGAGCGCCGTCACGCGCCACACGATCCGCAGTGCCTTGAGCGACATCTCAGCCTCCCTGCGAGATCACGCGCCGGGCGGCCCGCCGCCACAGCAACCGGGTGAACAACGCCAGCACCACGACCCACGCGGCCTGCACGGAGAGCTGGAACGCCGCGTCCGACAGCGGAATGCGCCCCACGTACAGCGACAGCGGCACGCTCAGCGTCGCCTGGAAGGGGAGGAACGCGCTCATCGTCACGAACCAGTCCGGGAAGAACCACAGCGGCGCGTACACCCCGGACAGCAGGTTCTGCGCGAACAGCAGGATGAGCATGGCCGCGGTGTTGCGGACCGTCCAGAAGCACAACTGGTCCAGCACCAGCATCACGTAGTACAGGACCCACTGGCCCAGCAGCATGCTGAGCAGGAACACTCCCGCAGCGGCGGGTGAGACGGGCGGCTCGACGACGCCCGCGGCCAGGCAGATCACGTAGCCCGTCGACGCCCAGGCCAGCCCGTACAGTTGCTCCCCCGCGGCCCGCAGGGCGTAGTAGCGCTGCGGCGGCAGCGGGCGCAGGTACCAGTAGACGATGGTGCCGAAGTGCATGTGCTGCAGGACCGTGTCCCGGCCCGCGTACTGGTCCAGCTCCCGCAGCCGGGAGGCCAGTACGGCCAGTACGGCGTACGTGACGGCCTGGTCGCGGCTCAGTCCCGCCGTCGTGCCGGACTGCGCGTACAGGCCCCTCCACAGCGACCAGACCAGCACCACCTGCACGGCCAGCCGGAGGGCGACGGCGGTCATCCGGGGCGGTGCGTTCAGCTCGCCGAGCGGGGTGACCCGGGCGGCGCGCCAGGCGGGGAGCACGGCCACGTCAGACCTCCCCGGCGTGCGCGTACGCGGCCCGCATCACGTCCTCGAGGTCCGCCTCGTCCAGGGCGATGTCCGTCACCTCGAACCGCTCGATCACCGCTTTCAGCGCCTGCTGGACGGTGGGGGCGTCCGGCCCGTCGGGGCCGAGGACGATCTGCGCGCCGGTGTGCCGCAGCAGCGTGGTGCCCGGCGGCGGGACGACCTCGGCGTGCGGATCGGCCAGCGTGGCCCGCACCTGCCACGTGGAGCCGAACTTACGGCGGATCTCGTCGAGTGAGCCGTCCAGCATCAGCCGGCCGTGGTTGACCAGCACCACCCGCTCGGCGAGCCGCTCGACCTCCGTCATGTCGTGCGTGGTCAGCAGCACCGTACGCCCGCGCTGTTCCACCTGGTGCCGCAGGAACTCCCGCACCTGCTCCTTCACCACCACGTCCATGCCGATGGTCGGCTCGTCGAGGAACACCACCGGCGGGTCGTGCAGCAGCGCGGCGGCCAGATCGCTGCGCACCCGCTGGCCGAGCGAGAGATGGCGGACCCGGGTGTCCCAGAACGACGACAGCTCCAGGATCTCGTCGAACTCCGCCAGGCGCGCGGCGTGTTCGGCCCTGGGGACCTCGTAGATGTCCCGCAGGATGGCGAACGACTCGCGCACCGGCAGATCCCACCACAGCTGGGTGCGCTGCCCGAACACGGCGCCCACGTTGCGGGCGTTGCGCTCGCGCTCCCGGTACGGCACCACGCCCGCGACCCGGGCCTCGCCAGACGTGGGCGTGAGGATGCCGGTGAGGATCTTGATGGTGGTGGACTTGCCGGCGCCGTTCGGTCCGAGCAGGGCGAGGAGTTCGCCGGCCGCCACGTCGAAGGTGATGTCGGAGACCGCGTGCTTGGCCACCCGCTCGGGGTTGACCAGGGAACGGACGGCGCCCGCGAACCCGGGGCGGCGGACGGTGGTGTGGAAGGTACGGGACAGCCCGCGGACCTCGATGGCGACACTCAACTGACCCACCAGCTTCCTTGCGGTGAACACAGCGGCGGCCGGTCGGCGCGAGGGCCGACCGGCCGCGGATGACACTCCGACACTCTCGGAATGTCGATCAATCGGTCAATCGATTAATCGGTTTCTTACCTGGTGGTCGAGAACACGAACGAGAACTCCGCCGGCTCCGCCTTCAGGAAGTACTGCGGCAGCGGACCCGGACCGCAGGACTGCGAGCCGATGCCGTGCAGCCCGTGGTCGAGGTTGACCCACACCGTGTCCCCGGCCGTGAGGTCGCAGCGGTGCCGGGCGGCGTCGAGCTGCTCGGTCGTCCAGCGCCGCGCGGTGAACCAGAACTCCGGGTCCCCCTCGATCCGCAGACCGCCGAGCTCCACCCAGCGCACATCGGCACGGGCGCCGTTCTCCTGAGGACGGACGTACGGCGTCTGCAGCCCGTCCACCGTCGACTGCCAGCGGCCCACCATGGACGCGGTCCCGGTGTCCGGGTAGGCCTCGCCGGGACCGCCGCCGAACCACTCCACCCGGTCCGCCTGCGGCAGTCCGAAGCGCACGCCGAGCCGGGGCAGCGGCACCGTCCAGTCGCCCTCCGGCGTCACGGACACGCTCAGCCGCAGCCGCTCGCCGTCGGACGTCCAGCGGTACACCGTGTCCAGACCCACCTCGCGGGCGGCGGGCGCCACCCGGGTCCGCACCGTCAGCGCGTCGTCACCCGCCTCGACCGAGACCAGGCGGTGCCGCATCCGGTGCAGGCCGAGCGTGCGCCACAGCAACCCGTAGCGGGTGTCGGTCTGCCACTCGGCGCCGTCGTCGTTGTCGGTCGTCGCCCGCCACACGTCCAGCCGCGGGGTCGCACCGACCTCCACCCCGCCGATCGACAGCAGCGCACCGGTACGGGCGTCGAACCCGGCCGGGCCGAGCGTGATCCGGTCGCCGTCGCGCACGGGCCGGTCGGTCGCGGGGAACGACGGCAGCGGCCGCGCCCCCACGGCGAACTGGCCCCACGCCACCACGTGCCCCTTCGCGGCCCAGGACGTGTCGTCCGCGAGCAGGGCCCGCACCGTCCACTGCCGCTCGCCGCCCCGGCCGTCCGCGGGCGGTTCCGGCAGCTTCACCTCGGCGCTCTCGCCCGGCGCGAGCGCCGGCACCGCGAGCGAACCCGACTCGACGGTCTCGCCGTCCACCTGGCAGGACCACTCGAAGGCCAGCGCGGACAGGTCGGCGAAGTCGTGCTTGTTGGTGACCCGGACGGTGCCGTTGGTGCCGTCGCCCTCGATCAGGACCGGCTCGATGACCTTCTTGTACTCGATCAGGCCCGGCGACGGGGTCCGGTCGGGGAAGATCAGCCCGTCGCACACGAAGTTGCCGTCGTGCAGCTCCTCGCCGAAGTCACCGCCGTAGGCGTAGCCCAGCTCGGCGTGCTCGATGCCGTGGTCGATCCACTCCCAGATGAATCCGCCCTGGAGCCGCTCGTGCTTCTCGAACAGCTCCTGGTAGTCGGCCAGGCCGCCGGGGCCGTTGCCCATGGCGTGGCCGTACTCGCACTGGATGAAGGGCAGTTCGCGGCGCTTGTGGGTACCGCCGTCGAGCCGCTGCCCGATCTTGGCCACCTCCTCGTGGGAGGCGTACATCCGCGAGTAGACGTCCGTGTCGCGGCAGTTCCAGTCGCCCTCGTAGTGGACCAGCCGCTCGGGGTCGCGGCCGTGGATCCACTCCGCCATGGCGGTGAGCCCGCGGCCGGTGCCGGCCTCGTTGCCCAGCGACCAGAACACGATCGACGGGTGGTTCTTGTCCCGCTCGACCATGCGCGCGGCGCGGTCCAGCAGCGCCGGGGTCCAGCGCTCGTCGTCGACCGGGTTGTCCCGCCAGTCCTGCTCGACGAAGCCGTGGGTCTCCAGGTCGCACTCGTCGATGACCCACAGGCCGTACTCGTCGCACAGGTCCAGGAAGGCCGGGTGCGGCGGGTAGTGCGAGGTGCGCACGGCGTTGAGGTTGTGCCGCTTCATCAGCAGTACGTCCTCGCGCATGGTCTCCAGGTCGAGTGCGCGGCCGTGCCGGGGGTGCCACTCGTGCCGGTTGACGCCCCGGAACAGGATCGCCCTGCCGTTGACCTTGACGAGCCCGTCCTCGAGGACGACGGTACGGAAACCGATCCGCAGCGGCACCCGCTCCCCGTCCGTGACCAGCACACCGTCGTACAGCCGCGGGGTCTCGGCGGTCCACGGCTCGACGGCGACCGTGACCGGCTCGCCGGTGGCGACATCGATGTCCAGGGCGGGGACGGTCACCCGCCCCTCGACGTCGGAGTCGACGCGCAGGGTGCCCTCGCCGGTGGTGTGGTCGTAGGAGGCGTGCACGAAGAAGTCGCCCGCGCTGCCCGCCGGGCGGTGCAGCAGCGTCACGTCACGGAAGATGCCCGGCAGCCACCACTGGTCCTGGTCCTCCAGGTACGACCCCGCCGACCACTGGTGCACGCGTACGGCGAGCACGTTGCGGCCGGGCTTCAGCAGCTCACCGACCGTGAACTCGTGCGCGAGCCGGGAGCCCTTGAACTCGCCGAGCTCCGTGCCGTTCAGCCAGACGCGGGCGCACGACTCGACTCCGTCGAAGCGCAGCACCGCCCCGCCGTCCGAGGGCCAGTCGGCCGGCAGGTCGAAGACGCGCAGGTGGTCACCGGTCGGGTTCTCCGTCGGGACATGCGGCGGGTCCACCGGGAAGGGGTAGAGGTGATTGGTGTAGATGGGGGAGCCGAACGCCCCGTCGCCCTGGAGAACCCAGTGCCCGGGGACCGTGACCTCGGCCCAGTTCCCGGCGTCGTAGCCCTCTTCGGCGAACGAGTCGTCCTCGGCGTCGGCGGTGGCCGACACCCGCAGGCGCCAGTTGCCGTTCAGCGACAGGGACCGCGCGTCGGAGGACGCGTACCAGGCGCGGGGCGGCAGGGCGCCGCTGCCCGGGGAGACGTCCTCGACGTAATCGACGGATGGGGTCGTGCGGTAAGACATCGGTCTCCTAGCTCAGCCCTTGATGCCGGTCTGTGCGATCCCCTGCACCAGCCAGCGCTGGAGGAAGAGGAAGACGAAGACCAGGGGCAGGATGGATACGGCCGTGGCCATGAAGATCATGTGGAACACGACGGTCTGGTTGGTCATGTAACTGGAGAGCGCGACCTGCACCGTCCAGGAACCGGGGTCCTGGCCGATGACCAGAGGCCACAGGAAGGCGTTCCAGCCGTTGATGAAGGTGATGGTCGCCATCGCGGCGAAGAAGTTGAGCGAGTTCGGTACTACGACGCGCCAGTATGCGCCGAAGTATCCCAGCCCGTCCATGCGTGCCGCCTCTTCCAGCTCCTTGGGGAACCCCAGGAAGTACTGCCGGAACAGGAAGCAGGTGAAACCGCTGAACAGCCCGGGAATGATCAGTCCCCGGTAGGTGTCGACCCAGCCGAGCGAGGAGACCAGCACGAAGCTCGGGACGAAGGTGACCGCGGTCGGGACCATGAGGGTCCCCAGGACGGCGTAGAAGACCTTGTTGGCGTGCTTGTAGGGGATGCGGGCCAGGCCGTAGCCGGCGAGGGAGCACACCAGCAGGACGCCGACGGTGTGCAGGGTGGCCACGACCGCCGAGTTCCACAGGGACTGGGCGAAGGGGACCGTCTCGTCGGTGAAGAGCTCGCTGATGTTGCCCCACTGGATGTCCGTGGGGAAGAACTTCCAGTTCTCTCCGGTGATCTCGGCGTCCGTGGAGAGGGCGTTGCGCACCAGGATGTAGAACGGGACCAGGAACAGGAAGGCGGCGACGCCGGTGGCGACGTAGAGCCCGGTGGAGCTCATCACGCCGCCGGAGCGCCTGACCCGGCTGGGCGCGTCCGGCGCCGGTGCGGCCTTGCGCACCTTGGTCATGGTGGTGGTCACTTGGACTCGTCACCCCTTCCGAAGCCCATGATCTTGCCCTGGAGCAGGGTCACGGCACAGATCAGCACGGTCAGGATGAGCGCCCCCGCGCTGCCGGCGCCGTAGTCCTGGCTCTCTCCCAGGGCCTTGTAGTACAGCTCGACGAGGGGCGGGCGTCCCCAGGTGGTCTTGGACAGCAGGGTGAAGAACTCGTCGAAGGCCTGGTAGGCGGCGATGAGCAGCAGCAGGATCACCGCGGTGGACGTGGCGCGCAGCTGGGGCAGGGTGATGTACCGGAAGGTCTGCCAGCCCGACTTGGCGCCGTCGATGGCGGCGGCCTCGTAGAGCTCGTCCGGGATGTTCTGGAGCGCCGCGATGAACAGGATCATGTAGAAGCCGGACTGCAGCCACAGCCGGGCGGTCACGATGACCAGCCAGTACCAGGGCGGGTTGGGGTCGATCAGCCAGGCGATGTTCTCGATCCCGAACCAGCTCAGGACCGTGTTCATCAGGCCGAAGCGGACCCCGCTGAAGATGGACATCTTCCAGATGAGCGCGGCGGCGACGTAGCTGACCGCGGTGGGCAGGAAGAAGACCGAGCGGAAGAACGCCCGCATGAAGCGCATCCGGTTCACCAGCAGGGCCAGGCCCAGCGACAGCGCCCAGGTGGTGGGCACGATGAACGCGGCGAAGACGGTGAAGGTGCCGAGCGAGCCGACGAAGTCGTCGTTCGTCAGCATGTAGACGTAGTTGTCGAAGCCGACGAACTTGTCCGGCGTGACGGTGAAGCGGGCCTCGAAGAAGCTCAGCCAGAGGCTCCAGAGGATCGGCGCGTAGACGAAGATCGCCAGACCGATCAGGAACGGCCCGGTGAAGAGCCAGAAGGCGAGGGTGGGGCCGCCCCGCAGGCCCCGCCGCGGCTTGGCCGGTGAGGCCTTCGCCGGGGCGGAGCCCGCGAGGGCGGGCTCGGTGGTCGTCGACATGTCGTGATCCGTCCCGCGGCCTATCCGAACAGCTTCTTGAGCTCGCGGTTGACGGCCACGTCGGCCTTGTCGAGAGCCTGCTCCGGGTCCATGCTCTTGCGGACGGAGTTGGCGAAGACGTCCTCCAGGGCGGTGATCATCGCCTGGGTCCACCCGATGTTGTCGAAGTGGCCGAACTCGTTGAAGAGCCTGACGCCCTCGGCGGCGTTGCCCGACTTGAGCTTGTCGGCCGTCTTGGCGAGCGAGGTGCGCGGCGGGATGTGGAAGCCGTAGGAGGTGGCCCAGTCCTCCTGGTACTGCTTCTGGTCGATCCACAGCCACTTCACGTACTCCTTGGCCGCGTCCACGTTCTTGCCCTTGGCGTTGACGAACATCGACCAGCCGCCGTTGTAGACGGACTGCTTGCCGGAGTCGACGGTCTTCGGGAAGGGGAAGACGCCCCAGTCGTCGCCGAGCGCTTCCTGGATCGCGGGCATGGCCCACATGCCGCAGAACTGGATGGCGCACAGGCCCTGGTTGAACGAGGACGGGTCCCATGACTCGGTCGGGGCGCCGAGGAGAAGGTCGCCGCTGGTGAACAGCTTGCGCATCTTCTTGATGCCCTCGACGACGCCGGGGGTGTGGTAGGCGATCTCGTTCTTCTCGTTGAGGGTGTCCGCGCCGGCCGACCAGATCATCGGGTTGATGACATTGTGCAGGTCGTTGCCCATGTACAGGCCCTTGACCTTGCCGGTGGTGAGCTTGGCGGCGGCCTCCATCAGCTCGTCGAGCGTGGTCGGCACCTCGACCTTGGCCTTCTCCAGCATCGACTTGCGGTAGAAGAAGAACTGCGGGTCGTCGATCATCCGGACGCCGTATATCTTGCCGTCGACCGTGTGCGACTTGATGTCGGCCGGGTTGAAGTCGTCCTTGACCGGGTCGATGATGTCGGTCAGGTCCGCCACCTGGCCGCTCTTCACCATCTGGATCTGCGGGTGGAACTCGAACAGGTCCGGCGCGTCCTTGGTGAGCAGGGCCGAGAAGAGCTTGCTCTCGAAGTCGGAGCTGGTGATCCACTGCGTGGTCACGTTGGCATTCTTGTACGCCTTCGCGTACTTCTTGATGGCCTGCTCGGTGCCCGCCTCGCCGTACGCGTGGAACATCTGCGTCAGGTTGGTGCCCGAACCGGAGCCGCCGCCCCGGCCGTTGTTGCCGCCGCACGCGGCCAGCCCGCCCGCGGCGGCCAGGCCCATCGCGGCCCGCAGTACGTTCCGGCGGTCCCAGTTCATGTTGCTCGATGCCGACATGCTGACGTCCTTGTCTCGAGTGCGGCTGCGGCTCTGCGGCTCACTGCCTGATGGCTCACGGCCCGAAGGCTCGCGCCAGATGGCTCAAAGAGAGGTGCGGTGCGGGACGCTAGAGCTTCGGCTAAGGCTTCGGCAAGGGGTTGGACGAAGTCTGTACGAAGCGTTGTGTCCCGTTCGCGATTTCGAACACGCGGGGAGGGGGGAGGAGTTGGTTCCGCCGTTACGAGGGTGGGGTGGTGGTACGGCTCCTCACGGGGGCGGTGCGTGTGCCGTTCTTCTGCCCGACGGCCTGCAGCGCGCCTTCGAGCGCGAACGTCGCCGCGCCGAGGCACACCGGGTCGGTGGGGATGGGGGAGAGGACGACTTCGGTGGCGGCCAGCGGCCGCGGCAGCGCGTGCCGGGCCACGGCCTCACGCACCTCGTGCAGCAGCGGCTCGCCCAGGGTGCGGGCCACCCAGCTGCTCAGCACGACGATCTCGGGGTTGAACAGGTTGACCAGGTCCGCGACGCCGGCTCCCAGATAACGGGCGGTGTCGTGGACGACCCGGCGCGCCACGGGGTCGCCCGTCGCGACCCCGCGGGCCAGGGCGTCGATGGTCGCCGTCTGGTCGTCGGCGTGCAGCAGCGGGCTGTCGGGAGCGAGTTCGCGCAGGTTCAGCATGATGCCGCGCGCGCCGACGTAGGTCTCCACGCACCCGTGGTCGCCGCAGCGGCACGGCCGTCCGTCCAGCACCATCGTCGTGTGGCCCCACTCACCGGCGCTGTTGCTGACGCCCCGGTGCAGTCCGCCGCCCAGGACGAGACCGGCGCCCACACCGGTGCCCAGGTTGACCACCACCGCGTTCCCGCGCCCGCGCGCGGCCCCGAACCACAGCTCGGCGACCGCGCTGGCGCGCAGCGGGTTGTCCAGGTACAGCGGGTAGGCGATGTGCTCGGTGAGCAGGTCGAGGAGCGGTACGTCGTGCCAGTCCCAGTTGGGCGCGTACTCGGAGACGCCGGTCGCGCGGTCCACCTGCCCCGGCACGCTCACCCCGACGCCCAGCACCCGGGCGCCCTCGATGCCGGCCTGCGTCACGACCGAGCCGACGGCCGTGACCACATGCCCGACCACCTGCTCGGGCAGGCTCTCGCCGGGCCGGACGTCCTCCTCGGCACGGGCCAGCACGTTCAGCCCGAGATCGAACAGCTCGACGTGGACGTAGGTCTCGGCGATGTCGACGCCGATCAGCGCGCCGCCCGAGGCGTTGACCGCGACCAGGCCCCGGGGGCGGCCGCCCGCGGAGTCCTCGAAACCGACCTCGGTGATCATGCGCAGGTCGAGCAGCTCGCCGACGAGGGTGGCGACCGTCGCGAGGCTGAGCCCCGTGGCGGCCGCCAGCTCCTGCCGTGACGTGGGTGACTCCGCGATGATCTGGCGCAGCACCTCGTAGCGGTTCGCGGTGCGGATGTCACGTGATGTGCGCTTCACCGGGGTGCCCCAATCCTTCCCAGACCGACCGGGCCGGATCGACGTCGGCACCGGCGCGGCGCAAGGCTATGGGCTGCCGGGACTTTCGACAAGGGGTTAGGAAAGGGGCTTTATAAAGTGCGCACCCGGTCAACCGGTGGTGGTCGGTCGTGGCCGGTGGTGGCCTGCCCATGATGCCTCAGTACGGGTGTCCTGGACCCCGGCGCGTCACTCCGGCTTCCCGGCGGGGCCGGCCGCGGGGTGCGCCGGCGCCTCGTCCGGTCGGTTCGCGCCGGCGACCGCGGCGGCCAGCTGCCGCTGCACCCGCTCCGGCAGGGTCGTGCCCCCTACCGTGCCCACCAGGTCTCCGGCCAGATCGTGCAGTTTGGTGTTGGTGTTCTGGGAGGTCCTGACCAGCACGCTCCAGGCCGCCTCGGGAGTCAGGCCGAAGGAGGCCATCAGGATGCCGCGGGCCAGGTCGATGGTCGGCCGGGTCTGCATGGCGCGGCGCAACTGGGCGACTTCGGCGCGCAGGTCCTGGCCCTCCCCTTCCGGAGGGGCCGGGGGCGCGGCGTCCTCCGCCCGGCCGGGGCCCATGAGCATCTCCCGGGTGCCCGTCAGGTCGAGCACCCGCTCGACCGCGACCCCGCAGGAGCGGACGGTCACCGACTTGCCCTGCTCGACGGCGCGGGCGTGCAGGTCCAGCAGGGCGTTGAGGCCGGCGCAGTCACAGAACCCGACGGCGTCCAGACGCAGGTCCATGCCGCCGCCCGACAGGGCGAGCATGTCGTACAGCTCCGGCAGCAACCGCCTGCTGCCCAGGTCCAGTTCCCCCCACATCGTCACGGTCATCCGGTCGCCGACCGGAACGACGTCCATGGTCGCCATGCAGGGCGGGATCGCCGCCGGTGCACTGCCTCCCGCCGCGGGTGCGGCGTCTTCCCGGGTGTGAGACCGCGCGGCGTACGCAGGCTCCGGCATGGCCCTGTTCTCCCTCGTCCGTTCGCCTTGCCCTCGCTTCCAGCGTTGCCCCTCTACCCCACGCCCGTCAACCAATACATGAAATGCAGTACGTGTTTTTGGGTGCGTGAATGTTCTGTCGCTAGAGTTGGGAGCATGGATGGAGTGCCCGAGCCACACACCGGATGGACGTTCCTCACCAACCATGCGCGTGTGCTGGCTGCCATTGCCGACAACCACAGTGCTCGTATCCGGGACATAGCGGCCCACTGCCGCCTCACCGAACGAGCCGTGCAGAAGATCATCGCCGACCTGGAGCACGACGGATACCTCTCCCATACGCGGGAGGGGCGGTCCAACGCCTACCGGATCGACCCCGGCAAGGTGCTGCGCCACCCGGCCGAGGCGGGGCTGACCGTGGCGTCCCTGATGTCCCTGCTCATCAAGGACGAGGTCGACCGCGCGACGACCTCCTCCACCCGCGCCCGCCCGCGCGCCGCGACATGACCGCGGGCCCACCGCACGTCCTGGCCTGACGCGGGCGGCCCGTACGCGGCCGCCCGAAGCGGCGCCGTCCGCTGCACGGAGCGACCCGACCGGCCCCCGGCGCCGATGCGCACGCCGCTCGGCGACCGGCTCGCACCGCCGCCCCCGGCTACGCCTGCCCGAGCACATCCCGTACGAAGGTGTTGGCGAACTTCCCCCGCGGGTCCAGTTCCCGCGCCAGCGCCCGGAAGTCGCCGAGGCGCGGGTACAGCTCGCGCAGGGCCGAGGCGGGCAGGGTGAACACCTTGCCCCAGTGCGGGCGGGCCCCGAACGGGGCCAGCGCCGCCTCGACCCGCCGCACCACCGGCAGGACCGCCCGCGTGTCCTCGACCCAGGTGAAGTGCGCCGCGACGGTGTCCCGCCCGTGCGAGGGGCTCAGCCACTGGTCGTCACCGGCGACCGTGCGCACCTCGCAGATCTGCAGGACGGGGGCGAGGTGTTCCCGGATCGCGTCGAGCGCGTGCAGCATCTCCACGGCGCGCCCGCGCGGCAGCAGGTACTCCGACTGCAACTCCGTCCCGCTGCTCGGCACGAACTCCGCCCGGAAGTGAGGCAGCCGCTGGTGCCACGGCCCCGGCACACCGAACTGCTCCGTGCAGTTGACGGCGGGCATGCCGGGCACCGGGTGCATCTTCTCCGTGGCGGGAGCAGCCCAGGGGAAGGCGGGCAGCGGCTGGTCCGTGCGCCGCTTCAGCCACACCTGCCCGAAGCCCGGCTCGCGCCAGTCGGTGAACAGGCTGACGCTGTACCCCGTCGCCATCACCGTCTCGAACACCCCGGAGTCCAGGCCCCGCAGGGGCAGCCCGGTGAACACGTGCTGCTCCACCTCGTAGGCCGGCTCCAGGTCCAGGGTGAGCGCGGTGACGACGCCGAGCGCGCCGAGTGAGGTGACGGCCCCGCCGAACCGCTCCTCGTCCCGGCCTATGGTCACCATCGAGCCGTCGGCCGTGACCAGCTCCACCTCGCGCACCGAGGCCGACAGCGGGCCGTTGAGCACCCCCGAGCCGTGCGTGCCGGTCGCGACCGACCCGGCCACCGAGATGTGCGGCAGGGACGCCATGTTGTGCAGCGCGAGGCCCTGCCCGTGGACCCGGCGGGCCAGTTCCGCGTAGCGCACACCGCCGCCGACCCGGACCGTGCGGGCCACCGTGTCGACCTCCACCCGAGGAGGCAGGTCCGCCAGCGACAGCAGGACGCCGTCGGGGCCGGGTTCGGCGATCTCGTTGAACGAGTGTCCGCTGCCCAGCACCCGCACCCGGTCGCTGTCCGCGACCAGCGCTCGCAGCGCGGTCGACGAGGCGGGCCGGTGGAGCTCCTTGGCCGCGTAGGCGATGTTGCCCGCCCAGTTGGTCACGGTCGCGTTCATGCGTCGTCCTTCCCCGAGGCGGCGGGGACGGGAAGCCCCCGGGCCGGAACCTACCCCGGCCCGCCGTCCATTGCCGCCGTGATCGGGACCGGCCTACGGTACGGACTGTAGAGAGCGGTTTCTGCATGTGGTGCGGGAGCTGCTCCCGCAGCACCCCGAGCCGGAAGGTCACCCCCTTGAGCCAGCGCCCCCAGGCATTGTTCGCCCTGGACTCCGAGAACGTGCCGCAGGTCTTCCCGCCCGAGGTGCTGGCACGGCTGCGGAAGTCCGTGGACATCGATCCGGGCCTGGTGGCCCGGGACTTCACCGACCCGCGCGTCCGGGGGGCGCTGGCCCGTACCGAGATCCTGGTGACCGGCTGGGGCTGCCCCCGGATCGACGAGACGGTGCTCGACGCCGCCCCCCGGCTGCGGGCGGTGTTGCACTCGGCGGGTTCCGTGAAGTCCTTCGCCACGCACGCCCTGTGGGAGCGGGGCATCGCCGTCTCCTCGGCCGCCGTCGCCAACGCGCTGCCGGTCGCCGAGTACACCCTCGCCATGATCCTGCTCGCCGGGAAGGACGTCCTGGCCGCCCGCGACCGGATGCGCGCGGCCCGCCCGTCCGCCGGCTGGGGTGTCGTCCCCGGCATCGGCAACTTCGGCCGCCGGGTCGGCGTCATCGGCGCCTCCCGCATCGGCCGCCGCGTCCTCGAACTGCTCCGCCCCTTCGACCTGCGGCCGGTCCTCACCGACCCGTACGTCGACGAGCGCGGGGCCGCCGCCCTCGGCGTCCCCCTGCTGCCCCTGGACGAGCTGCTGCGCACGTCCGGCATCGTCACCGTGCACGCGCCCGAGACGCCCGAGACCCACCACATGATCGGCCGCCGTGAGCTGGCCCTGATGCCCGACGGGGCGGTGCTGATCAACACCGCGCGGGGTGCGCTGGTCGACCACGACGCCCTCGTGGCGGAACTGCGCACCGGACGTCTGACCGCGATCCTCGACGTCACCGACCCCGAGCCGCTCCCCGCCGACTCGCCCCTCTACGACCTGCCCGGCGCCTTCATCACCCCCCACCTCGCCGGCTCCCAGGGCAACGAGCTGGCCCGGCTCGGCCTGACCGTCGCGCAGGAGGCGGAACGGCTGCTGGCCGGCGAGCAGCCGGCGCACGCGGTCGACTGGGCGGCGCTGGAACGCGAAGCCTGACGATCATCGCAGGACAGAGGGTGATGAACGCGGCATTCCACCGGTTCGGGGGGACCCGGGTACCGGCCCCGCGCACCCAGGGGCATACCGTGAGGAGTCGTACGTCCGAACCGGGAGGAGAGACGGGATGGGCAGCCGTACCGCGCTGGTCGAGGATCTGATGGAGCGGTTCCCGCACGTACCGCGGGAGGCCGTCTTCAAGGAGGACCTGCTCCGCGGCGGCGTCGCCTTCGACCCGTCCGCGCTCAGCGACAACGAGGGCGGCGAGGTCAAGCCGAAGTCGTACTTCATCTTCTCCTTCGACCACGGCACCCTGCCCGAGCTGGGCGAGGCCGCGCTCCGCCGCCCGCCCGAGGAGATCATCCTCACCGGCGGCCCCTACGACCTGCGCCGCACCGTCGTCTCGGTGCGCGTGAACCCGTCCTCGCCGTACCGCGTCGCCGCGAACGACGACGGCATGCTCGGCCTGTACCTCGACGGCAGGCGCATCTCCGACGTCGGGGTGCCGCCGATGCCCGAGTACTACCGGCACACCCTCTCCAACGGGAAGTCGGTCATGGAGGTGGCCCCGACCATCCAGTGGGGCTACCTGATCTACCTGACCGCGTTCCGCGTGTGCCAGTACTTCGGTGCCAAGGAGGAGTGCCAGTACTGCGACATCAACCACAACTGGCGCCAGCACAAGGCGGCGGGCCGCCCGTACACGGGCGTGAAGGACGTCGACGAAGTCCTCGAGGCGCTCGAGATCATCGACAAGTACGACACCGCGAAGGTGTCCACCGCGTACACCCTCACCGGTGGGGCGATCACGTCGAAGGTCCAGGGCCTGGACGAGGCGGACTTCTACGGGCGGTACGCCAAGGCCATCGAGGAGCACTTCCCCGGCCGCTGGATCGGCAAGGTCGTGGCCCAGGCGCTGCCCAAGGACGACGTCCAGCGCTTCAAGGACTACGGGGTGCAGATCTACCACCCCAACTACGAGGTGTGGGACGAGTACCTGTTCAAGATGTACTGCCCGGGCAAGGAGCGGTACGTCGGCCGGGACGAGTGGCACAAGCGGATCCTCGACTCGGCCGAGATCTTCGGCGCGCGCAACGTCATCCCCAACTTCGTGGCAGGCGTGGAGATGGCCGAGCCGTTCGGCTTCAAGACGGTCGACGAGGCCATCGACTCCACCACCGAGGGCCTGCGCTTCTTCATGTCGCACGGCATCACGCCCCGCTTCACCACCTGGTGCCCGGAGCCCACGACGCCGCTCGGCAAGGCCAACCCGCAGGGCGCGCCGCTGGAGTACCACATCCGCCTGCTCCAGGCCTACCGGCAGACCATGGAGGACTTCGGTCTCTCCTCGCCCCCCGGCTACGGCCCGCCCGGCGCCGGCAACGCGGTCTTCTCGGTCAGCTCCTTCATGGACAGCCTCCCGGCCGACGCACCCACCGCCGTTTGATAACGCTTCGATGACAACGCCCCTCGGGGCGAGGCGGCATCGAGTCGCAGGGCGGCCGCACCCGTATGGCACTCCGAGACCGGAGCCATGGGGGTGACGCCGCCCTGTCCTGATATCTGAACAGGGCGCTTGTCAGTTGTGTGGGAGGCGTGAAAAGCTCTTGCATCGCCGCGAGGGTCCCCCCAACTCCGACGCCGTCATGGTGAGTTGACCTCGCTTGTGGATGCAGGAGACTCATGCCCGACCTGCCGACCCCTCAGGATGCCACCGAGGCCGCGCTGTTCTCCGAGTGCTGGGACGCGGTCCTCGCGTACGCGGACCTGTGCACGTCCGGTTCCACCGCCGCCGCACAGCTCGGCCGCGAGGCGTTCGCGCAGGGCGTGCGCGAGGCCCGGGCCGCCGAGACCGGCCAGGTCCGCGGCACCGCCCGCCGCCCTGCCCGGCTGCCCCGCATACCCCTGCTGCTGACCTCCGTACGCACCACGGCCGCGGCCTGGGAGGAGGCGGGCCAGGGTCACAAACTCGACCCCGACCTGCGCCTGTGGCTCAACTCGGACGCGGCGGCCCGCTACACCGGCCCGCCCCTGCAGCGCCCGCTCGCGCTGCGCGGCCTGCGCGACCTGCAGCAGCCGGACGCCGAACTGCTCTGGTTCGCCGAGGTGGAGGCGCTGCCGCTGCCCCTGGTCGCCCGCCGCCTGGGACTCGATCCGGCCGGCGTCGCCGAGGAACTCCAGCAGGTGCGCACCCTGTTCCGGGACCGCTGCCACCGCAATCACCTCGACACGCCCATGGACGGACGGTGCCGCAGCTACGCCCGCCTGCTGGACGCCGTCACCCGCTCCTCCGCCGCCGAGGCCCCCGGCGACCTCTCCCGGCACCTCGCCACCTGCGTGCAGTGCGCCGAGGCCGCCGCCTGTCTGCGCCTGCACGGCGGCGGCCTGCCCGGGGCGCTGGCCGGCGGGGTGATCGGCTGGGGAGGCCTCGCCTACCTGGAGCGCCGCCGCCGCGCCGCCGAGGTGCGGCTCGGCGCCGGCCGGCCCGGCTCGACCGACGGGGCCGGTACGCAACCGGAGGACGGCGAGCAGAAGGCGCGCGTCGCCCGCAACGGGCTCCTGGTCGCCGCGGTCCTCGTCTCGGTGCTGGCCCTCGGGGTCTCGCTGATGCCCTTCGGGGGCGACGGCGACGAGCTCGGCGCACCCGGCGTGGACCGGCAGCCGGTGGCCGACAGCGCTCCGCCCCTGCCGTCCGCCCCGTCCCTGCCGCCCGCGACATCGAAACCGGCCGACCGGGACACCCAGGCCTCCAAGCAGCCGGAGAAGTCCCGCAAGCCGGAGGACAAGAGCCGCCACACCGAACCGCAGGGCACCTCCTCGCCCACCGACCGGGCCGAACCCGACGAGAGCGAGGAACCCGTCTGCAGGGTCGAGTACGACCTGGTCAACCAGTGGCCCGACGGCTTCCAGGCCACCGTCACCGTCACCAGCACCCGGCCCCTCGACGCCTGGCGCGTCGCCTGGTCCTTCCGGGACGGCCAGCATGTCGGCCAGATGTGGGACGCCTCCGTCTCCCAGGACGGCTCCCGCGTCAGCGCCACGGCCGCCGACTACAACAAGTCGGTTCCCGCGGGCGGCGATCTGGCCTTCGGCTTCCTGGCCTCCTGGCGCGGCAAGAACTCCGCGCCGTACGACTTCGAGCTGAACGGCCAGGCCTGTGTGAAAAACGGTTGACGCACCCGCGTCACGGCGGGATACCGTGACGTCGGTTCCGCGCACACCGCGGTTCCGTGCGCGGATTCCGCGCAGAGAGACGTACCGAGCGACGAGGAGGTGTCGACCGATGGCTGTCATTGCGATGAGCGCTGCCCGCATCCAGTTCATGAAGTCCACCTCCATGGCCGCCGGCTGATCCGACCGACTGTCGGGCCGGGGCCGACCTCGGAAGGGTCACCCTTGTCTTCCTCCTTTGCTTCATCCGTTTCCTCCGCGCTCACCCCCTACGGCTGGGACGACGCCTGGGCCGAGGCGTTCGCCCCCTACGAGGCCGAAGGGCTGCTGCCCGGCCGTGTCGTGCGGGTCGACCGCGGGCAGTGCGACGTCGTCACCGCCGGCGGGATGCTGCGGGCCGACACCGCGTTCGTCACCCCGCACGACCCCCTGCGGGTGGTGTGCACCGGCGACTGGGTCGCCGTCGAACCCGGCGGGAACCCGCGCTACGTCCGCACCTACCTGCCGCGCCGTACCGCTTTCGTCCGCTCCACCTCCTCCCAGCGGTCCGAGGGGCAGATCCTCGCGGCCAACGTCGACCACGCCGTCATCGCCGTGTCCCTCGCCCTCGAACTGGACCTCGGGCGCATCGAGCGCTTCCTCGCGCTCTCCTGGGAGTCCGGGGCCCAGCCCGTCGTCGTCCTCACCAAGGCCGACCTCGTGCCGGACGCCGTGACCCTCGCGCACCTCGTCCAGGACGTGGAGACGGCCGCGCCCGGCGTGCCGGTCGTGCCCGTCAGCTCCCTCGACGGGGACGGGCTCGACGTGCTCGCCGCGATCGTCGGCGGCGGGACGTGCGTGCTGCTCGGACAGTCCGGCGCGGGCAAGTCGACCCTCGCCAACGCGCTGCTCGGCGAGGACGTCATGGACGTCCAGGCCACCCGCGACGTCGACGGCAAGGGCCGCCACACCACCACCACGCGCAACCTGCTCGCCCTGCCCGGCGGGGGTGTCCTGATCGACACCCCGGGGCTGCGCGGCGTCGGCCTGTGGGACGCCGAGACCGGCGTCGGGCAGGTGTTCTCCGAGATCGAGGAACTGTCCGAGCGGTGCCGCTTCCACGACTGCGCCCACGAGGCGGAGCCGGGATGCGCCGTGCTGGCCGCCATCGACAGCGGTGAGCTGCCGCAGCGGCGGCTGGAGAGCTACCGCAAGCTGCTGCGGGAGAACCAGCGCATCGTCGCCAAGACCGACGCCCGCCTCCGGGCCGAGATCCGCAAGGACTGGAAGCGGAAGGGGGCGATGGGCCGCGCCGCGATGGAGGCGAAGCGGGGAGCGCACTGGCGCGCGTGAGGGGTTCTGCCTCGGCTCGCTCGGGTCCGCCGGGGGCTGGTGAGGGGCTTGCCTTGCGCCCGCAGGGGCCCGCTGGGGCTCGTGCTCGTGCGGGGCCTGCCTCGCGCCCGCACGGGCCCGCCGGGGATCGTGAGGGGCTCGCGTCCGCCGCAGGGGTGCCGCGGCGGACGTGTGGCTCCCGCCCCGCGCGGGCGCCCCGCCCACCGCCGTGCGCCCTGCTCAGCGCCGTGTCCGATTCCCGCCAGCGGTCGTGCGGTCGCGGGCGGGAGACTGGACCCGTGACGAACCAGGAAACGGACGAGGACACCAGGTACGAGGCCGTGCGCAGCCGGGACGCCCGTTTCGACGGCGTGTTCTTCTTCGCCGTCGAAACGACCGGCATCTACTGCCGGCCGAGCTGCCCCGCGGTCACCCCGAAGCGGGCCAACGTACGGTTCTTCGCCACGGCCGCCGCCGCGCAGGGCTCCGGCTTCCGGGCCTGCCGGCGGTGCCGCCCGGACGCCGTGCCCGGCTCCGCCGAGTGGAACGTCCGCGCGGACGTGGTGGGTCGGGCCGTGCGGCTGATCGCCGACGGCGTCGTCGACCGGGAGGGCGTCGCCGGGCTCGCGGGACGCCTCGGCTACAGCGCACGGCAGGTGCAGCGGCAGCTCACCGCAGAACTGGGCGCCGGGCCGGTCGCGCTCGCCCGGGCCCAGCGGGCCCACACCGCGCGCGTCCTCGTGCAGACCACGGAGCTGCCCATCACCGAGATCGCGTTCGCGTCGGGCTTCGCCAGCGTGCGGCAGTTCAACGACACGATCCGGGCGGTCTACGCGTCGACGCCGAGCCGGCTGCGCGCCACCGCGCCGCGCAACGGCAGGGGCCACCGTGCGGCGACCCCGAACGCCGGCATCCCGCTCCGGCTCGCCCACCGCGGCCCCTACCGGGCCGGGCCCGTCTTCGACCTGCTGGAGCACCAGGCCGTACCCGGCGTCGAGGAGGTGAGCGGCCCGCCCGGCGCCCGCACCTACCGGCGCACCCTCCGCCTCCCGTACGGCACCGGGATCGTCGCCGTCGACGAACGCCCCGGTACCGCCCGGACCGGGCCCGGCGCCCACCCGGGCGGCTGGCTCGACGTCCGGCTGCACCTCACCGACCCGCGCGACCTGACCACCGCCGTCCAGCGGCTGCGGCGGTTGTTCGACCTCGACGCCGACCCCTACGCCGTCGACGAGCGCCTCGCCGCCGACCCCCGGCTCGCACCCCTGGTCGCCGCCCGGCCCGGGCTGCGCTCGCCGGGCACCGCCGACCCGGAGGAACTAGCGGTGCGCGCCCTGACCGGCCGGACGGAGGCGGAACGGCTCGTACGCCGTTACGGCAAGGCGCTCGACGCCCCGTGCAAAAGCCTCACCCACCTCTTTCCCGAGCCGGCCGTGCTGGCCGCGGCCGAGCCCGCCGGTGTCCTCGGGGCGCTCACCGCCGCCCTCGCCGACCAGGCCGTACGCCTGGACCCGGGCGCCGACCGGGACGAGGCGCGGGACGCCCTGCGGGCCGTGCCCGGTCTGGACGCCCGTACCGTCGCCGAGATCCGCGCCCGTGCCCTCGGCGATCCGGACGTGGCCCCGCCCGGTCTGGACGCCCCCGACACCTGGCGCCCCTGGCGCTCGTACGCCGTGAACCACCTGCGCGCAGCAGGGGAATGGGAGTGGTGATGACCTGCCCGACCTACTGGACGAGCGTGCCCGGCCCCCTCGGGCCGCTGCTCCTCACCGCCGCCCCGACCGGCGAGCTGACCTCGCTGTCGGTGCCCGGGCAGAAGGGCGGACGCGAGGTGCGGGACGACTGGCGGCGCGACCCCGGGCCCTTCAGGGAGGCCGAGGAGCAGCTCGGGGCGTACTTCGCCGGGGAACTGAAGGAGTTCCGCCTGGCCTGGCGCACCGAGGGGACGGCCTTCCGCGAGAAGGTCTGGGCCGCGCTGGACGACATCCCGTACGGCTCGACGGCCACGTACGGCGAGATCGCCGCGCGCATCGGAGCGCCCCGGGCCGCGGTACGGGCCGTCGGCGGTGCGATCGGGGCGAACCCGCTGCTGGTGGTCCGCCCGTGCCACCGGGTGATCGGGGCGGACGGCGCACTGACCGGATACGCGGGCGGTCTGGACCGCAAGATCCGGCTGCTGACCCACGAGGGGGTGCTGCCTTCCTGAGGGCGCCGGCTCAGCGGCCGCCTGAGGGCCGCCGGCCTCAGCCCCAGAGGACCGCGCCCAGCCAGGCCGCCGCGATCAGCTGGCAGGTGAACAGTTCGGTCAGGATGCCGGAGCCGCCCGCGCGCATGACCGTGCGCAGGGCGGCCACCGCGTCGGTGTGGCGGCCGAGGCGGAGCCGCTCGAAGAGGTAGACACCGCCCAGGAATCCGGGGATCGCGCCCAGGACGGGTATCAGGACGAAACCCAGCACGGAACCGGCCCCGGCGCAGGCCAGCATGCGGCGGGTGGTGCGGTTCATGCGCAGCCGGCGGGGCGGAAGCGCCCAGCGGACGGCCTGGGAGACGAGCAGCAGGACCGTGGCTGCGACCAGCACCCACCAGGCGACGGGCTGCGGGTCCTTCAGTGCCCACCACATGACCGCTGCCCACACCAGCAGCGATCCCGGCATGGCAGGCAGCAGCACTCCGCACAGTCCGAGCAGGATGACCAGCCCGACCAGCAGGAGGTCCCACACTCCCATCTGACCAGACTGCCGGAACACCGGAGAAGGCGCAGGTCAGAAGCGCGGCCGGGCCTCAGACCCGCAGGTCAGCCACGCGCGCCGCGCCGGGCTTCGCATTTCGCATGACCGTTCTACGGATCACTCGACGTGCCGTTCACCCTCCCTTGGAGGACCGGTTTTTTCCACAAGCCCCGTTTTCATCCGGCTCGTGCGGTGGACAATTACGGGCATGAGCCAGCAGGGGGGAAGGCCCACCGGTCGCGAGGACGACTGGTGGAGGGAGTTGTACGACGACTCCGCCGACGACACGGGCCCGGCACCGGCGCGGGATTCCCTCGACGACCGGTTCGCGTCGGCGTCGGGGGCGGTGGCGGACGGGACGCAGGGGCGGACCGGCCCCTCGGATCGGTCCGGCTCCTCGGACCGGCCAAGTTCCTCGGACCGGCCGGGTTCCTCGGACCGGCCGGCGGCCCGTGGCTTCGGAGCGGGGCCGGTGGTCCCGGCGCCCCGGACCGGGGCCGACGACCTGCCGGACGCCCCCCGCCCGAACGACGGGCCCTCGCACCGCGCGCCCTGGGAGCCACCACGGCCCGGCCCCACCGGGCCGGTGAGTTTCCCGGCCTCGGCGCGCCCACCGCAGCGGCCCGGCCGGCCCCCGGCCCACGCACCCTCGGACGAGCGCCCGGGACCCTCCGCCTCCGTCTCCGCCTCGCAGAGTTCGGGGCAGCCGCCTGCGCCGACGGTTCCCGACGCGGAGACGCCGCGGATCCCACCGCCTCCCACGGTCCCTCCGACCTGGCCGAGCCCCCAGGCGCACCCGGCCACGGGGGCCGCCGCCCCGGCGCCCCCTACCACCGCGCCCGGCGAGTCCGCGCCCCGCCCACCCGCCGCCGAGCCGGCGCATGCCGCGTCCCCCACCCCGACCGACCGGCCGCCCGTGCCGCCGCGTCCCACCGACTCGCCCCCCGTGCCGCCGCCTCCCACCGCGGCGCCGTCCGAGGTGCCCCCACCCCCGGCCACCGCCCCCGCTCCCGCTCCCGACGAGCACAGTCCCCGGATCGAGCGCCCCGCGCCCGTCTCCAGGTCCCGTGGCCACGTCGGCACGCGGCCGCCCACGTACGACGCCGAACCCACCGCT
This sequence comes from Streptomyces sp. NPDC029041, assembly GCF_040637515.1. NCBI lineage: Bacteria > Bacillati > Actinomycetota > Actinomycetes > Kitasatosporales > Streptomycetaceae > Streptomyces > Streptomyces sp. NPDC029041. Next base: position 80,887 of record NZ_JBEZWO010000006.1, on the reverse strand, counting down.
CTCCCGGCCGCCGATCCGGACGATCTCGACGATCTCGTGGCGGACACGGTGCTGGACGGAGCCCGGTACGGGGCGTGCACGGTGCGGGCCGTCTCCCAGCGGGGGGACTCCGCGCGGTATCGCGGAGAACCCCGCCGGGACGCGCTGCTCACCGCCCGGTTCGGCGCCGGGGAGCACGCGCTGCTGCTGGTGGCGATGGCGACCGGGGCCCGGGCCGCGCCCGGAGCGCACCGGGCCGCCGCCGAGGCCTGTCACTGGATCGGGCGAGCCGTCGGGCGCAGCCACGCACGGCTGGTGGAGGACATAAGGGACGGCCGGCGCGGCGATCTGAAGTCCGGGCTGCACCGGCTCACCGACCGCAGCCTCGGCAAGCTGCGGGCCAGCGCCTCCGAGCAGGGCGTCGATCCAGGGGAGTACGCGGCCAGCCTGCGCTGCCTGTTGCTGTCGGCCGACCCCGAGTGCCGGACCCGGGTGTTCTTCGGGGTCGGGCCGGGAGGACTGTTCCGGCTGCGGGAGGGAGAGTGGCAGGACATCGAGCCGCACGCCGCCGAGGTCAAGGGCGACCCCGTCATGGGCTTCGGCTCACCGCCCTCCGAGACTCCCGAGGGCGACCGGCTCACCATGGACCTGGGCATCCCGACCCCGCCCAGCCCGTACGAACCGGCCCCGGAGCCGCCCCGCGAGCCCTTCCGCTTCCGGACCTCCGTCGCCCGCCCGGGTGACACGCTCCTGATGTGCACCGGCGGCCTCGCCGACCCCCTGCGCGGCGAGCCCGAACTGGGCGAGTACCTCGCCGAGCGGTGGTCCCGCCCCGAACCGCCCGGCCTCGCCGCGTTCCTCGCCGACTCCCAAGTGCGGGTCAAGGGCTATGCGGACGACCGTACGGCCGCCGCGGTGTGGGAGGCGTGAACGCTGCCCGTGTGACTTGATGGAACCCGGAGGGATCCCAGGAGACCTGAGGGGCAGACGAGAGCCATGGCCAAACAGAACGTCGCGGAACAGTTCGTCGACATCCTGACCCGCGCCGGAGTCAAACGGCTGTACGGAGTCGTCGGCGACAGCCTCAACCCGATCGTCGACGCCGTCCGCCGCAACTCCGCCATCGACTGGATCCACGTCCGGCACGAGGAGACCGCCGCCTTCGCCGCGAGCGCAGAGGCGCAGATCACCGGCTCGCTCGCCGCCTGCGCCGGTTCCTGCGGCCCCGGCAACCTCCACCTCATCAACGGTCTCTACGACGCCCACCGCTCCATGGCCCCGGTCCTCGCCCTCGCCTCGCACATCCCCTCCAGCGAGATCGGCCTCGGCTACTTCCAGGAGACGCACCCCGACCGGCTGTTCGCCGAGTGCAGCCACTACAGCGAGATGATCTCCAGCCCGCAGCAGATGCCGCGGCTGCTCCAGACCGCCATCCAGAACGCCGTCGGCCGCAGCGGCGTCAGCGTCGTCACCCTGCCCGGCGACATCGCCGACCGGCCCGCCCCGGAGAAGGCCGCAGAAACCGCCCTGGTGACCTCCCGTCCGACGGTCCGCCCGGGCGACGCCGAGATCGAACGCCTCGTCGAGATGATCGATGAGGCCGGCAAGGTCACCCTCTTCTGCGGCAGCGGCACGGCCGGAGCGCACGCCGAGGTCATGGAGTTCGCCGGGAAGATCAAGTCCCCGGTCGGGCACGCCCTGCGCGGCAAGGAATGGATCCAGTACGACAACCCCTACGACGTCGGAATGAGCGGACTGCTCGGATACGGGGCCGCCTACGAGGCCACCCACGAGTGCGATCTGCTGATCCTGCTCGGCACCGACTTCCCCTACAACGCCTTCCTCCCCGACGACGTGAAGATCGCCCAGGTCGACGTCCGGCCCGAGAACCTCGGCCGCCGCTCGAAGCTGGACCTCGCGGTGTGGGGGGACGTACGGGAGACGCTTCGCTGCCTGATCCCGCGCGTGAAGGAGAAGAAGAACCGCCGCTTCCTCGACCGCATGCTGAAGAAGCACGCGGACGCGCTGGAGGGGGTGGTCAAGGCGTACACCCGCAAGGTCGAGAAGCACACGCCGATCCACCCCGAGTACGTGGCGTCCGTGCTCGACGAAGTCGCCGCCGACGACGCCGTGTTCACCGTCGACACCGGCATGTGCAACGTCTGGGCCGCCCGCTACATCTCCCCCAACGGCCGCCGCCGCGTCATCGGTTCCTTCTCGCACGGCTCGATGGCGAACGCGCTGCCCATGGCCATCGGAGCCCAGTTCACCGACCGCAAGCGGCAGGTCGTGTCGATGTCCGGCGACGGCGGCTTCTCCATGCTGATGGGCGACTTCCTGACGCTGGTCCAGTACGACCTGCCGGTGAAGGTCGTTCTGTTCAACAACTCCTCGCTCGGCATGGTCGAGTTGGAGATGCTGGTCGCCGGCCTCCCGTCGTACGGCACCGCCAACAAGAACCCCGACTTCGCCGCCGTCGCCCGCGCCTGCGGTGCGTACGGCGTGCGGGTCGAGAAGCCCAAGGACCTGCCCGGGGCCTTGAAGGACGCCTTCAAGCACAAGGGGCCCGCCCTCGTCGACGTCGTCACCGACCCCAACGCGCTGTCCATCCCGCCGAAGATCAAGGCCGAGATGGTGACCGGATTCGCCCTGTCGGCCTCGAAGATCGTGCTGGACGGCGGAGTCGGCCGGATGCTGCAGATGGCCCGCTCCAACCTGCGCAACGTGCCCCGGTTCTAGGAGGGCGCTCTAGCTGTAGGGCGTCCACCCGCGTGCGGAGGTGTCGTACACGTAGCGGGGCAGGCCCTTGATGCCGCTGGTCCGGAACGGGCGGCCGTCGTCGTCGATCCGGACCGTGCCTGTGCGGCCCTGGGAGGACCAGTCCAGCTCCAGGTACCAGCGGCAGTCGCACCCTTGCGTCCGGGCGTTGACCAGCAGCACCTCGGGGTCCTGGGCGGAGACGCGGTAGGGCATGCGCATCGCCGGGATCGGCGTACCGGTGTCGTTCCCGGCGACCGCGCGGGCGATGGGTCGGTCCTTGTCCAGGTTCACGTCGAAGGAGCGCGGGGTGATGGCACCGCCGCAGCCCCGGTCCATGGCATAGGAGTTGCCCTGCGCCGGGGCCGTCCGTCCCACCACGCGCACGCGCAGCGCCTCCAGTACGACGGCCGTGTCGGTGCGCCCCTGCACGGACAACCGCACGAGCGTCTCGCCGCCGTGCACCGCGTTCTGCGACGCCGCCCACACTCCGGCGTCCTGCGGGACCGGCGGGGGTGGGACCTGCGCGGGCGGCTTGGCGACGACGTAGTCGTGACCGCAGCCGAGCTTCCAGGCCTGGGAGTCGGCGGACCAGGTGAGGGGCGAGGCGGAGGCCGCCCCGCCGGGAGGCGGTGCGGTGCGGGTGGAAGGGGACGGGGAGGGCTTCGGCTGCTTCGGGGCGGCGGAGGGCGCAGGACGCCGGGGAGCGGGGGCGGGGGAGGTGCCGTCCGGGGTGGGGGAGGGGCTCTTCCGGTCCGGCCCTTCCGTCGTCGCCGTACCGGGGGAGGCCGGGCCGGTCACAGGCGTCCGGTCGCCGGTGGTCGTACGCCGATCGTCCGGCAGCGCGGCGAGGCTCCCGACCACCGCGAGCGCCGCGCAGGCGGCGGCCAGTCCGACCGCGGCGCTTCTGCGGCGGTACCAGGGGCGGCCGGGGAGCGAATCCGCCTCCGCGGAGGTTTCGACAGGGCCGTTCACCGGGGCGGTGCCCGTGTCCGTCTCCGCGTCCCTTTCCCTGTCGCTGTCCGTCTCCGTGTGCGTGTCCGTCTCCGTATGCGTGTCCGCGTCCGTATCCGTCTCCGCGTCTGCTCGCGCCGTACCGGCAGCGCTTGCCGTCCGGGACCGCTGCCGCGCCGCCACCGCCAGGAGCCAGCGGCGGTGCAGCTCCAGACGTTCCTCCGCTGACGCCCCGCACAGGGCGGCGAAGCGCTCCACCGGGGCGAAGTCGACGGGGACCGCGTCGCCCGCGCAATAGCGGTGCAGAGTCGAGGTGTTCATGGCCAGGCGGCGGGCCAGCGAACCGTAACTGCGGTCCGTGCGCTCCTTGAACGTCCTCAGCAGCGCCGCGAACTCCCCGACGCCGTCGACGTCGTGCTGTGCCGACACCGTTCCTCCCGCCCCGTAGCTCCAACCGGCCCGGAACGGCATCCCAGGCACCCCATGTACCTGCACGTCAGACGGGCTGGGATGGTTCCACCGGGCCTGATCTGCTGCGGACTGTTGCATCCGGGCGGCGGGACCGCTGATGCTCTTGGTGTCGCACCGACCAGGCACGGGCCGACCAGCCGGACTGGCCGCGGCATTCTCATCCACGCACTCGACCACGGGGGAACACCCATGCCCATGCGCATGCGAGCAAGCGCTCTCACCACACTCGTCGTAGCCGCCCTCGCGGCGGGCACGGTCATCACGGCACCGGCCGCCGGTGCCGCGCCGAAGGCCGCCGCACCGAAGTTCCTGTCGGCGTCCCAGTTGCCGCCGCACCCGACGTCGGCCTGGACCGCCGGCCCGGTCACCGAGGGGTTCCCGGAGGGCCTCGGCTTCTGTGTGAGTACGGAGGGTGTGCCCTCCTATGACTACCGGCACCGGGAGTTCCGGACCGACCTGGACACGGGCGCCGTGCAGTTGACCGTCGTGGCGGACACAGCCGCCCTCGCCAAGGCCTTGGCGAAGCACTACGACGACCTGATCCGCACCTGCGCCGACCGCATCGAGAAGAACGACCCGGACGTCGAGGCCGAGGGCCGGGACTACGGTTCGCTGCCCGTCGAGGAAGGCGCCCGCGTCCGGGGCCTGCACACCGAGACGTCCTGGGGCGCCACGGACATCTCGCTGCTGTCCGTCGGCCGGGACGGCAGGACCGTCACCGTCGTGTCGTGGGGCCAGATGGGCGACTTCGACGACGCCCCCGTCGCCGCCTTCAAGAAGACGACGACCACGGCCGTCAACAAGCTGTACTGACCGGGCGTCCGCCGGAAGACCGGGGCCGTCCTCCCGCCACGGGGGTGGGGAGGACGGCCCCGTACCGGTTGCGGCACCCGTCAAGACCGTCGCACTTCGGCCAACTTCACCGGAGCGCCCCGCAGGGGGCCGGCCGCCCCGGTGCTTCGCCGGGGTACGCAGGGATCGGCAGCCGGCCGTCGGCCCATCGTCCGATCTCCGGCGGTCAGGATCCGTCCGGGGACGATGACCGGCTACCCTCTTGTCCCCCTCCCCTCCGTCGCCGTACCGTCCGGCGGCCCGCCACCCCGGGGCGCCCGGCCCGTTCCGGTGGCCGAACACCCGGTCGTCGGCGATTCGACATGACTGCCGCGTTTCCGATCGGGCATGGATCCCCGTGAACGTGTTCGAGCAGGAGGGGAACCGACATCGGCGCGCGGGCGGGGGTCATGGAGAGGCAGGCACGACGAGGCGGTCCCATAACGATCGGGGGCTTCTCGGCGAAGACGGTGGAGGACAGGACCGACGATGTCAGGGAACACGATGAGGCGCCGCAGTTGAGGCGCCGACTGGGACGGGCGGACCTGCGGGCCGTCCCGGAGGCCCGCAGGGCGCTGCGGGAACTGCTCGGGCAGTGGGGGAAGCACGGGCAGTCCGACGTGGCCGAACTGCTCACCAGCGAGCTCGTCACCAACGCGATCGTCCACACCGACCACGACGCGGTCCTCACGGCCACCGTCGGACCCCGCGGACTGCGGGTGGAGGTCCGGGACTTCGTCGCTCGCAGACCTCGACTGCGCGCACCGGCCGCCGACGAGGGCACGAACGGCAGGGGCCTGTTCCTGGTGCAGTCCCTCGCGGACGCCTGGGGTGTCCGGCCGCACGGCGTGGGCAAGGCCGTCTGGTTCGAGCTGGAGGCCGGGGCGGCGTGAACGCGCAAGGGGCGCGGCCCGCAGGCCACGCCCCCTCGCCGCTCTGCTACGGCCCGGCTAACCGAACTGCTGCTCGAGGTCCTTGAGCTTGCGCTCCAGGGAGTCCAGACGCGGCAGTGCCATGGTGTCGTCCTCCGCGGTGAGGTCGACGGTCACCGGGTCAGCGCCTTTGCGCACCGGCTGAAGGGAGGGACGCGAGCGCACGGGCAGGGGTTCCGGCGCGGATATGGCAGGCTCCGCGGAGACCTGCGAGGAGCCGCGCTCCACCTGCACCTCCAGCTCCCGGCCGCCACCCCGGCCGAAGTGGCCCCGGTGACCGCGGCTGATCGCCTTCAACTGGGCCCGCTCCACGCGCTGCTGGTCGCGTCGCCGCTGCCGGGTCTCTTCCTTCTTGCGCTTGTCGTCGCGCACCTCGTCGACCGCCTCGTCCAGGCTGCGCACGCCCTCGAGGAGCATCAGCGACCAGGCGCGGTAGGTCTCCCGGGGGGCCCGCAGCCAGCGCACCATGCGGATCTGCGGCAGCGGACGGGGCACCAGACCCTGCTCCCGCAGGGCGGCACGGCGGGTCTGCTTCAGCGCGCGGTCGAAGAGGACCGCCGCCGACAGGGACATGCCCGCGAAGAAGTGGGGGGCACCCGCGTGGCCGACGCCCCGGGGCGCGTGCACCCAGTTGAACCAGGCCGCGGCGAAGGCGAACGTCCAGACCAGTATCCGGGAGCCGAGCGCGGCGTCACCGTGACTGGCCTCGCGCACCGCGAGCACGGAGCAGAACATCGCCGCGCCGTCCAGGCCGAACGGGACGAGGTACTGCCAGCCGCCCGAAAGCCCGAGGTTCTGCTCGCCGAAGCCGACCAGGCCGTGGAAGGAGAGCAGGGCGGCTACGGCCGCACAGCAGAAGAGGAGGAGGTAGGAGAGGGTGCCGTAGAGGGCTTCCTTGCGTCTGCGTCGTTCCTCGCTGCGCTCCCAGGAGTCGTCCGCGCTCGTGTCCTTGACCGAGGAGCGCTTGCCGCGCGCGAGCACCGCCACCGCCGCCAGCATGCCCAGGAGAAGCACGGCGCCCGGAAGCAGCCAGTTCAGCGATATGTCGGTCAGTCTCATCTGGGTGGTCCCTTGCATTGGGATAGGGCGTAACGCCCGCCATAGTGGCCCAATCGCACCGACCCTCAGGGGGTTTCGGGGCAAGAGGCCGCCAAGGAAGTGCAAGGGAATGCCCAGGGCGGCGTTCTGCTCGAACTGCCGCTTGAGGCTCGGAAGTTGAGTTCGAACAAGACTACCCGTACGAGTGGTTCTCCGGAAAGTTCCCGTGACCCGTGGGGATGATGTGAATCGCCTGTGGGTCCGCGGGTGTCCGGTTCCGCGATGATCTTACGGGACGGCGGGGGAGTCGGACCCCCCGCTCGTTGCTCAACCGGCCGTCGCCAGCAGCTTGGTGACGCGGTCCGTGTCGCAGGTGCGCGGGCAGGTCGCGCAGGTGTCCTCCGGGCGCAGCGTGTAGAACATGCAGCAGCTCGCGCGGTCGCGGGTGAGCAGGGGCTCGCCGCCGGGGCCGGTCAGCTCCCGGAACGCCGCCGTGCCGACGTACGGCTTGGTCGCCCCCGGCAGGAGCAGTTCCAGCTCGCGCATCGCACGCCGCTCCTCGATCTCGCCGAGCAGTTGGGCGATGTACCACAGCCCTTCGACGATCTCGTCGGTCGCCATACCCCACAGGGCGCGCCCGCGGCGCCGCATCCGGGGGCCGAAGCCGGCCAGCACCGGTTCCAGGTGCTCGGCGACCGCCGCCCGGACCTCCGCCCGCAGCGCCTCCTCGTCGGGGACGACCCGGGCGCCGGGCAGCGCGGCCGCCTCGTCGCCGGGCAGGCAGGCGAAGCCGGCGGGGCGGACGGCCAGGTGCCCGAGGGCGTGGCCCGGGGCGGTGCGGTCGTAGGAGACATGGGTCACGGGGTAGTGGGGGACCCGGCGGTGCAGGAACCACGGCACGGTGATCAGGAGGCAGGCGGGCCAGGCGTAGCGGTGCAGGCCGAAGCTTGCGACGACGTCGGGGCGGGCCTGCGTGCCGTAGTCCCGCTGGATCTGGTCCACGTCCCAGGCCAGGAAGCGGTCGAGGGCGGGGCCGGCGGCCGCGAGGTCGGCGGCGGTGGTCCAGCCGTGGCCGTGCGGGGTCTCGTCCGCTGCGCCCAGTTCGGTGACGGCGAGCCCCGGCAGGACCTCGGCCAGGCGGGTGTAGGCGCCGGAGACGGCCGAAAGGGGCGCAGGCATGTGATCACCGATCCGTCGGGTGAAACGGGGTTCTTAAAGGTAAGCCTAACCTTACTAAAGATCTTGAAAAGTTGAACGAAGATGTGAACTCGGAGCCGGGGCGCTTATGGTGCTTGACGGACGAGTAACAACCCGCCGTAATGACCCCAAGTACCGATACGTCCGGAGGAGGACCCGTGAGGCAGGGAGCGCAGGGCTCTGCGGAAACGGGGACTCCGTGGGCGGCGGGCCCGTCCGGGGCGAGTGCGCCGTCCAGGGCGAGTGGCCCGTCCGGGCAGTTCCGGGTGCCGCGGCAGGCCGGGGACGTGAGGGGCGAGCACACGCACAGTGAGCCGCCCGCGCCGGTCGCTCCGCCGGGCAGGCCGGTGGTCCAGCGGGCCTCGGTGCGCGGGCAGATCCTGGACGCGCTGCGGGCCGCGCTGGTGGCGGGGGACCTGCGGCCCGGAGAGGTGTACTCGGCGCCGGTGCTGGGCGAGCGGTTCGGGGTGTCGGCGACGCCGGTCCGGGAGGCCATGCAGCAGCTGGCCCTCGAAGGGGCCGTCGAGGTGGTGCCCAACCGTGGGTTCCGGGTGGTCGAGCGGGGTGTGCGGGAACTGGGCGAGCTGGCCGAGGTCCGGGCGCTGATCGAGGTACCGGTGATGTTGCGGCTGGCCCTTACCGTGCCGGCCGAACGCTGGGCCGAGTTGCGGCCCCTCGCCGAGGCGACGGTCCGCGCGGCGTCCTCGGGCTGCCGCGCGACCTACGCGGAGTCCGACCGGGGGTTCCACCGGGCCGTGCTGTCCCTCTCGGGCAACGTCCAGCTGGTCCGGATCGCGGAGGACCTGCACCGCAGGGCGCAGTGGCCGCTGGTCGGGGGTGGGCGGGGAGTGCGGGGGCGCGCCGAGCTGCTGGCGGATGCGCACGAGCACACGGCGTTGCTGGACGCGCTGGTCGCACGTGATCTGGATGTGGTGCGGGCGCTGGTGGGCGAGCACTTCGCGGGGGCGGCTGCCGCCGGCTGAGCGTGGCGCCGGGTGAGGGCGCGCGTCTTGGCGTGGTGCCGGGCGAGAGTGCGTGGCTTGGCGTGGCGCCCCGTGGGGGTTCGCGTTTTCGCGTGGCGCCGGGTGTGGGTCGGGGCCGCGCCGGGGGGTGTCCGTCCTCGGAACGTCGCGATGGGCTTGCACACCGACTGACTCTTCGTCGACGCGACAACCGCTGCGGGCGGACACCCCCCGACACGGCCCCTTCTCGCCGTACGCGGGTGCGGGTGCGTGCGCCCCCGGGGCACCCCGACCAGGAAGACGCATGCCCCGCCTTGCGCTGTACACGTTCGGCGTTCCGAAGTCACCGCTCGCCGACACGCGCGACTTCCGCGGCAGCGCCGAGCCCATCTACCGCAGGATCAGCGAGCATCCCGGGCGCCTCGCCCATGCCGGAGCGGCAGACGGCGAACCGGGCTCGCACTGCTCCCTGGACCGGGGTGCGTGGGGAGAGTTCGCCGTGCCGAGTCGGCACGGCAAGGGCCGTACGCCTTCACCTTCCGCGACGCGTTCACCCCGCAGGGAACTCCGGCCGACATCAGCTGAACGACCGGGTCCGCTGCCGAACGCCTCGCCGCTTCAAGCCGTCGCCGCCGGCGGCACCGGTGGAGCCAACTGGCGGGCCAGCCACGTCGGCACGCCGCCCAGGAGGCGGAAGAGCCGGCGGGCCTCCTCCCGCAGTCGGGACGCCTCCGGCTCCGTCTCGGTGTCGGCGAGGGACACCAGCGCCGGGGCCGTGCCGACGAGATAGCCCAGTTCCTCCCGGATCCGCAGCGACTCCGCGAATCCGTGCCGCGCCTCCGCCAACTCTCCTTCACGCAAGGCGAGTCCGGCCATGTGACGCCAGGTGAACGACAGCAGCAGCGGGTCGGAGTGCGCCGTCGCGCCCGCGTGGGCACGGCGGTAGGCGGCGCGGGCGGCCTGGGGCGCGCTCGTCAGGTTCTCGGCCAGGAGCCCGCGCCGGAAGTCGAGCAGCGCCCGCGCCGGAGCCCCCGGAGGGACCAGGGCCGCCGCCCGGCCGAGCGCGGCCCGTGCCTCGTCGGCCCTGTCCCGTACGGCGAGCACGGTCGCCGCGTAAGCCAAGTACCCGCGTTCACAAGCGGCCGCACCCCGTTCGTCGTCGCTGTGGGCCATCGCCTCGGCCGTGCGCAGCGCGTCCTCGGCCTCCTCCCAGCCCTGCTCGGTGTACAGACACCGTTCGACCAGCAGCGCCGCGCGCTGCAGCGCCGCCGCCGGTGTGGCCGGCAGCAGCAGGGCGGCCGCGTCTGCCCAGCATCCGCGGGAGCGCAGCCGCCATACCGCGGTCTGGAGGGGATCGTCACCGGCGGTCGTTCCGTTACCAGACATGGCGGTATGCGCCACGTTGCCCTCCCCGAGCACGCCATCGAGCTGTTGAGTGGTGGCGGCATCTCAGCATGAATCGGCGGGCCGGGCCAAGAGGGTGGGTGAAGGATTTCACAAAGTCGTGGGACGCGGGAGTGCCCGGGGTTTGCCCCCGGGACACCCCGCGTATCAGCTCATGCGCAGTGCCAGGAAGAAGTCCAGCTTGTCCTCGAGGCGTGACAGATCACGGCTCGTCAACTGCTCGATCCGCCCGACCCGGTAGCGCAGCGTGTTGACGTGCAGGTGCAGACGGGTGGCGCAGCGGGTCCAGGAGCCGTCGCAGTCGAGGAAGGCCTCCAGCGTCGGGATCAGCTCGGCGCGGTGGCGCCGGTCGTAGTCCCGCAGGGGGTCCAGGAGGCGGGCCGTGAAGGCGCGGCGGACGTCGTCCGGGACGAAGGGCAGGAGCAGGACGTGCGAGGCCAGTTCCTGGTGACCCGCCGCGCAGACCCGGCCCGGGCGGGCCGCGGCGACGCGCCGGGCGTGGCGTGCCTCCTCCAGCGCCCCGCGCAGCCCCTCCGCCGAGTGGACGGCCGCGCTGACGCCCAGGGTGAGCCGGCCGTCGTCGTCGAGGCCGGCCGTGAGGGGATCCCGGACCGACGCCAGGAGCGTGTCGGCGAGGACGCCCGTCTCCGAGCCGTCGTGCTCCGTCGAGACGGCCGGGAGGGGGACCAGGGCGATGGCCTCGTCGCCCGTGTGGGCCACCGCGATGCGGTCGGAGTGCTCAGGACCGGCGACCGCCGGATCGACGAGGACCTCCTCCAGCAGGGCCTGGGCCACCGGGCCGCCCTCGATCTCCCCGCCCTCCCAGTCGACGCGGGCCACGACCACCTGCCAGTGCGGTGCGGCGCCCAGACCGGGCAGCAGCACCGGCGCGGCCACGCGCAGGCGGGCGGCGATCTCGGCGGGTGCCGCGCCCGTCTGGACCAGTTCCAGGACCTCCTGGGCCAGGCGGCGGCGGACCGTGCGGGCCGCGTCGCGGCGGTCCCGTTCGACCGCGATCAGCTGGGTGACGCCGTGGAGCAGGTCCAGGCGCTCCTCGGGCCAGTCCCCGGCGTCCGCCTCCACGGCCAGCAGCCAGTCCGCGAGGACGGTCTCGCGCACGTCCCGGGCCGACTGCGGGGAGCGGCCCGTGGAGCGGACCGGGAACAGGGAGTACGTCGTGGCGCCCAGGACGACGCGGTGGGGGCCGCGGCGGCCCGTCCGGGTGGCGGCCAGGTGCTCCCCGGCGAGCCGGGCGCACGTCTCGGCCGGCAGGGCGGGGCCCGTCGCCTTCGAGCCCGCGATCAGGCGGCCGGTGGGGGACAGGACCCAGGCCCGCAGGTCCAGGTCCGTGCCGAGCAGGTCCAGCACCACGTCGGGGCCGCCGCCCGCCGGGCCCGCCGTCATCATGCGGCGGTGGCGGTCGACCACCGCCGCGAGGTCTCCGGCACGCTCGCCGGAGACCTGCCGCACCACGTGCTCGGTGATCGTCGCGAACGCCACCGACTCGTGCACCGCGAAGAGCGGGAGGCGATGGCGGGCGCAGGCCACGACCAGGTCCTCCGGTACGTCGCCGAGCTCGGCCTCGCCGGCGGCGAGCGCCGTCACACCGGCCTGCACCAGGATCCGGACGAACGGCTCCGAGTCGGCCGCGTCCCGGCGCCAGGCCAGGCCCGTGAGCACCAGTTCGCCGCCCGCGAGGTAGCGGCTGGGGTCGCGCAGGTCGGTGGTCATCACACCCCGCACGGTGCGGTCCAGTTCGTCCTCGCCGCCGAGCAGCTTGAGGCCCAGCGCGTCGGTGTCCAGCAGTGCGCGCAGCCGCATTCTCGTCGCCGCCGTTCTTTGTCTCGAAATCAAGCCCTGCCCCGGCTGTGTTCCAGGTCACGCGGTCGCGTCGCGTGTTTCCACAGGAGAACGAGGAGGTTTCCACGGGCCTCCATTCATACGAATCTACAAGATGCCTGCCCTGGCCAGCCAACTCCTTCATGGTTTCCGTGACTGACTCGCTTGGCGCAGCGCGCTGTGTACTGAGGCCACTACGCGTGAACAGCACATGAACGAGCCGGGACCGCCGCACACGGATTGGCTCAATCTGAACGCCCCACGAGAAGACGAAGAAGAGAGCCGGTCATGGACTTCCTTCGCCCCGCCAGCTGGGAGGAGGCGCTCGCCGCGAAGGCCGAGCACCCCACAGCTGTGCCGATTGCGGGTGGCACCGACGTGATGGTCGAGATCAACTTCGACCACCGCCGGCCCGAGTACCTTCTGGACCTGAACCGCATCGGCGACCTCTCCGAGTGGGAGGTCGGCGAGGAGAGCGTGCGGCTCGGTGCCTCCGTGCCGTACACGCAGATCATGGAGAACCTGCGCGCCGAGCTGCCGGGTCTCGCCCTCGCCTCGCACACGGTCGCCTCCCCGCAGATCCGCAACCGCGGCGGCGTCGGCGGCAACCTCGGCACCGCCTCCCCGGCCGGCGACGCCCACCCCGCGCTGCTCGCCGCGGGCGCCGAGGTGGAGGTGGAGTCGGTGCGCGGAAGCCGTCTCATTCCGATCGACGCCTTCTACACCGGTGTGAAGCGCAACGCGCTGGCGGCCGACGAGCTGATCCGCGCCGTGCACGTGAAGAAGGCCGACGGGCCGCAGCAGTTCTCCAAGGTGGGGACCAGGAACGCGATGGTCATCGCCGTGTGCGCCTTCGGGCTCGCGCTGCACCCCCGGACGCGCACCGTGCGGACCGGGATCGGCTCGGCCGCCCCGACACCCGTCCGTGCCAAGGCCGCGGAGGAGTTCCTGAACGCCGCGCTGGAAGAGGGCGGCTTCTGGGACAACGGCAAGATCATCACCCCGTCGGCCGCCAAGCAGTTCGCGGACCTGTGCTCCGCCGCCTGCAACCCGATCGACGACGTCCGGGGCACCGCGAGCTACCGCCGCCACGCGGTCGGCGTCATGGCCCGCCGCACGCTGACCTGGACCTGGGAGTCCTACCGCGGCGCCCGCCGCACCATCGAGGGAGCTGCGTGATGCGCGTCAACTTCACGGTCAACGGCCGTCAGCAGGAAGCCGACGACGTGTGGGAGGGCGAGTCCCTGCTGTACGTGCTGAGGGAACGGCTCGGGCTGCCGGGGTCGAAGAACGCCTGCGAGCAGGGCGAGTGCGGCTCCTGCACGGTCCGTCTGGACGGCGTGCCGGTGTGCTCGTGCCTGGTCGCCGCCGGGCAGGTGGAGGGCCGCGAGGTCGTCACCGTCGAGGGACTCGCCGACTTCGCCAGGCAGCGCGCCGAGGGCGGCTGCGCGTCCGGCGCCTGCGGTACGTCGTTGCAGAGCGCCCAGGCGTGGGACGCCCAGGGCACCGACTCGCAGACCGGCGAGGGCACCGAGCTGTCCCCCATCCAGCAGGCGTTCATCGACGCCGGCGCCGTGCAGTGCGGCTTCTGCACGCCGGGTCTGCTGGTCGCGGCCGACGAGATGCTGGAGCGCAACCCGAACCCGAGCGACGCGGACATCCGCGAGGCCCTGTCGGGCAACCTGTGCCGCTGCACCGGCTACGAGAAGATCATGGACGCGGTCCGCCTCGCGGCCGCCCGGCAGTCAGAGGCGGTCTGATCATGGCTTCTCCCAGCGGAACCCCCACGAAGATCACCCAGGGCTCTCAGACCAAGGGCGGCATCGGCGAGTCCACGCTCCGCCCCGACGGCACCCTCAAGGTCACCGGCGAGTTCGCGTACTCGTCCGACATGTGGCACGAGGACATGCTGTGGGGGCAGATCCTCCGCTCGACCGTCGCGCACGCCGAGATCGTGTCCATCGACACGAGCGAGGCCCTGGCCATGCCCGGCGTGTATGCCGTCATGACCTACGACGACCTGCCGACCGACGTGCGGAACTACGGGCTGGAGATCCAGGACACCCCCGTCCTCGCCCACGGCAAGGTCCGCCACCACGGCGAGCCGGTCGCCATCGTCGCCGCCGACCACCCGGAGACCGCGCGCCGGGCCGCCGCGAAGATCAAGGTCGACTACCGCGAACTGCCCGTCATCACCGACGAGGCCTCCGCCACCGCCCCCGACGCGCTCCTCGTCCACGAGGACCGCGACGACCACCACGCCGGTCACGTCCCGCACCCCAACATCGTCCACCGCCAGCCGATCGTCCGCGGTGACGTCGCCGCTGCACGCGAGCGGGCCGACGTGATCGTCACGGGCGAGTACACCTTCGGCATGCAGGACCAGGCCTTCCTCGGCCCCGAGTCGGGACTCGCCGTGCCGGAGGAGGACGGCGGCGTCCACCTCTACATCGCCACCCAGTGGCTGCACAGCGACCTGCGCCAGATGGCGCCCGTGCTCGGGCTGCCCGAGGACAAGGTGCGCATGACGCTGTCCGGAGTCGGCGGCGCGTTCGGCGGCCGCGAGGACCTGTCGATGCAGATCCACGCCTGCCTGCTCGCCCTGCGCACCGGCAAGCCCGTCAAGATCGTCTACAACCGTTTCGAGTCCTTCTTCGGGCACGTCCACCGCCACCCCGCCAAGCTCCACTACGAGCACGGGGCCACCAAGGACGGCAAGCTCACCCACCTGAAGTGCCGGATCGTCCTGGACGGCGGCGCCTACGCCTCCGCCTCCCCGGCCGTCGTCGGCAACGCCTCCTCCCTTTCCGTCGGCCCGTACGTGGTCGAGGACGTCGACATCGAGGCCATCGCCCTCTACACCAACAACCCGCCCTGCGGCGCCATGCGCGGCTTCGGCGCGGTCCAGGCGTGCTTCGCCTACGAGGCGCAGATGGACAAGCTCGCCGCGAAGCTCGGCATGGACCCGGTGGAGTTCCGCCGGCTCAACGCCATGGAACAGGGCACGCTCCTGCCGACCGGGCAGCCCGTCGACTCCCCGGCGCCCGTCGCCGAACTGCTGCGCCGCGTCAAGGCGATGCCGATGCCGCCGGAGCGCCAGTGGGAGTCCAGCGAGGGCGCCGACGTACGGCAGCTGCCGGGCGGCCTGTCCAACACCACGCACGGCGAGGGCGTCGTCCGCGGAGTCGGCTACGCGGTCGGCATCAAGAACGTCGGCTTCTCCGAGGGCTTCGACGACTACTCCACCGCCAAGGTGCGCATGGAGATCGTCGCAGGTGAGCCGGTCGCCACCGTGCACACCGCCATGGCGGAGGTCGGCCAGGGCGGCGTCACCGTCCACGCGCAGATCGCCCGCACCGAGCTGGGCGTCACGCAGGTGACCATCCACCCGGCCGACACCCAGGTGGGCAGCGCCGGTTCGACGTCGGCCTCGCGGCAGACGTACGTCACCGGCGGCGCGGTGAAGAACTCCTGCGAGCTGGTCCGCGAAAAAGTCCTGGAGATCGGGCGCCGCAAGTTCGGCTCCTACCACCCGGCCTGGGCGACGGCCGAACTGCTCCTGGAGGGCGGCAAGGTCGTCACCGACGGCGGCGAGGTCCTCTCCGACCTGGTCGACGTCCTGGAGGACGAGACCGTCGAGGTCGAGGCGGAGTGGCGGCACCGGCCGACCGAGCCCTTCGACCTGCGCACCGGCCAGGGCAACGGACACGTGCAGTACTCCTTCGCCGCGCACCGCGCCGTCGTCGAGGTCGACACCGAGCTCGGCCTGGTCAAGGTCATCGAACTGGCCTGCGCCCAGGACGTCGGCAAGGCGCTCAACCCGCTGTCGGTGCTCGGCCAGATCCAGGGCGGCACCACCCAGGGCCTGGGCGTGGCGGTCATGGAGGAGATCGTCGTCGACCCGAAGACGGCGAAGGTCAAGAACCCCTCCTTCACCGACTACCTGATCCCCACCATCCTCGACACGCCGACCATCCCGGTCGACGTCCTCGAACTCGCCGACGAGCACGCCCCGTACGGGCTGCGCGGCATCGGCGAGGCGCCCACCCTGTCGTCGACTCCGGCGGTCCTCGCGGCGATCCGCGCGGCGACCGGTCTGGAGCTGAACAGGACGCCGGTCCGCCCCGAGCACCTGACCGGCACACAGCTCTCCGAGGGCTGAGCAGTCACTCCCTGGGGGCTTCGTCCCCCAGGGCCCCTTGTTCGTCTCGGGCCGTCCCCCGGGTCGTGAACATCCCAACCCCCTGTGAAACTTGGGAGACGGCACCCATGACCCAGCAGTCCACAGAGCCGAGGACCACAGCCGACGACGCGGGTGAAGGCACCCGCGTCCCGGCCGGACGGTCCTGGCTCGACCGGTACTTCCACATATCCCACAGAGGGTCCAGCGTCGCCCGTGAAGTGCGCGGCGGCGTCACGACCTTCATGGCGATGGCGTACATCCTCCTGCTCAACCCCCTGATCCTGTCCGGCAAGGACGCCGCCGGGGAGACACTCGCCCAGCCCGCCCTGATCACCGCGACCGCGTTCGCGGCGGCCTTCACCACCCTGCTGATGGGCTTCGTCGGCAAGGTGCCGCTGGCGCTCGCCGCCGGCCTCTCCGTCTCCGGCGTGCTCGCCTCCCAGGTCGCACCCCAGATGACCTGGCCGCAGGCGATGGGCATGTGCGTGATGTACGGCGTGGTCATCATGCTGCTGGTCGTCACCGGCCTGCGCGAGATGATCATGAATGCGATCCCGCTCGCGCTCAAGCACGGCATCACCATGGGCATCGGCCTGTTCGTCGCCCTCATCGGCTTCTACAAGTCCGGCTTCGTGCACCAGGGCAAGGCCACGCCCCTCGCGCTCGGCCCGGCGGGCGAACTGGCGGGCTGGCCCGTGCTGCTCTTCGCCGGGACCCTGCTGCTGATCTTCATGCTCCAGGCCCGGAACATCCCGGGCGCCATCCTCATCGGCATCCTCAGCGGCACGGTCGTCGCGGCGATCCTGAACGCCGCCGGCGTCATCGACCCCCGGCAGTGGGCGGGCGGTGCTCCGGAACTGCACGGCAGCGCCGTCTCCATGCCCGACTTCTCCCTCTTCGGGGACGTGCGGTTCGGCGGCTGGGGCGAGGTCGGCGCCATGACGGTCGGCATGATCGTCTTCACGCTGGTGCTCGCCGGGTTCTTCGACGCGATGGCCACCATCATCGGTGTCGGCACCGAGGCGAAGCTCGCCGACGACAAGGGCCGCATGCCGGGCCTGTCCAAGGCGCTGTTCATCGACGGGGCCGGCGGCGCGATCGGAGGCGTGTCCGGCGGTTCGGGCCAGACGGTGTTCATCGAGTCGGCCACGGGCGTCGGCGAGGGTGCCCGCACCGGCCTCGCCTCCGTGGTGACGGGCCTGTTCTTCGCGGCCTGCCTGTTCTTCACCCCGCTCACGGCGATCGTGCCGCAGGAGGTGGCGTCCGCCGCCCTCGTCGTCATCGGCGCCATGATGCTGATGAACGCCCGGCACGTGGACTGGGCCGACCGGGCCACCGCCGTCCCGGTGTTCCTCACGGTCGTGCTGATGCCGTTCACGTACACCATCACCACCGGTGTCGCCGCGGGCGTCATCTCCTACGCCGCCATCAAGACCGCCCAGGGCAGGTGGCGGGAGATCGGCGCCTTCATGTGGATCCTCACGGCGGTGTTCCTCGTGTACTTCGCCCTCAACCCGATCGAGAGCTGGCTGGGCGTCCACTGACGCCCGCCCCCTCCCGCAACCCAAGGAGACCGAGACAGATGCTGGACATCGCCGAGGAGCTGAACCGGTGGGTCGAGCAGGGCCGTGACTTCGCCGTGGCCACCGTGGTGGCTGTCGGCGGAAGCGCGCCCCGGCAGCCCGGCGCCGCGCTCGCGGTGGACACCGAGGGCACGGCGATCGGCTCGGTCTCCGGGGGCTGCGTCGAGGGCGCGGTCTACGACCTGTGCGAACAGGCGCTGCGGGACGGCGAGACCGTCCTGGAGCGCTTCGGGTACAGCGACGACGACGCCTTCGCGGTGGGCCTGACCTGCGGCGGCGTCATCGACATCCTGGTCACCCCGGTACGGGCCGCCGATCCGGTCCGCCCGGTGGTCGCGTCCGCGCTCACCGCCGCCGCCCGAGGGGAGACGGCGGCGGTGGCGCGGATCGTGGCGGGCCCGCGCGAACTGACGGGCCGGGCCCTGGTGGTCCGCCCCGACGGTTCCCACGAGGGCGGCTTCGGCGGCCATCCGGAACTGGACCGCACGGTCGCCGCCGAGGCCGGTGCCTTCCTGGACGCCGGCCGCACCGGCACCCTGGAGATCGGAGAGCAGGGCTCACGCTGCGGAGCCCCGCTCACGGTTCTGGTGGAGTCCTCGGTCCCCGCACCCCGCATGATCGTGTTCGGTGCCATCGACTTCGCCTCCGCGCTGGTCCGGATGGGAAAGTTCCTCGGCTACCACGTCACGGTGTGCGACGCGCGCCCCGTCTTCGCCACCCGGGCGCGCTTCCCGGAGGCCGACGAGATCGTGGTCGACTGGCCCCACCGCTACCTGGAGGGCACCGACGTCGACGCCCGCACGGTTCTGTGCGTGCTGACCCACGACGCCAAGTTCGACGTGCCCCTGCTGAAGCTGGCGCTGCGGCTGCCGGTGGCGTACGTGGGCGCCATGGGCTCCCGGCGCACCCACCTGGACCGCAACGCCCGGCTGCGTGAAGTCGGTGTCAGCGAGATGGAGTTGAGCCGGCTGCACTCGCCGATCGGTCTGGACCTCGGGGCCCGTACGCCCGAGGAGACGGCTCTGTCGATCGCGTCGGAGATCGTCGCCGGACGGCGTGGCGGCAGCGGGGTCTCCCTGACCGGGGCGCACACGCCGATCCACCACGAGCCGGACCCGGGCACCGTCGGGCGGATCGGGTCGGTGGCCTGAGGCCCCGGCCGCGCGAGCCGCGCCCGGGGCCGGTGCGTCAGGGCTGTCGGAGCAGATGGTTCACGGCCCGCCCGAACACGTACCGGGAAGAGCGCCGCAGCACGCCGTCGAAGAGCGACGGCAGGAACCGGACCCGGATCTCCTCCCGCCAGATCACCCGCGTACGGCCTCCCGGCCCGGGCCGCACCTCGATTTCGGCCCACCCCAGCACCACCCGGCCGCGCTTCTCCAGCCGGCACATCCCCGCCGCCCCGCCCTCGGGCGGCTGCCACACGGTGACCTCCATCGGGTCGTCGAAGACCAGCGGTCCCACGCCCGAGCGGGCCACGACGAGCGTGCCCTCGCGTGTCGGCTCGTGCGGCACGACCCTGACCACCGTGAGCGGCACCACGTCACCGTGCCGATGCCATCGTGTGATCCGCCGCCACGCCTCGTCGAGGGGGAGCGGGGCCGTGCGTTCGAGCAGGAAGTTCGCCACGGCACGATCGTAGGGAACCCACGGCGCGTTACCGGTACACCTCGCCCGGCTCCGCCTTCCCCGGCGCGAGGAGCTGAGGCACCGTCACGAAGACGAAGCCGCGTTCCTTCAGGGCGTCGATGATCCCCGGCACCGCCGGCACCGTGCCGTCGTAGAGGTCGTGGAGGAGGATGATCCCGTCCCGGGAGGACTGGGCGAGGACGCGGCGGGTGATCAGGTCGGAGTCGGTCGTCCGGTAGTCCTTGGCGGTCACGCTCCACAGCACCTCGGCCAGGCCCAGTTCGCGGCAGATCTCGTGCACGGTGTCGTCGGTGCGGCCCTGCGGAGGGCGCATCAGGGTCGGGCGCCGGCCGGTGAGGCGCTCTATCTCCTGGTTGGGGCGTTCCAGTTCCTCGCGTATCTCCTCGGGTCTCAGCCGGGTCAGGATCTTGTGGTCCCAGGTGTGGCTGGCCACCTCGTGGCCCTCGTCGGCCATGCGCCGTACCAGCTCCGGGTACTTCTCGATGTGCCGCTTGCCGAGGAGGAAGAAGGTCGCCGGCACCTGTTTCTCCTTCAGGATGTCCAGCAGCCGCGCGGAGTGCTCGCTCGGCCCGGCGTCGAAGGTGAGTGCGATGCACTTGACCTCGCGGCAGTCCACGGTGCCGAAGCGGGCCGGCTGCACGTCCGTGGCCGGGCGGGCCCGGACGGCGCTGGGAGCCGTGGTGTCGGTTCCCGTGCAGCCGCTCAGGGCGAGGGTGAGGGCGGCGATCGCCTTAAGTGTTCCGGCAGTTCGGAACGTGGACCCCGTTTTCTTCATCTTCTTGGTCAGAGAAGGCATGCCGGGACTATACATCGCGTGTATATACGCGGTTTATAGTCGCCGAGGTGTTCCCTGGCGGCCCCGACGCGGTGTTTGAGGGAGCCGTACCGCGGCACTCGCCAGCACGGCAGTCCGCGTACGCCGTCGGAGGGAGGGCCGCCCGTATGACCTCGTACGCCGTCGTGATCCCCACCCTCGTGCCGGACACCCTCGCCGACTGTCTCGGCGCGCTCGCGGCCGCGACCGGGCCGCGCCCCGAGGAGATCGTCCTGGTCGACGACCGGGCCGATCCCGAACCCGGGTCGCTGCGGCACCCGTTGAGCGTCCTCGGCGACCTGCGGGAGCGGACCACCGTGCTGGGCGGCGGCGGTCGTGGGCCCGCCGCCGCCCGCAACACCGGCCTGCGTGCCGTGCACACGCCGTGGACCGTGTTCCTCGACGACGACGTCCAGGTGGGGGCCCACTGGTGCGGGCAGCTGGCCGAGGACCTCGCCGGGGCGTCCCCCGACACCGCGGGCGTCCAGGGCGTCCTCGCCGTGCCGCTGCCCGGCGGACGCCGTCCCACCGACTGGGAACGCGGCACCGCGGGACTCGTCCGGGCCCACTGGGTCACCGCCGACATGGCCTACCGCACCGAGGTCCTCAAGGAGGTCGGCGGCTTCGACGAACGCTTCCGGCGCGCCTTCCGTGAGGACGCCGACCTCGCGCTGCGCGTCCTCGACGCGGGCTGGCGCATCCGGCAGGGCCGCCGCACCACCCGCCACCCCGTGCACGGCGCCTCCCGCTGGGCTTCCGTGCGCCAGCAGCGCGGCAACGCCGACGACGCCCTGATGCGGCGTCTGCACGGCCCCGACTGGTGGGACAAGGCCGTCGCGCCGCGCGGCCGGATCCGCACCCACGCGGCCATCACGACCGCCGGTCTCGCCGCCTGCGCCCTCGCCGCCGCCGGGCACGGCCGGGCGGCCACGGCCTGTGCGCTCGGCTGGGCGGCGGGCACGGCGGAGTTCGCCCGCGCCCGTATCGTCCCCGGCCCGCGCACCCGGCACGAGGTCGCGACGATGCTGGCGACCAGCGTGCTCATCCCGCCCACCGCGACCTGGCACCGGCTGGCAGGTGCCTGGCGCCACCGTCACACCCCCGCCTGGCAGGAGGAGGCCATCCCGTGAGCCCGGTGAAGGCCGTGCTGTTCGACCGTGACGGCACGCTCGTCGAGGACGTCCCGAACAACGCCGACCCCGACCGCGTACGCCCCGTCGAGGGCGCTCGCGAGGCGCTCTCGCTGCTGCGGGAGCGCGGTCTCCGCACCGGTGTCGTCACCGGCCAGCCGGGTGTCGCGGACGGACTGCTCACCGACGCCGACGTCCGCCGCGTCCAGCGCCGTGTCGACGAACTCCTCGGCCCCTTCGACGTGTTCGCCGTCTGCCCGCACGGCCCCGACGACGGCTGCCACTGCCGCATGCCGCAGCCCGGCATGCTGCTGTGGGCGGGCGGCCGGATCTGCACCGGGCCCGCCGAGCTGGCCGTCATCGGCTCCACCGCGGCGGACGCCGAGGCCGCGCGCCGGGCGGGCGCCCACGGCATCCTCGTCCCGAACGGGCACACGCGCCCCGAGGAGGCCGTCCGGGCCGACCACGTCGCCCCGGACCTGCTCACGGCGGTCCGGGCGCTGCTGGACGGACCACCGAAGGGCCGCGTCCTCGCCGACGAACGCCCCATCCGGCAGGCGTTCACGACGGGCCCGTGAACCGGCCCGGACCCGGGTGGCCACGAGTGACGGCCGATGCCGCGTCGAGTGGCCGAGGCCCCTGCCCGGGGGCAACCCGTGACGGCCGCACCACCCGCTGCGGCGGCGGGCCAGCCGCAGAAAAGCCGCACGGCACCCGATGAGCGTGTCGGCGGCGGCGGGGCCGGGCCGGGCGCGGCAGGCTGCTGGCATGACTTCGGACCCGGCGGCGCAGCCCGCCCGCCCCCGTCTCCTCGTCCTGCGGGCCCTCGGGCTCGGGGACCTGCTCGCCGGCGTCCCGGCGCTGCGCGCGCTGCGGCGGGCCCACCCGGAGCACGAACTCGTGCTGGCGGCACCCGCCGAGCTCGCGCCGGTCGCGGCCGCCACGGGGGCCGTGGACCGGCTGCTGCCCGCGAGTGCCCCCGGCCGGGCCGTCCCGCCCACGCTCGACTGGACCGGCCCGCCCCCGGACATCGCCGTCGACCTGCACGGCAACGGCCCGCCCAGCCACCGGCTGCTCCTGAGCCTGCGCCCGCACAGACTCCTCGCCTTCGCCCACCCGGAGCTGCCCGGCATCGAGGGGCCGCCCTGGTACCCGGAGGAGCACGAACGCGACCGCTGGTGCCGGCTGCTGCGGGCCTACGGCATCGACGCCGACCCGGGCGACCTGTCGCTGCCCCGCCCGCGGCCGGCGTCCCCGGCGCCCGGGGCGGTCGTACTGCATCCCGGCGCCGGGTCGCCCGCGCGCTGCTGGCCCGTCGAGCGGTACGCGGCCGTCGCGGCCGCACTGCGCGCCCGGGGTGGGCGGATCGTGGTGACAGGAGGCGCGGCCGAGAGCGACCTGGTGGCCCGGCTCGCCAAGGAGGCCGGCCTGCCGGACACCGACGTGTTCGGCGGCGGCCTCCCGTTCGAACGGCTGTCCGCGCTGGTCGCCGGTGCCTACGCCGTGATCAGCGGCGACACCGGCATCGCCCATCTCGCCGTCGCCCACGGCACGCGCTCCGTCACCCTGTTCGGCCCGGTTCCGCCGAGCCGCTGGGGCCCGCCGCCCGACCCGCGCCACCGTGCGCTGTGGTACGGCCCGGAGGGCGATCCGCACGGCCGCCGACCCGATCCGGCGCTGCTGCGCATCACCGCCGACGACGTGCTGCGCGCCGTCGGCGAACTGCCCGGCGCGCAGCGGTCGTAGCGGCCCGCGTCGTGCTCAGCTCCCGCACCACCGGCACATCAGCCGGAACCCGGCGAACATCGTCAGGGGCCATATCGCGGCGAACGCCCAGATCACACCGGGCTCGGACGTGATGATCCCGGCCACCATCAGCCCCGCCGACATCGCGAACAGGACCGCCACGGTCCAGACGCGGGGGCGGTAGGAGGCCAGACGGGCCAGGACGCGGGCGGGATCGGGGCGGCGGCTCACTCGATGGGTACGCAGTTTGCGGTCGAGGCGACGGTCGCGGCGCAGGGCCCTTTCCATCTCATCGAGGATGCGCTGCTCGTTCTCGGGAAGTCGGCCGATGGACACGCTCTCTCCTTCCGGGCGGCCGGACCGTCTCTCCACCCAGGGGGACGTGCGGCGGGGAAGTACAGCGGGGGACGTACAAGCGGATGCCCCGTGGGGCCGCTGAGCTAACCGGGCACCGGGCGCGCCAGTGCCTCGACGAGCCGGTCCGCGCTGTCCGGCACGGCGCCCTCGCGGAATCCGTCGCGGATCTGCCGCGCGGTCACCCGGCCGCCGGTCAGGCACCAGTCCCACCAGCGGTCCAACTGCCGCACGTCCAGCCGCTCGGCGGGCACCAGCGCGGGCCAGCCGCAGGCACGGGCCTGCGCGGTCAGCTTGGCGCCGCCCGCGACGGGGTCGACGGCCAGCACCGGCGTGCCCACCCGCAGCGCGATCACGAGCCCGTGCAGCCGGTCGGTGACGACCAGGTCCAGCCGGGCCAGCACGGACTGCAGTTGCGCGGGCGTGGCGCTCAGGTGCCAGTCGTGCGTGTCCAGCCGGGTCTCCAGCTCCAGCCTTCCGCAGTCCTTCGTGGCCAGCCAGCGCGTCACCTCCTCGGCGACCTGCCCGTGCCGCCGCAACTGCCCGTACTCGTGCTGCCCGTGCGCGAGGATCACCCCGACCACGGGCCGCGCCGGCACGTCCGGGGCGCGGGCCGCGAGGTCCTCCACCGGCTCGCTGTCCGGTCCGTCCCGGGGCAGCACGCGGTGGAAGCCGGTCACGGCCGGGCTGCCGGGGTCGATCACCGAGGTGCCGACGGCGATCCGCACGCAGTGCGCGAACCTCCGGTGCAGCTCCTCCACCTGCGGCCCGTGCAGCGGGCCGCACACGAACACGAGATGGGTGTAGTCCTCGGGCCACAGCCGGTCCAGATGCAAAGCCTCCGGACGGAAGCGGGGGCTCCAGGCGACGTCGTAGGGGATGCCCGTCCCCCGCAGCACGTCCTCCACCCGGCGCAGGGCCAGCACGTCCCCGGCGGTCGCCTCCCGGTCCTGGAAGCTGAACCACCCGGTGAGCAGCACCCTGCGCGGTCGCTTGCCCTGTTGTGTGTGCACAAGCCCTGAGTGCCCGTCCTCCGGTAAGACATTCAGGGCATTACGGTCACCACCCGAGTCGTCACGGGGGGTGGAACGAACCGCCCGGAAAGGTCGGTGGCGTGGGTCTCAAGGGATGGGCCGACGCGTCATCGAGCGGAGCAACGATGCGCATGTACGTGATGTCGAACATGATGCGTGGTTTCGGTCATGGGAGGGCGTCCTCTTACCGTGGCGCCCGGTTCGTGCAGGCGCGACGCACGAGGGCAGCCGGCGGCTCAGCCCGGCAGCCCCTCCCGTCGGGCGTCGAGCAGTAGCAGCGGACAGGCGCTGAAGGACCTGCAGGCGGACCTGCAGAAGCTGACGGCTGCCTGGGCGGACACCCCCGAGCGCCTCGCGGCCTACGTCCGGGCGGACGGCCTGCACACCGCCTTCAACTTCGACTTCCTCATGTGCCGTTGGGACGCCGGGGACCTTCGGGCCGTCATCGACGACTCCCTCGATGCTCGGCGCGGTGGGCGCACCGGCCACCTGGGTCCTGTCCAACCACGACGTCATGCGCCACCCCAGCCGCTACGGCCGTACCGCGGAGCGGAGCTGGAGGGTCGACACGCGCTACGAACCCGAAGGCCCGCTCGATCCCGCCCTGGGCACCCGGCGTGCCCGCGCCGCCGCCCTGCTGATGCTCGCGCTGCCCGGCGGCGCCTACGTCTACCAGGGCGAGGAACTCGGCCTGCCCGAAGTCGAGGACCTGCCCGAGTCCGTCCTCCAGGACCCGATCTGGGAACGCTCCGGCCACACCGGCCGGGGCCGCGACGGCTGCCGCGTCCCGATTCCCTGGTCGGGTCCGGCGGCCCCCTACGGCTTCGGTAGCGGTGCCGCGCCCTGGCTGCCGCAGCCCGACGACTGGGCGGGGCTCGGCGTCGAGGCCCAGACCGGCGACCCCGCCTCCATGCTGGAGCTCTACCGCTCGGCCCTGCGCATCCGCCGTGACCACCCCGCCCTCGGCGACGGCGGCATGACCTGGCTGGACGCCCCGGAGGGGGTGCTGGCCTTCCGCCGCGAACCGGGCTTCGTCTGCGTGGTGAACCTCTCCGGAACGCCGTACGAGCTGCCCGCGCACACCGCGCTCCTGCTGGCCGGCGGCCCTGTCGAGGGCGGGCTGCTGGAGCCGGACCAGGCGGTGTGGCTGGGGTCGAGCACGCGCACGGGCGCCGCCCGGCCCCGCGTCTGCCATGAAGTCCCAGACCGCCGGGGAGCCGACGCCGCAACAGAGCCGGCGGCGCACGGACGAGCGGGTCAGATGCTGAAGGGCCCCGTCAGCCGGCGTGCGCCACCGGTTCCTCCACCTTCGCGTTCGCGTCCACCTTGCCGCCCGGGTGCCGCAGGGCGCACAGGAAGGCGATGCCCAGGGCGATGGCCATCCCGTAGAACACCCACTGGTTGGCCTCCGCGAAGTCCATGCGGATCGCCGGCATCGCGTCCCGGGTGGCCTCGGCGGCGGGGCCGGTGCCGGTGGGCGGCCGGGCGTCGCCGTTGCCGGTGACCGATTCGGTGACGTCGCGCGCCACGCCCTCCGCCGTCCCCGCGGGCACGCCCCGGGACTCCAGGGTGCCCGTGACGTTGTCGGTCGTGACGTGCGTCAGGACCGTGCCGTAGACCGCCATGCCCACGCTGGCGGCGAAGTTGCGCACGGTCTGGGTGATGCCGGTGACCTCGCCGTAGGAGGTGCCGATGGCCCGGTTCACGGCGTCCGTCGACGCCGGCGCCAGGATGAAGCCGATGCCGGCCCCGGCGAGCGCCGCGTAGAGCCACTGGTCGTGCATGGTCAGGTTGGTGAGCTCGCCCGCCCAGAGCGCGAACCCGACGGCGCCCACCACCCCGCCCAGTTTCAGGGCCGGCCTCGCGCCCTTCTTGTCGAGGATCCGGCCGCCCCACTGGGAGGCGATCGCGAAGCCCACGAAGATGTACAGCAGGAACAGCGCCGCCTGGTTCGGCGAGGCGCTCAGCGACACCTGGGCGTAGACGGAGGCGAAGAAGAACAGCGGGACGAAGGCGAGCATCGCGAAGAACAGCACCAGCGCGTCCACGCTGAACGCCTTGTCGCGGAAGACCCGCAGATCGATCAGCGGATGCTGCACCCCGCGTTCGTAGCGGACGAACCCGGCCAGCACCGCGAGGCCGCCCACGATGCACACCCAGGTCGCCCAGCTGTCCCAGCCCCAGGAGAACGCCTGCTGGAAGCCGAGGACGCTCAGGCCCATGCCGATCGCGATGAGGACGGCACCCGGCACGTCCAGCGTGCCGGACCGCCGCCGGTCGGGGATGTGCGCCAGGGCCGTCAGCACCAGCGCCACGATCGCCACCGGGACGTTGACCCAGAACACGGCCCGCCAGGTCCAGTCGGTCAGCCAGCCGCCCAGCAGCGGGCCGATCGCGGTCAGCGCGCCGGTGATCCCGAAGAACAGCGCCAGGGCACGCCCGCGGCGCTCGACCGGGAAGACCGTCACCACCACGGCCAGAGCCGCGGGGAACAGCAGGGCAGCCCCCAGCCCCTGGGCGGCGCGGAAGATGATCAGCCAGGCCTGTGCGGCGCCCCCCTCGGGAACACACCCGCACAGCACCGACGAGACGACGAACACCAGCGTGCCGATCACGACGACCCGGCGCGGCCCGTAGAGGTCCGCGAGACGGCCGCCGAGGGCGAAGAACGCCGCGAGGGCCAGCAGATAGGCGTTGACCACCCACTGCATGCCGGAGGACGACAGACCCAGTTCGCGGACGATGTCCGGGGCCGCGATCGACACGATGGTCTGGTCGATGAAGGTCATGGCGACGGCGAACATCATCGCCGCCAGCGCGACGCTCTGGTGCGGTGCGGATCGGGAGGGGGCCGCGGCCTCGCCGCGCCCCGGGCGCGTGCTGCTCACTGCTTCAGTCTGCGCCCGGCCGTGGCGTGTCGCATCACAGGGCCCATCGGTCCCGGGAGTCACGCCGATACCGCGAAACGTGCTCTCCGGCAACCCTTCAGCGGTGTGAGGACGGCCTCCTCGGCCATGTGACCGTGGTCCGCCACGGATGCAGCGTCGAACGTGCAGGATGCGGGCACCAAGGAGGACAGACAGTCGAACGACGGGAGAGGCAGACGATGGTCCCAGCGGAACCGCAACCCCAGGGGATCGGCATACCGGCCGAATCCACTGCGGGCGAGACCAGGGTGGCGGCCACGCCGGCCACCGTGGGGAGACTCGTCGCGCTCGGGTACGACGTCACGGTCGAACCGGGGGCGGGAGCCTCGTCCCGCTTCTCCGACGCGGCCTACGAGGAGGCGGGAGCCCGGCTCGGCGACCCGTGGCAGGCGGAGATCGTGCTGAAGGTCAACGCCCCCTCGACCGAGGAGATCGGCCGGCTGCGCGACGGGGCCACGCTGATCGCGCTGGTCAGCCCCGGCCTCAACCCGGACCTGGTCGAGGACCTGGCACGGCGTCCGATCACCGTGCTCGCCATGGACGCCGTGCCGCGCATCTCGCGCGCCCAGTCGCTGGACGTCCTCAGCTCGATGGCGAACATCGCCGGCTACCGGGCCGTGGTCGAGGCCGCGCACGCCTTCGGCCGCTTCTTCACGGGCCAGGTCACCGCCGCCGGCAAGGTGCCGCCCGCCAAGGTGCTCGTGGCCGGGGCCGGAGTGGCCGGGCTCGCCGCGGTCGGCGCGGCCCGCAGCCTCGGCGCCGTGGTCCGCGCCACGGACCCGCGTCCCGAGGTCGCCGAGCAGGTGCGTTCCCTGGGCGGCGAGTTCCTGACGGTCTCGACCGAGCAGGAGGTGAGCACCGACGGCTACGCCAAGGCCACCTCGGACGACTACAACCGGCTCGCGGCGCAGATGTACGCCGAGCAGGCCGCCGACGTCGACATCATCATCACCACCGCGCTCATCCCGGGCCGTCCCGCGCCGAGGCTGATCACCGCCGAGGACGTGGCGCGCATGAAGCCCGGCAGCGTGATCGTCGACATGGCCGCCTCCCAGGGCGGCAACGTCGAGGGCACGGTCGCCGGCAAGGCGGTCGTCACCGACAACGACGTGACGATCATCGGCTACACCGATCTGCCCGGCCGGCTCCCCGCCCAGGCCTCGCAGTTGTACGGCACGAACATCGTCAACCTGATGAAGCTGCTCACCCCGGGCAAGGACGGGCGGCTCGTCCTCGACTTCGACGACGTGGTGCAGCGGTCGATGACCGTGGTCCGCGAAGGCGAGAAGACCTGGCCGCCACCCCCGGTCCAGGTGTCCGCCGCGCCCGCACCGGCCGCGGCCCAGGAGCCGGAACCGGCCGCCGCCGAGACACCCGCCAAGCCCGCCCGCCCGGCCTGGTCCTCCTACGCCCTGGTCGGCGTGGGAGCGCTCGCGCTGTTCCTGGTGACGGCCTTCTCCCCGAGCGAACTCCTCGGCCACTTCACGGTGTTCGTCCTGGCGATCGTCATCGGCTTCTACGTCATCGGCAATGTGCACCACGCGCTGCACACCCCGCTGATGTCGGTCACCAACGCCATCTCCGGCATCGTCGTGGTCGGTGCGCTGCTGCAGATCGGGCAGGGCGACACCGCCGTCACCGTGCTGTCGTTCGCCGCGATCCTGCTGGCGAGCATCAACATCTTCGGCGGATTCGCCGTCACCCGCCGCATGCTCGGCATGTTCTCGAAGGGCTGATCAGGGATGACCACAGACACGGCCGCCCAGGCCGCCTACGTCGTCGCCGCGCTGCTGTTCATCCTCAGCCTCGCCGGCCTCTCCCAGCACAAGACGTCCCGCTCCGGAGTCGTCTGGGGCATCGCGGGCATGGTCGTCGCCCTCGCCGCCACGGTCGGGCTCGCCTCCCGCAGCATCACCGCGACCGGGCTCGTCCTGATCGCCGTCGCCACGGCCCTCGGCGCGGGCATCGGCCTGTGGCGGGCCCGGGTGGTCGAGATGACCGGCATGCCGGAGCTGATCGCCATCATGCACAGCCTCGTCGGCCTCGCCGCCACGTTCGTCGGCTGGAACGGCTACCTCGACGTCGACGCCGAGCTGTCCGGTTCGCTGCTGGGCATCCATCACGCCGAGGTGTTCATCGGGGTGTTCATCGGCGCCGTCACCTTCACGGGTTCCGTCGTCGCCTACCTCAAGCTCTCGGCGCGCATCAACTCCCGGCCGCTCACGCTTCCCGGCAAGCACGTCCTCAACATCGGCGCGCTCGTCGCGTTCGTCGCGCTGACGGCGGCGTTCGTCGTACGCCCGAACATGGGCCTGCTCATCGCGGTCACCGTGATCGCGCTCGCCCTCGGCGCGCACCTGGTCGCCTCCATCGGCGGCGGTGACATGCCGGTGGTGGTCTCCATGCTGAACAGCTACTCCGGCTGGGCCGCCGCCGCTTCGGGCTTCCTGCTCGCCAACAACCTGCTCATCGTCACCGGTGCGCTGGTCGGCTCCTCCGGTGCCTACCTGTCGTACATCATGTGCAAGGCGATGAACCGCTCCTTCATCTCGGTGATCGCGGGCGGCTTCGGCACCCCGGCGGCGGCCGCCGACGAGGGCGAGCAGGGCGAGCACCGGGAGATCAACGCCGAGGAGACCGCCGAACTGCTCGGCAACGCCACCTCGGTCATCATCACGCCGGGCTACGGCATGGCCGTCGCGCAGGCGCAGTACCCGGTCGCCGAACTGGCGCGCAAGCTGCGCGACCGGGGCGTGGAGGTGCGGTTCGGCATCCACCCCGTGGCCGGCCGGCTGCCCGGGCACATGAACGTGCTGCTCGCCGAGGCCAACGTGCCGTACGACATCGTCCTGGAGATGGACGAGATCAACGACGACTTCGCCGCCACCTCGGTCGTCCTGGTCATCGGCGCCAACGACACGGTCAACCCGGCCGCCACCGACAACCCGTCCAGCCCCATCGCCGGCATGCCGGTGCTGCACGTGTGGGAGGCGGCGAACGTGGTCGTCTTCAAGCGGTCCATGGCCGCCGGGTACGCGGGCGTGCAGAACCCGCTGTTCTTCCGCGAGAACACCCAGATGCTCTTCGGCGACGCCAGGCAGCGCGTCGAGGACATCCTGCGCGGTCTGGACTCCCTGGACGCGCCGGTCCGGGAGATGGCCGGCACGTCACGCTGAGCGCGGTGCCCCGCCGGTACGGACCGGCGGGGCACCGGCGTCCCTGGGGTGCGGTCGGCCCGGTATCGGCGTTGACTGGTGAAGAGGACATCACGACACGCCTGGCACGCGACGGAACGAGCAGCCGCGCTGCGCCACCGTCAAGTTGCGGAGTCGGCCATGACCCATCAGCTACGGATACGCGTGTGCGCGCTGCTGGCCACCGGACTGCTGGCCCTCTCCGGCAGTTGGGCGTACGCGGCTCCCGCCCGTGACGACATGGGCCAGGACATCGAAACGGCCGTGCAGGGCGTCGACGCCTACTGGGACGCCCACTGGTCCGAGTTCTTCACGGAGACCTACATCTCGCCCACGGTCCTGGGGGAGTACGACGGCGCGTCCGCGGACGTCCCCACCTGCGACGGCGAACCGCTGGCCGACGACAACGCCTTCTACTGCGGGACGGACGAGGACTACCTCGCCTGGGACACCGACCTCATGCGATCCGGCTACCAGTACGGGGACGCGTTCGTGTACCTGGTCGTCGCGCACGAGTGGGGCCACGCGATACAGAACCGCCTCGAGGCCGAACTGCGCACCCTGGACGCCGAGTTGCAGGCCGATTGCCTGGCCGGTGCAGAGCTCGACGGCGCGTCCCGGGACGGAACGGTCGTCTTCGAGGACGGGGACGTCGACGAGATACGCACGGCCCTCGTCCGCGACGCCGACACCACGCCCTGGACGCAGGAAGGGGACCATGGAAGCGCCGACGAGCGGGTCGACGCCTTCGCCCTGGGGCAAGAGCAGGGCGTCGAGGGGTGTTTGCCGGACGAGGCGTCCACCGAAGGTGAGGTGGCGGCCTACGGCCGATGAGAACGGCGGAGGCCGGCCCGACATGGTGTCGGGCCGGCCTCTCGCGGTGTCCTCGGTCAGTCCGTGCCGGACTCCATCGCCGCGCGGTCCAGCCACGCGTCCTCCTCCGAGACCTCGCCCCGGGAGGCGATGACCTGGGCGCCGCCCTGCGGCAGCTCCGGCATGGTGCCGATCAGCCCGGTCGCGGCGGCCTGGGAGGCGCCGATGGTGGGGCTGCCCGTGCCGATCAGGCCGATGCCCGCGTACTGCTCCAACTTGGCGCGGGAGTCGGCGATGTCGAGGTTGCGCATGGTGAGCTGGCCGATCCGGTCCACCGGGCCGAACGCGGAGTCCTCGGTGCGCTCCATGGACAGCTTGTCCGGGTGGTAGCTGAAGGCCGGGCCCGTGGTGTCGAGGATCGAGTAGTCCTCACCGCGCCGCAGCCGCAGCGTCACCTCGCCGGTGACGGCGGCGCCGACCCAGCGCTGCAGCGACTCGCGGATCATCAGCGCCTGCGGGTCCAGCCAGCGGCCCTCGTACATCAGCCGGCCGAGGCGCCGGCCCTCGGTGTGGTACTGGGCGAGGGTGTCCTCGTTGTGGATCGCGTTGACGAGGCGCTCGTAGGCGGCGTGCAGCAGGGCCATGCCCGGGGCCTCGTAGATGCCGCGGCTCTTGGCCTCGATGATCCGGTTCTCGATCTGGTCCGACATGCCCAGGCCGTGCCGACCGCCGATGGCGTTGGCCTCCATGACCAGGTCGACGGGGGTGGCGAACTCCTTGCCGTTGATCGACACCGGGCGGCCCTCGGCGAAGCCGATCGTCACGTCCTCGGCGGCGATCTCGACCGACGGGTCCCAGAACCGGACGCCCATGATCGGCTCGACGGTCTCGACGCCGGTGTCCAGGTGCTCCAGCGTCTTGGCCTCGTGGGTGGCGCCCCAGATGTTGGCGTCCGTGGAGTACGCCTTCTCCGTGCTGTCCCGGTAGGGCAGGCCGTGGGCCAGCAGCCACTCGGACATCTCCTTGCGGCCGCCGAGCTCGGTCACGAAGGCCGCGTCGAGCCAGGGCTTGTAGATCCGCAGGTGGGGGTTGGCGAGCAGGCCGTAGCGGTAGAACCGCTCGATGTCGTTGCCCTTGAAGGTCGAGCCGTCGCCCCAGATCTGGACGTCGTCCTCCAGCATGGCCCGCACCAGGAGCGTGCCGGTGACGGCCCGGCCGATCGGGGTGGTGTTGAAGTACGCCCGTCCGCCCGAGCGGATGTGGAACGCGCCGCAGGTCAGCGCGGCCAGGCCCTCCTCGACCAGCGCGGCTCGGCAGTCGACCAGGCGCGCGATCTCGGCGCCGTAGGTCGTGGCACGGCCGGGCACCGAGGCGATGTCGGGCTCGTCGTACTGGCCGATGTCGGCGGTGTAGGTGCACGGGACGGCGCCCTTGTCGCGCATCCACGCGACCGCGACGGAGGTGTCGAGACCGCCCGAGAAGGCGATGCCGACGCGTTCGCCGGCGGGCAGGGAGGTGAGGACCTTGGACATAGAAAGAGTATGTATCACTTTGCATAGTCATGCAAGCCGGGTATGCGAATTCGCCGTTCCGGTTGCTTCCGGGTCAGGAACCCGCTGCCTCGGAGCCGCCGCCCAGCGCGCCGAGGATCCGCTCGGCGGCCAGTGTCGGGGTGAGCTCGCCCTCCCGGACCCGCTGCTCCAGCACCGGTGCCAGCGCCCGTACGGCAGGGTCGGCCCGCAGGCGGCCGAGGAGTTCGTCGCGGACCATGGTCCAGGTCCAGTCGACCTGCTGGTCACGGCGCTTGGCGGTGAGGCGGCCGGTGGAGTCCAGCAGGGTGCGGTGCTGCTCCAGGCGCTCCCACAGCGTGTCCAGGCCGGTCGACTCACGGGCGCTGCAGTGCAGCACCGGCGGCGTCCAGAAGGCGTCCTTGCCGTGCATCAGCCGCAGGGCGCCCGCCAGTTCCCGCGCGGCGGCCCGGGCGTCGCGCTCGTGCGGCCCGTCCGCCTTGTTGACGGCGATCACGTCGGCCAGCTCCAGCACGCCCTTCTTGATGCCCTGGAGCTGGTCGCCGGTGCGGGCGAGGGTGAGCAGCAGGAACGTGTCGACCATGTTCGCGACGGCGGTCTCGGACTGGCCGACGCCGACCGTCTCCACCAGGATCACGTCGTAGCCGGCCGCCTCCATCACCACGATCGACTCACGGGTGGCCTTGGCGACCCCGCCCAGCGTGCCGGCCGTGGGGGAGGGGCGCACGAACGCCGCCGGGTCCACGGCCAGGCGCTCCATCCGGGTCTTGTCGCCCAGGATCGAGCCGCCCGTACGGCTGGAGGACGGGTCGACGGCCAGCACCGCGACCCGGTGCCCGAGCGAGGTCAGCAGCGTGCCGAACGCGTCGATGAACGTCGACTTGCCCACGCCGGGCACCCCGCTGACCCCGATCCGCCGGGCCCGGCCGCTGTGCGGCAGCAGCGCGGTCAGCAACTCCTGGGCCAGTGCCCGGTGTTGCGGCCGGGTCGACTCGACGAGCGTGATCGCGCGGGCGATGATCGCCCGCTTCCCGTCGAGCACACCCTTCACATACGCGTCGACATCGATCACAGCTCGTGCCCGAGGCCGTCCGACAGCCGCCGCACCAGGTCGTACGCCGCGTCCGGGATCACCGTCCCGGGCGGGAAGACGGCCGCCGCGCCCATCTCCAGCAGCGTCGGCACGTCCTGCGGCGGGATCACACCGCCGACCACGACCATGATGTCCTCGCGCCCCTCCTCGGCCAGCGCCTCGCGCAGCGCCGGGACGAGCGTGAGGTGACCGGCCGCCAGCGACGAGACGCCGACGATGTGCACGTCCGCCTCGACGGCCTGCCGGGCCACCTCGGCCGGCGTCTGGAACAGCGGGCCGACGTCCACGTCGAAGCCGAGGTCGGCGAAGGCGGTGGCGATCACCTTCTGGCCGCGGTCGTGGCCGTCCTGGCCCATCTTCGCGACCAGGATGCGCGGGCGGCGGCCCTCGGCCTCCTCGAAGGCGGACACCAGCGTGCGGGTGCGGTCCACGCTCGGGGACTCTCCGGTTTCGTTGCGGTACACGCCGGAGATCGTACGGATCTGCCCCGCGTGCCGGCCGTACACCTTCTCCAGGGCGTCGGAGATCTCCCCGACGGTGGCCTTCGCGCGGGCCGCGTGCACGGCCAGCTCCAGCAGGTTGCCCTCGCCGCCGGCCGCCCGGGTCAGCGCGTCCAGGGCGTCCTGGCAGGCCCGCTCGTCGCGCTCCGCGCGCAGCCGCCGCAGCTTCTCGATCTGCTGGGCGCGCACGGAGGAGTTGTCGACCTTCAGGACCTCGATCTGCTCGTCGGACTCCACCCGGTACTTGTTGACGCCGATGACCGGCTGGCGGCCCGAGTCGATCCGGGCCTGCGTACGGGCGGCCGCCTCCTCGATGCGCAGCTTCGGGATGCCCGCGTCGATGGCCTTGGCCATACCGCCCGCGGCCTCGACCTCCTCGATGTGCTGCCAGGCGCGCCGGGCCAGGTCGTACGTCAGCTTCTCCACGTACGCGCTGCCGCCCCACGGGTCGATCACGCGGGTGGTGCCGGACTCCTGCTGGAGCAGCAGCTGGGTGTTGCGGGCGATGCGCGCCGAGAAGTCGGTGGGCAGCGCGAGCGCCTCGTCCAGGGCGTTGGTGTGCAGCGACTGCGTGTGGCCCTGGGTCGCCGCCATCGCCTCGACGCAGGTGCGCGTGACGTTGTTGAACACGTCCTGCGCGGTCAGCGACCAGCCCGAGGTCTGCGAATGGGTGCGCAGCGACAGCGACTTGGCGTTCTGCGGGTCGAACTGCTTCACCAGCTTCGCCCACAGCAGGCGCGCCGCCCGCAGCTTGGCGACCTCCATGAAGAAGTTCATGCCGATCGCCCAGAAGAACGACAGCCGCGGCGCGAACGCGTCCACGTCCAGCCCGGCTTCGCGCCCCGCGCGGATGTACTCCACGCCGTCCGCGAGCGTGTACGCCAGCTCCAGGTCGGCCGTCGCACCCGCCTCCTGGATGTGGTAGCCGGAGATGGAGATGGAGTTGTAGCGCGGCATCCGCTGCGAGGTGTACGCGAAGATGTCGGAGATGATCCGCATCGACGGCTTCGGCGGATAGATGTAGGTGTTGCGGACCATGAACTCCTTCAGAATGTCGTTCTGAATGGTTCCGGCCAGCTTCTCGGGCGGGACGCCCTGCTCCTCCGCGGCGACGATGTACAGCGCCAGCACCGGCAGCACGGCGCCGTTCATCGTCATCGACACGGTCATCCTGTCCAGCGGGATGCCGTCGAACAACTGCCGCATGTCGTAGATCGAGTCGATCGCCACGCCCGCCATGCCGACGTCACCGGTCACCCGCGGGTGGTCGCTGTCGTAACCCCGGTGCGTGGGCAGGTCGAAGGCGACCGACAGGCCCTTCTGCCCGGCCGCGAGGTTGCGCCGGTAGAAGGCGTTGGACTCCTCGGCCGTCGAGAAACCGGCGTACTGGCGGATCGTCCAGGGCTGGTTGACGTACATCGTCGGGTACGGGCCCCGCAGGTACGGCGCCGCTCCCGGCCGTGTGTCGAGGAAGTCCAGGCCCTCCAGGTCACGGCCGGTGTAGAGCGGCTTGACGGCGATGCCCTCCGGGGTCTCCCAGAGCAGGTCGTCCCCGCCGGAGGCGTTCTTGACCGCCGTACGCCACTCGTCGGCGCCGCCGTCGGGGGCCGGAGTGCCCAGCTCGATCCCGGAGAAGTCGGGGATGGTCATCAGGACGCAACTCCCATGCGATCGAGGGTGGCGGACAGCACGGCGACGGCGTCGCAGCCCGCGAACACGTACGCGTCGACCCCGGCGTACTCCCCGGGGCGGCCCGCGAGGAACACATGCCGTGCACCGGCGGCCTTCAGCTCCTGCACGGTGGCCTCGGCCTGCTCCGCGTACAGCGCGTCGCTGGAGCACAGCACGGCCTCCGCCGCCCCGCTCTCCTCGAAGGTGCCCTCCGTGACCGGCTCGATGCCGCCGGCCTGGAAGAGGTTCGAGGCGAAGGTGAGGCGCGCGGTGTGGGCGGCGGCCGGGCCCAGCGCGGCGAGGAAGATCCGCGGCCGGGACCCGGTCGCGGCGAGATGGGCGTCGGAGCGGGCGCGCAGCGCCTCGTACGCCTCGTCACGGCGCACGCGCGGCAGCCCGCCGGAGCGCGGCTCGGGAGCGTCCGCGCGGACGACCGGCTTCTCCGCCAGGAACGGGAACTCGCTGACACCGGTGATGGGTTCGCGCCGCTTGGCCAGCCGGCCGGTGCGGGCCTGCCAGGTCTCGGCGAGATCCCCCTCCAGGTCTCCCGACCGCAGGGCGGCCGCCAGACCGCCGAGCCGCTCGATCCGCCGGAAGAACTCCCAGCCCGCGTGGGCGAGTTCGTCGGTGAGCCGCTCCACGTACCAGGAGCCGCCCGCCGGGTCGGTCACCCGGGCCAGGTGCGATTCCTCGATGAGGATGGTCGAGGTGTTGCGGGCGATCCGGCGCGCGAACGCGTCCGGCAGGCCGAGGGCGTGGTCGAAGGGGAGCACGGTGACCGCGTCGGCCCCGCCGGCACCGGCGGCCAGCGTGGCGATCGTGGCGCGCAGCATGTTCACCCACGGGTCGCGGCGCGTCATCATCACCGGCGACGTCACGACGTGCTGGAGCTGCGCCCCCGCGCGCGGCGCCCCGCAGGCCTCGGCCACCCGGGCCCACAGCCGGCGCGCGGCCCGCAGCTTGGCGATGGTCAGGAACTGGTCCGCGGTCGCCGCGTAGCGGAACTCCAGCTGGGCGCAGGCCCGTTCGACGTCCAGGCCGGCTCCGGTCAGCTCCCGCAGATACGCCACCCCGGTGGCCAGCGAGCAGCCCAGCTCCTGGGCGGCCGAACCACCGGCCTCGTGATACGGCAGCGCGTCCACGGTCAGCGCACGCAGCCCCGGGGACTGCCCGGCGCACAGCCGCGCGAGCTCCGCCGCCGGTGCGGTGTCGCATCGCTGACCGGTACGGGCCTCGTGCCCGAGCGGATCCGCGCCCAGATTGCCGCGCGCGGCGTCCCGGGCGACTCCCCGCTCCTCGTACAGGCGCAGCAACTCCCGCGCGGCGGACTCGGTGTCGCGCCCCGCGTCCAGGACGACGGGCGCCAGATCGAGGTACACGCCGTCGAGGACCCGGCCGAGGTCCGGCAGCGCGATGCCGCCTTCTCCGACCGTCAGCCAGAGCGAGGTGACGCCGTTCTCCAGGTCCCCGAGCACCGCGTCACGGTCGGCCACCGTGTGCCGTTGCCGTACGTCCCAGCCGCCGACCGTGTTCCCCTCGGGGCGGCCGCCGCGCACAAAGGGGGCGAAACCGGGGAATCCCGGCTCGGGCGCGGCGTCGTGGGCGGTGTAGAGAGGGCGGGTGCGCAACCCGTCCTCCAACGCGGTGGACAGGGCTTCCTCGGCCTCGGCGCCCTCGACGTCCTTGCCCGATTTGCGCAGCACACCCGCCACAAGGCGCTGCCACTGCTCATGGGGCACGTCAGGGAACTCGCCGGCCAGCTCAAGCCCGTCGTCAGGCAGGACCGTCATGCTCGGATGTTAGGCCACGTTAACGAACGAGCAGCAGAGGGAACGGCTGTGACCTTGCCCTCGCTGTGGCTGTGACCTCGCTCTCCCCGCCCGTGCGACCTGCCCAAGAGGGCCGGAGACCGCCGCCCATGGTAGCGACGGATCCGCTGCCGGGGGCCGAATCGTCACCGTGCCGGCCGTGCATGCCCGGCCATGCGGCGCAGAGCACACATGCGGGCGGGCGGGCGGCAGTGTGCGCACGGAGCCCCTGGGTAGATGAACGACCGGAAGGACACCTGGCAACACGAACAACAACGAAAGAGCCCCACATGGTCATCCCGCTTATGAAGCAGGCGGAAGATGAGCCGGGCACGGAGGAGCGGGCCATCCTGCGCTACGGCGTGGCCTGGGCCGAAGGCGCAGCGTGTGCCGTCGAGGCACGCCGGGCGCTGCACGCGTTTTTGTCGCACATACCGTGTACCGGCCGCACACCCGTGCCGGCCCCGCTGGCGATCGATGCCGAACTGGTCGTCAGCGAACTGGTCACCAACGCGATCCGGCACGCACCCGGCCCCTGCGGGATGAGTCTCCGGCTGTCCGGCGACGGACTGGCCATCACCGTGTGGGACACCTCCTCCGAGCAGCCGGTGGTCATGAGGCGCGACGGGCGGCGCTTCGGCGGTCACGGGATGCACGTGGTGCACACGGTCAGCAGTGAGGTGACCGTCGTGTTCCTGGGCGACGGCAAGGAGATCACTGCCTGCCTGCGCCCCGTGCCGGACGACGACTCCGACGAGGTGCTCGAAGCGGGCCCCGCCGCTTGATCCCGACGACGCGTCCTCCTGCCGGAGGCGTTCACCACCCGGTGAACAGCAGATGGTTCAGCAGCAGTGCGAGCAGCGCCTGCGCGGCGAGCCAGAGGCGCGGGCGGTCGAGGAACGCGCAGGCCGCGAGCAGCCACAGGGCGAAAGGGAGCCAGATGCGTTCCGTCTCCGCCTTGCTCATGCCGGACAGGTCCGCGACGAGCAGGGCGGCCAGCGCGGCGCACACGAGGAACGCCAGGCGCACCTCGGCCCGGGGCCCGGTGCGGTGCCGGACCAGGGCCGCCCCCGTCCGCCGCAGCCCCGCCGCCGTCGCCGGACCCGTGACGAGCACCGCACAGGCCAGGTTGGCCCACACCCAGTACCCATAGGGACGGATGCCGCCCGCGCCCTGGCCGTAGCGCGTGACCAGCAGGCGGTAGGCCTCCCACCAGTCGAAACCCGCGAGCGTGAACAGCGTCGGCACCACGGCGAGTCCGGCGAGCAGCGCCACCGGCAGCACCGGGCGCTCCCTGATCCCGCGGCGGCCGAGCACCAGGACGGCCGCCGCGGTCAGCGCGACGAGGGTGAGGCCGTACGACAGGTAGCAGGTCACGCCGAGCAGCAGCCCGGACGCGCCCGCCCACCCCGGAGATCCCCGGGTGACCGCCAGCGCGAGCAGTGCCACGGCCCAGGCCGCCACCGCCGCGAAGTACGCGTCGGCCGAGGTGCCCATCCACACGGCCGCCGGGGCCAGTACCAGGAAGGGGGCCGCCCGGCGGGCGAGTGCCTCGTCGGCCAGGGCGCGGACCGTGATCAGCACGGCCACGCAGGCGGTCGCCCCGACGGTGATGCACCACATCCCGGCCCAGCCCCCGCCCCGCAGCCCGATCCGGTCGAGCAGCACGAAGGTGAGCGTGGCGGCGGGCGGGTGCCCGGCGACATGGGCGGGCCAGTTGTCGGGGGAGTCGAGCAGGATGTGCCCGGTGAAGCCCCGCAGCGCTGCCGGGATGTCGTCGAAGCGGTCGATGACCCGCAGGTACTCGTGGCGGGTGGTGAGCCGGCGGGCGATGCCCCGGTGCCACCCGTCGACCAGGGCGAGACAGAGGATCCACGCCATGGCCGTGCCCCAGGCGGCCGGGAGCAGGGCACGCCAGGGGAGACGGGCCGCCAGGACGGGGCCGTACGCCACGGTGCCGATGGCGATCAGGACGGCGGCGGGGGTGCCGGGGCCCGTGTGCGGGGCCCAGGACGCCAGCAGCGGAGGCCAGTCGACGAACAGCGTCCGGTCGGCGTCCTCGATGCGACGGCCAGCCAGTACGGCCGCCGCCACGAGCAGCGCGGCGGCACCGGCGGCGTACATGTCGCGGCGCAGGCCTCGGGACGGGGCGGTGGGAGGGGTGCGGATCACACCGGCACGCTAGGCCGCGCGGCCGGTCGCGGACCGCCGACCGGGCCCGACGTCAGCGTTTCGTCATGGGTCGCGCACCCTTTCGCGGGGGGTGCGCGGCCTACCGTCGGCTCATGCGAGACGATCCACGCGATCCGCGGCTCCCCACGTCCCCCGGCTTCTGGCGCAGCCCCCTGCGGGGCCCCTGGTTCACCTCGGTGCTGGGCCTGGTCCTGCTGGCCGGCATCACCGTGCTGTTCGTGACGGGGCTCCTCTCGTACGCCGCCTACAACCCGGACCTGTCGTCCGTCAACGACAAGACCCCGGACAAGGGGATCCTCGGCTTCTACCTCTTCTCCTGGCCGACGAACCCGCACTGGCTGTACCGGCTGAACCAGGGCGTCCACGTCACCCTCGGCCTCACCCTGATCCCCGTCCTGCTGGCCAAGCTGTGGTCCGTCGCTCCCAGGCTGTTCGCGCTGCCGCCGGCCCGCTCGCTCGCGCACGCCCTGGAGCGGATCTCGTTGCTGCTCCTGGTCGGCGGCGGGCTCTTCGAGTTCGTGACCGGTGTCCTCAACGTCCAGCTCGATTACGTCTTCCCGGGCTCGTTCTACCCCCTGCACTTCTACGGCGCCTGGGTGTTCTTCGCCGCCTTCGTGGCCCACGCGGTGCTGAAGACACCCACGGCACTGCGCAACCTGCGCAGGCTGCGGGAGGAGAGCAACGACCTGGTCTCCCCGCGCCCCGCCGAGCCGACCGTCTCCCGGCGGGGCGCCCTGTGGTTCGTCGGGGGCGGCTCGCTGCTGCTGTTCGTCACGACCGTGGGGCAGAACTTCGGCGGCCCGCTGCGGCGCACCGCCCTCCTCGCCCCGCACGGCGGCGGCGAGCCCGGCAGCGGCCCGAACGGCTTCCAGATCAACAAGACAGCCGCCTACGCCGGGATCGACCCGGCCGAAACGGCCGGGGACGCGTGGCGGCTCGTCGTCACGGGACGTACCGGAACGGTCCGCCTCAGCCGG
This sequence comes from Streptomyces sp. NPDC029041, assembly GCF_040637515.1. Lineage (NCBI taxonomy): Bacteria > Bacillati > Actinomycetota > Actinomycetes > Kitasatosporales > Streptomycetaceae > Streptomyces > Streptomyces sp. NPDC029041. Next base: position 39,324 of record NZ_JBEZWO010000006.1, on the reverse strand, counting down.
GCGCAGCTCGCCGGACTCCCGTTGCACAGCTCGGCGCTGCCCATCGCGTGCGTGGAGGGCTGGTCCACGCCGGACCAGTGGTGGCGCGGGGTGCGGCTGCGCGACCTCGCGGCCCTCGTCGGGTACGAGGACGACCCGCCGGACGTGTTCGTCGAGTCCCTCCAGCGGCACGGCGCCTTCCGCAGGGCCGCCTTGCGCGCCAACCAGGTGGCCGACCCGCGTTCCCTGCTCGCCCTGTACGTCAACGGCGAGGAGCTGTCCCCCGACCACGGCCACCCGGCGCGGATCATCGTGCCCGCCGCGCCCGGTGTGCTGAACACCAAGTGGGTGGCCCGGATGACGTTCGGAGACCTGTGATGCGAGGACGCGTCGCCATCGGCAGCCCCTTGCAACTGCTGTTGCTCTGCTGCTCGTTCGCCCTGGCCGCCTACGCGGGCGCGCGCCTGCTCGCCGGGGACTGGTTCGGCGTGGCCCTGTGGGTCGTGGGCGCCGCGCTGCTGCACGACCTGGTCCTGCTGCCGCTGTACGCGGCGGCGGACCGGGCGGTGGTGCGGGGGCTCGACGGCATCCGCCGGCGGGAGTGGGCGATGTACGTGCGCGTACCGGCCGCCCTCTCCGGGTTGCTGCTGCTCGTGTGGTTCCCGCTGATCAGCTCCGTGGTGGAGGCGCGCTACCGGTCCGCCACCGGCCTGCCGCCGGAGGTGTTCCTCCCGCGCTGGCTGCTGATCACCGCCGTTCTCTTCGGTGGTTCGGCGCTGCTGCTGGCGGTGCGGCTGCTGCGACTGCGCAGGGCGGCGAAACGCCGTCCGCCCGCCGTCCACTGACCGGCCCGCTCCCAGTCCCGCGCGTACCGGAGCAGCGCGCGGGTGCCGAGCCTGGCCCAGGGGAACGGGGCGCCCGAAGCGGCGTGGGCGTCGGTGATGCGGACGTCCACGCGTTCGTCGACGTCCGCCGGGGCGGTCTCGGCGATCAGCAGACCGCCGGGGCGCAGGAGCTCGGCGACCCGCCGCAGCAGGGCGCACGGGTCGCCGCCGATGCCGATGTTGCCGTCCATGAGCAGCACGGTGTCCCAGCGGCCTTCACCGGGCAGGGGCGCGAAGACGGAGCGCCGCAGCGCCCGGCCCCCGAGCCGGACGCTGTGCTCCACCGCGGCCCCGCTCACGTCGATCCCCAGGGCGGTCCGGCCCCGGGCGGCCAGTTCCGCCACCAGCCGTCCGGGCCCGCACCCCACGTCCAGCACGGCACCCTCGCACCGGTCCAGCACGTCCCGGTCGACCGAGTCGGCCCGGGCGCACCAGCGTTCCACCTCCAGCGGCAGCAGCCAGCCGTCCGGACGCCGCAGGAACAGGGGGCCGCGGCCGGCCCGCAGCGCGGCGTCATAGGGACCGGCGTCCGCCCAGGCCAGGGCGGTGGCGGGTGGGGCGCTCACCGAGGACCCGCCGTCGGTGAGCCAGGCCCGGCGGCCCGGGCCCCGGCCGCCGTGCACCGTGCGAGCCGCGCCGCGAAGCGCCCCCGTGGGGCCAGGGCGGCCACAGCGTGGGCGTCGGGAGCGGTGTCGACGTCGCGCAGGGGCGGCAGGTCGCGCACCCGCAGGCCCGCCGCGACCAGCCGTCCCCGCTGCACCGCACCCGTCTCGGGCGTCGACATGGGCACGCCCCGCAGCAGAGCGGGGTCCGGACACGCCAGTCCCAGGGCCCAGAAGCCGCCGTCCTCGGCCGGGCCGAACCAGGCGTCGCAGCCGGTGAAGTCCACGGTGAGCAGCTCCGGGGTCACCTGAGGGGTGTCCATGCCGATGAGCAGGGCCGGGCCGGTGCAGCGCGCGAAGGCCGCCGCCAGCCGCTCGTCCAGACGGCCCGCGCACTGCGCCACGACGTCGAAGCCGGGCGGCAGCCAGGGGCCGGGGGCACCGTCGAGCACGAGGACGCGCCGGGTGGCGGGCGTGGCGGCCACCGCGTGCAGGGTGTCCGCGAGGGCCGCTTCGGCCAGTGCGGCCGCCTGCTGGGGGGTGAACGGTGGCGTGAGCCGGGTCTTCACCCGGCCCGGCCGCGGCTCCTTGGCGATGACGAGGAGCGTGGTCAACGGGCGGTTCCCCCTTCGTGCGCCGAGCGTTCGTGTGCCGGGGCGTCGTGTGCCGGGGTGTCGTGTGCCGGGGTGTCGTGGGCCGGTGTCTCGTGTGCCGGGGTTTCGGCCAGCACACGGCTCATGTCCCGGACGGCCTGCCACGTACCGCGCCACGTGCCGGTCACCTTCGAGGCACCCGTACGCGGCAGATACGGCACGTCGTGCTCCTCGATCCGCCATCCCGCGTCGGCGGCGCGGACCACCATCTGGAGGGGATAGCCGCTGCGCCGGTCGGTGAGGCCGAGGGCGAGCAGCGGTTCACGGCGGGCGGCGCGCAGGGGGCCGAGGTCGCGCAGACGCAGCCCGGTGCGCCGGCGCAGCATCCGCGCCAGGGCGAGGTTGCCGGCCCGGGCATGCGGCGGCCAGGCGCCCCGCCCCTGCGGACGCCGCCGTCCGAGCACCAGGTCGGCCCGGCCCGCGCGCACTTCGCGCACGAACGGGACCAGCAGAGCGGGGTCGAGGGAGGCGTCGCAGTCGCAGAAGCACACCACCTCGGCGGTGGCGGCGGTCAGCCCGGTGTGGCAGGCCGCGCCGAAGCCCCGCCGCGGCTCGTGCAGCACGGTCGCGCCCCGCGCGCGGGCGATGTCGGCCGAGCCGTCCGTGGAACCGTTGTCGACGACGAGTGCGCGCCAGCCCGGCGGAATCCGTTCGAGCACCCAGGGAAGGGCCTCGGCCTCGTTCAGGCAGGGCAGCACCACGTCGACGTCCGAAGGTGTCGTCGTCACGGTCTCACCCTACGAACGCGAATCGGGCATACCGGACCACCGGTCCTTACGAAACGCGGACGTCGGAGGCCGGAGCGGTTCCGGGACCCCCGCCGAGGGCGGGGCGGTGCAAGGCTGGAGACATGCAGCAACAGCCGTACGAGCCCCTCCGCCCCGGGGCCGGGTCTCCCAGGGTCCTGGTCGTGGACGACGATCCGACCGTCGCCGAGGTTGTCGCCGGGTACCTGGACCGCGCCGGTTACACCGTCGACCGGGCCGACGACGGCCCGGCCGCCCTCACCCGTGCCGCCGCGCACCGCCCCGACCTGGTCGTACTCGACCTGATGCTGCCGGGCATGGACGGCCTGGAGGTGTGCCGGCGGATCCGCGGCGACGGGCCCGTGCCCGTCATCATGCTCACCGCCCGCGGCGACGAGGACGACCGCATTCTGGGCCTGGAGGTCGGTGCCGACGACTACGTCACCAAGCCCTTCAGCCCTCGCGAACTCGTCCTGCGCGTCGAGTCGGTGCTGCGCCGCAGCCGCCCCGCCGGCACCGGGAGCCGACTGGGAGCGGCCGGCCTGACCGTGGAGCCGGCGGCTCGCCGGGCCACCAAGAACGGCACCGAACTCGCCCTCACCCTGCGCGAGTTCGATCTGCTCTCCTTCTTCCTGCGGCACCCGGGGCGGGCCTTCGGCCGCGAGGACCTGATGCGCGAGGTCTGGGGGTGGGACTTCGGCGACCTGTCGACCGTCACGGTCCACGTCCGCCGACTGCGCGGCAAGGTCGAGGACGATCCGGCCCGGCCCCGCCTGATCCAGACCGTGTGGGGCGTGGGCTACCGCTTCGACCCCACGGGAGAGGAAGCCGGGCCGTGAGCGACACCCTCCTGATCGCCCTGTACGCCTTCGCCGGTGCCGCCGCCACCGGTCTGGCCGGAGCGGGCGTACTGCGTCTGATCCGCCGCCGTTCGCTGACGGTCTCCCTCGCCGTGGTGGCGGCGGTCGGGGTCGTCGCGATGCTCGCCGGCACCCTCGCCGTCGCCTGGGCGATGTTCCTGTCGGCGCACGACCTCACCGTCGTCACCACGGTCGTCGCCATGGCGGCGGTCGTCTCGCTGGCGACGGCCCTGCTGCTGGGCCGGTGGGTGGTCGCCCGCAGCCGTGAACTCGCCGTGGCCGCACGCTCCTTCGGGGACGGCGGCGACTTCGCCGCACCCGACGGGCCCGCCACCGCCGAACTCTCCGCGCTGAGCCGGGAGCTGGCGGCCACCAGCGCCAGGCTGGCCGAGTCCCGGGAACGGGAACGCGCCCTGGAGGCCTCCCGCCGCGAACTCGTCGCCTGGATCTCCCACGACCTGCGCACTCCGCTGGCCGGTCTGCGTGCCATGTCGGAGGCTCTGGAGGACGGCGTCGCCGCCGACCCGAACCGCTATCTCCGGCAGATGCGCACCGAGGTCGAACGTCTCAACGACATGGTCGGCGACCTCTTCGAGCTCTCCCGCATCCACGCCGGGACCCTGGCGCTGACGCCCACCCGGATCTCCCTCTACGACCTCGTCGGCGACGCACTCGCCGGCGTCGACCCCCTCGCCCGCGAGTACGGCGTGCGGCTGGTGGGCGGCCGCATCGAGCCGGTGCCGGTCGAGGTGGACGGCAAGGAGATGAGCCGGGTACTGGGCAACCTGCTGGTCAACGCGATCCGCCGGACCCCGGCCGACGGCACGGTCGCCATCGCCGCCGAGCGTTCGCCCGAGGGCGTCGTCCTGTCCGTGACGGACGCCTGCGGCGGTATCCCGGAGGAGGACCTGCCGCGCGTCTTCGACACCGGCTGGCGCGGCACACACGCCCGGACGCCCCCGGCGGGCGCGGGCCTGGGCCTCGCCATCGTCCGCGGCATCGTGGAAGCCCACCAGGGCCGGACCGGCGTACGCAACATCCCCGGCGGGTGCCGCTTCGAGGTGGTGCTCCCGGCGGCGGCGTCCTGAGCGCGGCCGGGCCGCCCGACCTGTCTCTCGCTCGTCCCCGCGGGCCGTCATGTCCTGCGTGCGGCCGCAGCCGCCGGGTCTGTCCTGGCGTCCGCGCCGGTGGCCGTGGCCTGCGCGCGGCCGCAGCCACCGGTGCTCGACTCGCGGGCGTGCCTGGCCGCTGCAGGTCCTGCGCGCGGCCGCGCGCACGGGTCCCGCGCGGCCGCGTCCTGGACCCGGCCCGAAGCCGCCCGTCCCTATCCCTCGCGCATCCCCGCCTGTGCGAACTCCCGCACGCCCTCCTCGAAGCCGACCTCGGGCTTCCATCCCAGCTCCGCCCGCAGCCGGGAGGAGTCCGCGGTGATGTGCCGGACGTCCCCGAGCCGGTACTCACCCGTGACGACCGGTTCGGGCCCGCCGTGCGCGACGGCCAGGGCCCGGGCCATCTCGCCCACGGTGTGCGGGTCGCCGCTGCCGGCGTTGTAGGCGGTCAGCGCGCCGGGAGCCGTGGCCCCGGCCTCCAGTGCCACGGCGTTCGCCGCCGCCACGTCCCGCACGTGCACGAAGTCCCTGCGCTGCCGCCCGTCCTCGAAGACCCGGGGGGCCTCGCCCCTGGCGAGCGCCGAGCGGAAGAAGGAGGCGACACCGGCGTAGGGAGTGTCCCGGGGCATGCCCGGCCCGTACACGTTGTGGTAGCGCAGCGACACCGCCGACCCACCGGTGCAGCGGGCCCAGGCGGCGGCCAGGTGTTCCTGGGCGAGCTTGGTCGTCGCGTACACGTTCCGCGGGTCGGCCGGGGCGTCCTCGTGGACCAGGCCGGGGGAGAGGTCCTGCCCGCACGCGGGGCACACGGGCTCGAACCGGCCCGCGCCGAGATCGGCGACGGTCCGCGGCCCGGGCCTGACCACCCCGTGCCGTGCGCACACGTACCGTCCCTCCCCGTAGACGACCATCGACCCGGCGAGCACGAGGGTGCGTACTCCTGCCTCCGCCATGGCCGCGAGCAGTACGGCCGTCCCCAGGTCGTTGTGCGAGACGTAGTCCGCCGCGTCGGCGACGCCGTCGCCGAGCCCGACCTTCGCGGCCTGGTGGCACACGGCGTCCACACCGGCCAGGGCGCGGCCCACCGCCGCCGGGTCCCGGACGTCGGCCGCGGGATCCTCCCGCACGTCGAACACGATCGCCTCGTGCCCCCGCTCCCGCAGGGCGGTGACCACGTGGGACCCGATGAATCCGGCACCGCCGGTGACCAGTACGCGCATACGGGCACGCTAGGCGCTCACCGGTCCCGCACCGCGTTGAGCACGGCCGTACGTCATGACTCCGTAAGACGTGCACGGGTGCGCCGAACCGCAGCAAAAGGGGCATGATGCGAGATTCTGCCCGCATGACAGCATCCTCCGCACCCGATGCGGCCCACCGCTTCGACGACCTGACCGCCCTCTACATCAACTGCACCCTCAAACCGTCCCCGCAGCGCAGCCACACCCAGGGCCTGATCGACAAGAGCCGGTCGATCATGGAGGGGGCGGGAGTGACCACGGAGCTGATCCGTGCCGTCGACCACGACATCGCACCCGGCGTCTACCCGGACATGACCGAGCACGGCTTCGCCTCGGACGTCTGGCCGGCGCTGTACGAGAGGGTCATGGCGGCGGACATCCTGGTCCTGGCCGGGCCGATCTGGCTGGGCGACAACAGCTCCGTCACCAAGCAGGTCATCGAGCGCCTCTACGCCTGCTCCTCGCTGCTCAACTCCCAAGGGCAGTACGCCTACTACGGCCGGGTCGGCGGTTGTCTCATCACCGGCAACGAGGACGGCATCAAGCACTGTGCGATGAACGTGCTCTACAGCCTCCAGCATCTCGGCTACACGATCCCGCCCCAGGCGGACGCCGGCTGGATCGGCGCGGCCGGCCCGGGGCCGTCGTACCTGGACCCGGACTCGGGCGGCCCGGAGAACGACTTCACCAACCGCAACACCAGTTTCATGACCTGGAACCTGATGCACATCGCGGCTCTGCTGAAGCGCGCCGGAGGCGTCCCCGCCCACGGCAACCAGCGCTCGCAGTGGGACGCCGGCTGCCGTCCGGGCGCGGACAACCCCGAGCACCGCTGACCGGTCGGGCCGGCCCGGCTGGGCAACACCGGACGCCGCTGCGGCTGACTCCGAGGCGGCCGCCCCTCAGGTCTTGCGGGGCGGGAACTCGGTCTCCTTCGCCGTGATGATGCGGGCGCCCATGTTGAGCTCCATCATCTCCAGGGCGGCGGAGGCCAAGTGGGGGTGGATGGAGGCGACGGCGTCCCTCGGCACCGTCACCTCCAGGTGACGGATGTGCGCGTCCAGCGCGGAGTACAGGACGCACTGCTCGGTGACCTGGCCGGTCAGCACCACGTGTCCGACGTCCAGGCTCCACAGCAGGTAGGACAGGGGCGTCTCGAAGAAGACCGAGTGGCGGGCCTTCATCACGAACAGCGACCGGTCGTCGGGCCGGATGGGCTCGATCAGGTGGGCGTTCGGCTGGGACAGCGCCGCGTCCAGCAGCTCTCCGTGGTGCGAACGCCACCGGCCGAAGTTGTCGTTCACGTAGATCACGGGAGCGTCCGCCTCGCGGGCCCGGCCGAGCAGCTCCGTCAGGACGGGCACGACCGGCTCGACGGACGGCAGGAGAAGCTCGGCGTCCTCGTGATCGTAGGTGTTGATCATGTCGATCACGATCAGAGCCGACCGCTTCGGGTCCGCGCCTCGTTCCATGTCCTTCACCGTGCCTCCGGTGCCGTCACTCATGGGATCCGGTGCGTTGCGTTCGATGGGGAAGTCGGAGCATCGGATCTCCCGAGTGGAGCGTGTGGTACGGGTGCCGGGAACGTACTGCTGAGTACCCGGCGGCGCGGCGCGCGTAACGGACCCGCTCAGACCTACTTGACGGCGCCCGCGGTCAGGCCCTTGCGCCAGAAGCGCTGGAGGCTGATGAAGGCGACGAGCAGAGGGATCAGCGACAGGAACGCACCGGTGATCGGCAGCAGCGGCGGCACGCCGTTGGCGAACTCCGAGCGCCACTGCACCAGGCCCACCGTCACAGGCAGTCGTGAGGGGGAGTTGAGCATGAGCGAGGGCAGCAGGTAGTTGTTCCAGATACCGACGAACTGGAACAGGAAGACGGTCACCAGCGCCGGGGCCATCAGCGGCAGGGCGATCCCGAAGAAGGTGCGCTGCTCGCCCGCTCCGTCGAGTCGTGCGGCCTCCAGCAGTTCGCCCGGAACGGACGCCGCGGCGAAGATCCGGCACAGGTAGACGCCGAACGGGCTGACGCAGCTGGGCAGCAGCACCGACCAGTACGAGTTGGTGAGGTCGAGCTTGGCCATGAGCAGGAACAACGGCAGGGCGAACATCGGCGCCGGGACGAGAACCGAGGCGAGGATGACGTTGAACACGCCCTCCCGGCCGCGGAAGCTGAACTTGGACAGCGCGTAGCCGGCCATCGCGGACAGCAGGGTGCTGACGGTCGCGCCGACGAGGCTGTACAGCGCGCTGTTGGCGAGCCAGGTGGAGAAGATCCCGCCCTCGAAGCTGAACACGGTCTTGATGTTGGCGACCAGGTCGAAATGGGAGAACCACAGCGGCGTACCGGTGTAGAGGTAACCCGAGCCCTTGGTCGCGGAGACGAACAGCCACCACAGCGGGATCAGCGTGTACAGGGCCATCAGGCCCAGCACCCCGTTGACGGCGACCTTGCTCGCGATGTCGGGGCCGCGGCGGCCCGTGCGGGTCGGCCGGCCGGCCTGGATCACGCTCATGCCATCGCTCCCTTGCGCTGGGTGTACTTGAGGAATCCGAACGAGAGCACGAGGGTGATCAGCGCGAGCACGACGGACTCTGCGGCGGCCAGGTTCTGGTCGCCCAGGTCCATGCCCAGAGTCGTGTTCATGATCGGCGAGAACTTCGGTGAGACGCCCGGGATGCGGGCACCGACCAGCACCGCCGGCTCGGTGTACAGCTGCGCCGTCCCGATGATGGAGAAGACCGTGGTCAGCACCAGCGCGGGACGCACGAGCGGGATCTTCACCTGCCACGCCAGCCGCCATCCGGTGCAGCCGTCGAGCGCGGCGGCCTCCATCACCTCGGCGGGGATCGTCTGCAGCGCGGAGTAGATGATCAGCATGTTGTAGCCGGTCCAGCCCCACGTGATCATGTTCCCGATCGAGACCGGGACCCATGACGGCGACAGGAAGTCGGTGGTGATCCCGATGTGGGACAGCGGTCCGGTGAACGGCGACAGGCTCTTCGCCAGGAGGAACGACCACATCACCGCGGCGATCGCACCGGGCAGCGCGTAGGGCAGGAAGAACGCGAGCCGGAAGGTCTTGCGCAGCCGGGCCGAGCGGGAGTCCAGCAGCAGCGCGAGCAGCAGGGCCAGGCCGAGCATGACCGGGACCTGGACGCAGCCCAGCAGCACGACCCGGATGATCGACGCGATGAAGTCGTGGTCGCCGAAGGCGGCGGCGTAGTTGGACAGTCCCGCGAACTGTGTGGACTGCGTGCCGCCGAACAGCCCGGTGCGGCGGACGGTGAAGAAGCTCTGGTAGACCGCGTAGCAGATCGGCGCGATCATCATGGTCAGGAAGAGCACCGCGAACGGCGCCAGGAAACCCGTCGCGGTCAACGCGGTACGGCGTCCGGTGCCGCGCCGACGCCGACCGGCAGGGGGAGTCCGGGGGGTGGCCGCGGGTACCGGCCGCGGCGGTGACGCGGTCGGGGCGCTGCTGGGACTGCTCATGGAAGAAACCTCGCTGGGCGGTGCGTCGTCGGGGAGCGGGTGCCCGCGGCGCCGGGTACGGGCGGCCGCGGGAACCCTTCGGGGTCGGCTGAAGTCCCGCTTGCTCAGCCGCCGGTGACCGACAGCCCGAGCTGCTTGATCGCGGCGACCGTCGAGGCCTGGACCTTGGTGACCGCAGCGGGCAGGGTGCCCTGGCCGATGGCGGTGGTGAAGTCGGTCTGGACCTGCTGGTAGGTCGGGCCGTTGGTCCAGGTGGTGGGCACCTGCGCCGCTGAGGCCTTGTACAGCTCGCCGACCTTCTGACCGCCGAAGTAAGGGTCGCCCCCCGCGAGCGAGGGGTCGTTCTGCCCGGCCTTCGACGCCGGGTACAGGCCGCCGACGGTGATGCCGGTGCTCACGGCCTTCGGGTCGGAGGACAGGAACGCGGCGAACCGCTCGGCTTCGCGGGGGCTCTTGCAGCCGGTCATCACCGAGGTGGCCGAGCCGCCGTTGCTGGCGCTCTTGCCGTCGCCGGCGCTCCAGGTCGGCATCGGGGCGACCGCCCACTTGCCGGACTGGTCCTTCAGGTCGGACTTCAGGCCGCCGGCGGCCCAGGCCGCGTTGACGAACGTCAGCACCTTGCCCTCTTCGGCGGCCTTGTTGAACTGCGGGTCCCAGGCGTTGCCGGTCTTCGTCACCAGACCCTTGTCCTTCAGGCCCTGCCAGTAGGCGGCGACCTTCCGTGTGCCGGGGTTGTCGATGCTGACGGTCCAGCTGTCCCCGTGGGTCGAGTACCAGGACTTGCCGGTCTGCAGGCTGAAGGCCGCCAGATCGTTGCCGTCGCCGGGCGCGGTGCCGAACTTCACGCTCGGGTCGGCGGCTGCGACCTTCTCGGCGTCGGCCTTGTACGCGGCCCAGGTCGCCGGCGGCTTGGTGATGCCGTACTTGGCGAACAGGTCCTTGCGGTAGAAGAGGACCATCGGGCCGACGTCCACCGGGACGCCGTAGATCTTGCCGCCGACGCTGGAGGCCGAGACGGCCGACGGGACGTACTTGGCCATGTCGGCCTTCGCGTACTGCGTGATGTCCATGACCGTGTTCTTCACGAGCATCGACGGGAGGGTGCCGTACTCGATCTGGGCCAGGCACGGTCCCTTGCCGGCGGTGATCGCGTTGGTGATCTGGGTGTAGCCGCCCTTGCCGCCCGACGGGATCTTCTTGAAGGTGACCTTGCTGTCCGGGTGGGCGGCGTTCCACTGGTCGACGATCTTGTCGTAGCCGGGGGCCCAGCCCCAGAACTCCATGCTCACCGGCCCGCTGTCGGCAGGGCCGTCGCCGGGGGTGCTCGCGGCGCCGCCGCACGCGCTGAGGCCGGCCGTGAGCAGCGCCGCGGTGGCCAGCGTCAGGACTCTGCGGGTGCGTATGGTGGTGCTGTCCATGTGAGGAAACCTTCTGTGACAGGGAGAGGACTTACTGGATGGCCGGTGGGCGGGCGTGCAGGCCTGCCTACCGGCCGGTGCCGAACTCCAGGCCGAACGCGGTGGGGACCGCGGCCAGGACGCTCGGTGCCGACGGACCCGGGCCGCAGGCAGTGCTGCCCAGGCCGTGGTGCGCGTGGTCGAGGTGCAGATGGAGTCTGCCGTCGCGGACCAGGTCGTGCTGGTGGGCCGCGGCGGCCAGGGCTTCGGTACTCCAGGGACGGACGGTCAGGTCGATGACCGGGTCGCCGGTGATGAGCAGAGTGCCGCCCGGCGCGGTGATCCTGGCGTGGCGGACCTGGTGGCGGTTGCCGTTCTCCTGCGGGCGGACCTGCGGGATCTGCATCGCCGAGACGGTCGACCGGTGGCGGCCGACGCGAGCCGCGGCACGGGAGTCGCGGTACGCCTCACCGGGGCCGGGACCGAACCACTCGACGTCGGCGTCGGTGCCGGGCAGCGACATCGCGACTCCCAGCCGGGGCAGCGGCACCGGCCATGAGCCGTAGGGGGTGACGACTGCTTCCAGCCGGAGCCGGGTCCGATCCGCGTCCGCTGTGTCGCAGGCCGTCCAGCGGTAGACCACGCCGAGCCCGGAGGAGGACCCGGCGGCGGCCAGCCGGGCGGTGACCGTGAGCCCCGACGCGTCGGGCTCGACACCCAGGACGTCGTGGCGCATCCGGTGCAGTCCGGCGGCGAACCAGGCGGGGGCCTGCGGCTCGCCGAAGGCGTTGAGCAGGTCGTTGTCGATCGGGGCCCGCCAGATGTCCAGCCTAGGACCGTCGAGCTCCAGGTCGCCGAGCCGGGTCAGCACTCCGCTGCGGGCGTCGAACCGCGCTGGACCCAGGGCGATGTGGTCGACGTGCGCGACCGCAGGCGCCGGCGTGAAGGGGGCGGGCGAGGCGGCCGGTGCCCCGACCGGCCCCTGCGCCCAGGCGATCTCGTGGCCGGCCACGGCCCAGGTCTCGTCGGCGGCGAGCACCGCGGTCACGGTCAGCCACACCTCGTGGCCGGAGTCGTTCTCGCGCGCCGCTTCGAGCGCGGTCGCGAGGTCGGCGGGCCATGCGACGGTGGTCGTCGCGCCCGGAGCGGTCGCGGGCACGCTCAGGCCGCCGGAGCCCGCCGGCTCACCGCCGTCCTCGACGCTCCATCGGAAGTCCAGGTAGCCGCTGTCGCGGACGTGGTGCAGGTTGTGCACGCTGATCCGCCGCGTGGCCGGGTCGATGTGGATCCGGACCGGTTCGATGACCTTCTTGTACTCCGCCAGGCCCGGCGACGGCGTGCGGTCGGGGAAGAGCAGCCCGTCGGCCACGAAATTGCCGTCGTGGACCTCCTCGCCGAAGTCCCCGCCGTAGGCGTAGAACGAGTGGAGGGCCTCCTGTCCGGTGTCCTCCTGTCCGGTGTCCTCCTGTCCGGTGTCCGCCTGCCCGGTGAGCCGGGCGATCCCGTGGTCGATCCACTCCCAGACGAATCCACCGGCCAGGCGCGGATGTGCCTCGATGACCTGCTGGTACTCGGACAGCCCGCCGGGGCCGGTGCCCATGGCGTGTCCGTATTCGCACAGCACGGCCGGCAGGGCGCGGCGGTGCGCGTCGTCGGCCGGATCAGCCGTCGGTGCCTCCTGGCGGCGTCCCACGGCGGCCAGCTCGTCCACACCGATGTACATGCGGGAGTACAGGTCGACGTACGCGCAGCTCGCGAAGTCGCCCTCGTAGTGGATCAGGCGGCTGTCGTCGCGCTGCCGGATCCACTCGGCCGCGGAGGCCAGGTTGGCTCCGGTGCCGGACTCGTTCCCCAGTGACCAGACGATGACCGAGGGGTGGTTCTTGTCGCGTTCCACCAGCCGCGCGGCCCGGTCCAGGTAGGCCTCGCGCCATGTGGGGTCGTCGCTGGGATTGCGCAGCCAGCCGCCGGGTTCAAAGCCGTGCGTCTCGAGGTCGCCCTCGCAGAACACCCACAGGCCGTGCTCGTCGCACAGGTCCAGGAAGCGGTGGTCGGGCGGGTAGTGGCTGGTGCGCACCGCGTTGATGTTGTGCTGCTTCATGAGCAGCACGTCGCTCACCATGGTGTCCTCGGTCAGGGTCCGCCCGGTCAGCGGATGCCATTCGTGGCGGTTGACGCCCCGCAGGGAGATCGGCTTGCCGTTCGCGGTCAGGACGCCGTCCACGACGGCCACGGTGCGAAAGCCGATGCGCAGCGGTATCCGCTCCCCGGCTTCGGAGACCAGTTCGCCCGTGTACAGGCGCGGCTGCTCGTCCGACCAGGGCTCGATGCCGTCGATCACGTGCGGACCGGCCGGATCGGCGGAGGATATGCCGAGCTCGGGCACCGACAGGGACACCGGGGTGGGGGCGGTGACGTCGACGGCCAGGGTGCCCCGACCCGTCGTGTGGTCGTAGGCGGTGTGGACGAAGAAGTCCTCGACACCCCGGGCGGCCACGGACACCGACCGGAAGATCCCGGACAGCCACCACATGTCCTGGTCTTCCAGGTAGCTGCCGGACGACCACTGGTGCACGCGGACCGCGAGTACGTTCCGGCCGGGCCGCAGAACCGCGGAGACGTCGAACTCGGTGGTCAGCCGACTGCCCTTGCCGTCGCCGAGCCGGATTCCGTTGAGCCACACCGCGAACGCGGAGTCGACGCCCTCGAACCGGAGCACCGCGGTCGACGCCGGGAACCCGTCCGGCACGTCGAACCCGCGGCGGTACTCGCCGGTCGGGTTCTGCCGAGGCACCCGCGGCGGGTCGACCGGGAACGGGTACAGGATGTTGGTGTAGGCCGGAGCACCGTAGCGCGGCTCGCCGGGCAGGCCCGTCATCTGCCAGCAGGAGGGCACGGCGAGCAGGTCCCAGGCGGTGTCGTCGAAGTCAGGAGCGGCGAAGTCCCCGGTGAGGTCGTCCAGTCCGGACGCCAGTCGGAATCTCCAGTCGCCGTCGAGCACGATCGCGGGCAGGCCGGAAGCGAACGCGGCGCGCGGCCGCAGCCGTCCGGTGCCCGGCGACCGGTCTTCGACGTAGGCGTGCGGGCCGAGGTCTTTCATCAGTGGAGGTGCTTTCTGTCGTGAAGCGTGGAGGCCGAAGGCGCGGAGGTCGTGGGAAACCGGCAGGGCAGGACTCACCGCGGGATCTTCGGGGGTGACGTGAAGGCCGAGCGTTGCCAGGTGCTATCCGGCCGCCCGGGGCGGGGCGCTGCTGTCGCGGACGGTCAGGGCCGGGCGCAGCAGCGAGATGACGTTGGTCGGCGGCCGGCCGGAGTCGACGGCGCGCAGCAGCAGCTCGACGGCCTGCTGGGCCATCTCCCGCTTCGGGAAGGTGATCGTGGTCAGCGCCGGCTGGATCTGTCCGACCTGGGCGATGTCGTCGAAGCCGACGACGCTGACGTCGCCGGGGACGCGCTGCCCGGACCGGACCACCGCCTCGACGGCACCTACGGCCAGGATGTCGTGAGTGGCGAAGATCGCCGTCAGCTCCGGGTCCGCCTCCAGCGCGGCACGGCCCGCGGCGAACCCGCCGGCGGCGTCGTCTCTGGTGCAGGCGAATACCTTGCTCTCGTCGATGCTCAGACCGTCGTCGGCGAACGCCCGGCGCAACCCGCGCACACGCGGCGCGTGCGAGGGGAGATCGGCGATCACCGCGACGTTGTGGTGACCGAGATCCCTCAGGTGGCGCCCGGCCAGGTACCCGGCGTGCTCGTAGTCGATGGACACCACCGGCAGCGTGGTCGGGGGGTCCCCCTCCCAGGCGAACAGCGCGACCGGGAAGGCGGCCTCGGTGAGCATCGGCAGTTGCTGCGCGACGCCCTTGTCCCCGGCCACCAGCAGTGCGTCGACCGAGCGCGCGGCGAGGTTCTCCAGATGGATCCGGGTGTAGCCGGGATCGTCGCGGGTCGTGGCCAGCAGCAGGTTGTATCCGTGGCCGACCAGCACGTTCTCGACCTCTTCGACCACCTCCGAATAGAACGGGTTGGCCACCGAGGGCACGAACAGCCCCACCGTCGACGTGCTGCCGGTTCTCAGCGAGCGCGCGACCAGGTTCGGCTTGTAGCCGAGCTCGGCGATCGCCGTGTTCACCCTCGCCAGGGTCTCCGGCCGCACCTTCTTGCCGGACACCACGTTCGAGACGGTCTGCTTGGCGACACCCGCCCGGGCGGCCACCTCCGCCATCGTCACCACGGGCGCACCCCCAGAACATGTATCGATCCACGTAAGTGGCGTCAGCGTAGGTCGGGGGGCGCAACAGAGCAAGCCTTCGCCGAAAGGTCGTGATCCAGCGGTTACCGGCATGCGGCAAGAACAGTGCACGTCGCACCCGGGTTTGCCCCTGAAGAGCGGTTGAAGCGTTGACGGCTCCGGAAATGCGGGATTAACATCCCGGCCACGCCGATCGCGTGGATCGGTCAATGAGAGAGCGTCCACGGCTCACCGCGCGCACCACCACTCCGTGTCACTCGGTGCCGTCGCCCCCAAGGCGTCGTGGTGGTCCTCTCGGTCGCGACAGCGCCGACGGCCGCAGCCCGGCCGCGGCATCGCGCATGCTCCGCGCCGTCTCCAGCAGACGCGGAGCACCTGAACAGACCTGGAAAGGTCTAGTCCTGAGGAGACAGGCATGTTCCGACCGGCCGGCGACGATGCCGACCCGACTCCCTCCACGGCGCCACGCGGCTCGCGCGTGCGCCGCATCATCGCGGCCGCCGTCGGCGCCACCGTCACGGTGGCGAGCGTGATGCTCACCGGCGTCGTCCCCGCACAAGCCGCCACCACCGTCCACACCTACGCGCCGACGGGAGTCGGAGGCGGTACGACCACGTCTCCGGACGTGGCGTCCGCCAAGTACCAGGTGCAGGTCGCGGGCACGCCCGTCCAGGCGGTGCAGTACAACCAGAGCGGTCACAACTTCGACATCGCGCGCTTCGCGTCGGACTCCCGCACGCCGACGATCACGGTCACGCTGCCCAGCACCACGATCAACACGGTGAACGTCTACCCGGCGCGCCACTACCCGGCCGGCAGCGTCTCGGTGAGCACGGACAAGCACACCCTGACGTTCCAGATGTCAGCCGCCGCCGGGTTGAACCAGGCGATCGTGATGGTCAACGGCGACTCGACCAACGCGGCGGGTCAGCCCTACCTGGCGGTCGTCAACGACCCGCTGGAGGACCCGGCGCAGCGACCGGACACCACGAGCGCACCGGACGGTTCCGGCGTCAACCTGCAGACCGGTGTCCTCAACTTCCAGCAGTTCGCCGCGAAGTACCTCGCGGCGCACCCGAACAGCGCGGCTCAGACGGCTCCCGGCGCGACGACCAGTTCCATGGCCGGCCGGACCGTCAACGGCACCGCCATCCCCGCCGGTCAGAAGACCTCGGCCGGGAGCCTGGTGAGCGCGAGCAGCGTCAACGTGCGGTACCCGAAGGTGCGGGTGATGGCCGCCAACGACGTCACGTACGCCCTGCAGGCCGCCATCGCGACCATCAAGGCCAACCCCACGGCGCTCAACACGCTCTACTTCCCCAACGGCACGTACGTGTGGTCCGGTCTGCTGGTCGACGGTCTGGACGGCAGCAAGCTCAAGGGCGGCAAGCTGAAGATCTACACCGACGAAGGGGCCCTGCTGAAGAACCGCGTCCAGGCGTACATGGAGGCGTTCGAGCCGGCGATCGGCATCATCGGCTCGAGCGACATCGAGATCGACGGCCGTGGCGTCTTCGACGGCAACGGCGTGGCGAACTACAACGCCGTGAGCAGCGGTGACCTGCACGACGCCTACCGCAGCCAGCACCAGGGCGGCGCCATGGTCATGCACTCGTCGGACATCACGTTCAACGACACCTACGTGCGCAACGCGAAGCAGTGGAACTGGGAGACCCACACCGCCAAGAGCGTGACGTTCAACAACATCAAGGCCCTCACCCCGTACGCCCAGCCGTGGGTGGACGGGACGGACTTCGCCAGCGGCCAGGACATCACCGCCAACGGCGTCTTCACCCTCGGCAACGACGACGCGTTCGCCTCCGGCCACTACAACCCCAGCAACGGATTCACCCCCCTTTCCCCCGGTGTGTGGAACAACTTCAAGCTCGGCACCTCCACCGCCGACGTCCAGGGCTACGTCAACGCGGTGGGCGCCTACGACGCCGTCGCCGACGACCTGGGGTTCGACGCCAACGAGTGGGACAACGCCGACTCGGCGAACATCTCGGTCAGCAACACGCTGAACTGGACTGTCAATGCCGGCAACGCGATCCGACTCGGATACCAGGCGAACGGGTACCGGCTCACCAACTACACGTTCGACAACCTCAACTCGGTGTCGGCCAAGGTCGGTGGCATCACCGTGATGAACAACTCCAACACCTACCCGCGTATCCAGAGCGTCGTGGTGAAGAACAGCTCGATCGACAACTCCCGGTTCACGGGCGCGGCGATCAGCGTCGGCGGCGGCAACGGGACCACCCAGACCATCACCGCCGACCAGCAGGCGAACTGGGGGTACGCCCCCAACCCCGACGGGTCGGGCGCCACGTACTCGTACACCAAGGCCCCGATCGGCACCGTCACCCTCGACAACGTGTGGTTCTCGAAGAGCGCGAGCAACACGATCACCGGAGTGACGAACGCGACGCTGAACAACCTCCGCGTCGCGGGCCAGCTCGTCCAGTACACCAGCCAGTTCCCGTTGACGACGAGCGGCGTCGGCACGCTGACCAACACCTACACGGACGCGAACGGACAGACCCAGAACGTCAAGACCGGCAGCTTCACCAACGGCGACACCTGGGTGGGCGCGTGGACCGGCGATCAGACCTCGAACAATTCGTCGGACCTGACCCTCATCACCCGCAACACCGGGGTCGGCCTGATGGGCGAGCAGTACACCACCGGATCCGGTGACGGAAAGCTCTCCTACATCCGGTTCCCTCTCACCGGTCTCACCAGGGCGCCGAGCCAGGCGACACTCCGTCTCACCTACGTCGGCCACCGCTATTCGTCGGTCCCGTCGACCGACACCGACCAGCTCCTCGTGCAACCCGTCAGCGACACCGTCTGCACCGGCGGCGGCACGTCCTGCCCGGTCACCACGATGACCTGGCAGAACCGGCCGAGCTTCACCGCCACGAACTCCTCCGTCGCGAGGTCGGCCACCTTCACCCTCGGTTCGACCATCATCCCCGAGGGCGGCGGGACCCACCAGGGCAACGCCATCGACGGCCGCGGAATCACCGTCGACATCACCTCCTTCGTCCAGAACGCCTACGCGGCCAACCAGTCCACGCTCCTGCTCGCCGTCGGCGTCACGGGCACCAACCACGAGCTGCGCTTCGTCAGCTCCGAAGGCGCCACCGGCTCCGGAAAGCTCACCAACGCGAACGCCGACATGGCACCCAGGGTGACCGTGACCCCGTAGACGCTCGAGGCCGGCCCGTCCCGTGGGACGGGCCGGCCTCAGCCGTCAGGCTCCGCCGCCGGCGGAAGGGATTGTCGCGGCCAGAACCTGTCCGCAAGTCCCGCTACCGTGCCTCACATGACGAACACCAAGCGGAGCGTCACCGGCACGGCACCCCTGCTCGACGCGCGGAGCCTCAACCGCGCGACTCTCGACCGGCAGTTGCTCCTGCGCCCCGCCCGGCTCTCCGTCGCGGCGGCCGTCGAGCACCTGCTCGGGCTCCAGGCGCAGAACGTCAAACCGCCGTACTACGCGCTCGCCGCCCGGCTCGACGGGTTCGCGCCCGAGGCGTTGTCCCGGCTGATGGCCGACCGCGAGGCGGTCCGGATCGTCACGATGCGCTCCACGATCCACACCCACACCGCGGACGACTGCCTCACCCTGCGGCCGCTGGTGCAGCCCGCCCGTGACCGGGAGCTCGTGACCTTCCGCAAAGGACTCGCCGGCGTCGACCTGGACCGGCTGGCCGGGCTCGCCCGCGACCTGGTCGAGACCGAGCCCCGCACCATGAAGCAACTGCGCGAGGTCCTGCTGAAGGAGTGGCCCGACGCCGATCCGCAGGCCCTGGCCGTCGCCGCCCGCTGCCGTCTCCCGCTGGTGCAGGTGACGCCGCGCGGTCTGTGGGGGCGCAGCGGACAGGTCAGTCTCACCACCGCCGAACACTGGCTCGGCCGGCCCGCACAGCCGGCGCCCACACCCGACGAGGTCGTCCTGCGCTATCTCGCCGCCTTCGGCCCGGCCTCGGTGAAGGACATGCAGACCTGGGCCGGCATGACGCGCCTGCGCGACGCCTTCGAACGGCTCCGCCCGCAGCTGACGACCTTCCGGGACGACAGCGGCGCGGAACTCTTCGACCTCCCGGACGCCCCCCGCCCCGACCCGGACACCCCGGCGCCGCCGCGGTTCCTCCCCGAGTTCGACAACCTGCTGCTCTCGCACGCCGACCGCAGCCGTGTGATCCCGCCCGAGTACCGGGGCCGCTCGTGGAAGGGCAACATGGCCTACTGCACGCTCCTCGTCGACGGCTTCCTCGCGGGGCTGTGGCGGCTGACGGAGGACACGCTCGTGATCGAGCCCTTCGACCGCCTCACCCGCACGCAGCAGGACGAGATCGCCACCGAGGGGGAGCGGATGCTGCGGGTCATGCACCCGGAGTCGTCGTACGGCATCCGCTTCGGCGCCGTCCGGACCTGAGACGCCCGGACTCTGCGGAAGACATGGATAGGGGGCGTTGCGGGCCGCTCGTGGAGGCCCGCAACGCCCCCTGGTCAATCACCTGAGGGATACTCAGGAGCTAGTGGAAGGTCACGAGTTGACCTGTGCCGTGACCAGGTTGGAGAAGGTGGTCAGTCGGGTGTAGACACCCGGGTAACCGGCCTGGGCGCAGCCCTCGCCCCAGGAAGTGATGCCTGCCAGGACGCCCCCGATGAGCAGGGGGCCGCCGCTGTCGCCCTGGCAGGTGTCCACGCCGCCGGAGGTGTATCCGGCGCACACCATCTCGCTCTGCACGAACTGGGAGCCGTAGGAGCTCCCACAGCTGGAGTCGGACACGGTCGGTACGGTCGCGGTGCGCAGCTGGTTGGAGCTGCTGCCGTTGGAGGCGGTGGTGCCCCAGCCGAGGATGCGCGCGGTGGTGCCGGCCGCGTACACCGACGTCTGGGAGGCGGAGACGTACTTCGCCGTGGTGTACGGCATCGCCGTCGACAGCGTCAGCACGGCCACGTCTTCACCCTTGGTGGCGGTGGTGTAGCTCGGGTGGATCCATATCTTGCTGACTCTGCTGACCGTGCCGTTGGTGCCGTTGAGGTAGGTGCGGCCACCGACGACGCGCACGCTGCTCGTGGTCTCGCCGACCATGCAGTGCGCGGCGGTGACGACCTTCGTGGGCGAGACCAGCGTGCCGCCGCAGAACTGGTTCTGCGAGGCGTCCGTGATCTGCATGACGAACGGGTACGCGGACGTCGTGGTCGTGGTGCCCCCGACGATCGGCTGGGGCGCGGCGACGGCCGTGGGAGCGGCGAGCAGCGCGGTCGTGGCGGCGGCGGCGGTCGCCGCGACGGCGGCGGCGGCCTTCTTGGCAGCGTTGAGCCCGAACATGGGGTCTCCTTGGGGAGTTGCCGGTGGGGGGTCGCGCGGGTGGTGAGAACGGGGACCCTGACACCGTTGTTCGGATCTCCGTGTGCCCGGCGAGCGGCACGCCCCAAAGCTAGAGCCCAGCGCGGAGCGCCCCCAATGAGGGAAGCCCCTAAGGGAGTTGGGCAGGGATAACCCTCGGTCCGGCGCCGTAAACCCAGGTCGGGTCAGGTCGTGCGGCGGCCCGCCGCCAGCCGGACGATGTCCACCCGGGAGCGGATCCCGAGCTTGCGGTAGACCCGGGTCAGGGTCGCCTCGACGGTCTTGACGCTGATGAACAGGCGCGCCGCGATCTCCCGGTTGGTCGCGCCCTCCATCACCAGCGAGGCGACCTGACGCTCCATCGCGGCGAGCCCCTCCAGGGCGTCCAGGGCGACGGGCGGCGCTGCGGCGGCCGGTTCCACCGCCGTGGGTCCGGCCGTGGCGGCGGCGTCGACCTGCCGCAGCCAGGGCAGCGCACGGCAGCGCCGGAACAGCCGCGCGGCCTCGTCGTACGACACCGGCCCCGGCAGGGGCCTGGCCCCGGGGCGGGGCGAGGCGGCGGCCTGGGCGCGCAGGCGGGCCAGCGCGAAGGCCGCCCGGGCCTCCTCCAGCCCGTACCCGAGCCGGGAGAGGCGGTCCTGCACGGACGTCAACCGGACGACGGCGGCCTCGTGTTCGCCGCGTGCCGCCCGCACCAGCGCCTCGGCCCGGTCCAGGACGGCCAGCACGCTCTGCCGGCCCAGCCGCAGCGCGTGCGCCCGGGTCGTGTCGATGACGTCCTGGGCCTCGCCCGGCTCCCCGATGCGGACCAGGGCCTCGGCGAGGTCACCGTGCCAGCGCCCGCGCCCGGGGTCGTTGATGCCGAGCCCCTGCTCCAGCTCCCGCACCCGGCGCAGCGACCGGACGGTGGCGGCCGGGTCGCCGGCCACCAACTGGGCGTAACCCAGGGCCGCCAGGGCCCGGGAGAGATACATCTGGTCGCCGTCGACCTCGGCGTGGTCCGCCGCCTCGCGGGCGAGGGCCAGCGCCCGGTCCACGTCCCCGGCCGAGGCCTCCGCGAGGGAGGCGAGCATCGCCGAGGCGCCCTCGCCGATCCCGGAGTCCCGGGCGAGCCGCAAACTCTCGCGCGCCAGGTCCAGGGCCCGGCCGCAGTGCCCGGAGCGCAGTTCCGTGTCGGCGAGGAAGCGCAGGAAGTGCACCTCGCTCTCGACCATGCCCCGCCGGCGCACCTCGCGCAGCAGCGCGGTGATGGTCGCCCGCGCCTCGGGCAGCTGGTCGCTCATGATCAGCCAGCGGAACCGGGCCGACCCGGCGCCGTTGTGGTGGCAGGCCACGTAGGGGTCCTGGGGCTCCTTCAGGGCCCGCTTGACGGTCGCGGGGGCGTCCGGGTGGCCCATCAGGGTCTCGGTCGAGGCCTGGAAGGACAGCGCCATCAGCTCGGTGCGCCGGTCCCCGCCCCGGGCGGCCAGCTCCGCCGCGTGCGCGGCTTCCTTGCGGGCCTCCGCGAAGTCGCCCTCGACGACCAGGCCCCGCCAGGCCAGCTGGTAGTAGACCTGGGCGAGCAGGCGCGGGTCGTCGCCCGCGTCGGCGAGGACCTGCGGGAAGACGGCGTCGACGTCGCCCAGGGCCTGCCCGGCCGCCTCGATGACCACCATCCACGCCCGCACCCGCTCGGCGGGCACGGTGGCACGCGTCAGTACGTCGCGTGCGATGTCCCGGGCGAGATCGGCCTCGCCGGCGGTGATCGCGTCCTCCGCGGCCAGCAGACGCCGCTCGTCGGGGCCGGGAGTGCTGTCCGCCGGGGTGTGCCGGGCGGCCAGCAGCCCGAGCGAGGCGGCCACGGAGGGCGCCCCGCGGTCCCGGGCCAGCGCACCGGCCTCGGCGAGCCGGGCCGCGACGTCCGGGTCGGTGCCGGTGGTGGCCAGGGCCAGGTGCCGGGCCCGCTCGATGGGGTCGGAGGCCGCCGTGGACAGCGCGGCGTGCACGGCCCGCCGCTCCTGTGCCGGGGCCTCCGCGTAGAGGGCGGCCGAGATCAGCGGATGCGCGAAGCGCAGGGCCGGCGCCTCGGGGTCGGTGGCCAGCAGCCCCAGGGCCGCGGCCTGCGCCGTCTCGGCCTCGGCGTGCTCGCGCCCGGCCGCGTGCAGCAGCGCCAGGGTGGGACGGGCACCGGCGCTGGCGACCAGGAGGGTGCGGCGCGCCTCGTCGGACAACATCTCCAGCCGGCTCAGCACCAGGGCCCGCAGCGAGGTGGGCACGGGCAGCGGCTCACCCGGCCGGGGCCGGGCCGGGCTCTCGGCCAGGGCGCGGCCCAGCTCCAGCGCGAAGAGCGGGTTGCCGCCGCTGGTGCGGTGGATGTCGCGGATCGTGGAGCGGGACAGGGGCGTGTAGCCGCGGTGGTCGAGCAGCGCGGAGACCTGCGTACGGCTCAGCGGGCCCAGCCGGACGGCGAGCGTGTCGGGCGGGGACGCGGGCAGGTGACGGTCGTACTCCTGGCCCTCTGTCCGC
The DNA here is from genome assembly GCF_040637515.1 of Streptomyces sp. NPDC029041. Classification (NCBI taxonomy): domain Bacteria; kingdom Bacillati; phylum Actinomycetota; class Actinomycetes; order Kitasatosporales; family Streptomycetaceae; genus Streptomyces; species Streptomyces sp. NPDC029041. The sequence goes on along the minus strand of NZ_JBEZWO010000006.1, from coordinate 16,236 downwards.
ACCGCGCACAGCATCTGCACGGGCGTGTCGCCCAGCCGGCGGGCCGCGAAGCCGAGCAGTTCCGCACTCGCGGCGTCCAGCCACTGCAGATCGTCGGCGACCACGAGCACCGGGCCCTTCGCGGCCAGGGCGCGCAACGCCGACAGCACCGCGAGGCGCAGCGCGAGCCCGTCCCGCTGGAGCGTGGACTCGCCGCGGCCGGTGAGTGCCGACTCCAGGGCGGTGCGCTGGGCGCCGGGCAGGGCACCGGACACGTCGTCCAGGACCAGTCCGAACAGATCGGCCAGCGCCAGGAAGGGCAGGTGGGATTCCGACTCGGTCGCCGAGCAGCGCAACACCGTCCGGTCCGCACCGCCGTAATCCGCGGCCAGCGCCCGCAGGACGGTCGACTTTCCAATTCCGGCCGGACCGTGGAGCAGCACACTGCCCCCTCGGCCGAGCTGTTCACATGCCGAGGCGAACAGCTCCTCCCGGCCGATGACCTGGTCGGGGCGGCTTCTGGGAGGCTCCTGGAAGTCCCGTCGTACGGTCACCGCTCCCCTCCCTGTGTCGTGTCCTGGCCAATATTAGGCAACAGCTGTTTGAATTTCGGAGGGACGACCTCGTGAGGGAAATAACAACACGTGAGGGCGGGAGAATTCTCGGGACTCCCGAATGCCCCGGAAGACGGGGCCGGTGGCTCCTCGGGGACCCCTCGGCGCAGCACTCGTGCAGGCATCACAGAAAACACCACAAACCTACGGCAACCACCCCGCTCGGCGCGCGGCGACCACGGCCTCGCCGCGGGTACGGGCCCGCAGCTTCCGCATGGCCGACCGCAGGTACCCCTTGACCGTCTCCGGCGTCACGCCCAGCCGTTCCGCGGCGACCGCGTTCGTCGCCCCCGCCGCCACGCACGCCAGCACGTCCACCTCGCGCGGCGCGAGCCCGACCCGGGGCGGCCCGGCGGACTCGTCCGTGAGCAGCGCACACGCGCCGAGCACCTCCGCGCGCAGCTCCGGGTCCGCGATCCGCGGAGCCAGCGCCCGCAGGGCCGCGTGCGCCTCCCGCACCCGCTCCCATCCCGGGCCCGCTCCGGCCCCGGCGGCGAGCGTGCGGGCCTCGTCCCGGACGGCCATGGCCCGCTCCACGTCCCGCGCCGCCTCCACGGCCGCGTCCAGCATCCGCCCGCCCAGCGGCAGGGAGGTGCGCAGCGCCCCGTACAGCACTCCGCGCACCCGGTGCCGCACCACCACCGGCACGGCCAGCACCGAGCGCAGCCCCTCCACTGCCACCGGGGCGTCGTACTCGTGGCTGATCTGCCGCGACGCCGAGTACTCCGTCACGACGCAGGGCCGGGCCAGCGCCAGGGTCTTGCCGCCGAGACCGGTGCCGGACGTCACCACCAGCGACCGCAGGGCGTGCGTCGCCGTGCCGCTCAGTTCGCTGATGCGCATCCTCTGCCCGGCCTCCAGCAGGCCGCCGAAGGCGACGGGAAGGCCGGTGCCCCGCCGCAGACGCAGCAGCGCGTTGCGTATCTCGACCGCGTCGGACGCGTCCGTCGTCACCTGATCCGCCCCTTCGTCACGGCTCCTGTGCGGGCGCACCCCCCGTTCGGGGGTAGTGAGACCTGCATCACGGATTACACGATGGCTCAGAGCCGCCCGGCAATGGTCCGGCACCCAGGAGGACAGATGACATCGGCGACGGAGCTGTTCCGCGACGCGCGGGATTTCCTGCTCGAACACCGCGAGGACTACCCGACCGCCTACGAGGGCTTCCGCTGGCCCCGTCCGGAGTACTTCAACTGGGCGCTCGACTGGTTCGACGAGATCGCCGACGGCAATTCCCGCACCGCCCTGCACCTCGTCGAGGAGGACGGCCGGGAGACCCGGCTGTCCTTCGGGGAGATGTCGGTGCGGTCGGCGCAGTTCGCCACCTGGCTGCGGGAGCGGGGCGTGCGCGCCGAGGACCGGATCCTCGTCATGCTCGGCAACCAGGCCGAACTGTGGATCACCGCCCTCGCCGCGATGAAACTGCGCGCGGTGGTCATTCCGGCCACCCCCCTGCTCGGCCCCGCCGACCTGCGCGACCGCGTCGGACGCGGCCGGGTCCGGCACGTCATCGCCCGCCCCGAGGACACCGGCAAGTTCGCCGAGGTCCCCGGCGACTACACGCGCATCGCCGCGGGCGCCGCCGGTGCGGTGCCGGACGGCTGGCTGCCGCTGGACGACGCCTACGGCGCCTCCGCGGACTTCGCCCCCGACGGCCCGACCCGGGCCGACGACCCGTTGATGCTGTACTTCACGTCGGGCACCACAGCCCGGCCCAAGCTCGTCGAGCACACCCACACGTCGTACCCGATCGGCCATCTGTCGACCATGTACTGGATCGGCCTGAAACCCGGTGACGTGCACCTGAACATCTCCTCACCCGGCTGGGCCAAGCACGCCTGGTCCAATCTCTTCGCCCCGTGGAACGCCGAGGCGACGGTCTTCCTGCACAACTACACGCGTTTCGACGCCGTCCGTCTCATGACGGAGATGGACCGGGCGGGCGTCACCACCTTCTGCGCCCCGCCGACCGTGTGGCGCATGCTCATCCAGGCCGACCTGACGCAGCTGCGCACCCCGCCCCGTGAGGTCGTCGCGGCCGGCGAGCCGCTCAACCCGGAGGTCATCGAGCAGGTCCGCCGGGCCTGGGACATCACCATCCGGGACGGCTTCGGCCAGACCGAGACGGCCGTCCAGGTCGCCAACAGCCCCGGCCAGCCGCTCAAGACCGGCTCGATGGGCCGGCCGAGCCCCGGCTACCGCGTCGAACTCCTCGACCCCGTGTCCGGCGCACCGGGCGCCGCCGAGGGCGAGATCGCACTCGACCTGTCCGGCCGCCCCGTCGGCCTGATGACCGGGTACCACGGCGACGCCGACCGTACGGCCGAGGCGATGGCCGGCGGGTACTACCGCACGGGCGACGTCGCCTCCAGGGACGCCGAGGGGTATCTGACGTACATCGGACGCAGCGACGACGTCTTCAAGGCCTCCGACTACAAGATCAGCCCCTTCGAGCTGGAGAGCGCGCTGCTGGAGCACGAGGCGGTCGCCGAGGCGGCGGTCGTCCCCGCGCCGGACGAGCTGCGGCTGGCCGTCCCCAAGGCGTACGTCGTGCTGGCCGAGGGCTGGCAGCCCGGCCCCGACACCGCCAAGGTCCTGTTCGAGCACTCCCGCGAGGTCCTGGCCCCCTACAAGCGCATCCGGCGCCTGGAGTTCGGCGACCTGCCCAAGACCGTCTCCGGCAAGATCCGGCGGATCGAGCTGCGTGAGGCCACGGCGGCCGGCTCGGAGACCGAGTACCGCGAGGAGGACTTCCGGTGAGTTCCTACAGCCACGGCACCAGCGGGACGGCGTTGCTCGGCGACACCATCGGGGCCGACCTGGACCGGGCGGTGGCCCGCTGGCCGGGCCGCGAGGCACTGGTCGACGTGCCGTCCGGCCGGCGCTGGACGTACGCCGAGTTCGGTGCGGCGGTCGGCGAACTGGCCTCCGCCCTGCACGCCTTGGGCGTCGCCAAGGGCGACCGGGTGGGGATCTGGGCGGTCAACTGCCCCGAGTGGGTGCTCGTCCAGTACGCCACCGCCCGCATCGGCGCGATCATGGTCAACATCAACCCGGCGTACCGCACCCACGAGGTGGAGTACGTCCTGAAGCAGGCGGGCGTGTCGATGCTGTTCGCCTCCCTGAGCCACAAGACGAGCGACTACCGGGCGATGGTCGAGCAAGTCCGCGGCGGCATTCCGGAGTTGCGCGAGGTGGTCTACTTCGGCGACCCGAGCTGGGAGGCGCTGCTCGGGCGGGCGGTCCCCGACGCGACGTACGACGAACTCTCCTGCGACGACCCGATCAACATCCAGTACACGTCGGGTACCACGGGCTTCCCGAAGGGCGCGACGCTCTCCCACCACAACATCCTCAACAACGGCTTTTTCGTGGGGGAGTTGCTCGCCTACACCGAGCAGGACAGAATCTGCATCCCTGTCCCCTTCTACCACTGTTTCGGCATGGTCATGGGGAACCTGGCCGCCACCTCGCACGGCGCCTGCATGGTCATCCCCGCCCCGTCCTTCGACCCGAAGGCCACCCTGGAGGCGGTCCAGCGGGAACGCTGCACGTCCCTCTACGGCGTCCCGACCATGTTCATCGCGGAGCTGAACCTCCCCGGCTTCGCCTCCTATGACCTGACCTCCCTGCGCACCGGCATCATGGCGGGCTCGCCGTGCCCGGTGGAGGTGATGAAGCGGGTGGTCGCCGAGATGCACATGGCGGAGGTGTCCATCTGCTACGGCATGACCGAGACGTCCCCGGTGTCGCTGCAGACCCGCAGGGACGACGACCTGGAGCACCGCACCGGCACGGTCGGCCGGGTCCTGCCGCACATCGAGGTCAAGGTCGTCGACCCGGCGACGGGGGTCACCCGGCCGCGCGGCACCGCAGGGGAGTTGTGCACCCGCGGCTACAGCGTGATGCTCGGCTACTGGAACGAGCCGGAGAAGACCGCCGCGTCCGTCGACGCCGGTCGCTGGATGCACACGGGCGACCTCGCCGTGATGCGCGAGGACGGCTACGTCGAGATCGTCGGCCGCATCAAGGACATGATCATCCGGGGCGGCGAGAACATCTACCCGCGCGAGATCGAGGAGTTCCTGTACGGCCATCCTAAGATCCAGGACGTCCAGGTCGTCGGCGTCCCGCACGAGCGCTACGGCGAGGAGGTCCTGGCCTGCGTCATCGCCCGCGACCCGGCCGACCCGCCCACGCTGGAGGAGCTCCGCGCCTTCTGTGAGGGGCGGTTGGCCCACTACAAGGTCCCGGCCCGGGTGCGGATCCTCGACTCCTTCCCGATGACGGTGTCCGGGAAGGTCCGCAAGGTGGAGCTGCGGGAGAGGTTCGCCGACGGCTGAGGGGCGCGCCGGTCACAGCGGCGCACGCATGCACACCCGTGGCCACAGGTCCAGGCCGTGTGCCGCCTCCGCCGCGCGGATCTCTCGGAGGCCGGGCGTGAGGTCCGCCTCGGCCACGGGCCGGAAGCCCAGGCGGGCGTAGTACGGGGCGTTCCACGGGACCTCCGTGAAGGTGGTCAGCGTCAGGGCCGTCAGGCCCTCCTCGCGGGCGCGGCCGGCGGCGTGGACCAGCAAAGCGCGGCCGATGCCCTGCCGTGCGGCGCGCGGATGGACCGAGACCTGCTCGATGTGCAGGGCGCCGTCGACGGGTTCGGCCAGGAGGTAGGCGACCGGCCTGTCGCGCTGGTCGGCGGCGACCCAGCAGCGGCCCGCCCGGCGGTAGCGCTCCAGGACGTCCGCGGCGGGCGGTTCGTCATCGGCGATCTCCGGCATGCCGAGGTCGCGGAAGGGGGCGCCGGCGGCCCGTTCGATGTCCTGCAGAGCGGGGAGTTCGGCCGGGGTCGCGGGACGGATGCGCATGCGGTGAGTATGCGGGGCGCGGGCGGGGTCAGGGGGCCCGGTTCCCGGTCGCGGAGGTGGCCAGGACGTCGGCCGGGCCGTTCACCGGCCTCGGCGTGCCGTCGAGGCCGAGGACGAACAGGGCGACGCCCAGGGCGTCCGCGCGGGCCCGGGCGTCGTCCGCGTACCCGGCGAGGGAGACGTAGACGGCCTCCACGGACTCCGTCATGGCCGTCAGCCACAGGCATTCGACGTCCCTGAGGGTCGCCGGGCGTACGACCGGGTCCACCTGCGCGACGACACCGCGGGCGGCGAGGCCGATGCCGGAGGGCGGGCGCTGGTCGGCCCTGCGCACACCCCGGTAGCCGAGCCAGCGCAGATACAGGGCGGTGGCCGTGACGGCGTCCCGCGCGGTCCGGATCGTGACGGAGAGGAAGGGGGGCCGGGCGGCCGGGGCGGCGCGCCGGACCGTCACCGCCTCCGAGGCCGAGGTGGCGTCCACACCGGCTGTACCGCCCCGGGCGGCGGCGCTCTCCCCGTCCTCCATGACCGCCACCCGCAGCGTCATCCCGCACGAACACCCCACCTCCGGGCGGGGCCACTCGCCGCGCCGCCCGCAGGAGCCGCACCGCACGGTCACCCAGTCGTCCTGCCAGACCCGGTGCGAGACGGGCGTCGCCGTGCCGTCCCGGACCAGGCGCGGGGCGACCGGCGCGCCGCACACGCACGGGTACGCCGGTGTCGTGTAGCGGTGCTCGCGGCGGCAGGCCGGGCAGCGCACCGAGGCGGTCTCGGTCATGGCACTCCAGAACCGTTTCGTATCGGGGCAGTGCGCCCATCGTGCTCCCTCCGCCCCCGCCCTGTCCGGCGCTTTCCGTCTCTTGACGCCCTTCGCCCGCCCCACATACATTCATTCCAGATCGTAGAAAACAATTTCCGCAATACGGAAGAGCTCACCGCGGGCGCGACGGGAGTGCGAATCCGACAGCCGAAGCAGGAGTACTCGATGGCTCGAATGACCGCTGCCCGCGCGGCAGTTGAGATCCTCAAGCGCGAGGGCGTCGCCGACGCGTTCGGTGTCCCCGGCGCGGCGATCAACCCGTTCTACGCGGCGCTCAAGGCCTCGGGCGGCATCGCCCACACCCTCGCCCGCCACGTCGAGGGCGCCTCGCACATGGCCGAGGGCTACACCCGCACCCGCCCGGGGAACATCGGCGTCTGCATCGGCACCTCCGGCCCGGCCGGCACCGACATGATCACGGGCCTGTACTCCGCGACCGGTGACTCCGTCCCGATCCTGTGCATCACGGGTCAGGCCCCGACCGCCGTGATCCACAAGGAGGACTTCCAGGCCGTCGACATCGCCTCCATCGCCAAGCCGGTCACCAAAATGGCCGTCACCGTGCTGGAGGCCGCGCAGGTCCCGGGCGTCTTCCAGCAGGCCTTCCACCTGATGCGTTCCGGCCGCCCGGGCCCGGTCCTCATCGACCTGCCGATCGACGTGCAGCTGACGGAGATCGAGTTCGACCCGGAGACCTACGAGCCGCTCCCCGTCTACAAGCCCGCCGCGACCCGCGCCCAGATCGAGAAGGCGATCGGGATGCTGAACGCCTCCGAGCGGCCCCTGATCGTCGCGGGCGGCGGCATCATCAACGCCGACGCCGCCGAACTCCTCGTCGAATTCGCCGAGCTGACCGGCACCCCGGTCGTCCCGACCCTGATGGGCTGGGGCCTGCTGCCCGACGACCACGAACTCAACGCCGGCATGGTGGGCCTGCAGACCTCGCACCGCTACGGCAACGCGACGTTCCTGGAGTCCGACTTCGTCCTCGGCATCGGCAACCGCTGGGCCAACCGCCACACCGGCAGGCTCGACGTCTACACGGCCGGGCGGACCTTCGTCCACGTCGACGTCGAACCCACCCAGATCGGCAAGATCTTCGCCCCGGACTACGGCATCGCCTCCGACGCGAGGGCCGCCCTGAAGCTGTTCGTCGAGGTCGCCCGCGAGCTGAGGGAGGCCGGCACCCTGCCCGACCGGTCCGCGTGGGCCCGGGCGGCGCAGGAGCGCAAGGCGACCCTCCAGCGCCGTACGCACTTCGACGACATCCCGATCAAGCCGCAGCGCGTCTACGAGGAGATGAACAAGGCCTTCGGGCCGGAGACCCGCTACGTCTCCACGATCGGCCTCTCACAGATCGCCGGGGCGCAGATGCTGCACGTGTACCGGCCCCGCCACTGGATCAACTGCGGCCAGGCCGGCCCGCTCGGCTGGACCATCCCGGCCGCGCTGGGCGTGGCCAAGGCCGACCCGGACGCCTCGGTCGTCGCCCTCTCCGGCGACTACGACTTCCAGTTCATGCTGGAGGAACTGGCCGTCGGCGCACAGCACCGGATCCCGTACATCCACGTCCTGGTGAACAACTCCTACCTGGGCCTGATCCGCCAGGCGCAGCGGGCGTTCGAGATCGACTTCCAGGTCAACCTGGAGTTCGAGAACCTCAACTCGCCGGAGCTCGGCGTCTACGGCGTCGACCATGTCAAGGTCGCCGAGGGCCTCGGCTGCAAGGCGATCCGCGTCACCGACCCCGCCGAGCTGGGGGCCGCCTTCGAGCAGGCCAAGAAGCTGGCCGCGGAGTACCGGGTCCCGGTCGTCGTCGAGGCGATCCTGGAGCGCGTCACCAATATCTCCATGTCGACGACCAACGACATCGGCAACGTCGTGGAGTTCGAGGAGATCGCCACCGAGCCCGGCCACGCGCCGACCTCGATCAGGACGCTCAAGGTCTGACGCGGGGGGAGAGGGGCGGTCCGTCCATGGGGGGCGGACCGCCCCTCCGGCATGTCCGTGGGGGCCGCTCTTGCGGCATGTCCCCCAACGCGTCGCGTCCTCGGGCGAGACCGCTCACGCACACGCGCCGCTGGTCAGGTCCGGGCGCCTGCCCGCGAAGTGCCCTACGCACGCGTCAGCTTCCGCCGCCTCCGCAGCCCCCGCCGGCACCGCATGAGTGGTAGCCCCCGCCCCCGCCGTTCCTGCCGCGCGGCGGGTCCTCGAGAAGGCTGCTGCCGCCCACCTCCGCCCGGCGCACCAGGCCCGCCCGCAGCGCGAAGCGCGGCACCAGGAGCCGCAGGGCCGCCTCCCCGTGCAGGGCGACCAGCAGCAGCCGTTCGGGGTCGGTCAGACCGTTCTGCTCGTCGGCAGGGGGTGCTCGTGGCGCTGCCCGCGGACGTGGCGGCGGGCAGCGCGGGTCGGCCCGGGCAGGGGGTGACGCAGCAGCCCCGCCTCCGCGAGCGGAATGCGCATGAGGGTCACCGCGAGGCGGATCTCCGGATCCTTCACCAAGGCCTTGGGAGAGACGGGCACACGCAGGCAGGTGTGTACCGCGGCCGCCGAACCGGAGGGCTGCCGTTCCGCCTCCGCGGCGTCCGCGACACCCGCCCGGACCGTCCCGGGCGGGCCCGCCTCCACCCGACCCCGCAGGTACAGCTCCACCAGGGCGACGGTGACGGCGGCCCGCGGGCCTCCCCCCAGCAGTGCGATCTCGTGCGGCTCCAGCCGGACCGCCGTACCGTCGCCCATGGCTTCACCCCCGTACCGGGCCCGCCGCCCCCGTGCCGGCGGGCCCCCGTATGACGAGAATGTGCCCGGCCCCGGGGGCGGTCGCAGCCCCCGGGGCCGGGTTCAGAGCTCGATGTGAGGGTGCCGTACGGACTGTACGAACGGTGCGGCAGACGCGCTCAGCGCTCGTGGTGCTCCGACAGCCCCGGCCAGTCGTCCGGACCGCCGCCCTGCCACTCGACGAGGTCGCTCTCGGCGACATCGGTGACGTACAGGTCGGCGAGGCGCAGGATCTCGGCGACGTCGTCGGTGTGGGTGGCGACGCCGAGCGGCTCCTCGCCCAGGGTGACGCGGCGGGAGCCGTCCAGGGCGGGGGCGTGGACCACGACGTGCGGTTGCTCGGTGGGAGATGCCATGCCTTCAGGCTGCTGCGAACGGAACCGGTCCGCACCCCGGGAGGGCTTGGCCGTCCGGCGGCGCGAGGCTGGGCGCGACAGGACATTCGCGCCGCCGGACGGGGTCCGGGGGACAGGGGAAGGGTGGTGCTGGGACCGCGGCGGGTGCGACGGGCTCCGAGGCCGGCTTCCCTCAGGTCGAGAAGCCGGTCCGGGCCTTTCACCACCGCACTGGCTCGCACGCCGCCGCGGTCCGCGCCCTGGCCGTGTCCGTGCCGGGGGGGACCACCCCTCATCCGGGTCTCCCCGGGTGGTCGGTCACGGTCAGGGAGTTCAGTCCTCGCGCAGGGCGCGGACCGCCTCCTCCACGCGCCGCCCGTACTCGGGGTCGGCGGCGCGGAGGTGCGCGAGGTTCTTCTCGGTCACGTCGTCGCGGGTGACCTTCGACAGGCCGCCGGCGATGTTCGCGACCACGCCGAGAGCGGGCGGCCGGTCTCGGCGGGGCCGTTGTAGGAGTTCGGCCTGCAGGCCTGGCGCATCTCGTTTCGTTGAGTGGTCGGCATGGCTGGTTCCGGGCGGCGCCGCCGCTTCGGGCGCGACAGGACAGGTGTCAGCGGCGGCGCCGCCCGGGGATCAGGGCCTCCGGGGTCACGAGGGTCTGCGCAGGGTCAGAGCTGGGCGCCGGAGAGCCGTTCCACGGCCCTCAGCAGCGCCGAGTGGTCCAGGCCCCCGTCGCCCTGCGCACGCAGACTCGCCACCAGCTGGGCGACCACGGCGCCGACCGGCAGGGCCGCGCCGACGGTGCGGGCGGCGTCCGTGACGATGCCCATGTCCTTGTGGTGCAGGTCGATCCGGAAGCCCGGCTTGAAGTCCCGGCCGAGGAAGTTGTCCTTCTTGCGGGTCAGCACGGTCGAGCCGGCGAGTCCGCCGCCCAGGACGTCCAGGGCGGCCTTCAGGTCCACGCCGGACTTCTCCAGGAAGACCACGGCCTCGGCGCACGCCTGGATGTTCACGGCGACGATCAGCTGGTTGGCGGCCTTCACGGTCTGGCCGGAGCCGTGCGGACCGCACAGCACGATGGTCTTGCCGAGCGCCTCGAAGATCGGCTTCGCCTGGTCGAAGTCGGCTTGCTCGCCGCCCACCATGATGGACAGCACGGCCTCGATCGCGCCGGCCTCGCCGCCGGACACCGGGGCGTCCAGGACACGGATGCCCTTGTCCTTCGCCGCCTTCGCCAGGTCGACCGAGGTCTGGGGCGTGATCGAGGACATGTCGATCAGCAGCGCGCCGGACCGCGCGTTCTCCAGGATGCCGTCCGGGCCGTGGGCGATGGCCTCCACCTGCGGGGACGCCGGGACCATCGTGATGACGACATCGGCGTCCTCGACGGCCTCGGCGACCGAGGAGGCGGCGGTGCCGCCGGCGGCGGCCAGACGGTCCAGCTTGTCCTGCTCCAGCGTGTAGCCGGTGACCTGGTAGCCCGCCTTGATCAGGTTCTCGGACATGGGGGAGCCCATGATGCCGAGTCCGATCCAGGCGACCTTGGGGAGTGTGCTCATGATGGTGTGCCTTTCGGATGCGGGGTCAGCGGGACAGCCAGCCGAAGGCCTCGGCGCTCGGGCGGTCGCCCGGCTTGTACTCGAGGCCGACCCAGCCGTCGTAACCCGCCTTGTTCAGCCGGTCGAGGAGGTCTTCGAGGGGCAGCGAGCCCGTGCCGGGCGCGCCGCGGCCCGGGCTGTCGGCGATCTGGACGTGCCCGGTCTTCGGGGCGAACCGCTCGATCACCGCCGGCAGGTCCTCGCCGTTCATGGACAGGTGGTAGAGGTCCATGAGGAAGCGCGCGTTGTCCAGCCCCGTCGCCTCGTTGACCTTGTCGACGACCTCGACGGCGGCGGGCGCGGACACCAGCGGGTACAGCGGCGACTCGGGCTTGTTCAGCGCCTCGATCAGCAGGATCGCGCCGATCCGGTCGGCGGCCCGGGCCGCCAGGACCAGATTCTCGAGCGCGAGCGCGTCCTGCTCGGCCGGGTCCACGCCCTCGACGCGGTTGCCGTACAGGGCGTTGAGCGCCGTGCAGCCCACGGACGCGGCGAAGTCGGCGGCCACGTCGATGTTGGCGCGGAACCGCTCCGACTCCTCGCCGGGAAGCGACAGGGCGCCGCGGTCCGGGCCCGGGAGCTGCCCGGCGTAGAAGTTCAGGCCGGTGAGCCGGACGCCGGCGTCCTCGATCGCGCGTTTGAGGGCGTGGAGCCCGGACCGCTCGGGGACGGGTGAGTCGACCCAGGGCCACCACAGCTCGACGGCGGTGAAGCCCGCCGCCGCGGCGGCCGCGGGGCGCTCCAGGAGGGGGAGCTCCGTGAAGAGGATCGACAGGTTGACGTTGAAGCGCTGGTCTGCGAATCCCATCGGGGCGGCGCTCCCTTCCTTGTCTCTGCAGTGCTTGCCACTGCTCCGTAGTTTCCGCATAGTGGAATCTTGTTTCTGCTTAACGGAAGACTGCCCGTGGGGTGCGAGGGCTGTCAAGAGGGGCTGCCGGAAAGTCCGTCCCGCGCGTTAGGTTGAGCGCGTGCGACTGAGAGTGGAGTTCACGACCGAGCCGTTCGACCTGGACGAGGCGCCCGCGCACGCGGTGGTGGCCCGCGAGGTCGTGGAGGCCGCCGAGCTGGACGCCGTGGACGTGGGCCCGTTCGGCAACACCGCGGAGGGTGGTGCCGACGCGGTGCTCACCGCCGTGGACGCCCTGCTCCGCAAGACCCTGGAGGCCGGCGCCACCCGCGTCTCGCTCCAGGTCAACGTGGTCGAGGAGGGTGGCGCGTGAGTGGCGCCGGGGACGAGCCGTTCATCGCGGCCGTGAAACCCCTGGTCGACGCGATGGGCGGCGAGATGATCCCGCCCGACGAGGCCGGCCCCGACGACGTCGTCCTGGCCTGGGAGGGCAGGGATGCCGTCGCCGTACGGCTGCCGCAGCTCGCCGACTCCCTCGATCACATCCTGGCCGCCATGGAGCGCCGCAAGGGCATGCCGCTGGCGGATCTGGACCGCAGGGCCAAGCAGGAGGTGGTGCGGACACTCGAGGCGCGCGGCGCCTTCTCCGTACGGCACGGAGTGGAGACGGTGGCGAGCGCACTGGGTGTCAGCCGCTTCACCGTCTACAACTACCTCAACCGCGAGAAGGGGGCCTGACCGGCGCCCGGCGTATCGGTCCGGTTTCGCGCCCCGAAATTTTCAACAAACTGTTGACGTGCTGTCGCGGGAAGGCGTTAGCTATCGGCACGCCCGTTCAGCACGAAGGCCGAATCCGGCCACGGAGGCTCCCGTGACGTCCACTTCCACGCCGCCGGGCCTGACCCGGTTCAACACCCTCGAGGAGCACGCGGCCCACGCCGCCCTCCACGAGGTGTGCGCCGCCACGGCGTGGGCGAAGCGCCTGCTGGCCGCCCGCCCCTACGCCACCTGCGAGGACCTGTACGCCGCGAGCGACGCCGCCATGGCCGACCTGACGGCCGCGGACCTCGACGAGGCGATGGCCGGCCACCCGCCCATCGGCCGCCCCCGGCCCGGGGACCCCACCTCGGCCCGGGAACAGCGTGGCATGGCCGGCGCCTCCGACGCGCTCAAGGCGGAGATGCTGGAGCTGAACCTCGCCTACCAGGAGAAGTTCGGCCACGTCTTCCTCATCTGCGCGACCGGCCGGACCGGCGAGCAGATGCGCGACGCGGTCAGGGAACGGATCGGCAACACACCGGACCGGGAGCGGGAGATCGTCCGCACCGAACTGGGGAAGATCAACCGCATCCGCCTCGCCCGACTCGTCGAAGAGGAAGCCTGACCCCATGAGCACCAGCACCACCGCCTCCGTGTCCACGCACATCCTGGACACCAGCGTCGGCCGGCCCGCCGCAGGCGTCGCCGTCCACCTGTCCGCCCGTTCGGGGCGTGCAGCCGACTGGCGGGCGCTCGGCGGCTCGGTGACCGACGCGGACGGGCGGTGCAAGGACCTGCCGGCTCTGCCGGAGGGAACGACCCACGTACGGCTCGACTTCGCGGTGGAGCCGTACTTCGAAGAATCTGCGAAGAAGCAAGCCGATGCGCAGCAGGACGCCCCCGCGAATCGGGACAGCGGTGCCGTGTTCTTCCCCGAGGTGGCGATCACCTTCGCCGTGACGCCCGGGGAGCACTACCACGTACCGCTGCTGCTCAACCCGTTCGGCTACTCCGTTTACCGAGGGAGCTAGCTAGAGATGCCCACCATTCTGGGACAGAACCAGTACGGCAAGGCCGAGAACCGAGTCGTCAAGATCACGCGGGACGGCGCCACCCACCACATCAAGGACCTCAACGTCTCCGTCGCCCTCTCCGGCGACATGGACGAGGTCCACTACTCCGGTTCCAACGCCAACGTCCTGCCGACCGACACCACCAAGAACACGGTGTACGCGTTCGCCAAGGAACACGGCATCGAGTCGGCCGAGCAGTTCGGCATTCACCTCGCCCGGCACTTCGTCACCAGCCAGCAGCCCATCCACCGCGCCCGGATCCGCATCGAGGAATACGCCTGGGAGCGGATCGAGGCCTCCGACGCCGCCTCGCAGTCCATCGGCGCCGACGAGGCCAAGCACTCCTTCGTCCGCACGGGCCAGGAGGTCCGGCTGACCCAGATCACCTACGACGGCTCGTCGTGGGAGGTCGTCTCCGGCCTGAAGGACCTGGTCGTGATGAACTCGACCAACTCCGAGTTCTGGGGGTACGTCAAGGACAAGTACACGACGCTGAAGGAGGCCTACGACCGCATCCTGGCCACCGAGGTCTCCGGCCGCTGGCGGTTCAACTGGACCGACGACGAGCAGCGCATGCCCGACTGGGAGAAGTCCTACGAGCAGGTCAAGAAGCACCTGCTCCAGGCCTTCGCCGAGACCTACTCCCTCTCGCTGCAGCAGACGCTGTACCAGATGGGCGCGCGGATCATCGATCACCGCAGCGAGATCGACGAGGTCCGCTTCTCCCTCCCGAACAAGCACCACTTCCTGGTCGACCTGGAGCCGTTCGGGCTGAAGAACGACACCGCCGACGGAGCTGTGTACTACGCCGCCGACCGCCCCTACGGCCTGATCGAGGCGACGGTCCTCAGGGACGGCTGCGAGGCGAGGATCCCCGAGGACCTCACCAACCTCTGACGCTCACCCTTTCGGCACCCGTGGCCGGGGAACCCTCCTCCCGGCCACGGCACTCAAAACTCCCAGGGTCCTGCCGTGCCCTCGCCAATTCAGCACACTTCGTGAAAAGGGACGAACCATGGCAGCAGAGCGGCGCACCGTCATCGAGAACTGCGCGATCGCGACCGTCGACGAACACGACACGGAGTACGCCCGCGGGCACGTCGTCCTCGCCGGCAACCGCATCGAGTCGCTCGGCGCGGGCGCGGCCCCCGAGGCCCTGGAGAACGTCGTTCGTCGTATCGACGCCGACGGCCACCTCGTGACCCCCGGCCTGATCAACACCCACCACCACTTCTACCAGTGGATCACCCGGGGCCTCGCCACGGACCACAACCTGTTCGACTGGCTCGTCGCGCTCTACCCCACCTGGGCGCGCATCGACGAGCCGATGGTCCGCGCCGCCGCCCAGGGCTCCCTGGCGATGATGGCCCGCGGCGGCGTCACCACCGCCATGGACCACCACTACGTCTTCCCGCGGGGCTCCGGCGACCTCTCCGGCGCGATCATCGGCGCCGCCCGCGACATGGGCGTCCGCTTCACCCTCGCCCGCGGCTCCATGGACCGCAGCGAGAAGGACGGCGGCCTGCCCCCGGACTTCGCCGTGGAGAGTCTCGACGGTGCGCTGGCGGCCACCGAGGAGACCGTGCGGCAGCACCACGACTCCTCCTTCGACGCCATGACCCAGGTCGCCGTCGCGCCCTGCTCGCCCTTCTCCGTCTCCACCGAACTGCTCCGCGACGGCGCCCAGCTGGCCCGCCGCCTCGGCGTCCGGCTGCACACCCACGGCTCGGAGACCGTGGAGGAGGAGAAGTTCTGCCACGAACTGTTCGGCATGGGACCGACCGACTACTTCGAGTCCACCGGCTGGCTCGGCGAGGACGTGTGGATGGCGCACTGCGTCCACATGAACGACTCCGACATCGCCGCCTTCGCCCGGTCCCGGACCGGCGTCGCGCACTGCCCGTCCTCCAACGCCCGCCTCGCCGCCGGAATCGCCCGCGTCCCCGACATGCTCGCCGCCGGCGTCCCCGTCGGCCTCGGCGTCGACGGCACCGCCTCCAACGAGTCCGGCGAACTCCACACCGAACTGCGCAACGCCCTCCTCATCAACCGCCTCGGCGGCCACAAGGAGGCCGCCCTGAACGCCCGTCAGGCCCTGCGCCTGGGCACGTACGGAGGCGCCCAGGTCCTCGGCCGGGCCGCGGAGACCGGCTCCCTGGAGCCCGGCAAGCTCGCCGACCTCGTGCTGTGGAAGCTGGACACGCTCGCCCACGCCTCCATCGCCGACCCGGTGACCGCACTGGTCTTCGGCGCGGCCGCCCCGGTCACCGCCTCCTTCGTGAACGGCCGGCAGATCGTGGAGGACGGACGGCTGCTGACGGCCGACGAGGACGCCATCGCCCGCGCCACGCGGGACGAGGCCCGGCGGCTGGCGAAGATCGCCGCCGAGGCCTGAACACCCCCTTGGCTCCGGCCGGGAGGGACGGCTCCCGGCCGGTGGCCGTGCACCCGAGCGGGGTGCACGGCGGTCGTCTCCGGGGCCCGACGGAAACGGGTTCCGCTTCCGCAACGCCCACAGCGGCAAGGTGCTCGGTGTCCAGGACATGTCCACGGCGGACAACGCGACCGTCC